>CANGWB010000046.1 GCA_947457465.1 Chitinophagaceae bacterium | reverse complement strand
TTGCAGCAAGGAGGCAGGTACCTGCTCCGTATCGTCTTCCTCGACAGCTTTCTTGATGACCGGTGCTTTGCTGCTGCCCCAGGCCATTAGAATGACTCGCTTCGATTTAAGGATCGTATCGATACCCATGGTAATAGCCAGTCGGGGTACCTGTGAAATATTCGCGAATTCATATGCGTTGGCTAGGCGGGTTGAATGATCCAGGTTTACCAATCGAGTTTTACTGTAGATGCCGGAACCCGGTTCATTGAACCCGATATGTCCGTTGATGCCAACTCCCAAGATCTGCAGATCGATTCCGCCTGCTGCCGCGATCTTTTGTTCGTATTTACGGCAATATTCTTTGACAGATTCCTTCTCAATGTTTCCTGGGGGAATGTGGATGTTTGTTTTCTTGATGTCGATCTGGTCGAAAAGATGCATGTGCATGAAGCGGTTATAGCTCTGCAGGGCGGTCGGTTCGATCGGATAATATTCATCCAGATTGAACGTGATCACATTTCGGAAACTGAGTTTTTCTTCCCGGTGCAGTCGAACCAACTCTGCATAAAGGGATTTTGGCGTGGAACCCGTTGCCAGACCCAGCACTACATTTTTTTTCTCTTTTTGTCTCTTGCGAATGAGGGCCGCGATCTGATCGGCTACCCAGCGGGAGCCACCTTGTTGGTTGGGAACGATCTTGACTGGGATTCTCTCTAAACTATCGGCCAGCGGTTGTTTGTCGGGCATCCGATAAAATTGAGTCCCAAATATACTCATCTTTATTTATTCTCATCCTTCACCCTTCACCTTTCATCATTCAACCTCTATTTCATCTACAAATAACCACGCTTTATTCCCTGCGCCTGCCTGTCGAGCAGGTATGATGCCTGCATTTTTAACGCTAATCTTAATGTAACGACCGTTCGTGGAAGTAAACCGGAATCGAATTTTTTCTACACGCTTTCTATCATCCACTATTGTTTCAGAAGTGGCTTCCAATGGGCGGAAATCAGTTCCGTTATCACTGATTTCTACGGCAGCGCCTGCCGGGGGGTGGATCCAGCTGGCTTTTTGTTCGAAACTGTGTATCGTGATCTGCTCGATGAAATGCATGCTGCCCAGATCGATGGTAGCGATGCAATCCGTTCCGCTGAAGCCAAGAAATTCACGACTTCTCGCCAGTCCCTTTTCATTTTGTACGCCATTCACCAGCGTGAAGGCGCCATCACCTCCATACTGCTTGGACGGTGGATTTTGAAGGGTGATGGATCGGCCGGTGGCTTTATTGAAATAGAAGGATTGTTTCAAGGATATGTTTGTTCCCTGTATTCGTGTACTGGCGCTGGCGTTTGTATTCCGTGTGATGAGTTGAGGCGACGTGTAGGTCCAAATGGAATCAGCCCTGTTATAGTTGATGAAGATGGGTTCTTTGAATTTGCTCTCTACTTTCCAAAGTACTCCATTCTTGTCAGGCGAGGGAAGCACGCTGCTGCGCAGATCGAAGAAGCCGGTGGAGTAATTGATGTTCATTTTCTTGTAGCGATCGAATTGTGTCATCAGTCTCTTTTCAAAGGACTCCCAATCTTGTATGCGTTTCGGCGTCCATAGGATCTCACTGAGTGCGGCGATTCGAGGGAAGATCATGTACTCGATCTTTTTTGTATTGGTCATGTATTCAGTCCAAACATTTGCTTGTGCACCCAGAATGTATTGTTGTTGCTCCGGTGTGAGTTCTTTTGAAAGCGGATCGTATGCATACACTTTCTCGATCGGGTTATATCCACCTATGAAAACGGAGTCTTCGTTTTCGCGTTGGCCATTATCGAAATACAGTGGACTACCCGGAGTCATGATCACTCGGTGCTTTTGCTTGGCGGCTTCAATGCCGCCGGCTTCTCCGCGCCAGCTCATTACGATGGCATTGGGGGCCAGTCCGCCTTCCAGAATCTCATCCCATCCGATCATCTGCTTGCCCTTGCTGTTCAGGTATTTCTCGATGCGTTGTACAAAATAGCTCTGCAGTTCATGCTCATCTTTCAGCTGTAGATCCACGCGCCGTTGTTGGCAGCGGGGACATTTTTTCCAATGTGCTTTGGGACATTCATCTCCCCCGATGTGAAAGTAGGTGGATGGGAAAAGCTTGATCACCTCATCGATCACATCCTGTAAAAACACAAAGGTTGAATCGTTTCCGGCACAATACACATCATCGAACACGCCCCAGGTTTCCTGTACGATCTTGACGCGACCGTTCTTCATTTCTTCTTTGCTTTTTTCGGAGAGCGGACTATCCGGTATGGCCGTTGGTAGCTTAGGGAAACAACTCAATTGGGGATAGGCTGCGATAGCCGCGCTGCTATGGCCGGGCATTTCGATCTCGGGAATCACTTCAATATATCGGGAAGCAGCATATCGAACGATCTCTTTTATTTCCTCCTGGGTATAAAATCCTCCGTATGCCTGATTGGTATTCGATTGTCCGGGATAGCGTCCAACAATCGTACCATTACGCCAGGCCCCGATACGGGTCAATTCAGGATATTTCTTGATCTCGATCCGCCAACCCTGGTCCTCTGTTAAGTGCCAGTGAAACGTATTGATCTTGTGATAGGCGAGCCAATCGATGTATTGTTTGATAAACGAGATAGGGAAGAAATGTCTGCCTACATCGAGGTGCATTCCTCTGTATTGAAAGCGGGGTTTATCCGTGATTAGTACGTGTGGGATTGAATAGGTTTTAGAGTCTTTTCCTTCTATCAGTTGTAGTAGGGTATGAATGCAATTGAAAATGAGTTGGGGGCTGTTCCCTTGTAATTGTATGCCGGTTGTATCTACTAGCAGGCGATAAAAATAATCAGCAGGTGTATTGGGTTGAGGGGCGATTAATCCGACAGTGACCTTGGTTGCCTGTTCCGTGGCATTGGCCAGTTGTACGCCATAGTTCGATCTGAGCTGTTGTGTTAGGTAGGTAATGATGAAATTGCTGTCGATCGCCGGCAAAGCGATCTGCAGGCGGATTTTCTTGGGTAAACTCATTTTACCACCAATCCTCATTATGGAACTTGGGTAGGGGATCAGGTTAAGAGGGGAAGAAGTAGCTTTTCCGGAAGAGTCAACTTTTAATCCGGTTGAAGATCCGGTTTTGAAATTTCCTTTAATCGAGGGGCTGTTTCCTAAGCCCGGGCTGTTCGGGTATTTTTGATA
>CANGWB010000045.1 GCA_947457465.1 Chitinophagaceae bacterium | reverse complement strand
TCGTACCCGCCTTTCACTCAGCGGTTCCAAATTTTTAGCAATATCGTTGATGGTGGCGCCTGCAATACGGGCATACGGGTAGGTGACATACACCGCATTTCTCAGACGCGTCCACTCCTTGATCTGTTTGGCTCGCTCCCGGTCATTTCCTCTTCCGATCCAAACGCCATCCTGTTCCCGGTAGGTATGCATCTCATTTCTATACCAGAGGGCCGGAACCAGGAGCGTATCGTTCGGCCCCCAATTCTTCATGCGAACATGTAAAGGGGGAATGGGCAGCGTCGTATCGGAAGGTTCCGCTAGTTGTCCATGTGCCGTTAGGGATGCGGCCAGACAAATGCCAAATAGCCATCGACCTTTACGGAACATGATACAAGTTACTCAATACCTGGGTTAGCAGGCTGTTAAAATCAGTTTGTGCGCTCCTTCAGCCATTGCACCATGCGGCGTCGGGTACTGATCAATAATCCGGCAGCGGTCAGCCAGATCCCGAACCAGAGGAATTGAATGTATGGGTAGTGGAATGCCTTTAGCGTTACGTATTTCAGCAGCTGGTCTGATTCTTTTATTCCCAATGTGTAGGAGCCGGCATCACCCAGTTCCTGCAGTTGAAGTACAACGCCGTCTGATTGCAGTGTATCAGGAAGCGGGATCCATTCTTTTTTGACTTCTGCCGCTTTGAGGGTGACAGAGACGGATTCCCCGGTAACACGATACAAGGTCACCGGTAATTCCACTACACGTCCATCTTTCCCAAAAATATCCTCCGGCACACTGTCGAAGATCTTTGCCGAGCCCACCACGATAAAACCTTTTCCAAAGAACAACGTATCACCGGCTTTGGTCACATTTGGCTTGAACTTTGTTGTGTCTTCGGGAGCTTCAGGGTCCGGAAGCGAGGTGACATAGGTGAACACGTCGTGATCCCAATAATGTTTGGCATCCGGATTCGCCATCAATCCTTTGTTGCCTTTGTAATTAACGAAAGCATTGGGTTGAAGCACAAATTCCTCCTTACCATCCTTGCTCTTGAATCGGACGTTGTAATACCAGAGTTTCTTTTGGGGATGTGCTGAATCTTTTTCGAAGGTCAGGGTATATCGACCCATCTCAGCCGGCACGCCTTGGATCAAGGTTAGGTTTTCGCGTGGATTCTCTCCTTTCCCAAGAGGGGTATTGAAACCATTGTTGTTTTCAGAGATCACCTGCTTATTAGAAGAAGTGACCACGATACCGAGCAGCGTAAGCGCAAATCCTACGTGTGCGATCGCTCCTCCCGATTTAGCCAGATTTCCTTTGATGCCAATCCAGATATAACTGGCATTAGCGATCAGGCTGAAAAGGCTGCAGATGGCAGAAATCCATAGGGCCGTCTGAAAGCCGGGTCCTTTTTGCGTATAGTGAATGCCGATGCCCCAGGCAAAGCCGGCACCGAGTACAACAGAGATTATCAGTGGAATGAGTATCCGTTTCCAGAATAAAGATTTATCTGTCTGCTTGTATTTGAGATAATAGGTAAAACCTGTTAGCAGCGCAAGGACGATCGCGATATAGATCTGTACACTGTTGTATGAAAATTCCACATCCTCAGGTGGCGCGATCGTCGTGCCGAAGATCTTATTGAATACCGGTAATGAGGTTTGACCGATGATCAGGATCGCACTCAAAAAGAATAGCAGGGAACCGATGTACATCCAGAATTCGCGGGAGGAAATGTTCTCCTCTGTTTGCATGCGGGGGATCTCTTTGTTTCGAGTGATGAGCAGCCAAGCAGAGGGCAGCATGAACACAGCGATCAATGCCAGTAATTGTAGGTTCATTCCCTCGCCGGTGAAAGCATGAACGGACGTTTCGCCCAGGATGCCGCTTCTAGTCAGGAAGGTTGAATAGAGAATGAAGCCGAAGGTGAGGACAAAGAACAGGATCGTGCTATGAAGTGCCTGACCACTGTGTCGGTAGATCAGCAAGGTGTGTAAACCGGCAACGCCGATCAGCCAGGGCACCAAGGAGGCATTTTCCACCGGATCCCAGGCCCAATAACCACCGAAGGTGAGTGACTCATACGCCCACATGCCACCCATCATGATGCCTACACCCAGCACAGCTGTAGAGAAAAGTGCCCAAGGTTGAACCGGTTTAACCCAATCGGTGTATTGCCGGGTCATTACCCCTCCGATCGCGAAGGCGAATGGAATGAGTGTGGAGGCAAATCCTAGGAATAGGACAGGGGGGTGTATGACCATCCAGTAGTTCTGCAAAAGCGGATTCAGGTCATTCCCGTCTGTAATTTTTTCCAGGTAGTTCGGTATAAGTGGCTGTGAGGTGTCAAAATCAAGATGCAAGGCGGGAGCGTTGTCGAGTACGCCTGAATCACGCAGAAGTATGAACGGACTGGAACCCAGTTTCCATCCGAATAGGGAGATGCCGATGATCATGGTCGACAAGCAGAACTGCGCAAAACTCACGATCGACATGACGGGGGCTTCCCAATTTCTGGAAGTTCGAATCAGGATCAGTCCCAATACTCCTTGCCATAAAAGCCAGAGCAGAAAACTGCCTTCTTGCCCCTCCCAAATACTCGCGAGGAGGTATTTGAATTCGAGCGACTTGCTGCTGTGCTTCCAAGCATAATGATATTCGAACCGGTGGTTGTGGATCAGAAAAAGCAAAAGGAAAAAAATCAGGAATACAGATCCTACCTGAAAATAAAAACTGGTGCGGGCGATCCGTTTCCAACCCGATGCACTCAGGTCGTTATTGGTGGGATTGGCTTTCCAATAAGCAAAGGCGGACAGGGCGGATGCGATCAGAGAAACGATCGCTGCCAGATGCCCGAGCTGACCGGGCCAATTCATTTCTCCTATGTACATGTTCAGGGTTGTGTGTTGGGAAGAGGAGCGCTACCGGGGTGCTTCAATCCTTTGGCTTCCTCTTCTTTATATTTAGAAGGGCACTTGGTCTGTATTTCCTTGCACAGAAATACGCTGTCGCTGTATCGTCCTTTGAGTACCAAACGATCGCTCATCTCGAGATTTTCCGGTTTAGCATTGTTGTATTCCACGACCATGCGCTTGCCCAAACTGTCAATGGCCGAGAACCGAAGAAAATTAGGGTTCTTCAATGCATCATATTCGATGGGTTGAGATTTATCGAGTTTGGCCATTACATGCACGAACTGACCGGGTTTGGTGCGAGCTGTTTCGATGGTATCGTAGGTGCTGGTGGTTTTCATGAAACTCAGTAACACACCGATGCAAACTGCAATACCGACCAGGAGGATCAATTGGGTTTTTTTCATAGTCTGATTAGTGGCGCAAAATTAGGCATGCCTGCGTCCGCGACAGCACAAAATTGCCCCTATATTTGCAAACCTAACAACTGTTCGAATAAAAAATTTGACCATGGATTTTCAGCTTACTGAAGAACAAATCATGATCCGTCAGGCTGCCCGGGATTTTGCTCAAAATCAATGCCTGCCCGGGGTTATTGACCGGGATGAGAAGCAGCAATTTCCAAAAGAACAGGTCAGCGCATTGGCCGATCTGGGTTTTATGGGAATGATGGTGAATCCGGAGAACGGCGGCGGCGGACTTGACACGATCAGTTATGTACTCGCCATGGAGGAGATCAGTAAGGTCGATGCCAGCACCAGCGTTTGCATGAGTGTCAACAATAGCCTGGTTTGTTATGGGCTGCAGGAATTTGGAACACCCGAACAGAAGGAAAAATACCTCCAAC
>CANGWB010000044.1 GCA_947457465.1 Chitinophagaceae bacterium | reverse complement strand
TTTGATGTAACGTTCGATGGATGGGGATTGACCCATGACGGAACGAATCTGATCGTCAGTAATGGCAGCGGCGAATTATTTTTTTATCGCCCACAAGATTTTACACTGATCCGGTCACAGGCGGTCGTTGAGGCTGGTACGCCCAGTTTCAACCTGAATGAGCTGGAATACATCGACGGATTTATTTATGCGAATCAATACACCTATCCCTACATCCTAAAGATCGAACCGAATACCGGCGAGGTGGTAGCCAAGATCGACCTAACAGACATTTGGAATCGAAACCGTGCAGCGTATCCAAAGGCAGATGTACCAAACGGCATCGCATACGACCCGGATTCAAAGAAGATCTTCATTACCGGAAAATGGTGGCCGGAATTGTACGAGATTCAACTGAGCAATTAAATCGGCTTCAATTCATACAGCAAAGAACTGCCTCTCTCGCTGTTCATCAATGCCCTTACATTCGAATTGAATCCTACCCAAGCCGAAGAGAGCCAACGGCTGCTGCCAGTTTTATGTTGGTGGCTCAATAATGCGATATAGAAAGCATCGTACCAAAGCGGACGGATCGAACGGCAGGTAAATCCATGCTTGGTAGCCAGATGTCGAATGGAATCCGGCGAGAAATGATACAGATGTCTTGGCACATCATAGGCTGCCCACCACTTCCCGAAATAATCGGCATCAAAAGATGTATGATTAGGCAATGCGATCAATAACCGCCCACCCGGTTTCAGCAAGCGATGTAACTGATTCATATAACCGTTCAGATCGTGCACATGCTCCAATACATGCCAAAGGGTGATGGCATCGAATGAGCCGACCGGTAACTGAAACAGTCGATCGATATCCAACAAGGCGACAGCAAAATCCGTTTGAGCAACCTGTCGGGCTATAGGATCGGGTTCCAATCCGTCTGCTTGCCAGCCGGCCTTACGCAGTTCATGCACGAAGGCACCTGTTCCGCTCCCAACATCCAGTACGCGACCGCTCGACAAGCCCGTGCTTCGCTCTACCCATTTGACCTTCTGACGTAACGTACGCTTCCGTACTGCCTGATAGATCCGATTGATCAATCCCTGGCTGGTGTTACTATGAGAAATATATTCCGCCGACTGATAATACATCGAGGAGCTGGCCTGATCAGGGGCAAGTTCCGTCAAACGACAACCGCATTGCGCACAAGCCAGCAATGAAAACGAATCACGGGTGACCAGCTGATCGATAACATCAAAAACAGGCGTCAATTCAGCAGCACCGCAAACTGGACAATTGGTATAATGGATTCGACCAGACATGAAATTTAAATATTGGATCAGCGAACCTCCCGATACAGCAATGATTCAGATTTTGATTCAAGTAGAGTTGCCGGCACACGTGAACGGCTTTCTTCTGCCCGCACACCTTGACTCGTACCCTGCCAGATCATCCAAGCGATCGTGACAACAGAAAGAACAATCAACAACTTTGCCGCCCAATCATATTGTGCTTTGGAACAAATAGGTAGTTCAGGCAAGGCCGACACCTGTACGGATACGGCCGGCAACGCATCGGATTGATTCCATTTCCACTTATCCTGATCACGCTCAAATGCACCCAAAGCCCATAAAGGCACCGTTGGCTGATCCTGTTTGAATGAGCGGATCCATTGACTGTAGAGTGCTTCAACCGGTTGAGCCGACTGCCCGGAAAAACTTCGAAGTCTGTTGAAAAAATCGGTCGGTATTTTTATTTGGGGGTCTTCAACAAACGTAAGCTCCCAACGAGGGATACTCCACTTAGAATTATCCTTAACAGGTTCCGCTCGCTGCCTTTCCCATTGCAAAACTCCTACCCCTTCGATCGGTAGAGATTGTCCGCATACCAGCCAGTCATGAATCAACTTCGACATCATGGGATTGATTTATCGAGTGAAAATACAACTCCCCCAACAAAATGAAATCCGTATACCGGATATTGCGACCAACGGCTATAGGTTTGATGGAGAAGATTATTGAATTGCAACCAGGCACTGATCTTCGGTGTGATAGGCATCTGTCCACCCAGATTGAGATCCAAAGCACCGTCCGTTCGGCTGGATGCTCCTGATTTTGTCAGATACAACGGAGCAAACCAAGAGTATAGGTCGGCCTGTACCCGTAGCTTGTTCGAAAACCGATGCATGGCGCTTAGCTTCCACTCAAAAGGAAGTAATCCCCAGGCTTTATCTGCTCCGCGGACCGAATGATATTGATTCCAACCCGCTTCCCCGCTGATCAACCATCGGTCAGCCTGGCGATAACTGACCGCTGCCCGAGCATAAAGATTCTGTATCCGATCGGCATAGACCACCTGAAAGGATTTCCCATCCCCTGAAGCCGATGTATCGTTGACAAACAAGAACGTATTGGTTTGAGTAGCGTAACCTACTTTAACATCATACACCCAATGTGCACGACGTTGATATTGCCATTGTACGGAGCGATCCACCACCCCCTGATTACGCCATTGGGCGGGCATCCACAACCAGGGATTTTGTGCATAGAGATCCCTATAACCAGTTCGAAGTAATTCGCCCGACCAGTTCAAGCGAATGAACCAAGGCTTGGAGGCATGACTCCATCGAAGATTCAGGTCAGGATAGATTCGTGCACCGGAGCTGTCCCAAGCTGGACGAATCCCCGCGTGAACAGACCACCGTGACTGCTCAAAGCGAATAGCGGGATTGATACTGTATACTGATCGGTTGAGTGCAGGACCTTCGGATCTACTGATCCGACCCCAATGCGCCATGGCATCGACCTGCATCGATATCCGATCATTGAAATGATAGCGGATGGGTACCCACAGACGCACTTGAACATCACGGTTATCAAAACGATCGCCAGTCAGTTTTCCTTCCAATACAGGCTCCACGATAAAGCCGACAGTCGATGGACTTTTTCTCCTGTAAGCAACTCGTAATCCGTACTCATGGAAGACCTGCCGCAGGGAATCCGCCGGTGGTATGGCCCGGCTGGTATCGAATCCATATTTGTTATACCCCTCACGAATAAAATTGAGATTAGCAGACCATTCACCCATCTCCCGGTCCGGCAACTGCCAACGTAGTAACCCGGAAGAGATGGAGTGCTTTTGAAAGGGACGGGTACCGGATGCGGATTGATGTCCTCCGTAGAAGCGAAGCGGGTTTTTCTTCCCCCATTCCAAAGCAACGGAAGCATACGGATTTCGAAGACTTCCGTACCCTAGCTTGACATATTGAGCAGGCCTGAAACCGGTATTCGAATCCGGCAGAAAAGCAAGTGGTTTTAAAACACCGGGCTGATACGAAATGGATAATTCCTGACTGGGTATCCGATAGCTCAGAGGTTGTCGTAATGAATCGGGAGAAGGTGGCTGAGCGGAAAATTGAAACTTTACCAGATCACGCAGGGTTGGCTTGAAGTTGGAAATAATATCTACACTTCCTGTTCCGGATGTATCTCTTCGCTCGCGTTGAGAAAAGGCTTGTAATGGAAGTAGAATCCAAGCCATGAAGAATACTATAAAATGAACCGATCGAATCATACCCCCGTTTTGGTTGTTTTACGTTCCGCTTCCACTACTCGCTGTAATTTTTCTGTTGCTTCCGCTTGCAGCAAAGGATCTTCCGTATTGTCGATGACGCTTTGATAGGTGGCTTTCGCATTGAAGAAATCTTTCGTTTGGAAATAGACATCGCCAGTCAAGATATAGGACTTGGTCGACCAGGGCTCATAGGAGCCGGATCGACGGATGGTTTCAGCCGCAGCCTTCTCCGCCTCCTGCCAATTACCTTGCTGAAAATAAGCCCAGGCCATCAAATAACGAGCCTCTGCAGCCAGCGCGCCTTTGTTATGCGGAAGCACCAAACGCAATGCCTCCAACGCCCCCCCCCACTGGTTAAATTCGATCGATTGCTGAGCGATCAGCATATAACTGATGGCCTTGTCGTCCGATGAGGCATCTTTTTCTGCCAACAATGAACGGGCCTGTT
>CANGWB010000043.1 GCA_947457465.1 Chitinophagaceae bacterium | reverse complement strand
TTCAAACAATAACAATGTTTATGACCCTTTTTATACCCCATCAGAAAATAGTAAACTATCTGATAATCAACAAGTTGGCCATAAAGGATACTTCTACATTGAAAGTTATGGTTGCCAAATGAATTTTGCCGACAGCGAAGTAGTGGCATCCATCCTTCAGGAAAAGGGATTTGGGGCCACGCGAGATGTAGAAAAGGCGAATCTGATCTTATTGAATACATGTTCGATTCGGGAGAAAGCTGAACAAACTGTACGCAAGCGGTTGACGGAGTTTAAAAAACTCAAAAAACAACAAAAAGGTTTATTGATCGGTGTTTTGGGCTGTATGGCTGAGCGACTGAAATCAAAGCTACTGGAAGAAGAGAAATTAGTAGACCTCGTGGTGGGGCCCGATGCCTATCGGACACTTCCCCAATTGATCGAAGAGGCTGGTACGGGTCAAAAAGCCGTGAATGTTTTATTAAGCCGCGATGAAACCTATGCAGACATCTCCCCTGTTCGGATCGACAGCAATGGGGTGAGTGCTTTTGTCAGCATCATGCGCGGATGTAATAACATGTGTTCTTTCTGTGTAGTTCCTTTCACACGGGGACGTGAACGGAGTCGAGATGATCGTTCCATTCTGATGGAGTGTCAAGACCTGTTCGAGCAGGGATATCGGGAAGTAACGCTTCTCGGACAGAACGTTGATTCCTATCACTACACACCGGAAACCGGTGGTGACGCTGTAAATTTCGCTCAACTCCTTGAGCAAGTGGCACAGATCTCCCCCTTACTGCGTGTACGTTTTTCAACATCGCATCCAAAAGACATCACAGACGAGGTCTTGCACACCATGGCCCGTTATAAAAACATCTGCCGTTACATTCACCTGCCGGTGCAAAGTGGTTCTACCCGCGTCTTGCAACTTATGAACCGCACCTATACCCGCGAATGGTACATGGCAAAGGTTGAACGGATTTGGGAGATCCTGCCAGATTGTGGCATCTCTTCGGATATCATTGCGGGTTTCTGCACAGAGACGGAAGAAGATCATCAGGAGACCTTAGACATCATGCGGTTCAGCCGATATGACTTTAGTTATATGTTCTTTTATAGCGAACGACCCGGAACCTTGGCGCAGCGTCGTTATGCAGATGATATAACCGAATCCGTCAAAAAAGAACGATTGCAGCAGATCGTTCATTTACAAAACGAATTATCACTGGCTAGCAATAAAAAAGATATTGGAAAAGAGTTTGAAGTATTGATCGAAGGGAACAGTAAACGTGACGAAAATGCTTGGATGGGAAGAAGCAGTCAAAACAAAGTCATCATATTTCCCAAAACGTTGGAAGGGCTCAAGCCAGGCGATTATGTACATGTAAAAGTGGAACAATGTTCCCAGGCCACCCTGCTGGGAAACATCGTTCCAACAATATAAAATATGGCCGATTTACAATCGATCAAAAATAGGTTCGGGATCATCGGCAATGCGCCGGCGCTGAATTTTGCCCTGCAAGTAGCAGAACAAGTTTCGGCGACTGATCTGACAGTGCTCATCAATGGGGAAAGCGGTGTGGGTAAAGAAGTCTTCTCGCAGATCATTCATCACCTGTCTGCCCGCAAACACAATCCTTTCATTGCCGTGAATTGTGGCGCGATACCGGAAGGAACCATCGATTCCGAATTATTCGGACACGAAAAAGGATCTTTCACCGGTGCGGTCGAATCCCGAAAAGGATATTTCGAGACGGTCAACGGTGGCACCATTTTCTTGGATGAAGTGGGTGAACTGCCCTTAGGAACACAAGCTCGCTTGCTACGCGTGTTGGAAACCGGCGAATACATTCGCGTAGGTTCTTCCAAAGTACAGCGTACCGACGTGCGGGTGGTAGCCGCCACCAACCGCGATCTGTTGGAGCGAGTCCAAGAAGGCAAATTCAGGGAAGATCTTTATTACCGATTGAACACCGTTCCCATCCGAGTACCTGCCTTGCGTGACCGAGCCGAGGATATCCACCTGCTCTTCCGAAAATTTGCGGCGGATTTCGCAAACAAATACAAGACTGCCTCAATCCAATTAGACGAAGATGCACAGCGTGTGTTGAATGAATATCCCTGGCCGGGTAATGTGCGCGAATTGAAAAACATTGCGGAGCAGATCTCTGTATTGGCAAAGGACAAGCGGATAAATGGATCTACCCTGCAACAGTTCCTACCCACGCTGACGGGAAATCGCATGCCGGTGCTGGCCTCCGCAGCCAGCAGCTCCTCTGAGTTTGCCAATGAACGGGAGATTCTATACAAGCTTTTCTTTGACATGAAAAAGGATGTCACGGAATTGAAACGCTTGTTTTTGGAGCTCATTCAAAATCCTGAATTAGCAGCTCAACACCCGCAGTTCATCAATGAATTGCAGAATATGGAATGGAGCCCCGATGCATCAGGCGCCATCACTGTCAGTAGACCTAGCGCACCAACCCCCGCGATGCCGGTCAATCTGCCTACTGCCTTGGATGCCCACGTGGAGGTAGAAGAGAGTTTGAACATCCTGGATAAAGAAAAAGAGTTGATCCTGAAGGCGCTGAAAAAGCACAAAAGCAAACGAAAAGATGCGGCGGCAGACCTAGGCATCAGTGAGCGAACCCTGTATCGAAAACTCAAAGAATACAACATCGAAGAGTGAGAAATAAAGTCATTCCCCTACTGCTGTTAACCGGACTCCTGTCGTTTCTATTAAGCGGCATTCCGGCCGGATGCGGCATATACAAACTGAATGATGCCTCCGTACCGGACAGCATCAAAACCGTGAAGGTGAACTTCATCGAGAACAGAGCTAGTTATGTCAACCCGCAATTGAGTCCACGGCTGACCGATAAACTCCGACAGAAGATCATCGGACAAACCCGTCTTACACAAACCAATGCACAGGCCGACTGGGAGATCAGCGGTACCATCACACAATATGCTTTTTCCACTTCAGCCATCAGCGGACAACAAGTAGCAACAAACCGCTTAACGGTCGGACTGAACATCACGATCAACGACGTGAAAGGCAATAAAACAGACCGTTACGACATCAGCAGAAGCTTCGAATTCCGAAGTAACCTATCTTTCCAGCAGGCAGAAAATTCGTTAGGCGATGAAATGATCAGAACGCTGACCGACGAGATCTTCAACCGTATTTTCTCCAAATGGTAAATCAATACTGCGCATGGAAGCATTGATCAAACAATTTCAAAATGTATTGCCCTTGCCGGCTGAGCAGTTGGTAGAAAAGTTTCCCTATTGCGGCGCCTTGCAGGTTACTGCTGCGGTTGATGAAGAAACGCGAAAAAAACAAATCGCTTTGTACTTCCCAAATGCCCTCGGACAGATCCAATACCAAGCAATTCAGGGGGCGGAATCGACCATTAACAATGAACCACTGGTCTTTGAACCCTACTACACCATCGATTATTTCGCCTCCCAAGGGGTGAAGCCCCCCTCCTTGGAAAATACTGCTGACCGGTTCGGGCAGCAACTAAAGAGCTTTACAGACTGGCTGAAAGTCATGAAACGCCTGCCACTAGCAGAAGTGACCCGGCAGATTCCGGTTGAAAAGGAAAAACAGGTCGCCGAGCTGGCACATCACTCCTTGGACGAGAAGCAAGTATGGACAGAGGCCATGGCCGAGGTCTGGATCAAACAGGGCGAACGTCAAAAGGCCATTCGGATCTATGAGAAATTGAGTTTGCTCGATCCCGCTAAAAGCGCTTATTTTGCGGCCAAGATCGACACGTTAAAAACAGCATCATGACCTTACTCTTTGTTATTCTGATCATCCTGGCTTCTGTCATTCTGGGCCTCATCGTACTGATCCAAAATCCAAAAGGTGGCGGATTATCTGGCAACATCGCCGGGTTCAGTAACCAGTTCATGGGCGTGAAACAGACCACTGACGTGCTCGAAAAAGGAACCTGGATCTTTGGCGGACTGATCGCCGTACTCTGTGTCGTTTCTGTGGTATTCATGCCTAAGAACGTCAGCACAGGCGTAGAAGATCGTCTGAACCAGGCTACCGGTACAGGAATCCCTGCACCAAAGCCTGCTACCCAGCCAGCCACACAGCCACCTGCTGCCGTGCCTGCACCTGCCCCTGCTACACCCGCTCCAAGTGGTAAATAATTTTAACTTCAATCACCTCCTTTAACCCCGACTAGTCGGGGTTTTTCATTTAAATTGGATCATGCGCCTTCGAATCTGGATAGC
>CANGWB010000042.1 GCA_947457465.1 Chitinophagaceae bacterium | reverse complement strand
GGGTATACACCTTGTATTACCTCGATGAAATTTTCAAGATATTCGAAAAAGTGACGTCATTCGACTTATCGGCATTTGGTCTTAAATAGTAGATGGTGTAGTAAGTATCCAATCGCGAGGAAGTACTGCTTTACCCAAATATATTATCCATTACAATGTGTTTAAATATTAACTGCTTCTCATTTCAAAAAATAATTGGCAGACTACACCCACTAAGAAAATCTTGCTGCATTTTTAAGGAGAGTGATTTGACAGCTTTATATTGTACACTAATCTTTAATACACCTTACAGAGTTGCCTGAGGTTTTGTTGGGACTTGATCTGAAACATACTCCATAACTATCACCTAGTTCCCTATCATACGCCGTTGTGGCAGTAAGCCCTGTTGAAGTCCACCATGCGCCATAAACACTTTCCCCAGCAAATCCTCCACCACCCCAGATTCGAGAGCCACCAGGCAATGCAGTAAATCCGCTAGAATTAGTTGCACCCTTATTAGGTGTTTTAAACCCAGCAGACTTCATTTTGCCCCCAGCATTACCACCAAGAAAATTGGTTAAAGTTGTGAATTCAGCATCGGATGGCACATGCCATCCTGATGGACATAATCCTCTGGGATCAATTACGGCATAAAAATTGTAAAGCTTTCCATATATATCGGCATATGATTGATCGTTTAAATAATCACACATGGCCCCGGTAGACAAGTTGTCCCATGTGGCCTGATTTGTAACCTGAGCGATAGGAGATCCATCTCTGTATGTAGAAACATTGAGGTTCTCAAGCATCCAAATTTGATTGCCAATTTTAACTGATGCAACCTCCTGCGAAGAAGAGACTACCTGGAGAGATAGCCATCCGGAACTTGTCCTTATTTCGAGTTTGTCTGAGGTTGTATTAAAAATAATCAAACCAATTGCTGGGCTTGAAATTTGATCTCGCTGGGCGGTGGTCATCCTCGGCGGTAGTAATCCTTGTGTGGTAGAACTTATTTCCAGCTTTGCAGAAGCAGCTGGACTACTTGTTCCTATCCCTACTTGAGCATTTGTAAATGTTACTTGCAGTAATATCAGGCAAATGGTAAAAAATGATTTACTAGTCATATTCATCTTGATTTTTCTGATTTTGAAAGCAACAGAATGCTTTAAAAATACATTATCAATGTAGATTTTGGAAATCGACCAATTAGGTAAGGAAATCGAATCAACAAGTTTCAGCGGTTCGAACCTTGAAAACGCCGAAAATAAATGTTTGACGATTGCACAGAATCTCGGCCAGTCATGGGTTTCAGCCGAGTATGAAACCAAGCAACAACTACAAAAGCTAGTATTTCCCGAAGGAATCCTGTATAATAAGCAAAAAGGGGCAGTTCGAACTCCAAGGGTGAATAGCCTGTTTGAAGCAATCCCTTTGCTGGCAGGCGGTTCAACAGGAAACAAAAAAGCCGATTCATCAAAGAATCGGCTTCAGTCTAACAAAGTGCCCAAGACTGGATTCGAACCAGCACGCCGTTTCCAGCGCTACCACCTCAAGGTAGTGCGTCTACCAATTTCGCCACCTGGGCAGGGGGTGCAAATTTAAGCGGTTTTAGCATTCAAGACAATCCGAAAACGGGTTCCTTTTCCCAACTCAGAAGAAACCAACAGCAGCCCCCCACCATGGTACTGCTCTACGATCCGTTTGGCAAGAGAGAGGCCCAGTCCCCAGCCCCTTTTTTTGGTACTGAATCCGGGTTCAAAGATTCTTTTCTGATTCGAGAGGGCGATCCCCTTACCCGTATCTGAAATCTCTATTGAAACTTTATCACTGGAAGCATTCAATGATACATCGATCGCCCCTACCCCATCCAATGCATCCAAAGCATTTCGGATCAGGTTTTCAATCACCCACTCAAATAGCGTTGCCGAAAGTGGCACTTTAAGGTTCTCATCGACCAGACTGCTTAACCGTATTTCGACCTTATCAGATGATCTTCCCCGCATGTACTCAACTACCCCTTCTATAACTGGCGCGATACAAGTAGACTCCAATTGAGGCTTGCTACCGATCTTTCCGAAACGATCAGAAACCAGTCTTAGCCGGTTGACATCCTTGGCCAGCTCCGCAGCCAATTTCTGTTGATTCGGATCCTCCCGCAACATTTCTACCCATGCCTCCAACGAAGAAACCGGTGTGCCCAACTGATGAGCCGTCTCCTTGGCCATGCCGGCCCATACCTGGTTCTGCTGGGAACGATGCCGGGTCCTTAATGAGTTCAGGGTGATGAAAATAAATAACCCAACGATCGCCAATTGGATCAACGGATAATACCTGACCTGATTCAACAGCTCAGAATCGCCGTAGTAAAACAAGATCACCTGCGGCGGATCGGACTCGATCACCAACCGGATCGGATCTCGCTGCTTTTTAAATTCCTCGACCTTTTGCCGAATGAATAATGAATCCGCCACCGGGTCCAAATCTCCCATATTGATGGGCATGCCCAAAGGCCTTCCCTGTTCATCGGTTTGGATAATGGGTATTCGGTTGTTTTGATTCGTGATGCGACTCGTGAGTTCGAGCGCCCGATCGTCGCCTTTCGATTGAATGTTATAATTCACCGCCTCTTTCCATAGCTCTACATAGGCCCGCTCATCAGCTGCGATCTTGTTAGCCAAGAACTGCGAATAGAATACAGTACCGGTAACAACCGCAATTGCCAGCAGGGCAACCCCGATCCTCCAATTGAACCAAGCGGGAATCATGCCTACAAAATAAGGAACCTGCGGCAGGTGACTTACATTTGATCCATAATTATCAGGTGAAAAACAGTCCAACAGTTTCTATCGTCATCCTCAACTGGAATGGCGCGCATCATCTGCGTTGCTTCCTCCCTTCCGTGCTCAAAACCGACTACGATAAGCTGGAATTTGTGGTAGCTGACAATGGCTCCTCCGACGATTCACTCGAGCTGCTGCAAAAAGAGTTTCCCTCTGTCAGAACCATTCGTCTCGACCTTAATTACGGTTTTGCTGAGGGATATAACCGGGCGCTGCAGCAGGTTTCATCCGATTACTACATGATCCTGAACTCAGATGTGCTGGTGGAACCGAACTGGCTAAAGCCTTTGGTTGAGCTCCTGGAAGGCGACAAACAGATCGCCGCCTGTCAACCCAAGATCCTGTCCCTTCAATACCCCGACCGCTTCGATTACGCCGGGGCGGCGGGCGGCTGGCTGGATGCTTATGGATATCCATTTGCCAAGGGACGCATCTTTGATCTGTGCGAGACTGATTCCGGCCAATACGACGACTCAACACCCATCTTTTGGGCCAGTGGAGCGGCTTTATTCATCCGATCAGCTGTGTTTCATGAAGTCGGCGGATTCGACCCGTTTTTCTTTGCACACCAGGAAGAGATCGACCTCTGCTGGCGGATCCAGCGAATGGGATTCAAGATCTACTCCTGCCCCGGATCAGTGGTTCACCACTTAGGCGGCGGCACACTTCCCCGAGGCAACTCCTTGAAGACCTATCTGAATTTTCGGAACAACCACATCATGTTGTTCAAGAACCTCCCCCTTTCCAGAAAGATCTTTTTAACCCCGTTACGATTCGCCTTGGACGGCTTGTCTGCTTGGAAAGGTCTTGCCGGAGGCGATCCCGGCTACTTTTGGGCCATTTTTAGATCCCACTTGTCATTTGTGGGCTGGCTATTCACACGAAGTAGGCGTTATTGGTTCTCAGGCGATAAAACATCTTCATTATTCGGTTTTTACAGGGGGAATCTGGTATGGGACCATTTTGTTCGAGGCAAGAAGCGTTTCACTGATATTTTTGCCGATTCCGACCGATAAAAAAAATCGGCTTCTTATCTTTGCGGCATAAACTCAACCCATGAATCTCGAGCAAGAATATCAACAGGAGCTGGCCAAGTCTGAAAGAAGTGACTTTACCAACAATTGGGTATCCAGTTCAGGTTTTCTTTTCTACTTACATGTTGGATGTTTGGTTGCTTTTCTTTTCGGAGCGGTTCTGATGCTGACCTCCAAGCGCTACGAAAAGATCAACGTACCCGTACAGGAGAGCAGTTTGTACACCCCGCAGTACAAATAACCCCCTTAAAATTTTTTTCATTTGCACGGCGACAGTATTTTTGTCGCCCGGTTGAAAAACCGAAACGTTCTTTACTAGCGGAAGTAGCTCATTTGGTAGAGCACGACCTTGCCAAGGTCGGGGTGGCCGGTTCGAGCCCGGTCTTCCGCTCCACGATCCTCTTGCCTACGGCGGAGGATTTTTTTTGTCCGCCCCCTGCCTGCTGCAGGTAACCCCGCCCTGGTGGTGAAATTGGTAGACACGCAGGACTTAAAATCCTGTGGCCCGCAAGGGCCGTATCGGTTCAACTCCGATCCGGGGCACATAAAAACCCGACACATCGTGTCGGGTTTTTCGTTTAGGTAGTTATTACATTTGTTCAAAGTCCTTCTATGTCCACCGAAATCCGTTGCCCAAATTGTCAGCACACCTTCGCCCCCGGTGATGCAATCCGTGAGGAAGTTGAAAAAGAAACCAGGGCCAAGGTGGTAGAGTGGCAAAGGCAGAAGACGGCCGAATTCCAGT
>CANGWB010000041.1 GCA_947457465.1 Chitinophagaceae bacterium | reverse complement strand
GAAATTGTTTGAATTGAAAATAGGTGTTTGCCATATCACCACTGGGCGCGGGCGGCCGATTGAACGTCCAGTTCGGAAAATTCTTTCGCCAGAAACTTATAATACCCGGTGATGGCGATCATCCCGGCGTTGTCGGTGCAGTATTGAAAGTCGGGGATGTATGTATTCCAATGATACTTTTTTCCATAGGCTTCGAGTCCTTTTCGTAAACCACTGTTAGCGGAAACACCTCCGGCGATACAGATCTCTTTTATACCGGTTTCCAGACTTGCCAGTTTAAGTTTATTTAGTAGAATTTCTACGATTCGACGCTGCACCGACGCGCAGATGTCATTTAGGTTGGCTTGAATGAACGCTTTTTGTTCTTCCTCTGTGGCGATCTGTTCCGGTTTATAGTGCAGGCTCTTACCGGCATTTTGCAAAAAATAGAGGATGGATGTTTTCAGTCCACTGAAACTGAAGTTCAGTCCCTCGATCCGGGGCTCCGGGAAATGAAATCGATCCGGATCGCCCTCTTTTGCGTATTTGTCTATTAATGGGCCGCCCGGGTAGGGGAGTCCGAGCAATTTAGCTGTCTTATCAAAGGCCTCTCCTGCGGCGTCATCGATGGTTTCTCCGATCACTTTTAACTGAGTGGGTGATTCACATAGCACGATCTGCGTATGACCGCCACTCACGGTCAGGCATAAATAGGGAAATGCGGGACGAGGATCGTCGATCAGATTGGCCAGTACATGGGCCTGCATATGATGTACCGCGATCAGGGGTTTTTGCAGGCTTAAAGCAAGTGATTTGGCAAACTGTCCGCCGACCAGTAAAGACCCGATTAGCCCAGGCGATTGAGTGAACGCGATAGCATCTATAGCTTGTAATGAAATACCGGCAGTTTTCAAGGCCGTATCAACGACCGGTACGATGTTCTGCATGTGTGCCCGAGAAGCCAGTTCCGGTACCACACCGCCGTAACGGGCATGAATTTTTTGATCAGCAATGAAGTTGGAGAGAATACTACCATCTCGGCAGACGGCTGCTGCGGTTTCATCACAGGAGGATTCTATGGCCAGTATACAGGGCATGTTATTTGCTTCGGATGGCAACGACCGGATCCATTCGAGCTGCCTGCCTTGCCGGAATATAACCGGCCAGAATGCCGACAACTATACAGAGGAGGATTGCCAGCACCATGTTGGACAAAGAGATGAACACCGGAAAATTCAATACCAGCGTCAGTACTTGGGTGAGTGCAAATACAAGTGTCAGTCCGATCAATCCGCCGATCACACAAAGAAATGCTGCCTCCAACAAGAATTCGGATAAGATCACCCGGGCTTTGGCCCCAACAGCTTTTTTCAATCCGATCTGACTGGTTCGTTCCCGTACGGATACGAACATGATGTTGGCTACACCGAACATGCCTACAATGAGGGAGAGAATCGCGATCGCCCATCCGCCCAGATTCAGGTTGACAAAAATATCGCTGATGGCGGCGCTGAAATCATTGATGTCGTTCAGTGAGAAATCGTCCTCTTGTGTCGGACTCAGCTTGTGCAGTGCCCGCATGGTGCTCATCAGATCATCCTTCAATTGTTTGCTGGACACATAATCCTGCCCCTGCACCATGATCAATGGTTCGGCCCTTCTTCCATCCATGATCGTACGGCCCATTCGGTAAGAAGTGACTAGGCTTTGATCGAATTGCCAGCCCCCTATAAATCCGCCACCCTGTTTTTTGATCACTCCGGCTACTGAAAACTTTTTGCCTCGGCTTTGGATCAGCTTACCGATAGCGCCTTCCTGGCTTCCGAATAGCTGATCTGCCACCTCATAACCTATCACAGCTACGGGACTACCGGACTGGAACTCCGACTCAGATAAATACCTGCCATAGGCGATCTCTACAGGTTGGATTTCATTGAACTCCTCCGAAACGCCATAGAGTTGAATATTCGAAAGTTGATTCCCCTGGTATTCTACTTTGTCCTGCGCACTGATCTTGAAGGCAACAAATTTGGCAGAGGGCGTTCGGGGCTTAATGCCCTGCATTTCTTCATATTTGGGTGAGGGACGCTTTACAAACTTCCACCAGGGATAATTGGGGCCGCCACTATAATCCCACTTGTCTACATAGATCGTATTCGTGCCCAGGGCCTTGACTTCGTTTTGAATATTCTGCTCTAGGCTATTAACGGTAGCCAATACACTGATGATGCAGAAAATACCAAAGGTTACACCCAGTAGTGAAAGAAACGTACGCAGCTTGTTTTTCCAAAGCTCTTGTATGGCCATTAAAAAGCTGCTGCCAACGATCTCAAGTGTACGACGGATCATGAGGGCAAAATTACCGAATAGAACTGGCTTTCGGTGCGGATTCTGTTACCTTTGCCGCCGTCCATGAAATACAGCTCCGAAATAGAACGCCGTCGCAGTTTTGCGATTATTTCCCACCCGGATGCGGGAAAGACCACCTTAACAGAAAAGTTCCTCCTGTTCGGAGGGGCCATTCAAGTGGCTGGGGCGGTGAAAAGTAATAAGATCAAGAAGCATGCCACCAGCGATTTTATGGAGATCGAGCGTCAACGGGGTATCTCCGTCGCCACCTCGGTCATGAGCTTCGAATACAAAAACACACTCATCAACCTGCTCGATACGCCCGGTCACAAGGACTTTGCCGAGGATACGTACAGAACACTCACGGCGGTCGATAGCGTTATTCTGGTGGTCGATAGCGTCAATGGGGTGGAGGATCAAACGCGCAGACTGATGGAGGTTTGCCGGATGCGGGATACGCCGGTGATCGTATTCGTCAACAAAATGGACCGAGATGGTAAAAATCGGTTCGACCTGCTGGAGGAGATAGAGAAGGAGCTGCGGATACAACTACACCCGATGACCTGGCCCATCAACAGCGGAAAAGATTTCAAAGGTGTTTATAACATCGATGCCCAAAGTCTATTGCTGTTCAGTCCCAATACCAAGGCCGATGCTGACGGACTTTCCATCACGGACCTCTCCGATAAACTACTGGACGAGAAGCTTGGCGATCGGGATGCCGCACAACTTCGGGAAGATGTAGAGTTAGTGGAGGGCGTTCATGGTAAACTCAACATCGAAGCGTACATGGCCGGACAGGTAGCGCCCGTTTTTTTTGGTTCCGCCATCAACAACTTCGGCGTGAAGGAGATGCTTGATACGTTCATTCGGATTGCTCCTTCTCCCAGACCACGTATGACAACTAAACGCACCGTGGATGCGCAGGAGGAAAAGTTCAGCGGCTTCATCTTCAAAATCCATGCTAACCTGGATCCCAAGCATCGCGACCGGATCGCTTTCCTTCGCGTATGTTCCGGAAAATTCGAGCGCAATAAATATTATCACCACGTTCGTCTTGATAAGGATGTTCGATTCAGCAATCCTTATTCCTTCCTGGCTCGCGAAAAAAGTGTGATCGAAGATGCCTATTCAGGCGATGTGGTCGGTTTATTCGATACCGGTAATTTCAAGATCGGGGACACATTGACCGAAGGCGAAGATTTTTTCTATACCGGTATCCCTTCTTTTTCTCCGGAGATCTTCAAAGAGGTTGTGAACAAAGACCCGATGAAGACTAAGCAATTGGAAAAAGGTTTGTTGCAGTTGACGGACGAAGGGGTTGCACAGCTATTTACTCAATACGGCGGAACCAAAAAGATCATCGGTTGTGTTGGCGAACTGCAATTTGAAGTCATACAGTATCGCTTGTTGCATGAATATGGCGCCTCTGTCACGTTCAATGCCATGCCCTTTTATAAGGCTTGCTGGCTGACCTCCGAGCAACCTGCTAAATTGGAGGAGTTCATGCGTTTCAGGCAAACCAACATTGCGGCCGATAAAGACGATCAGCCTGTTTACCTGGCGCAAAGTGAGTGGTTCTTGAATACGGAGATCACCAACCATCCGGACGTGAAATTCCATTTCACGTCTGAGATCCATCAGTGATCATCACCTTGGCAATAGCCCGGTGTAATTATGTGGGGTGATCGCCCTGAGTTCCTTTTTGACTTTTTCCGTCACATTCAACTTATCTATGAATTTGTGCAAGGTTTTCTGATCGATCGGTCCCTTTCCTCGGGTAAGTTCTTTCAATGCCTCATAGGGTTTTGGATAGTTCTCCCGACGGAGGATCGTTTGAATGGCTTCTGAGACAACTGCCCAGTTATGATCGAGGTCGGAGTATATAGCTGCGTCGTTCAGAACTAATTTGCCAAGCCCTTTCTCCAGCGACCGAAAAGCGATCAGGATGTGTGCCATGGGTACACCGATGTTGCGAAGCACGGTAGAGTCGGTCAGATCTCTTTGCAATCGTGAGATGGGCAATTTGTTCGATAGATGATCCAGTATGGCATTTGCCATACCCAGGTTTCCTTCGGCATTCTCAAAATCGATGGGGTTGACTTTATGTGGCATGGCGGAGGAACCTACTTCCCCTGCTTTCGTCTGCTGTCTGAAATAATCCATTGAGATGTAAGTCCAAATATCCCGGCAAAGGTCGATCAGGATGTTGTTGATGCGCCGCATGTTGTCGAGCTGAGCAGCCAGTCCGTCATAATGCTCGATCTGCGTAGTGTATTGCTGACGAACCAATCCCATCGACTCCAAGAAATCATTACCGAATTTCATCCAATCGTATTTGGGGAATGCGGCATGATGCGCATTGAAATTACCGGTAGCACCTCCGAACTTTCCTGAAAATGGAATAGTCAGGAACAATTCGATCTGATTTTGCAAACGCTCAATGAATACATGTAGCTCTTTTCCTAAACGGGTAGGGCTGGCAGGTTGTCCATGCGTTCGGGCCAGCAGCGGTATCTCCCGCCATTCATCTGCCAATAGCCCTAGTTCAGTTTTTAAGTTCAATAAGGCAGGCAGGTATTCGAATTCGATCGCCTGCTTCCAGGAAAGCGGTACGGCGGTATTGTTGATGTCCTGTGAAGTGAGCCCGAAATGCACCCATTCGACCCATTTCTCTCCTCCATTTTGTTCCAATATCTCCTTCAAAAAATATTCCACGGCCTTCACGTCGTGATTCGTGGTTTTTTCAATGGCTTTGATGGCCGCTGCATCTTCGAGGGAGAAATTGTTAATGCATTTCCGAAGTGATTTCTGTGTCTTTGGCGTAAGGGTTATGAATTTTCGTTTATGTAAAAACAATAAATACTCAACCTCCACGTGCACGCGGTAGCGGATCAGCCCGAATTCAGAGAAATATTCGGCCAGCGAGGATGTTTGTTTGCGATAACGACCGTCGATGGGTGATAGCGCGCTCAGTGTAGATAGGTCCATAGTAGAGGGGTTGATTCGTACCTTTGCGTTTCAAATTTAACTCAATTGGAGAAGATACGGGTGGGAGCGGTCAGTTATCGAAATGCCAAGCCTTTAGTTTACGGCTTGGAGCTGCCGGAGATGACTAATATCATTGAACTATCGTTCGATTATCCCGCACGTTTGGTAGAGCAGTTAAAGCTTGGAACGATAGACGTAGGCCTGATTCCTGTGGCAGCCATAAATCGAATTCCGGGTGCCAGGATCGTGGGACGGCATGGAATCGCGGCCGATGGGGCAGTCGGATCGGTTGCGTTATTTAGTCACTGTCGGATCGAGGACGTAGAGGAAGTGCTGCTGGATTATCAGAGCCGGACCTCTGTAGAACTTGCCAAATTGCTTTTACGGGAGTATTGGAAGATCGATCCCCGGATCATCCTAACTGAAGGCGATGAGTATATCCGTCAGATCGAGGGTAAACGTGCCGGACTGATCATTGGAGACCGGGCCTTGTTGATTGTCGGTCAATTTCCATATGTGTATGATCTGTCAGAAGCCTGGAAAGCACTTACAAAGCTGCCTTTTGTTTTT
>CANGWB010000040.1 GCA_947457465.1 Chitinophagaceae bacterium | reverse complement strand
GAATGAACAGCCGAATATCTGGCAGAAAAAAACGAGTGAGGATTCTAATGCCGTTGTCAACTCATTCGGTGATCTGTTTCGAAAAGGAACGATCAGCGGACATTTCCGATCCTTCGGAATGACTACCACCAACGAAGGTGATCTGAAGGACTATCAATCCTGGGCCGTAGGCGGTGGTATCAAATTGCAGACCGCACCTCTACGCGGATTTCAGGCCGGCATCAGTGGATTTTTCATCTACAATCTGGCCGGTACCGATCTAAGTATCCCCGATCCGATCACGCAGCAAACTAACCGCTATGAGATCGCTCTCTATGACGTAGAGAACCCAACCAATCGATCCGATCTGGACAGATTGGAAGAACTATATATTCGATACCAATACAAGCGAAGCAGTATCACCCTAGGCAAACAACTGCTGAACACCCCCTTTATCAATTTACAAGATGGACGAATGCGTCCGACCGAAATGGAGGGTGTATGGGCTGAATGGAAATCCAAAAAGAACTGGCAGGCAAAAGCGGGATTCATTTACGGCGTATCCCCCCGAGGAACCGTTCGCTGGTATTCAGTAAAAAATTCGATCGGTATTTATTCCATGGGCGTGAATGAAAACGGACAACGCGCCGATTATGCCGGCAATCTGCAGACAAAAGGAAACCTTTTACACAACATTCAATATCAATCGAAGAACCTGAAGATCCAATGGTGGAATCAATACACGGAAAACATCTTCAACAGTTCATTGGTGCAAATTGACTATGAAATAAAATCCAGTACCGGCATCTGGTTCACGGGGGCTCAATGGGTGCGGCAAGATGCTATTGGAAACGGTGATCAACCCGATCCAATCAAACAGTACGCCCCGAAAGACTGGTCGTCGAACGTTTATAGTTTTAGAACCGGATGGAAAAACAAAAACTGGGAAACCTCTCTGAATTACACACGCATCACCAAAGAAGGCAGATACCTGATGCCACGGGAATGGGGACGAGATCCGTTTTTTACGTTTATGCCGAGGGAACGAAACGAAGGGCTGGGCGATGTGCATGCTTTTGTTGGGAAGCTTCAATATTTACATCCGAGACATCCGGTTCAGGCGAGCTTGGCAGTCGGACAGTATCAATTACCGGATGTCCTCCATTTCCGGCTGAATAAATACGGCATGCCCTCCTACCGGCAAGTCAATGTTGACCTGCGTTACCGATTCGAGAAGTTTTGGAAAGGATTGGACATGCAAATCCTGTATGTATACAAGCAAGGCAGAGGAGATACACATGATTCATTGCGGTATGTGATCAACAAAGTGAATATGAGTCAATGGAATTGGGTCCTAAATTTCCAGTTCTAAGCCGATTCGCGTATTTTAAGCCCTCATTGGTAATTGTGACATCAATCACTTAATACGGATCGATTTTTATTCATCTTACTGCCTTAACGATCGCCATGCCCAAACAACACTCTTCCCCACGTCGTGATTTCTTGAAACGATCAGCCCTAGCCGGACTTGCTGCTACCGTTCAAATACCTTTTACGGCAAGTGCCACTGAAAAAAAGAGTGATTCCGATGCAGCCAATGCAAACCGCTTGACGCTGCTGATCACCGCTGACCTGCACGCGCAGATCAATACACACGATGAGTTTTTCTGGGAAAACAACCAGGCTGTCTATCGCAAACGCGGCGGACTCGCGACCCTCAAAACCCTGATCGATCGAGAAAGAGCCCTGAATCCATCACATACACTGCTGCTCGACGGCGGTGATTATTTCCACGGACATGCAGTTGCTTCACTCACCGAGGGTGAAGCCCTGATCCCCATTCTCAATGAATTCAATTATGATCTGATCCTGCCCGGCAACTGGGAAGTCGTATACAAAAAGCACAAGATGCTCTACGACATGGGCCATGCCAATGCCGCCAAGATCTGTGCCAACATGTGGCACGATGATTCGAATGAACTGATCTTCCCACCCTACTGGACCAAATACATTGCCGGTGTGAAAGTCGGCTTCGTCGGATACACCGATCACCTGATTCCCAAGCGTCAATCGCCCGATTACAGCAAAGGCATCAAATTCGCGCACGCCGATACCAATGCTGCTAAATACATCAAACTGCTTCGCGAAGTGGAAGGATGCGGCATCGTGATCCTGATGACGCATATGGGACTGGCCCAGCAGATCGGACTCGCAAACAATCCTGCTGTAGAAGGAACTGATTTTATCATCGGTGCCGACACCCACGAACGTATCCGTGTACCGATCGAAGGGAAATATGCGAAGGTGATCGAATGCGGTGCCTTTGGATCCTTCCTCGGAAAATTGGAGATCGAAGTAGAGAATGGAAAGATGAAGCGTTATCGATATGAACTGATAGATGTGGATCCGGTCAAATATCCCGCCGATAAAAAGATTCAGCAGATGGTCGATCAGGCGCGTGCACCATTTGCTAAAGATCTGGATACCGTGATCGGTACCACTACCACGCCACTGGTTCGCTATTTTGTGATGGAGACACCGATGGATAATCTGCTGACTGATGCCATTCAATGGAAATTCAAGCCTGATATCGCGCTGAGTAATGGATTCCGTTTTTGTCAGCCGCTGGCCATCGATCCTAAAAAAGGAAAAGCGGAGATCACAAGAGAATTTTTATGGAATATGTTGCCGGTGGACAGTGAAGCCAAGACAGGTGTGGTAACAGGCAAACAAGTGTGGGACTGGCTCGAAAAAGAATTGCAGAATGCATTCGCGAAAGATCCTTCCAAACGATTCGGCGGTTGGTTCGTGCGTTATGCCGGCATGGAAGTGAATTTCACCATCAATAATGAATTCGGAAAGCGTGTGAATTGGGTGAAGGTAGGCGGACAGCCCATCGATCTGAATAAAGAATATCGAATTGTAGCTTGTGAACGCGAAGGAGATCCGGATGATACGATCTGTCGGATGGAAAAAGTAAAAGAACCCAAACGCCTGGGTTTACTGATGCACGATGTGATCGAAGAATATCTCAAGGCTAACTCACCCATCGCACCCAAATTGGAAAACCGCGCGACAGCGACTGATTTCCCGCCTACCCTGCTGACGCAATTGCAGGGAACCACCTACGAATTCAGATAACCGATCATGAAAAAGCACCTTCCCTCGAACGCTATACTTTATGTGATCCTTGGCATCACCGCCATATTGCTTCTGCTCTCCATTCCTCGCAGCAGCGGCGATATCAAAAAACAAACTGAACAGAAACCTGATAGCAGTTGGATCGCGCCCAGTTTATTCGTCGACCAGGAATTACAAAGTGAAGAACGGCAGCTGGTGATCTATGGACAAGACCTGATTGCGCATACGGCAAGGTATTTAGGTCCGAATGGATCGGTGAAAGCCCTCAGTAACGGCATGAATTGTCAGAATTGTCATCTGGATGCCGGAAAGCGGATCGATGGCAATAATTACAGCGCGGTATTTTCCACCTATCCGAAGTTTCGGGATCGAAGTGGTGGCATGGAATCCATTTATAAACGCGTGAGTGATTGTTTTGAGCGCAGCTTGAATGGAACGGCGCCTGACAGCAATAGTCGCGAGTATAAAGCCATCTATGCCTATATCAAATGGCTGGGCAGCGATGTAAAAAAAGGTGACAAGCCTAAGGGCAGCGGTATTCCGAAGATCGCTTACCTGAATCGCGCGGCGGATCCGGCGAAAGGAAAGATCATTTATCAGAATCAGTGTCAGTCTTGCCACGGAGCCGACGGACAAGGTCAGCTGAATCTGGCCGGCAATGAATATGAGTATCCGCCGCTTTGGGGCGATAATAGTTTCAATGTATCGGCGGGACTGTTCCGCTTATCGAATATGGCAGGCTATGTGTACACTAACATGCCTTTCAATCAAGCCATGCCGGGTAATCCGAAATTGACTGTAGAAGAATCCTGGGATGTATCGGCCTATGTGAATAGCATGCCAAGGCCGCAGAAGAAATTTTCGGAGGACTGGCCCAATATTTCCAAGAAGCCTTTCGATCATCCGTTCGGTCCGTATACCGACGGCTTTTCTGAGCAGCAGCACAAACTTGGCCCGTTTAAGCCTATTGTAGCCGCTAGAGGAAAATAAACGGGTGTGACATCAGTCACTGAGTATTAGCTAGCTAAATCTCTTATTTGCATTCAAATCAAATAGTATATGCCATCCTGGATTTTAGACCCTTGGCCCTGGTATGTGGCCGGACCGCTGATCGGACTGACCGTTCCGCTGTTGTTGATCATCGGAAATAAATCCTTTGGGATCTCCTCTTCGCTTCGTCACGTTTGTGCGGCCTGCATGCCCGCCAAGATTCCATTCTTCCAATATGACTGGAAAAAAGAGATCTGGAACCTGTTCTTTGTATTCGGAGTAGGTGTAGGCGGATATCTCGCGGCGCATTTTTTAAGTTCGGGAGCTGCTCCAATTGTCGATCCTCGACTCACTGCTGAGCTGAGTTCCTACGGCGTACAGGAAGCAAAAGGGTTGGTACCGCTGGATCTATTCTCCTGGGAAGCACTGACCACTACGCGCGGATTGATCATGATGATCGGTGGCGGATTTCTGGTCGGATTCGGAACACGCTATGCCGGTGGATGCACCTCCGGTCACGCGATCATGGGTCTTAGCAACCTGCAATGGCCTTCCTTGGTAGCAACTTGCTGCTTCATGGCAGGCGGCTTTATCATGGCCAATCTCATTCTCCCTTATTTACTCAAGCTTTAATTTATAAGATATGTCGATGCATGAAAACAGTGAACGTCCATACGTATCGGTACCTGTCGATACCGATTTTGAAGTACGCAGCACCAACGCGATGTGCGTGAACCAATCAGAAATAGATGAACCTATTTATACGAAGTGGAAATACTCAGTAGCCGGTATTTTATTCGGGATCATTTTGATCAAATCGGAAGTGGTATCCTGGTACCGTATCCAGGAAATGTTCCGACTGCAAAGTTTTCACATGTTCGGGGTTATCGGCTCCGCCGTAGTGGTAGGTATGCTGAGTGTTTTGCTGATCAAGAAATTCAACGTGAAAACGATCGATGGCGAACCAATCAAATTAGAGGATAAGAAATTCAACAAGGGTCAGATCTATGGTGGATTGCTCTTTGGTTTCGGATGGGCCATCACAGGAGCTTGTCCGGGCCCGTTGTTCGCCCAGATCGGATCGGGGGCCCTGGCCGTGATCGTGACCTTATTCAGTGCCATTGCGGGTACCTGGACCTACGGGCTTTTGCGCGACCGTTTACCACACTAAGAAAAACCGATATACAGGAAGCCGGACCATTTGTCCGGCTTTTTTCATAGAGTGACTTCTGTCACGGTCAACGCGGATAGCTCTTACGAACTTTGTCACAATGCAACTAAAAATCATCAAAATGATTTCTAAGATGAGGAGCTGGTTATTAAAAAATAAGTTAGCGGCATTGGGTGTGCTGGCAGGAGCAATTGGAGGATATCTGTACTGGCAGCAGATCGGTTGTGACAATAGCACGTGTATGATCACGTCTACTTGGTACAACAGCACGGCCTATGGAGCCGTGATGGGTGGATTATTCTTCAGTTTATTTCAAACAGATAAAAAGAAAGAAAATGAGTGAATCAAAAAGTTTTCAGGACCTGATCAATGGGAATACACCTGTGTTGGTCGATTTTTTTGCGGAGTGGTGTGGTCCGTGCAAAACGATGAAACCTGTATTGGAACAATTGAAGAGGCGGATGCAGGATGAATTGCACATCATCAAGGTGGATATAGATCGGAGTCAGGCCGCTGCCATGCAATTTCAGATACAGAGTGTACCAACGCTGATTTTGTTCCGAAAAGGGCAGATATTGTGGCGCCACTCCGGTACGGCTTCGGCGGCCCAATTGGAACAAGTCATTCAACAACATTCTGCAACTGCTTAATCTCCCTATATGCCATCTCCGTCTGCTAAGCGTTCCTATTTATCCAGTGTACTGACTTGTCGTTGTCCCCGTTGCCGCGAAGGCAAGCTGTTTACTAATTCCACCCAAGCATCCATCAAGAAGAATCTGGAAATGCCTGTACAATGTTCGGTCTGTGGCCAGCCTACGGAGATTGAAGTGGGATTTTATTACGGTACCGGCTATGTGAGCTATGCGCTCACAGTGGCCTTGAGTGTCTCAACCTTGGTAGCCTGGTGGGTATTGATCGGATTTGGTTTGGAGGATAACCGATTTTTATATTGGCTGATCAGCAATGCGG
>CANGWB010000039.1 GCA_947457465.1 Chitinophagaceae bacterium | reverse complement strand
TCAATATCAATTCACAGTTGGTGAAAACATTGGAGTGGGAGATGTTCAAAACTTAAACGATAAAGAAAAATGGTTAGATGCTTTGAATCGTGCACCCGATCGAAAAGGGCGATCCGATCAATTTCTTCCAAACGCCAAAAGCCAGTTCAACAGGCAATTCAGACTGATCATTACCAGTAAAACGACGAATAAAAAAACCTGTATATCGCAGGACGGCACCTGCATGCCATCCGCTTAGTGTATCCCGGTAACGGATGCCGATATTTGAAAGCAAAGCATCGGCCTGATACGTACTATAGGAAGCATGTGCAAATTGCAATGAGACCCCTCCAGCCCACCTTTGCTTGTAAGGCATAGAGGCGGCCAACTGCATCGTCCACTCACGCGGGCGGAACCTACCCAATACATTCCCACCAGCATCGGCTGAAGAAACTTCACCATGGTCAACGTACTGAATAGATAAAGCGGTGACTACCGAAGATGTTTTACTGAGATTTGACCCTGAAAGGAAATAGTTTTGAGCCCCTCCTGGCAAATTCAAAAAAGAGGCCTGAACACGAGCATGGTTAACCGCTGTTAACAGCGCAGGATTTTGGAATGAAAGTGAAAGATCAGAGTCATCCTGCGCAACAACCAACCCGCCTTGTGCACTGGAAACAGCTCCGGCAGGAAGACGTAGGAAATTAAATGAGGCAGCGCCACCCAAAAGTTGAGCTCCCGCGACTAGCTGCAGCAACATCAATCCCCCGCAAAGAAGTAGCGTACGCACATCCGAAAATATAACAACTGAGTCAGTTATCGAAGGGGCAAGCCTGGAATGGCCCATTCCAACACCTGGTTCATGTTTTTGACATAGTGAAACTCCAATCCCTTTATGTATGCGGGCTCGATCTCAGCTACATCCTTCTCGTTCTGTGCACAGAGTATGATTTCGCGCAACCCTGCTCGTTTAGCGGCTAATACTTTCTCCTGAATACCGCCAACTGGTAATACCTGACCTCGAAGAGTGATCTCCCCGGTCATGGCGAGATAGGGCTTTACCTTTTTACCGCTAAAGGCTGATGCCATGGCGGTCAACATCGTTACGCCCGCACTTGGACCATCCTTCGGTACCGCTCCTTCCGGAACGTGAATATGAACGTTCTTTTTCTCAAACAAAGAAGGATCGATTCCGAATTTGCGCGCATTTACCTGCAGATACGTATAGGCCGTGCTGGCACTTTCCTTCATCACCTGACCAAGATTGCCGGTCAGCTTCATCTCCCCTTTTCCGTCGCTGAGACTGGTCTCCAGAAATAAAATATCTCCTCCCACATAGGTCCATGCCAATCCGACTGCCACCCCGGGGATCAAGGCCGTTTTGTACAGGTCATTCGAATAACGTGGCTTGCCCAGAATTTTTTCGACATCCTCCGCCCCCAGTGAACGCTTCACCTTTCCGGTCAACGCCATTTCCATAGCCTGGTTACGCATAATGGATGCCAATTGTCTATCCAATTCGCGAACACCACTTTCGCGGGTATAGTCCTGAATCAAACGCTCCAATACCTTATCCGAAAGCTGAATCGAAGCCTTACTAAGACCATGCTGTTCTTTTTGCTTCGGCACCAGATGACGTTTGGCGATTTGAACTTTTTCTTCCAGTGCATATCCACTCAGATCGATGATCTCCAACCGATCTCGCAGCGCCGGCTGGATATGTTGAATATCATTCGCCGTGGCAATAAACAGAACCTTACTCAAATCATATTCAGCCTCAAGGTAATTGTCGTAGAAACTATGATTCTGCTCTGGGTCCAATACCTCCAACAAAGCGGATGAAGGGTCAGTTCGAACGTCTCGACCCACTTTGTCGATCTCATCCAGGATCATGACCGGATTCGATGAATTTACCTTCCTGATCGATTGAAGGATACGGCCCGGCATGGCACCGATATAAGTCTTTCGATGTCCACGGATCTCACTCTCATCATGCAATCCACCTAAACTCAATCGGACGTATTTCCGGCCAAGGGCTTGTGCGATACTCTTTCCCAATGATGTTTTACCGATACCCGGAGGGCCCAAAAAGCAAAGGATCGGACTTTTCATATCCCCCTTCAACTTCAGAACAGCCAGGTATTCCAAGATCCGCTCTTTGATCTTCTTCATTCCGTAATGATCCCGATCCAATGTCACCCGCGCCTCCTTGAGATCATAATTATCATCGGTACATTCCCCCCAGGGAAGATCCAACATGAGATCGAGGTGATTATATACAACCGAATAATCTGGCGTACTGGAGTGCATACGCTCCAGCTTCTCCATCCCTTTTTGAAAAAGTTCTTTGGCAGCAGCCGGCCATTTTTTTTGCTCGGCTTTTTTTTGCATCTCCTTCAGCTCCTGTTGGTTGCTGTCGCCGCCCAACTCCTCGCGAATACTTTTTAGCTGCTGCTGCAGAAAATATTCACGTTGCTGTTTATCGATCTCAGTGCGGGTCTTATTGGTGACCTTATTCTTCAATTCTGCAAACTGCAACTCACGCTGAAGAAATTGCATCAGCAGATCGGCACGCTGACGAACGTCGTCAAGCTCCAGTAACTTCTGCTTCTCGGATAATTCAACGCTAAGATTACTGGAAACAAAATGAATCAGGAAAACCGGGTTCTCGATGTTTTTCAGGATGATGCCGGCCTCTGTTGGGATATTGGGCGAGAGTTGAATGATATCGGATGCCAACTCCTTGATGTTGGCCACATAGGCCTGAAAATCCTCATCTGCCGGAGCTTCCTTTTCAACCAGCTTCTCCACCCTTGCTTTGAAATACGGCTCTGATGCCGTTATCTCCTGGATCTTGAATCGCGTCTTTCCCTGAATGATGATGGTGGTTCCCCCATCGGGCATTTTGATCTGTTTGACAATGCGGGCTACCGTACCTACAGCGCTGAGATCCCCGACTTGTGGGTCTTCAACTTGACTATCCTGCTGGGCAACCACCCCGATCAGTTTATCTGATTTGTACGCATCCGTTACCGCCTTTATGCTCTTATCACGACCCACGGTGATGGGCAATACCACCCCCGGAAAAAGAACCGTGTTTCGAAGCGGCAATAAAGGCAGTTCCTCGGGTAATACCAAGTTCGCAATCTCCTCCTGGTCACCCTCATGCAGCGGGATGATGGGTAAAAAATCCATTTCTTCTTCCGGGCGCAAAATCATGTCTATCAGATTATTAAAAGAATACAGTAGGGGCTAAATATAAAATCCCCGCTCCGTATGTCCAATTCTTGTACCAACGGGGCGGGGACTGACAGAAAGGCTTGTTAGTTCAACATTCAGGGTTCGGGGTTCAGCCCTTTTGTTCAACTAAACGTTGAGCGCTGAACTACAATAAGGCTAGCCCTGCAGAAAGTTGAAATCCCTGACTTTTCCATTTATTCCCATCAGAAAGATCACTGATGTTGTTCAATCCGATCACATAGCGTCCATTTACCCGCAATGGCCCCAGTTTGATCTGCACGCCACCCAACATCGAAAAGTCTCCTTTCTTAAAGGCATCTCCCCCATTTTGTAACAAACTGCGATTCTGATCGATCAGGATACCAAATTGAGGACCTGCTTGAAGGGTAATGAACTTACCGACAAGCTTATAATTCAATAAAATGGGAATCGAAATGTAATTCAGCTTCACATTAGTAAGACCATTTTGGAATACATTGATGGCATTGGTGTAACTGCTGTCTACCCGGAGTGTGTTCTGATTATACAGCACCTCTGGTTGCAGACCGAATTTCTTGCCCAGGCCGATCGCAGCAAACCCGCCCAAATGATATCCGTATTTGAACTCATCCTTAAAGGACACCCCATCGATTTTATTCACGTTGATCCCGCCTTTGATACCAAGATCGAACTGTGCTGATGCGACAGATGTGATCAATAAAAATGCAATCAGAAAAATGTTTTTTACGCGCATATTCTTAGGTTTTAGTGTTGAACGAATAACGAATCAAAACTAGTAATCTTACATTTTAAAGGCTGTTAAATTACCTTAACAGGGTTCATGCGTGCAATTCAATAAGTGTAATCTCTGGCAAAATTCCTACTCGTCCAGGGTATCCCAAAAAGCCAAAGCCCCGGTTGATGTACAAATGTTGTTCGCCCTGCTGATAATGCCCGGCCCATCGACGGTATACATATTGTACCGGGCTCCAACGCAATCCGGGTAATTCAACTCCGAATTGCATACCGTGGGTATGACCCGATAAGGTCAGATCGATACTCGGATAAGATGTCGAAACTTCCGTTTCCCAATGGGAGGGGTCGTGACTTAACAAGATCTGAAAATCTGCTGCTGCTACCCCCTGGCTGGCAAGCGCCAAGTCTCCGTACTTTTTGAAGTTTGCGCGAGAAGACCAATTCTCCACCCCGATCAAAACGATCCGATCTTCCTCCTTTTCAATATGAACATGTTCGTTCAGTAGTAGCCGCCAGCCCATCTTCGAATGAATAGACTTCAACCGATCTAGGTTGACTTTTTTTAACTCAGCCGTTTCCCAACCAACATAATCTCCATAATCATGATTCCCAAGAATGGAATACACCCCTAAGGGTGCGCTCAGCTTAGAGAATAATTTCTCATACTCTTCCATCTCACTAGCCAAATTATTGACTAGATCTCCAGTGAAAAATATCAGATCAGGTTTTAAAGCCATCGCTTTTTCAATTCCTCTTTCCACTGCCGCCGGATCATCAAAACTACCGGCATGAATATCTGAGAGCTGGACGATCCGCAGGCCATCGAATGCCTTGGGAAGTTTGGGCGATTGGATCCGCTGCCGACGAACTTCGTACCGGTATTTATTCCCGAATCCGTAGACCAAACTCCCTAATAGTCCGGTGCCTGCCACAACACCCATCCAACTCAAAAAAACAGAACGGCTTACCCCGGAATCGATGGTTGTAGTGGGAACTGCGAGGCGATAGGCTTCGATCCCACCCCATTGAAGGAACCTCCGCAGATCATCGACTAGGAAAAACAAGGCTGCCACCCCCCTGGCTAAAAACCAGGCCACTCCGGCTGCAAACACCGTCATCCCGACGGGTTTCCACCACCCTGATTGAACCATTTTGGGGACAAAGAAAAAAAACACCAAGGTTCCAAGACCGAGTAGCAGATAGCCTGCTTGTACCCACCCCGCCCGCCGAAATCCAGCATTCGCCAGATAACCCCTTAGCACCCAGAATACATACAGGTCGATCAGCAGGTAAATAGCCGTAGCAATGATCCCGAAAGTGGTGATGCGCATGTGGGGCGAAATTAACTCCTCCGATAACAACTGCTGAACAAGAAGGTTCTGACCCGTCTACGTAACTGAATTTTGCCGTATTTTGTAGCCCTTTCACTTTACGATCATCCCCTTACGTACATGGCTAGAATAATCGGTGTAGCGAATCAAAAAGGAGGCGTTGGAAAAACCACCACAGCCATCAACCTGGCCGCCAGTTTGGCGGTGCTGGAGTTCAAAACTCTTTTAGTAGATGGCGACCCCCAGGCGAACAGCACCACAGGTGTAGGATTCGACCTGCAGAACATCACACAGAGCCTGTATGACTGCATGGTTAACCAATCCCGCCCCAAGGATGTGATCCTTAAAACCGAGATCCCCAACCTTGACTTGATCCCCTCACACATCGACCTGGTTGGTGCGGAAATTGAGATGATCAATTATCCCAACCGGGAAATGGTTTTAAAAACAATGTTGGATTCACTCCGTTCAGAGTACGACTTCATCATCATCGACTGTTCACCGTCACTCGGACTGATCACCGTGAATGCATTGACCGCAGCGGATTCAGTTGTGATACCCGTACAAGCTGAATTTTTTGCACTGGAAGGACTCGGGAAATTGCTGAATACGATCAAGATCGTTCAGAGCCGACTGAATACAAATCTGGCGATCGAAGGCATCCTGATGACCATGTACGATGGCCGATTGCGTCTCTGCAACCAAGTGGTGAGCGAAGTGCGCCGGCATTTTGACGAACTGGTCTTCAATACCATCATTCATCGCAATGCCCGATTGGCCGAAGCTCCGTCTGCTGGCAAACCCGTGATCCTGTACGATGGCAACAGCAAAGGATCGGTCAACTACCTGAACCTCGCCAAAGAGATCCTGCAGAAAAATAATATGACCAAGATCAAGAATGAGGATCGGGTGCTGGATTGATAAACTACAATAGCCATGGCCACTTCAAAACCAAACAAAGATCTGCTGGGCAAAGGAATCCGATCCTTGCTGCAGTCCATCGATACAGACATCAAGTCTCCACAAGGCCAGCTCAAACAAGCGGTGGTGGAGCACATGACCCATTCGATGGCAATAGCTGTGGTGGACATTCAACCGAATCCGAAACAACCTCGTCACGATTTTGATGAAGCTGCCCTGAACGAGCTTGCACACTCCATCAAATTGCATGGCATCATCCAGCCGGTCACCGTCTCTCAGATGACCAACGGCAAATACCGAATCATCGCCGGTGAACGCCGTTGGCGGGCTGCTCAGCTAGCCGGTCTCACTGAAATCCCTGCTTATATCCGCCAGGCGAACGACCAACAGCTGTTGGAATTGGCCTTATTGGAGAACCTACAACGGGAAGATCTGAACGCTGTTGAAGTGGCCCTCAGCTACAAAAGAATGATGGATGAGCTCAATTACTCTCAGGAGCAGGTAGCGGAACGCATGGGAAAAGATCGAAGCACCGTTGCCAACTTCATTCGCCTATTGAAACTTCCGCCAGATATACAACTTGCTGTCAGAAATAATAAAATTTCCATGGGCCACGCACGTGCGCTGGTCAATGTAGGTACCGTCGATCAGCAATTGTATGTGTTCAAAGAGATATTGAACAAAGAGCTGTCTGTTCGTCAGACAGAGGCATTAGTGCGAAACCTATACAAACAACCGGCCGCTGTTAAAAATCCTGCAAAATCGACCAACCACGATCCACTCAAACGAATACAGGATAAATTAGCTTCCCATTTCAGCACGCGGGTTCATTTACATCAAAACCCAAAAGGAGACGGAGCCATCACACTCGAATTCTATTCCAACGAAGAATTGAACAAGATCCTCCGGCAACTCAACGTGCCATTGGATTGATATGAAAAAAATTCTGCTACTGCTGACTTGTCTTAGTTTGCTCTCTGATGCAGAAGCGATCCAACCGTCCGATAGCACCCCTACCGCTCCAACGCGTAAAGCAAATCGGTACGATTCCCTAAGCAAAAAGCATAGTCCGC
>CANGWB010000038.1 GCA_947457465.1 Chitinophagaceae bacterium | reverse complement strand
CGATCGGGTGCACGATTCAACGCTTGCAGCGATGGGATTTGGATGCAGATGCGTTATATGATCCGGCATTGTCTTTGATTGGTATGGATGACAGGCGCTCAACATTTATAGGACAATTCTTCAACCACCTGATCTTGTCCACTCGAGTAGAGGTACACCCCCGAGTTCATGTCATGGGTGGGTATAATTTTCTTCGTCGGCGTGAATTAAGTTGGGCTGATGGTGCCAATGGACTAAGCGGATTTTCCTATGGGTTTAGGGTTCAATTTGACCCTGTACGGCTTGCATTCAGCCAGTCACACTACCAGTCAGGTCAGGCGATGAGTCAAGCATCTATGGAGTTCTCGTTAAAGAAGTCCTCGAAGGGCTGGAGGAGATAGCCAGACTATTCTTGCAAATAGATGGTCGAGTCTTTCAAGTATTTCATTTTTTCGCCGAATAGAGAGTTGACAGTGGCTCGTAGTAGATTGACATGTGAGATCGATGGGTAGAAATGGCTGTATTGCTGTTTCGGAAGATAAATGCTGGTCAACGTTTGAAAATGGTAGGGGATGGGTAACTCAATCGGATTTGTTCGAACACCATGATCTCCAATTAGTAGAATAGCTGCTTTTTTATCGGACTTCTTCTGAATGCTGTCGACCAGTTTGAGTAATTGTCGGTTGGTATACTCTAAATATTCCAAATAAAAAGACGTATCATTTTTGACCCATTCTCCTTTTGGTCTTAATTCCCCTGACTTGTTGTAATAGTAAGGAGCATGTGGCATGATCAAATGTGTATAGTGGAATGTGGGTACGTTGGTCTTAGATGTCTCTATAGTTTCTTGGTAGAGGTAATCATTATTTTTTCGATTGATTTCATCCAGGTCAAAATAATCAGCGGCCCACTCAACGTCGGTGAATACGTGATAGCCGATGTCCCGGAATACTCTTCTTGTTAATGTTTGCTCGGTCAAGGGCTTGGTCTTCCCTGGTAAGAGATACGGCTTAACAGGCGAGGGGGCTCCATAGAAATCAAAGATCGAGTGATTCTTAAATTGATATCCCTTTTGCTGTAAATAGGTATTGAATGGATTTTCTTGTATCGTCTGAAAACAATAGCTCAGGTGATTAAGGCTGGCGTTTCTGCCCACTATTTTTCGGAGATAGTTCATATTGAACAAGCTCGCAGTAGAGAATTCAGTGAAATTGTAATTACTGATGGCGCTGTCAGCGATATAAAATCCCCGACTATTAAGCTGGTTGAGAAACGAGTCGTTAGCGTGGTTGAAAAACTTTTTTAAGGTTGTGTTTCCTGGATATTCGTCAGCAATAATTAGGTAAATATCACTTAACGGACCAGTCTCTTTCTTTCCGATTTGTAAGTTTTCAGGTAGTGGATTGCGAATTTTACTTGGACTGCCATTGGCAATAAATATGCCAAGGTCGACAATGATCAGCAGTATCAGTGTGGTGCATACGAAGTAAAGATATTTCAGCTGAGAAAAGGCTCCTTTCCGAATCGAATAGCCGATAAGCAGTAAGAGAATCAATATCAAAGGCAGTAAAAGTGAATATTTGTTGAGTGCAGAAAAAGGAAATGTTGCTTTTAGTATGTCCTGGATGGCGCCAAAAAATAACTCAATGAACAAAATGTAAAATCCCAAAATAAAAGCCTGCTTCCAGTTTTGATAAAAGGCCCGAGATATTAGAGCGGTAAAAAGTCCGTAACCAACGTAAATGAAATAAAGTAAAATAGCCTCCGGGAGTGGAATGATCGGGTAGAATTCAACAAAGCCATGGATCACAAAGAATAGTGGTAGTAGAAGAAGAGGCCAAGCTACAATCGTGCGCATACTATTTTTTTCTTAGTCGATACATGAATCGTCCCGACGAACCTATTTCAATGCACTCTTCTATTTGGAAATATCGTTCAATATGCTTTTCGGTCATACTTTGTTCATATTCATGATAGACATGGTCTTTATCTTCTCGCATTTGTACCGATAGTGGATCGTCTGCCGGAATAAATTCCAATAAAAGTATGTTCTTGGTTAATTTACTTAACAGTTCAATACAGTATTCTGATGGTATGTTGTTTCGGATGATTAAGTGATGAATGACTGCCAATGCCAGTACGATTTCGTAGGGGCCTGAAGAGAAGATTCCGGATGAGGGGGGACTGTCAGTAAAGTTTGAATTGGAGAGGTCAAGTACGAGGGGCAATATTTTTTCATGATATTTGAATGAATCCCCTTTTGCTTCACTGAATAGCCCTTCAATCGATGCTTCACTGTTATCTACAGCAATCGTAAACGAACTTCTTTCTGCAAGTATTTTGGAAAAGTGTCCGGTATTGGAGCCCAGGTCTATTCCGGTCTTGAACATTGGTAATTCATTCATCCAGGAGCGGATAATTCGTTCTTTTTCCACAATATAATTTGCTCTTGTGGCTGCTTCCTCATAGTAATGGGTCCAGTGTTCTTTTGTCTTGGGTGCTTTGCAAGTTTCAACGCCGCGCTGTAAGCTTGAAATCAGATCATTATGTTTTATTTCACTGAAAGAGATCTGTTTTTTTTGTGAGTGCTTTTCATTCTTGATGATCGCGGATTGCAAATGAATGTTTAGGGTAATATCGATATTGAAATAGGAAATGAAGGGGAGTAATTTTCTGCTTGTTTTTAATCCGATTCCTGTTGGCCAGCCTTGTAGAATTCTATTAGTTGGAATATTGCTATAATGGCCAATCGCCAAGGGGGCCAAAAATGATTCACAAAACTGCCTGTATGCTACCCAGGGTTTCTCTATGACTATTTTTTCAAAGGATAAGGTGTCGATGAAGACAGGTCGGCAACCAATAAATTGTATATTTTTCGGCGTAGCATCTTTTAAGGTCATCCCATATTGCAAGGAAATTTTCTGAATTTTCAGCGTGAGGATGGCTGCTTCGCGGAGTTGAGAATGGCACCAATTTTCGGGTTGGCTGATAAATGGTATTCGATCCGCCTTAAGGATTTTATATGCCTCTAAATTTTCCTCTGTAATTTCCTCGTGCGCTATGAGTAATTTTTGAGACGTCAATTTTTCATAAAGCCCCGATGCTATTAAATGGTCATAATGTAGCCTGTAGCATTGGTTTACTTGTCTGTAAACGATTCCATTTTCTTCGAAGACAAATCCAGCCGGGTCACGGTAAGAGCTGGGAAGTTGATTTTTTCTTGGATTCATTGCTCTTTATGGCGGTTCTTACTGCCTGTAAAGCGGCCAAAGAAATTTCGAATGATGTGAAGGATGTTTCGGAAATAAAAAACAATCCCCAGGATAGAGGCAATTATCACCTGAGCCAAATAACTGCCACTACCCGGATCTATGTATAGCAGACAGATCACAGATAGCTCAGATTTGTTTTGGGTGTCAGCGTCAATAGTGTTTCGTACATCAGCTGTATAGTTTGTTCTATATCATTCCGGTGAATCATTTCAACCGTCGTGTGCATATAGCGCAGCGGGATCGAGATCAGTACGGAAGGGCAGCCGTCATTCGAATAGGCAAAAGAGTCAGTATCGGTACCGGTACTTCTGCTGAGCGCCCGCCATTGGATGGGTATTTTCTTTTTTTCGGCTACTGACTCAACCAATGCAAGCAGTTTATTGTGCACGGCTGGCGCATAGGACAGCGAGGGGCCTTTTCCGGTCGACACGTCGCCTTCAATGTTCTTATTGATCATGGGCGTCGTTGTATCATGGGTAACATCCGTCACAATGGCTACATGTGGTTTAATTCGACGCGCGATCATCTCGGCTCCACGGAGTCCGATCTCCTCTTGCACAGCATTCACTATATATAGCCCGAAGGGTAATTTCTTTTTATTCTCTTTGAGTAATCGAGCGACTTCAGCGATCATGAATCCGCCGATTCGGTTATCAAACGCACGGCCGATGTAGTTGCCATTGGCCAACTCGTCAAAGCCATCCTGATAGGTTACCACAGCACCGATGTGGACTCCTAATTCCATCACCTCTTTTTTACTGCGTGCACCACAATCGAGCCAAAGGTTGTCCGTGCGGGGTGATGGCTCTTTTTGATCGGGATTCCCGATGCGGGTATGAATGGCGGGCCATCCAAATACAGCTTTAACGGGTCCTTTTTTTCCGTGTATGATCACCCTGGAAGCCGGTGCCGTCTGGTGATCTACGCCGCCGTTTCTTTTCAGGTAAATCAGGCCGTCGGCTGTTATATAGTTCACAAACCAGCTGATCTCATCGGCATGGGCCTCGATGACAACGCGAAACGGATGATCCGGATTGATAACGCCTACGGCTGTTCCGTAGGGGTCTACATAATGTGTCTCCACATAGGGTTTCAGGTATTCCAGCCAAAGTTTTTGTCCCCAGGTTTCAAATCCAACCGGCGAGGCATTGTTGATGTACTCGCGAAAGAACTGAAATGAGGTGGCTGTCAACAATGACTTTTTTTTCGCGAGGGATGTTTTTTTCGATGCCATGTGATTCTTGTGTCGTTAGGGTTTTTTCAATCGGATGGTTGGCGATTCGGTATAATTACTTCTGTTTTTAGCTTTATCGATCAGGAGTAGTCCGAACGCAGCTGTTGTATCGCGCTGACTAACCCCGGGGAGCTTGGTGAGATCAGGATAGTTATTGGTGTTGTATTCAAACTGGAGACTGATTTCGGCTCGTTGAACCCCAGCGGGCATACCTAATTGTAAAAATCCGAAGCGGAAAGTATCTTTTCGGACTACAGCTGTGTTGTTGTACCACTTGTAGACAATCAGCGCGGAATCAATATCGCCCTCCAGGTCCGAGTAGGTGCCATCAACCTGAATGATGCTGCCACTGACAGCGACGGAGGGGGAGATCGATTCAATACTTACTTGTGGTACGGTTGTGTATTTGTCCTTTTGACAACTCACTGCCAACGATAAACACAGCGTAACAATACAGAACCTTCTAAGCATGGCCTAACTTTGTATCAAATTTACCGGATTTACCTCGATTCCATGCGTCCAGATTGGCATCAAATACGAACATTGGCATCCCAAGATTTTGAAGGAATGGCCTCGCTGCTATGCCGCTATCAACTGGAGGAAAATCTGGTTTATCGGCGCTATGCCGATGCTATCGGATTCACAGACAATTTTTCCGAAAACATATCGCTCCCAGTCTTTCTTCCCGTCAGTTTTTTTAAGTCAGACTTGGTCGTTTCGGGTGAATTTTCACCCCAAGCCATTTTTGAAAGCAGCGGTACAACCGGATCCATCACCAGCCGGCATGCCGTCCGGGATCTGGATGTCTACCGGGATCAGCTCCTAAGGAATTTTGAGCGTGTTTATGGTCCCGTGAAGGATTGGTGTATACTGGCCTTGCTGCCTTCTTATCTCAAAAGAGGCAACTCCTCGTTGGTATTCATGGTCAACGAGCTGATCGGAAGAGGCGGGCATCCCGAAAGCGGATTTTACTTGAATGAATGGGATCAACTGATCGAACAGTTGAACAAAGGGGAGCGAGAAGGCCGCAAGACCATGTTGATCGGAGTGGGTTTTGCCTTGTTGGATCTGGCAGAAAAGTTTACAACCTCATTGAAGCATACACTCATCTTGGAAACCGGCGGGATGAAAGGGAGGCGAAAAGAATGGGTCAGAGAGGAGCTACATGATCACTTGAAACACTGCTTTGGGGTCAACACCATCCATTCTGAGTATGGAATGACAGAATTACTTTCACAAGCCTACTCTGTGGGGAATGGGATCTATCAATGTCCGCCCTGGATGCGCGTGCTGATCCGAGAGGAGGAAGATCCGCTTACGGTCAAAAAAACCGGTAAAGGGCTGCTCAATATTATCGACCTGGCCAATATTCACTCCTGCGCATTCGTCGCAACGGATGATATCGGTGAGGTATACACCGATGGACGTTTCAGCGTGTTGGGTAGAAGAGATGGTTCTGATCTAAGAGGTTGTAGCTTGATGGTGTCTTGATTCATGCTCAATTTTCCTTCAGGACCTCGGTCCCAACCGACGCTGTTTTTTTTCGAAATAGTTCGATAAAATAGCCAACCTGAAGAAAGTCACGGCCCGTCTCATCATTGATGCGGTAATCAAATTGATGTAAGTAACCGATCTGGAGCACGGTGTTACGCGAGGGGCGGTAATGCAGGCCAAACGCTAATCGATTCCGCTCGAAATAGGGTTCCTTGTCGGTGAAAAACAATTCGTTGCTGGCACTTATCTGAAAACGGCTGTTGGCGCCTCTGTTTTTATCGATCGGATGTGCCAGGCCGAGCCGATATCGGAACCGATTCCTATATCCGTTGCTGGTGAATCGAAGTTCAGCTCGGTACCGTTGTTCAATCTTTAGAGAACCGATGGATTGATTCAACGAGACTTGTGGCCAGATCCTGAATTCGTTGTTGTTCTTTGGAAGAAGAAAATTACCACCTTCCTTGTATGTCTGGTAGCTACCCAATCCTAGTGTCAGACTCAGGTTTTTATTTGCCTTGTAACTGACACCGCCTTTGTATTCGTAATAATGGAATTGGTTATAGAATGCCAGCGATCGCAATTGAGCCTCTCCGAATATGCTGGTTTTTTCGTTGTAGGAATATTTGAGGTTCAAAATATTCCAACTGCCGAGTGCTGAATACTGAGTCAGCCCTGAAACAGGAAGGATCCAGAAAATTGCGGTGATGAGCCTACGCATTTTTTTTCACAGCCTTCATTTGTATGATGTCGACTAAGAAAGCAAATCCCATCGAGAAGTAGATATATCCTTTCGGGATCTCGAAATGTAGGCCTTCTGCCAGCAGAGCCACCCCGATCATCATTAAAAAACACAAGGCAAGTATCTTGAAGGAAGGGTGCTTTTGGATGAATTCACTAATGGGCTTTGAAGCCACCAGCATGACGAGGACCGTCACGATCACGGCGGTATACATGATCCACAGTTGCTGTACCATGCCGACCGCCGTGATGATCGAATCAATGGAGAAAACCAGATCCAGTATGATTACTTCGGAGAGTAACTGGCGAAACGTACTTTTTTTAGATGTTTTTACAGAGTCCTCATTATTCATCTCCGTTTTATGATAGATCTCCTTGGTGCTTTTATAGATAAGAAATAAACCGCCCAAGATCAAAATGATCCCTTTCCCGGAGAATTCTATGTCATACAATGTGAAGAGCGTGTGGTCAAGTTTCAGGATCCACGAAATGAAAGCGAGTAAAACGAGTCGCAGGATCATGGCCAGAAATATCCCCCATAAGCGTAATTTATTTCGCTGCGGGCCTTCCAGTTTGTCGGCCAGAATGGAAATGAAAATAATGTTGTCAATGCCCAGGATTACCTCCAGTGCGATTAGGGAGAGCAAGGGGATGATGATGTCAAGCATGGTATACTATTTACTATAAACCCGACACGATGTGTCGGGTTTAGTTGTGCCCGGGATCGGAGTCGAACCGATACACCATTGCTGGCGGCAGATTTTGAGTCTGCTGCGTCTACCAATTTCGCCACCCGGGCGGAGTGCAAATGTAAGGCTAATCCGATTTCATGACAAGCCCTGCAGGATCCGGTCGAGGTATTTCTTTCGGTAATAGTATTCCTTAAGTGCCGACAGTTTCTCCGGGGTTGGTATGAAGGGGGTTTCGGATAAATAATCGACCACCGATCCGATCATTTGCTCCTGAAGCGTCGCCACTTGTTGCTGTAGGGGTCCTTCTTTGCCGGCTTCCATGTCCATCATCGATTCATTGATCTCCATGACCTCCATTAGAAAGTCCGGGCTGAGTTCATATTTCTCCCCCGCTGTCCAGGCGCCATGCAACTCCAGTACGTATCTAATCAACTCATCCGGTTGCTGAAATATCTTCCAAGCCTTGTTCAGCTGAGCGGTTCGCTCCAGGGCCTCTTGCTGCTCGTCGGCGGAGCGATTCACGAAAAAATCAGGGTGAAACTGACGGCTGAGTGCAAAAAACCGAGAACGTATGGTGCTGGGATCAACTTTTAGTTGAATGGGTATTTCAAAGAGATCAAAATAGTTTTCCATGCCTCTACGAATTCAGATTACTTTTGTGCAACGATTGCAAAGCTACCCAAATGATCCGTATCGGACTCATCCAAGAGGGCAAAGTCCCTGCCGATAACCGTGTGGCCCTCACACCGGCTCAATGTAAATGGCTACGCCGTAACCGCAACGATCTGGAAATTCTAGTGGAGCCTTCCCAGACCAGATGTTACAGTGATCGAGAATATGCTGCTGCGGGCGCAACACTGACAGCTGACCTGACAAGTTGTGATATCATTCTGGGGATCAAGGAAGTGCCGATCCAAAAGCTGATCCCCGAAAAAAAATTCCTATTCTTTTCGCATACAAAAAAAGCACAGGCCTATAACCAGGAGCTTTTCCGGGCTATGATCGAACAGAAGATCACCCTGGTCGATTATGAGTGTTTGGAACACGAAGACGGTCAGCGATTGCTTGGGTTCGGGTTTTTTGCCGGAGTAGTCGGGGCCCACAATGGAATGATGGCCTATGGAAACCGAAGTGGATTGTATTCACTCGAACGGGTATACAAACAACGCAGTTTTCGGGACCTGATACATACTTATTTCGGCCTTAAACTCCCGACGCTTAAGATCGCCGTAACGGGTAGTGGTCGAGTCGCTCACGGCATCCTCGAGATCATGAACTTAATGGGCATACACGAAGTGGAGCCGGCCGATTATCTTTCCCGACGATTCTCCTATCCGGTTTACACCCAACTTAAAGGGGCCGATTTGTATCGACATAAAACGAATGGTGGATACAATAGGCTTCATTTCCATGAGCATCCCTCGGAATATGATTGCCTTTATCTTCCTTACTGTGAGCAGACCGACATACTGATGAACGGGATCTATTGGGATCGTCAACTGCCACGTTTGTTCGAGCGTTCAGATGTTCAATCTGAACGATTCATTACTCAAACAATCGCAGACATCACCGACGATGCTGACGGGTCCGTGCCAATCAATCTGGGTGATCAAACCATTGAAGATCCCGTTTATGGAGTCGATCGCAATAGCCTCCAAAAAACAGCCCCCTATCTCCCGAACTCAATTGACGTAATGGCTGTTGGAAATCTCCCGAACGAACTAGCTCGAGACGCCAGCCGCTATTTTGGGGAACAATTGATCAAGTATCTATTAGAAGACCTGATAGGGGGTGGATCCCAAATGATCCAACGCGCTACCATGTTGCACGAAGGAAAACTGACAGAACCCTATTCCTACCTGAAGCAGTATGCCGGATTGGAATAATTCGGAAGGGTCAGAATGCCAGATAGAAATCGCGTAGCAATGTTTTTACCTGCTCTGGGTACTGTCCGTTCTCACAGAATAATTCGATTCGCTCCTCAATTACCTCAGGATTCTTCTTTCTCCCACCTAAGATCATCACTCGAATAGCGGGATGCTTTGAATTGTGGTGCAGGTATGCTTTTTTATGGACATGCAGATCGAACTCCGAGATCATTTCTAGTCGCTGCTCCATTTTTTTTGCGGGAAGAAGTAGCAAGAATAATCCATCAGTCGACAAGGTCCGTTCAATTGAGCTGATTAGCTCGTTGAATCGAAGGGAAGAATCGTGATGCGCCCAATTTTTTTGAACATCCGGACTTTGGAGATCTCCCTCGTAAAAAGGCGGATTGGATACGACGGCGTCAAATTTTTTGTTTGGAACAAACGATTTGATGTCTTCCTGTATGATCTCGATCCGGTTTGACCAGGGTGAGGCCGATACATTTTTTTTCGCTTGATCTGCCGCCTGTTTATCAATTTCAATTCCGAAAATTTCAGCTTCCTGGTTCGATTGAGCCAACATCAGGGATAATAGGCCGGTGCCGGTGCCGATATCAAGTATTTTTTTCTTTGCGGATTGTGACTGACTAAGTTGGACAGCACTCCAGGCCCCGAATACGCATGCATCCGATGAAACCTT
>CANGWB010000037.1 GCA_947457465.1 Chitinophagaceae bacterium | reverse complement strand
TTTTTGATCTCGGTGGCATATTGGGTGGTGAAGGCAATAAAACTCTGCATCAGGGATAAGGTGGCCATCACCCGTTCGGGGTAAGGCTTCAGCATATGGGTTTCCGGCACAAAAGAAAAGCATTGCCAGAGTGCTGCATAGCCGCTGCTGTAACGCGGACCATCCCAATATAATGGCCATCCGGCCTCGGGCTTGTCTCCATAACTGTTCACATACGGTACCAGGTCATATCCCTTTTTCTTCATGTGTGCATAGATGGCCGGCTCGAACTTCATTCGTAAAAAATCACCCATAGCGCCGCCCAGTTTATCAAACTGGGTAGTCAGCAACGTCATCACGTGCTGATAATCGGCTCCGTTGCTCACATGATTATCAATGAATACATCCGGATCGATATCACGGAACAAACGAGTGAATGCCAAGGCTTCTTTGCTGTCACATTTGATGAAATCTCGGTTCAGGTCTAAGTTTTGTGAATTGCCTCTGGAGCCGAATGCATCCGGTCCGTTCTGGTCCACCCGATAATTTTCACTTCTGTTCAACGCTCCACCGATATTGTACACCGGAATGATCGCCAACACTACATTATTGGGCAGATCGATTTTTCGGGTAATAATGTCACGCGCCAACAGCATGCTGGCATCGATGCCATCCGGTTCGCCGGGATGTATCCCGTTATTGATGAGAATGATCCGCTTCCCTGATTTTTTTATGGAGGACCAGTCAGTTTTTCCATCACTCGATATAACTACCAGGTGCAATGGGAAGCCGGCATCCGTAATGCCTCTTGTTTCCATCCGGATTTGTGGCGTAAGGGCATCTAATTTCTTCCACCATTCGATGATGCGCGGGTAGGTGGGGGTTTGCTTTCCATCGGAAAGCTCGAACAGGGTTTTCAATTCACTTACCTGTGCATTGGTTTTGAAAGACAGGCAAACGATCAGGCAGATCAAAAAGGGGGAAGTCCACATACATCATCTCTTTGATTCAAAGAAACAAAAAAGGCACCGTAGCGGTGCCTTAAAAGTAGTTGGACGTAAATCCGATTATTTAGCCGCGTTGGCTTGCTTAGCCAGCTTGCGTTTCAGATTGGAAGCTTTGTTTTTATGGATCACACCGCGCTTAGCCAATTTGTCGATCATACTGGCAACGGAAGGAAGACTTGCTTTCATCTCCTTGCTTTCAGATGCTTTGAGGTCGCGGATCGCGTTACGGGTGGTCTTTGCGTAATATTTGTTACGGTCCCGACGCTTGGCGGCTTGACGGGCATCTTTTTTGGTCGCACTGTGATTAGCCATGAATTCGTTTTTAAGGAGGGCAAAGGTAAGCGGAATCGTCAGTTTATCCAAAAAAATGAGTCGGATCGATCAGACTTCTTTTTTGCTCCTTACCGAACGGTGAAGTGTATCCGATCAAGGGCTAAATACCTCATTTTGAACCCTATTTTAGGTTTTTTCGTCCGATATTTGCCTCGGTTTTCACGCCGGATGATCGGCTGATCCAATTCCGTTTTCCATGAAGGATTTCTCCTACATCACGAATTCGCATCCCGGTTACATCGAGAGCCTATACCGGAGTTTTTTACAGGACCCTCAATCGATCGATCCTGACCTGGTCAAATTCTTTCAGGGATTTGATTTCGCCGTAGGTTCTGGTGCTGCCGGAACTTCTGCGCCAGCAGGTGTTTCCGCCGACACAGATCTGGCAAAAGAGTGGGCTGTTTACCAGCTCATCGAGGCGTACCGAAACAAAGGCCATCTCGTAGCTAAAACAAATCCGATCCGTCCTCGAAAGGACCGCGATGCCCGGTTGTCGCTTGCCGTATTCGGACTCGGCGATGCCGATCACAATACTGTTTTTCAAGCGGGCAAATGGATCGGTCTTGGCCCTGCTACGTTGAAAGATATTCTTCAAAAACTCAATCAGGTATATACAGACTCGGTCGGTGCAGAGTTCAGCTACATGCGCCACCCCGATCGACTGCAATGGATGATCGAATCGATCGAGCAAGGCATGCAGCAACCTGTTCCGTTAGAGAAAAAGCGTCGCGTGTTGGAGAAACTGAATCAGGGGGTGATCCTGGAAAAGTTTCTGCACACCAAGTACGTCGGACAAAAACGTTTTTCTCTGGAAGGTGGAGAGAATACCATCGTTGCCTTAGATACACTCATCAACACCGCTGCTGCGGAACAAGTACAGGAAGTGGTGATCGGCATGGCGCATCGAGGTCGACTCAATGTACTTGCCAATATCATGGGCAAGACCTACGAGCAGATCTTCAGTGAATTCGAAGGCACGGCACAGCTCGATCAGACCATGGGCAGCGGTGACGTGAAATATCATATGGGTTACGGTAGTGAAGTGGTTACTCCGGAAGGAAATACCATTCACTTGAAGCTGATGCCCAACCCATCCCACCTGGAAGCTGTCAATCCGGTGGTCGCCGGATTCTCACGGGCTAAATCCGATCTTCTCTGCGATCAAGAATACGACAAAGTATTGCCTGTTCTCATTCATGGCGATGCATCAGTGGCCGGTCAAGGCATTGTGTATGAAGTGTTGCAGATGAGCGGACTAAAAGGTTATTCCGTCGGCGGTACCATTCACCTGGTGATCAATAACCAGATCGGATTCACGACCGATTTTGATGATGCCCGTACCAGCGATTATAGTACTTCACTCGCCGCCACCGTGCAGGCCCCGGTATTGCATGTGAACGGTGATGATGCTGAAGCGGTTCTTAAATGTTTGGAGCTGGCTGTTCGTTATCGTCAGCGTTTCAATAGTGATATATTCATTGATCTGCTTTGCTATAGAAGGCATGGTCACAACGAAGGCGACGATCCAAAATTCACACAGCCGCAACTATATGCGCTGATCGACAAGCACCAGAATCCCCGTGAAGTATATGTAAACAAGCTGATGGAAGGAGGGGATTCGGCAATACAAGAACTGGCCAAGGAGATGGAGAAGAAGTTCTGGTCCGACTTGCAGGAGCGTCTCGATGATATCAAACAAAATCCGCTTCCCTACCATTACCAGGCACCGGAAATGGAATGGAATAAGATGCGCCGTGCAACGGCTTTGGATTTCGACCGATCTCCCGATACAGCCATCACTTCTGAAAAATTGCAATCGGTGTTTCAGGCATTGATGAAATGGCCCGCCGGTTTTCAGCCCCTTCGAAAAGTGGAGAAGCTGTTGCAGGATAAGATCAAACTCTACGAAACGGAACAAAAGATCGATTGGGCCACGGCTGAGTTGCTTGCTTATGGCAGCTTGCTTACCGAAGGAAAATCGGTTCGTATCAGTGGACAAGATGTGGCACGCGGTACATTCTCTCATCGCCACGCCATCTTGCGTGATGAGAAAACAGCAGAAAGCTATAGTCGTCTTTCTCAGATCCCGGATGCAACCGGCAAGTGCCAGTTATATAATTCACTACTCAGCGAGTATGCTGTACTCGGATTCGAATACGGGTATGCCATGGCCGATCCGCTCTCCTTGGTGATCTGGGAAGCACAGTTCGGTGATTTTGCCAACGGCGCGCAGACAATGATCGATCAGTTCATTGTAGCCGGAGAGCAAAAATGGAATCGGATGAGCGGGGTTACGTTGCTGTTACCGCACGGATATGAAGGACAAGGACCGGAGCACAGTAGTGCCCGATTGGAACGGTTCTTGCAACTCTCCGCTGAGCTGAACATTGTGGTCACGAATATCACTACGGCCGCGAATTTCTTCCATGCACTACGTCGTCAACTCGCTTGGCCTTTCCGAAAGCCGCTGGTGAATTTCTCGCCGAAAGCGAATCTTCGCCTGCCGGCCACATACTCTACCCTGGATGAATTCACACAGGGTGGTTTCCGCGAAGTGATGGATGATCAGTCGGCAGATGCTGCCTCCGTCAAGAAAGTACTGTTCTGTTCCGGTAAGGTCTATTTCGATCTGATGGATAAGAAAAACAAAGAGGATCGAAAAGATGTGGCAGTCGTACGGATCGAGCAATTGTATCCGTTCCCCCAAAAGCAGATCGATGCCCTTCAGAAGAAATACGCCAAAGCAACTTGGTTCTGGGTACAGGAAGAGCCATTAAACATGGGTGCTGCTTCCTTCCTTCAGATGAATCTGAAGAGTTTCCCTTTCGGTGTCATCAGCCGACAGGCCTCTGCCTCCACCGCCACCGGCTATCAGAAGGTACATCAGCAAGAACAATCGGAGATTATTCAAATGGCATTCAGCATATAAATAAATTCGACAGGCTATGATCGACATTAAAGTTCCTACCATCGGCGAATCCATCACGGAAGTGACCTTACTCAAGTGGGTTAAACCTGCAGGCAGTTATGTAGAAAGGGACGAGGTCATTGCTGAACTGGAAAGTGAAAAGGCCACGTTTGAAGTTAATGCTGAAAAAGCAGGAACAGTAGAACACCTGGCGAAGGAAGGCGATACACTGAATATCGGAGATCTGCTGGCGCGGATCGATGAATCGGCTCCTAAGCCTGCCCAAGCAGAAGCTCCGGCTTCCACCAAAGAGAATAAAGCGCCGACACCGCCTTCCGTTCCCACGGAAGCGCCTGTTGCGGCCGTACCGAACGACATCAAAGCCACTCCGGTTGCTTCTGCCATCATTGCTGACAAGAAGGTCGATCCCAAATCGGTCAAGGCTTCCGGTCCGCAGGGAAAAATATTGAAAGATGATGTGCTGGCGGCCCTGTCGCAGCCCGGCAAGATCGCATTCAAGGGTGCTGACATGCATTCCCGAAATGTGCGTGCCGAAAAGATGAGTAATCTGCGCAAAACGATCTCTCGTCGTCTCGTAGAGGCCAAGAACACCACGGCCATGCTCACCACGTTCAACGAGGCTGATATGACAGCGATTCTTGCGATTCGCAGTGCGCATAAAGACAAGTTCAAAGAGGCGCATGGGGTCGGACTCGGTTTCATGAGCTTTTTTGCTAAGGCCTGTGCGATCGCGCTTACCGAATGGCCCTCTGTCAATGCCTTTATCGACGGCGATCAGGTTCTGTATCATGATTACGCTGACATCAGCATAGCCGTGAGTACGCCACGCGGACTTACCGTCCCCGTCATCCGTAATGTTGAGAGCCTGAGTATGGCCGACATTGAGAAAAAAGTTGCTGAGGTAGCTGCAAAGGCACGCGACAGCAAACTCACGCAGGAAGAGTTGACCGGCGGCACCTTCACCATCACCAATGGTGGCGTGTTCGGTTCCCTGATGAGTACGCCGATCATCAATATTCCGCAAAGTGCTATCCTGGGTATGCATAAGATCCAGGAGCGACCCATGGTAGTCGACGGAGCTGTAGTGGTTCGTCCCATGATGTACCTGGCACTGAGCTACGATCATCGCATCATCGACGGACGTGAATCAGTTGGTTTTTTGGTGCGGGTTAAAGAGCTGTTGGAAAACCCGGCGCAGATGTTGATGGGAAGAGATCCGGTGAAGACCTTGCTGGAACTATAATTCAATCATTAAATCATTCATATGAGATCCATGTTCATGCTCCTGTTGATGGGTATGTTTATCGCATCCTGTCAAAAGGAGATCGATTGGGGTGTCGGCGGAGCGACCAATCAGTTGTTGGTCAAAGTGGTTGCCAAATCCGGCGCGAATGATTCAACCATCACCACGTATACTTACAATGCCCAGCGCAAGTTGATCCGCGAGGTTGTAGTTGCTCTAACAGGCGGGACGGCTGTACAAACAGAACTTATTATCACGCGCAATAGTGCCGGGATAATCACACAATCCGTTTTAAAATCCCCTGGCCTGGCGGCTACCGGTATTGACAGTATTCTCACTCGCTACTACCTGTCGAATAATCGCTATGCATCGGGCGTGTTTTCAATGGATGTAATGGGATTTTCCTTTACGGACAGTGCAGTATATACTTACGATGCGAATGAACGGATCATTTCTGATCAACATCTACTGAAGTCATCTTTTTTTCCATTACCTATTCCCATCCCCATTCTGAAAAATGTTTATACGTACAGTGCTGATGGTAAAAACCTGATGAAGCAAGAGCAGTCTGCGCCCAGTACTCCAGGTGGACCACTTGCACCCGTATCCACCCAGACCTACACCTTCGACACCAAAACCAATCCGCTATTGCTACTGAATGAAGCGATCATTCTGACTCGTCCTGATTGGTTCAATGCCAACAACGTGCTGACCAATCAGTTTGCCAGTGTAGCCGATCCGACACAGAATTTCACGCTTGATAACACGTATCGATATAATGCCGCGAATAAGCCAGATAGCTTGTTCAGCATACGGGGTGGTCAATTGACGACCTCCAAATTCTTTTATCAATAACAACGGCAATCAATTGAGCCGTTCACAAAATCAGTTGAATACTGCCCGACAATTGCTCGATCGGTATCGTCGGGATGAACCCTTTCATCTCTATCTGAAACAATATTTTGCATCGAACAAGAAACATGGATCGACTGACCGACGCACCATCCGGGATCTCTGTTATTCCTTTTTCAGGATCGGGCAACTCTGGCATTCGTTGGACATGGAGGATAGAATCCTGTCGGCCTATTACCTGGTGCAACCCGACCCAATGGAATTCATCTCCACGCTTCGTCCTCTATGGCCGATTCCGGATTCAACGGATCCGCGGCTTCGGGCCGCAGCATTGAATCTGCCATTCGATCCGTCAGCCCTATTTCCATTTAAGGCTCAACTTTCTGCAGGTATTGATCCAGCGCCTTTCATGTTTTCTCATTTAACGCAGCCGGATCTATTTATCCGAATCCGTCCCCGGCACGAGAAAAAAGTAATGCAGCTATTGTCTAGCGATCAAATTCCTTTCAGGCAAATTACTCCGTATACGCTCGCACTGGGCAATTCAACTTCATTGGAATCACGTTTTTCACTCGATGCGGAGGTTGTGGTGCAAGACCTTAGTTCGCAGCGGATCGCGGAGCTCTTCGATCATCTCCCGAAGGATTTCAGTGGTAAGGTCTGGGATGCTTGCGCGGCCAGTGGCGGCAAGTCAATGCTCCTATATGATCGTTTTCGGGATATTGAACTGACTTGTACCGACATTCGTCCTGCCATCTTGACTAATTTGTCCAAGCGTCTGGGAAGGGCAGGTGTGCCGGTGATGCGAATTCAGTCAGATGATCTGACGATGAAAAAAGATCGTTCTGCATTTGGCAAATTCGACCTGGTGATGGCTGATGTTCCTTGTTCAGGCAGTGGTACCTGGGCTCGTACGCCTGAACAGCTGTCGCAATTCGAGGAGACTTCGCTAGATGGATTTGTGAAAAAGCAGCGGCAGATCCTATCAAATCTGACACCTCAGATCAAACCCGGCGGCTATCTGCTCTATTTAACCTGTTCTGTTTTTGATCTCGAAAACGACGCTCAGGTGAAATGGATATGTGAGCAACAAGGCCTAGATCTAATTGGCGCTAAAGTTTTCAATGGGTATACCGAACGAGCAGATAGTATGTTCGGTGCCCTACTTCGGCGATCAGGGTAAATGCATCCAGTATAGAGTTTTCCGAATTTTCTTTCTGTCTGAAATTCGGATAAAGTATTGTCCCGCCGATAATCCAGCTACAGGGAGCAACAGTGTTTCTTTTCCGCTCCTTTTATTGAACGAAATAAGCTTGATCTGTTTCCCTTCAGCGTCAAGGATTTCGATGCGAAGCGGTCCTATCTGCTGATCACTTTCCATGATTAGATAAGTTGACGATCGGGTCGAAGGATTGGGAGCAATCAATAGAGTTAGGGATGCTGCGGGGTCATTGTTTATTCCTGTAGCGAAACAGTTGCTGGCTAAGTTTAGTATTGCCGTATCTATGTATATGGCTGTGAAGCTTGAAGAGGTCGTATCGATTATTTGTCGGATCCGATATTGGATGGTTCCGGCATTTACGTTGGAGAGTGTTTGTTGAAACTGATAGGATTGGTTCGTTAGGATCGAGCCGGGTTTTGCGGCCACGTCAGCGATCTTGGAGAAATTGGTTTCACCGGGTGATTTTCGTTCGATCTCATATCGCATCGCCGCGATGTCTTTGCTGTTCCATTGCAACGTTGCTATACAGTTATTGACAGAGGCCGTGCTGGTAGCATATTGCGTCAATAATTTTCCAAATGCCTGTTTGAGATTGGGGATACCGTATCCGGTACGGTCATCCGGGTTTATGTAACGGTTGCTGGATTCCAGCAAGATCTGAATGATCCGCATGTTATTGTATTCGGGAAATCCCTGCCAAAGGCAGGCTGCCAGTCCGGCCATATTCGGACAGGCAAAAGATGTTCCGCTTCCAGTGACTACTGTATTTCCGGTTCCTTGAATGAGTGCAGAAACGCCGACCGAGGCAACGTCGGGTTTGATCTGTCCGTCTGCGCTCGGACCATAACTCGAAAATCCGCCAACGGTACCACTCACATTTACGGCCCCTACACATAGAACACTGTCAGCATCTGCTGGCGTGATGATGTATTTCCAGAGATTGCCCCCTTCATTGCCGGCGGAGTTGACGATCAATAATCCTTTTTTAGCACCTATATCTGCGCCGATCGAAGAAATGCTCGTGTTCCCATCCATCTGGGCATAGGTGTAATTGAAACTCGGATTATCAAAATCATAATATCCCACAGAAGAGGAGATCAGGTCGGCACCGATACTGTCTGCACGTTCCGCACCACATACCCAGTTGAATTCCTCAATAGGAAATTCAGAGGCCACATCCTCTGTGCGAAATAAATGGAAAGATGCTTTTGGTGCTTTACCGATGAATTGTCCGGGTATATTGGCGGCGATAGTAGACAGGCATTGCATGCCATGGGGATGATCTTCGGATACGCTAGTGTTTCGTGAAACGAAATCCCAGGTGCTCAATACTTGTCCGTTCGCATTGATGCTATCGAAAGCTTTTAGCGAGGTGTAGTTAAAAAAACCACCATCCAACATCGCGATCTGCATGCCTTGTCCGCGCAGTCCGATATTATGTAAAAATTCTCCTTGATGGACGCGGATCTCACTTAGCGAACCGGCTCCGTAGTTGAAATGATCGGATTGTATACGGAGGGGAGAAGACTCAACAGGGTTGGTGGACTCGATTTCGATTTTTTGTCTGCCTACGGACTGTTGTAACCGCGCGGCCAGTCCGTCTACTGATCGAACAAAGGAAAGCGCATTCAGTGTACTGATTGCACTTGGGTCGCTGGTCTGAATGCAGATTGCATTTAGCCATTTGGAGCTATTCAGGATTGTTACGTTGGGGATTGAACTGATTTGTGTGAATTGTTGACTGCTTACCGGCAGATCAAGACTGTCCAGTGGAATGCCGTATCTATTTCGGCGGTCGATGGCCCGCGGCGAAAGAAATGCGCTGGGGTTGGAAAGGGAGAAAGCGGAACCGCCTTTATGTTTCAGTCTGACGATGTATCGAGTGATCTGTCCGGATACTTGAAGTTGTAGGCTGCTGCAGGCTAGAAATAAAAATATCAGACGTAGCATGTGTTGCATTTCTCGATCAATTTCGGTCGATCATCCATTGTGTAATACCGAAACCGACCTTATAGGGTCCACCAGAGCCTCCAGTATTGGGCTGATGTTCCCAAAGTTCATGTTGACGATAGACGAGGCCGATGTTTTTAGAAAACTTTTCGACAGACCTGGAACGGGAGGCATAAACATTTTGGTTAATGATCGGGATATTAAAAGCCTCATCAATGGCTTCGATGGAGAGCACATTGTTGTAGGTGTTTCCGCGGTAGGTGAACGAAGTTGGGTCACCATCGATCCGAAAATCCCAATCGGCCATAGCATCGTCGTTGCTGAAGTTGTAGAGTGGTTCGTAGGGGTCGGTAGGTAGAAAACGATTTCCCCTCCAAACGAATTCAGCACGTATGGGTTGGTGTAGTTTGATGACACGGCGATTATCCTCTACAACTTCCAGTTGATCGTTCAAGGATGTGATATAGTAGGTGCCGTCCGGTTGCCAGGGGTTGGTGCCGGTGGAGTCACTGATGTAACGGATGATGCGGTAAGAAGGTCTTCCCATGCCATCGGTGAATTGGGCATCCACCACATGTCTCATCTGGTATTTATGGATCTCAATGTTGCGTCCGAAGTTGGTGAAGACAAGGGAGTCGACCCGGTAGGTGATGTATTTCCCGATGCTGAGGGGGGCGTAGTCGGAGATACTGGCAAAACTCAATGTCTCCTTTTCATCCGTACAGGAGGAGAGTCCTGCCGAAAGAAAAATGAAAACAAGACAGTAAACAACTACGTTTTTCATGAGGTAGTCGATCAGGTTACTAAGTTACAGATTGTGGTGGAATCCGCTTTTAGAGGTTGTCCATTCGTTGAATGATACCGCCCCCGATGACATCATCTCCTTCGTAGAAAACGGCGCTCTGTCCGGGCGCAATTCCTTTCACGGCCTGATAAAAACGAACGCCTACGGATGCTGGTTGGGCTGATAAGACGGAGAGTGCGCCTGCGTCTTTATAGCGGATCTTGGTAGTGACTTCCAGTCCATCAGGAGCTTCTTCGTATTTGATCCAA
>CANGWB010000036.1 GCA_947457465.1 Chitinophagaceae bacterium | reverse complement strand
GATCGATGATCACGCCCTGGCCGGCGAAAGAGAAGAGTGGTTTTAGTACATATTGCGAAAGATCGGGGGGGATCTGTTTCACCTCATTCAGGAAATAGGTCGTTGGTACGCAGGGATGATGTAAATAGGGGAGTAGAAATTTACTGACTCGATAGAACCAATTCGGGTGGGGGCACCATTCTACGGTTGAATCTTTCATCAATAACTCGCCCTGTTTTCGGATCGATTCGGGTTGCTGTTCTAATTCATCAAAAATGATCCGATTGTATATCCTTCGGATCGGCCTTAATTGGCCATCTCGCAGATAATGAAGTTTTCCATCATGCAAACGGATATCGGTCAGACAAACGATCGGTATTTTCAAAAGGTCCTGCGTAATGGCAAAATCAATTCGTGTTTTTTGCTGGTCAGGAAGAATCTCCAACAATATGACGTTCTCCGGATCGTGTTGGCCGATGATACAGTTTCGGAGTATCTCTAGATATCGGGGCTGATTCAGTCCGCTTAGATAAGGACTGAGGGAGTCCTCTATCGGATGGATAAGTCGATACCATTCGGCGAGTTTGGACTGATAGCCGAACAGGCTTGGAAAGCCTTGTAATTCGATCAATTGGGGCTGAAGATGGCCCTCTTCGTTGGAGCAGACGCCAAAGTCAAAAGCCAGAAATGTAGGACGTCCTTCCGGCCCGGGGATTCTCCACTGATTAGGTATGGCTCGTTCAGTACGAGCGATGAAATCCGGTTCCAGGATCTTGTCAATGATGTAGGATCCCGTATCGATCATTTGTTGTGTGAACCGCTGGTCGATGAAAGCCGGTGTTTCGGCAACACGGAAATCGAGTTCGCCTGGGTATGCATTTTCTATCGCCGCCAACATCGATTGGTACCGATCCGAGTCAAAGGAAGCATTGTAGGATTGGCGATGGCGTTCGATCATAATAACGGGTTGAGGGTAAATTAGACAATCCCGACTAAAAAAGCAATGATCAAGCGTATACTTCTGACAAGGATTCAGCGGCTTGGCGCAAGAAATTTGGCAGTACTTGCAGATAGGTCATTTGGATCTTGTCTTCATCTTCCAGCTGATCCAGCATGCTTTGCCATTTTTGCTCACCGTGATTGTCGATCACCTGCTGTTTTTTGTCTGCTTGCAATAAATACAATCGCATTCCACTAGGGTCTGCTTCCGGGTGAAATTGTGTTCCGACCATCCATGGGTTGATCCGTGCCGCCATCAAAGCTCTTTCATAGGGTACATGGGGTCTTTCCTTTTCCAGGCAGAGGGTCATCCCACCCATTTCTTCAAGCCGGTGCTCATTCGGATGTATGACTTGGTAATCACGGCTGTCGACCGCATAGAAAGGATCGTTCAGTCCCTCGAATATGATTTCTTCTTTCCCTCCGGTCAGACGGTGTATCGGAAACACCCCGAAGGCGGTGGAGTGACGTTTACAAACCATGCCCAGATTTAGGTGTCTGCAGGCCAGTTGAAACGAATGGCAGATAAAGAAGACAAACTTTTTTCGATGTGTATCCGGATTCGAGTTGTGTCGGATGACCCGATCTAGCCAACGACACCATTGTATGTCCCAATCTTCGTAGCGGCTTGATAAGGGATCGCCGGGTCCTCCGGTGGATATAAAAATATCATAGTCCATCCCCGGCAAGGCGGCTTCTTGTCGTACATCGAAAATGTCGACCTGTATTTCCAATTGTTCTTTGTTCGACCAGTCGGTCAGTATCTGGTCAAGGCATCGCATGCCCTGATTGACGGCGCCGTTATAAAGATCTAAAATAGCAACACGCAGCGGAGGAGGGGCCATGGCAATCATCTGGCAAAATTAGTTCAATTACTTTCCGTCTATGCTGAGAAGAACATGTGTATTCTCCACAGTTGTGGATTTATTTTCTTCTGAATACAGGTTTTCCGTTGATGTAAGTGGCATTCACTTTCGTATTCAGGAGTTTATCATTTTCAACCAGCATGATATCCTGATCCAGCACGATAAAATCCGCCCATTTGCCTTTCTCCAAACTACCCTTTACTTTTTCTTCAAAGCTTCCTTTTGCGGCCCAGATCGTCATGCCGCGTAGTGCTTGTTCGCGGCTGAGTGCATACTCGGGCAGGAAACCCTTTTCTGGCCAACCGGATGCATCTTTTCGTACTACCGCACTGTAAAAAGTTTTAATCGGTGAAATATCCTCAACGGGGAAGTCTGTTCCGAGTGGCATCCATCCGTTTTGTTCCAACAGCGGTTGGTATGCGTAGGCATGTTTGATTCGCTCCGAACCTAGTCTTTCCTCAGCCCAATACATATCAGAGGTAGCGTGTGTGGGTTGAACCGACGGAATGATCCGAAGCTGTCGGAATAAAACCAGGTCATATGGGTTCACTACTTGTGCATGTTCGATGCGCCACCGTAGATCATTTCGTTTGGGTAAATACCTGGCATAGGTATTTAAAATAACTCTGTTACCACTGTCACCAATTGCGTGGGTACACATTTGCCATTCGTTTTCGTAACACCAACGTGCTACCGAGTCAAAATGCTCCGGACGGCTGAGCAGAAATCCCGTATGGCCGGGCATGTCATGGTAGGGGTGAAGCAAACAAGCGCCTCTGGATCCCAATGCACCATCGCCATAAACTTTAAAACTCTGTACCTGAAGTCCGGGCAATTTTAATTTTCCATTCTCTTTTGCGTAGCGATAATTGTCGGGGTCGTCAGACAACATCACATTCAGGCGAATCTGCAGCTGCTCCTGCTCTTGTAATTTTTTCAGTTTGGGAATATGTGAATGATGCAGTCCGCAATCTGTGATGGAGGTCAGTCCAACCGCCAAACAGTTTTGTTGTGCCGCCGACAAGGCCGTAGCGTATTCTTGTTCGGTGGGTGGGGGAATCAAACGTGACACACGATCGACTGCATTGTCGATTAGCAAACCGGTGAGTGTACGACCTTTGATTACAAATTCACCTCCGGTGATCGTATCGCCCGGTGCAATACCTGCCAGACGCAGGGCCGTTTCATTAGCCAGTGCTGCATGTCCGTCGATTCGTATCAATAATGCCGGACGATCCGGATAAAGTTTATTCAATGCCTGGTTGTTGGGAAAGGCTTTTGTAGGCCAGTCGTTCTGATCCCATCCTCTGCCGATCACCCAGCCCGTTGGGCGGTTAGAAAAAAATACAGAAAGTTCATTTAAAACATCTTCCCAGCTCTTGGTGCCAACCAGATTGGCCTCTCTCAATCCGAGTGCATACTGTACGAAATGGGCATGGGCGTCATTGAGCCCGGGTATGATCGTAGCTCCATTCATGTCTTCGATCGTATCGGATCTGAAGTTTTTTTCGATCTGAGCGCGGGTACCGGTCGCTACTATTTTTCCGTCACGGATGGCCATCGCTTCAGCTATTGAAAAGACCGAGTCGACTGTGTAAATCCGGGCATTGACGATCAGGCGGTCAGCTTTTTTCTGATTCGAACAGGCGAATAGTCCGAAGGAGAAACAGATTAAGGCCCAGGTGCAGAGGCGGTGCATGTTGCAAATAGACTTAAAGGCCATATAGGAATTGTTGTTGGATGTATTCAGCTACTGATTTTAATTCTTTTTTCTCCTCGTAGATCCCGAGCTGTCGATCAGCGCCGGTGCCATGGTTCAGGATATCTTGCACGGATTCGATCCGATGTCGACTACCCAGCTGGTCGAGAACCGGATCAAGAAAATCCAGTAATTCTCCGATCAATGCACAGGTGTTGACTTCTTCTTCTTTGCCGAAATCGATCAGGTTGCCATCTACGCCATATCGACTGGCTCGCCATTTGTTTTCATTCAACAAGGCCCGTGAATATTGAATGAAATTCAGGTTCTTGGATCGGAGCATATAGATGCGGGCACAGATAGCTTGGAAAAGTGCGGCGATGGTGATGGTTTCTTTTACGGTGAGTGGGATATCACAGATACGGAATTCAACGGTATTGAAAAAAGGGTGTACGCGCAGGTCCCACCAGATCTTCTTTGCATTATCGATGCAGTTTGTTTTGATGAGCAACTTCACATAATTGTCGTATGCTTCGATGCTTTCGAAGGAATCCGGTATGCCGGTGCGGGGAAACTTGTCAAATACCTTGGTTCGAAATGATTTATAGCCCGTCAATCGACCTTCCCAAAAAGGGGAATTGGTGCTGAGCGCGAATATGTGTGGAAGAAAATAGCGCGTGCTGTTCGCGATGTGATTAGCCATCTCCCGGCTTTCCATGCCCACGTGTACGTGTAAACCAAAGATCAAATTACTTCGGGCCGCTTCCTGTAGCTCATTGACGATTTCACTATAGCGTATGTGTTCCGTGATAAGCTGACTTTCCCAGTGGCTAAAAGGGTGTGTGCCCGAGGCGCCCATCGCATAGCCCAGTCCATCTGCGATCTCATGTATGGTCTTACGCAAATTGGCAACGTCTTGGAAGGCTTCATCCGCATCGGCACAAATATCGGTTCCGACTTCTACCACGGCCTGGTGCATTTCGGCCTTCACCTTTTCTTTCAGGAGTTTGTGCCCTTCCTGTACGATCTGTTGACGATGACTTTTCAGTTCCAGCGTAGTTGGGTCAAGCACCATGTATTCTTCTTCCACCCCGATGGTAAAGGTTTTGTAATTCAGGTGCATGCAATACCGATTTTGTTATTAGGTAATTGGTTGCTGTTGACTGCTTCTTTTTACATATTCACCCCATGTAAGGTTATCTGCATTGGGGCGGTTCGACTGGGCTTTCTCAATTGCATAGTTGGCTGCTGTTTCGACAACCCATTCAAAATTCTCCTCTCCGACACTGGCCAGGTCAGCATCGGGTGCCGGATTGCAAAAGTCAATCGCATAGGGCACCCCGTCACGTACCGCAAGCTCAACGGTGTTGAAATCATAACCCAGGTATCGGTTGATCGTAAGTACGATCTCAGTCATTTGTTTCAGACGCTCCGGTGTTGGAGAAAAATCGGCTACATAGCGGAGGTGATGTGGGTTGCGCGGCTCATAGGGCATGATCCGAACGTATTTTCCACCGATGCAATAGCAACGGTAATACTCCGTGAATACGATCTCTTCCTGCAAGAGCATTACCAATTGGCCGGTCTCCGCGTGTTTGCTGAAGAATTCTTCTGGACCCTTTAGTTTATATACATTTTTCCATCCACCGCCGGCGAACGGCTTCATGTATGCCGGAAACCCGACGTAATCAAAAATACCTTTCCAATCGAGCGGATAGGCTAAGTTGGAAAATGAATCCGGCGAGGTGTCATCCGGTAATTCACGGGAAGGAATGATGGCTGTTTTGGGTACAGGAACACCCAGTTTGGTCATCAAACAGTTATTGAAATATTTATCATCGGCACTCCACCAAAAGGGATTATTGATTACGGCCGTCCCGGTTACAGCAGCATTTTTCAACCAAGTGCGGTAGAACGGAACATCCTGCGAGATGCGGTCGATGATCACTTCATAACCACAAGGTTCACCTTGCATGGCTTTATCCAATCGGACAGCTTCAGCAACGATGCCATCGATTTTTTTTCTGTTCACACGGTTGACGAAAGCTTCTGGAAAGCTTCTTTCCTTTCCGTGGAGAATGCCTATTTTTTTCATGGTAACCAAATGTATTTGGTCGTCGCCATTTGGCAAAAGAAATCGCTCTCCTCGGGTATTGATTCATTATTTTTACCCGATGTCGGGTTCACAGCATCATACTTCATATCCCCGGGTTTCTCGGGGATTGCCATCCAAGGCGTTGGGTCGAATCGTTCAAATCGATCTATACCTGCCTGCCCCGATCTTGCCTGAAACTTGTCCGGTTCTGTTGGTTAATGATGGACAGGACCTGCCCAAAATGCCCATCTCGGAAATAGTAGGCGATCTCTGGTCTGAACAGCAGATCAAACCCATACTTCTGGTGGCGATACATGCCGGAAAAGAAAGGAAAATGGAGTATGGAACGGCCGGAGAACCTGATTACCAGGGGCGGGGGCGTGATGCTGAGCAATACCAAAATTTTATTCTGGAAGAATTGTTGCCCTTTATCCATTCGGAATTTCCTCAGACGCATCAGGGTTCCATCAGCCTAGCGGGATTTTCATTGGGGGGATTGTGTGCGATTGACTTGGTTTGGCAGCATCCCGACGTTTTCGAATCAGTGGGTGTGTTTTCGGGCTCTTTTTGGTGGCGAAGCTTGGCTCAGGAAGATCTTCTGTACTCCGATGCCAAGCATCGGATCATGCACCAGCGCGTACGCAAGGGCCTAAGCCGAACCCATCAGCGTTTCTTTTTTCAATGCGGGGCGTTGGATGAACAGCAAGACCGTAATCGGAATGGCATCATCGACTCGATCGATGATACGTTGGACCTGATCGAAGAGTTGACACAAAAAGGGGTCTCCAGAGCCAATAACATTTATTATCTAGAGTTGGCGGACGGGAAGCATGACATTGATACCTGGGCCAGGGCATTCCCCTTTTTCCTACGTTGGAATTATGGCCATTAAAAAACCCCGATCTGTTTGATCGGGGTTTTTTCTATGCTTTACGAGTGATCTTAGTTGAAGATATAGCGCAAACCGAACTGCATGGAGTAGGTAGAGAAGATACTCACGTTGTCGCGGAAGGTGCGAGTGATCATCTCGTTCTGTGCAGTAGCCAGTTTGAAAGTCGGAACGACTGCACCACTTGGGATCAGCGAACTTACGTTCTGCGGGATCAGGATGGAGTTGTTGTTGATCGACTTCAATTTACCCCAGCTTGGATTCAGCAGATTACCGAAGTTGAAGATGTCAACGGTGAATTGAAGCGTGTTCTTTGTTTTGCCCACTTTAGTGAAGATGTCTTGAGCAAATTTCAGATCAACACGGTTCAACCAAGGCAGTTGTGCGCCGTTACGCTCTGCATACTGACCGCGGTGAGCGCGGAGGTATTTGTCTTGCTGGATGTATGCTTCGAACAGATTACGCTGAGCAGTTTGGTCGTAGATCACACCATTCTGTGTATGGCTAACAAACTGCATTTGCTGCAATTCAGCTGGAGTGGGGATGTAGATCAGATCATTACCGTTCACACCATCACGGTTGAAGTCACCGTTGTACGTGTAAGAGAAGCGACCATTGATACCACCATTATAGTAAAGAGAGATGGTCGTAGCCAGGTGCTTGAAGTATTCTTTGCGATAAGCCAACACAGCCACCACGCGGTCAGGGATCACGTAGTCGGCATAAGAGAGGTTCTGGAAGTTTGAACCTGCCACAGAGGCTGTTCCCTGCCAAGCGGAGAGAGGCTGGTCGCCACCACCATCGAACAGATTACCCGCCATTGATTTTGTATACGCAACCGATGCAGAGAGACCTTTGCTGAAGGTTTTATCCAATTTAGTGGTCAAGGAGAAGTAGTATCCGCGAGCGGCGTTGTCAAGAATAATGGGGTTGAACTGTCCGGAAGCGCCTGGAGCAAATACACCAGCAGGAGTAAGGGTATTCAGGAAGCGAGTTTGTGTTGTGGCGCCGTACATGGGACGGCTATCAGGATAACCGGCTACGTTCAACGCAACAGGAGCGATCAGGTTCGCATGACGGAAGAAAGCCGTCACGAGGTCCTTATTAAAGATAGCTTCGATGGTAGCGATGATTCCTCCAGGAAGTTTGGTGTCGATGGCCAAGCTGGATTTCCAAGACTGAGGGTTTTGGAAATCATTAGCAAGCGCTGTGATGGAACCTGGGATAACGGTACCAGCCTGAGGAACGGTTGCAGGACGGTAAGCGGCTGGATCTGGATTGAATGGTCCAGGGGTGTTCGCCTGTCCGTTGAAGGACTGAGTGATCTGCAGCATTCCATTGTCGCCGGATTGGCTCACGATCCATACAAATGGAACACGTCCGGTGAATACACCTGTTCCACCACGGATCTGCAAGGAGCGATCTCCGTAAAGATCCCAGTTGAATCCGAATCGGGGAGACCACATGATGCGCTTCTTAGGAAGGATACCTGTGTTGATCTTCTCGCCTCCAGTAAAGGTAGCAGCAGCCACTAATGGGTGTGTGATGATCTGAGGCGCGAAAGGATAAGTAGGCAGATCCAAACGTAGACCAAAGGTCATGCGCAAATTCTTGTTAACAGCGATCTCATCCTGTCCGTACAGAGAGTACTGAGCGAACTTGAAGGCAGAGAAAGCTGGAGCAAATCCGGGAGAAAGTGAATAAGTGTAAGCAAATTCACGAGGCCTAACGCGAAGTGCTGGATTAGGATTCAAGGCACTGGCAAAATCAGACCAGGTGTTGAATACATAATAACTGGTGGCGAAACGCTGGAAACCGTTGATGGTTTCGCTATAGTCGAACTGTCCACCGACGGTCCAGTTATGCTTGTTCTTGGTCCAGCTTACGTAATCGATCAGTGAGTAGGTTTTAACCTTACGGATGTTGCCAAAGCTGAATGGCTCATATCCGAATGAGGTGTAAGGAGCAGAGGAGGCAACTCCGGTGGTGCTCAGAATGTCTACGAAGGGAAACGTTTGGCTCTCAGTCGTTCTCGAGTCGTTCTGATACGTGAAGGTACCGCGGAGTGTATTGGACACCTTACCCCATGTAGAGTTCAATTCTCCGGCAATGGAGTAGAGGTTGGCTCCCTGGAAGTAGTTTGAATTTTTGAACCAGAGTGAGTTGATGTTCGTACGACCCAATCCGCTTGCGTAGTTAAAGCCAGCACCTGAAGTAGAGCTGGATGGGGTGAAAGGCTCACCACCTTCTACCTGACTGTAGCGGATATTGAAACGATGGTGATCGTTGATGTTCCAGTCGATACGAGCAAGATATTTGGTACGCTCGATAGCAGGGGTATAGTTATCAAAAGGACCGGTCTCGTAACCATAGTTGGTCAACAGATACTGACGAATAAAATTCAAGGAGTCGGCAGTCGGACGAGCGATGTTGGGGCTGCTTCCAAAAGCACCGGCAGCACTGGCAGCTACGTTTGTTTGCAGTTGCTTGGGCGACGTTTCTGTTTCGTAGTTGAAGAAGAAGAAGAGTTTGTCCTTGATGATCGGACCACCGATGCGGAATCCGTATTGTTTGAATTCTTCCGGATTTCGATTGAAATAGGTCTTTTCTACTCGGTTACCACGCTGGTTTTCATTACGGAAATAGGTGTAAACAGATCCCGAGAAAGTGTTTGTTCCGGAACGGGTAACAGCATTAACAGCACTTCCGATAAAGCCCGTTTGGCGGATATCAAAAGGTGTGATGTTAACGGAAACTTCTTCAACGGCATCCAGCGAGATCGGAGATCCACCGGCTGGAAGATTTGAACCGATACCGAAGCTGTTGTTGAAGTCAGCACCATCTACGGTGAAGTTATTTTGACGATAGTTACCACCTCCGATTGAGGCACCGTTCGCTTGAGGAGTGACACGTGTGATGTCGTTCAAGCTTCGGCTAATGGTAGGTAATTGATTGATCTGGCGAACACCGATGTTGGTGAGTGCGCCGGTACGGCCAGAATTCAGAATAGCACTCTTTCTTCCACCGGTGATCGTTACGCCTGTCATCGTATTCGATGTTTTTTCCAAAGAAGGATTCAACAGGAACGATTCAGCCAGTTGCAGAAAGATATTGTCGACTCTTTCCGTGTTATGTCCAACGTAGCTGATCTCGATCAGGTACGGACCGCCCACACGCATGTTTTGGATGGAGAATTGACCACCGGCACGGGTAATGGTGGTGTACTTCGTGCCGGATGGCTGGTGCGTAGCAACAATGGTTGCTCCGACAAGAGGCTCATCGGTAGTGCTTTTTACAGCGCCGTTGATTGCCGAGGTGGTAATCTGGGCGAAGAGCTGGCCGGCCACGAAAACAAGCGTGAACAGAAAGAGGATTCTCTTAAGCATAGTAGTTTTGATTTTCGGTTGCAAAGAAACGGAAAATTCCAAGTTAAATATAAGCAAATATCAAGTTTCGGGCTTGGATAATAGCCATTTAGGTGAGGTTAGTTCTCCACAAGGCATGTCAGGGGGTACATCTACTTTACGCCCTTTCTAATTGAGCCATAAAAAGCTGAAAAACAGTATTTTATGTGATTTGCCACTTGCGGTGGGCGGATTATTCTTTCTTTTTCTTCCGAAAAAGTCCCCTAAAGAGATCCCCCAGGTGGTCATAATCCTTCTGATAGGACAGGCTTCCACCCGTACGTCTGGCGGTTATGGGGTTGGTATTGTTGGTCAGGAAGTCGTTGCTTTTTCGGTAAAAGAAGCCGACCCGAAGGCTGCCGCTGGGGTTTAACAACCACTCCATAGTAACGTCGGGCAGCAACTGTATGCTCTGGGTTAGGTTGGCGTTGGTGGTGGATTGTCCCAATGGGGCATCGAATCCCAGCCCCCCTGAAATGACAAAACGGTTATTAAAGAACGATCGTCCGATTGAAAAATTAATATTACTTCCCAAGTTCAGCGCGTTGTTCCCGGCGGCCATCCAATCGCGGTTATAAAGGGAGGTATTCAGGCTGATGGTGTACTTGTCACTTTTTAGCAAGTTCCCCAACAATTTGTTGATCTGGTCGCTGAGTACGTTCAAAAGCACGCCTGAGATCGTCGATACGCCGATACCGGTGCCGGTTGGGTCACCGGCCAATTCACTGGGGGCGAAACTATTGAACACGATCAAGTAGGTGACTTGCCGATTTAATTCATTGGGATTTTTT
>CANGWB010000035.1 GCA_947457465.1 Chitinophagaceae bacterium | reverse complement strand
CATCCCTATCCATGCTCTCATCGATCATCCCCGCGATCTTCACATATCCGCCCAAGGGCAACCATCCGATGCCATATACTGTTTCACCTACTTTTTTCTTCGCTACTGCGAACCACGGGTCGAAGAACAAGAAAAACTTTTCAACCCGGCACTTGAACCAACGAGCGGTGATGAAGTGACCGAATTCGTGGAGGATCACCAAGATAGACAGTGAGAGGATCAATTGACCGGCTTTGATGCCTACCTCTCCCCAAGATATTGCTATAGATGTCATGTCAGATGATAAAAAGACCCGCGACAAGCGGGTGATGTCATAATTGGATCAAATCAGCTGCAAAGCTACGCGCTTCCCCGTCGCTGTCAAAATACTGCTGCAGGGTAGGCTGTTCGATGAATGCGACATTGGCCATGGTTTTTTCGATCACATTGGTGATGTCCAAGAAATTGATCCGATTCCGTAGGAAAGCAAAGACAGCGATCTCATTCGCGGCATTAAGTACACAAGGCAGATTTCCACCCTTTTGCAGCGCCTCTATGGCCAATGCCAGGTTACGGAAAGTGCGCAGGTCCGGCTCCTCAAAACTGAGTGTACTCACTTTCTTGAAATCGTATCGCGGAAAATCATTAACAATTCGTTGTGGAAATGCCATTGCATATTGAATGGGCAGTTTCATATCTGGTAATCCCATCTGTGCTTTGATGCTCCCGTCCTGAAACTGTACCATACTATGTATGATGCTCTGCGGATGAACAACCACCTGAATCTGTTCGGGGCGAAGATTGAAAAGCCATTTGGCTTCGATCATTTCCAACCCTTTGTTCATGAGGGTAGCTGAATCAATGGAGATCTTGGCACCCATACTCCAATTGGGGTGCTGCAGGGCATGTTCTCTTTTTACATTGACGAGATAGTTCGGTTTTTTCCCGAGGAATGGTCCGCCGGAAGCAGTCAATATGATCTTTTCGATAGGGTTTCTGGTTTCACCGACCAGGCATTGAAAGATCGCGGAGTGCTCCGAATCGACCGGTAAAATGGGGACCCGTTTTTGGAAGGCTTTCTGCATCACGATGTCACCTGCCACGACCAGTGTTTCTTTATTGGCTAATCCGATCGCCTTCCCATTTTCAATGGCGCAGAGCGTAGGTCTCAATCCGGCGTAACCAACGATCGCAGCCAGCATCATATCATATCCATCATGCGAAGCTGCTTCTTCCAATGCCTTTTCACCAGCCAGTACCTGAATTGATTTTCCAGCCAGGGCGTCTTTTACTTTTTGATAACGATTTGCATCTCCAATAACGACCGTATGGGGATTGAATTCAATTGCCTGCTGAACCAACAACTCATCATTGTGCTGCGCAGTGAGGATCGAAGCCTCGAAACGGTCGGGATTGCATCGGATCACATCCAATGCCTGCGTTCCGATAGAGCCGGTAGACCCGAATAGGGCGATTCTTTTTTTGGGTGTGGCTTGTGTGTTCATGCTATTCGTTGATCGACCAGGGTTCCAATCCCTCTACTAGTTTTCGGTCATTACTCAGGCGTGGCACTTTATTTTGTCCGCCTAACTTCCCCACCGACCGCATATACTCGATAAATCCACCAGTTTGGACCACTCGTATGCGCAATGGAGATAGGATGTTCCCACCGATCAGATCATCGTAATATACATTTTTCTCGCGCATTCGATCGTCGAGATATTTGATAAACGCTCCTCGATCAGCTGGCATTTCCCTGAACTCGATCCACCACTCATGATGTGATTGACCTTCTCCCTGACTCACAACCGGAGCAACCGTGAATTCGGTAATGCCCACCCCGAAAGCCGCTGCAGTGGCTTGCATCGCAGCTTCCACTTCCTCCCCAATCACATGTTCTCCAAAAGCGGAAATGAAATGCTTGATCCGTCCGGATACAACGATCCGATAAGGGTCTAATGATACAAAACGCACCGTGTCACCTATATTATATCCCCACAAACCCGCATTGCTATTGATGATGAGGGCATACTGCTCTCCTATACGAACGTCGGAAAGCGGTATCCGCTGGGGATCTGTTTTTCCGATCTCTGCTAACGGAACAAATTCAAAAAAGATTCCACTGTTTGTATTCAATAACAATCCCGGCTCGGTTTGTGTATCCTGAAAAGCAAAAAAACCCTCACTGGCTGGAAATAATTCGATCGTATCTACCGGCCGACCGATACTCTCCATCAAGCGCGAACGATACGGTTCAAAATTCACGCCCCCTTGAACCATCACCTGAAAATGGGGGAACAAGTCTCCGATTTTTTTACCGGTCCGCTTCGTGAGCGCATCGAAATACATCTGCATCCATGGCGGAATACCACTGATCAGCGACATGGGCTTATTCCACGTCTCCTCCACGATCCGTTCGAGCTTCTGCTCCCAGTCTTCGATACAATTCGTCGTGTAACTGGGCAATTGATTGGTACGTAAGTAGGCCGGTATATGGTGGTTTACAATTCCACTCAACCGGCCAGTCGGAATACCCCCTACCCGTTCCAGCTCCGGAGAACCGGAAAGAAAGATCATCTTTCCGTCGGCAAAAGCGGTTTGTCCCGTCTCGGCCATATAACACAATAGCGCATTGCGGGCCGTTTGGATATGATTGGGGATCGAATCCTTGGTAATAGGAATGTACTTCACCCCGCTGGTGGTGCCGGAAGTTTTGGCAAAATAAAGGGGCCGACCCTTCCAAAGAACATTCGATTCGCCGGCCTTTATACGTTCAATCCAGGGCCTGAAACCCTCATAATCCAAAATCGGCACAACCGATTTATACCCCTCATAATCAGACACTTGAGCTAGATTTAGCGACCGGCCGTACTCAGTTTTGACACCTTGACGGATGAGCTGAGACAAGATGGCTTGCTGATCGGACAAGGCTGTTCGCATTGAACGCTGAATACCCTTGTGTACATATTGGGCAAAGGGCCTGGCCAGGAAGGACTTGATTCGCATGGGATTATACGCACCAAAGGTAAAGGGGGGCGGGCACAAGAATCCGGCCGATATGACTGATTTTCTGTTGGCAGGTTCGGAATTTACGCCTACCTTTGCCGTCCTAATTTTTGCATTATGGTAGCAGTCATTAAAGTAGCCGGTCAGCAATTTAAAGTTGAAAAAGATCAAACCTTGTATGTACCCCAGCTTTCCGGGAATGCCGGTGAAGCGGTTGCATTGGAAGTATTGCTGGTAGATGCCGGCGGAAAACTTTCAGTGGGCAAAGGTGGTACCGTGAAAGCGGAGATCCTTGCTCATGTTAAAGGCGACACCGTGATCGCTTACAAACAAAAACGTCGTAAAGGATTCCACAAAAAGAAAGGACATCGTACTGCTTACACGCAGATCAAAGTCACTGATATCGCTTAATCATCATTGAAACAATTTCATTAAACTCTCTGCATCATGGCACATAAGAAAGGAGAAGGTAGCGTAAAGAACGGTCGCGATTCACAAAGCAAACGTCTCGGAGTAAAGATCTACGGCGGACAACCAGCGATCTCCGGTAATATTCTCGTACGTCAGCGCGGTACGGTTTATCATCCCGGAAAAAATGTAGGTGTTGGCAAGGATTATACCTTGTTCGCCTTGACCGATGGTGTTGTTGAATTCAAAAAAGGACGCAACAACAGAACATTCGTATCGGTAATGGGCGCTGAAGCTTAATACAGCCTTTTGAATTTTGTGGAAAAAAATTTGGGTGTAGTAAAATAATTATTATTTTTACTATCGTTAACCCATTTACCAACCATTAAATTCAAAAAAATGGCCACTAAAAAGAAAGCCGCTAAAAAAGCAGCTCCAAAGAAAAAAGTAGCTAAAAAAGCCACTAAAAAAGTAGCTAAGAAGAAAGTAGCTAAAAAAGCAGCTCCTAAGAAGAAAGCTGCTAAGAAGAAAGCCGCTAAGAAGAAGTAATCTTCCTACGCTTTCGAAAGTGAATAATTAGACCCCCCGCCCTGCGGGGGGTCTTGCTTTATGGCTCATCCTCCTGCCTAAATTTGCTGCATGACAAATGCCGAGATATCCGAGCAACTGGAACTGCTGGGAAAACTATTCGATATACATGGATTGGAACCGGAACAAGCCAAGATCCTGGGGGCTGCGGCATTTACAGTCGATAAACTGGACCATCCATTGGCTGCTGAGCCAAGAGAACGGATCGGAAAGATCAGAGGACTCTGGGGCAAAACCGCTGAGCGTATTCAGGAATTTTTGGAATCGGGATCGTTGGCTGAACTAGCTGCGCTGGTAAATATCACGCCCGCCGGCGTTTTAGAGATGTTACAGATCAAAGGACTCGGCCCAAAGAAAATTCAGATCGTATGGAAAGAAATGGGCATCGAGTCACTCGGTGAACTTTTATACGCCTGCCAGGAAAACCGACTCACCCTTTACAAAGGGTTTGGCGAAAAAACGCAAAAGAACATTCAGGAATCCATCGAATATCACTTACAACATCAAGGCCATTTTTTATGGGCAGATGTGGAGGCACTCTTCCCCCAGATCGAGTCATACCTGAAAAAGTGTTTCGGGAATGATAAGGTAGCTGTAACCGGTAGCTACCGACGACAGGATCCAACGATCCAGGAGTTGTCGTTCGTAGTACAAGCCGAGAGATTACAAGTAAAAGCTGCCTTTCAAACAGCGCAACCGCCTGTGATCTTGCAGGAATCAGATGATCGCATCCTTTATCAACTCGGAAACGGACTTCGTCTGGAACTATTGGATGGCACTCAAGCAATACCAAGGCGACTGTTCCTCAGTACAGCCACTCAATCTTTTTTGGATGCGCTTGAAACTGATCAGAAGATCACAGAGGGCGCAACTGAAGCCTCCATCTTTGAGTCCTTGCAGATACCTTACTTGCCCCCTGCCCTGCGATCCGATTCCGGTTGGATCCAACGAGTAAATCAAAAAGGGGTTCCTACGCTGATCGAACCGACTGATATCAGAGGCGTCATTCACAATCACAGCAACTGGAGTGACGGGTCTAATACCATTGAAGAAATGGCCGTAGAATCAAAGCGACTGAATTTCGAATACCTCGTTATCTCCGACCATTCCCGTGCTGCCTTTTACGCAAAAGGACTCAGCATCGAGCAGGTCGAAAAACAACATCTGGAGATCGACTTGATCAACCGCAAGATGAGCGCCGACCCGAATATGGGAACATTTCATGTATTTAAAAGTATCGAGTCAGATATCCTGTCTGACGGACAACTGGATTATCCGGACGATGTTTTAAAATCATTCGATTTAGTCATCGCATCGGTACACAGCCAGTTGAGCATGACTGAGGAAAAGGCAATGGCTCGACTGATCAAGGCCATCGAAAATCCCTACACCAGGATTCTCGGGCATCCAACGGGCCGATTGCTACTGAGCCGAAAAGGGTATCCGATCGATCATAAAAAGATCATTGACGCCTGTATCGCGAATAAGGTCGTGATCGAACTGAATGCCCATCCTCGCCGACTCGATATCGACTGGCAATGGATCCCGTACATACTCGACAAGGGCGGATGGATCTCCATAAACCCGGATGCACATGAACTCGCGGGATTCAATGATATCCGTTATGGCGTACTCGTGGCTCAAAAAGGGGGATTGACCGCCAACAGGAATCTGAGCTCACTGAACCTGACCGATTTCAAATCATTCCTTCAGAACAGAGCAGCCTTCTTCAACTGACGAATCCCCTATCCAAACAGGCCCGATACACAGTATCTTTACTACCATGTTAATGCGCATTTTGATTTATACGGTGCTGCTTTTAATCAGTTGCAGTCCTGAGCCGGTATTGACCGAAGCTGAAGTGATGACCGTGATTGAACGATTTGATGCGGGTTGGCAAAATAAAAAACCCAAGCTAGTCGATTCTGTTCTATCTCGCAATTACACCTATTTTACTCAGTCCGGCAATACATTCGATAGAAACAGCCTGATCGCAACAGCCGGATCGCAAACCTATACGCTGCAAACCATGCAGCGTGAAGAGGTTACCATCCATTTAGATGGCAACACAGCCGTTGTTAACACAATCTGGAGCGGAAAAGGTTTCTACCATGGACAGGAATTCAACGACCGACAGCGATGCAGCATCACCATCGTAAAACATAAAAAACAAGTACGGATCCTGGCCGAACACTGCACCCCCATCAAATCAATGAATAAAGAATTATGAAAAGAATTACGTTAGCTGCCCTGACCGCATTGATCTGTATCACATCGTTGGGCCAATCCCCTTCGCCGGCCCGACCCAAACTGGTGGTAGGGGTCATACTCGATCAAATGAGATGGGACTACCTGTATCGCTACAATGATCTGTATGCCCCCGACGGAGGGTTCAAACGTTTCTTGAATCAAGGAGCTACCTGCGAAAACACATTCATCCCTTACACCCCTACCGTTACTGCCTGCGGACATGCATCCGTTTATACCGGATCCGTTCCTTCTATCAATGGAATTACCGGAAATGCTTGGTGGGATCAAGACAAACAAGCCACTGTTTACTGCACGGATGATAAGACTGTAAAAACCATTGGGTCGGATAATACAAGCGGCCTCATGAGTCCGAGAAACCTGCTCGTAACTACGATTGGCGACGAACTCCGTATGGCCACGGGTTTCCAATCAAAAGTGGTAGGTATCGCCTTGAAAGATCGTGGAGCGATCTTACCAGCCGGACACAGTGCCAACGGTGCATTTTGGTACGACAGTAAAACTGGCAACTGGGTAACCTCTACCTATTACACACAAGAATTGCCAAATTGGGTAAAGCAGTTCAACGCAGCAAAACGTCCGGATGCTTTATACCAACTCGGATGGAAGCCGATGCTGCCCATCGCCCGATACCATGCCAGTACCGCAGATGAAAAAAGCTACGAAAACCCTGTTTTTGGGAGCAAACTCCCTTACGACTTTTCCTCTTATATAGGCAAAGATTACAGCAAGATCCTAACCACCCCTCACGGGAATACCCTGACATTCGAATTCGCCAAAAAAGCATTGGTGTCAGACTCACTCGGAAAAGATGCGATCACCGACCTGTTGGCCGTTAGCTTTTCTTCTCCTGATTATATCGGACACTCATTCGGACCTAATTCGGTAGAAGCAGAAGATGGTTTTCTGCGAATGGACAAGGAACTAGGCGATTTCTTTCGTTTCCTTGATAAAGAAGTGGGCGTGAATCAATACACCGTTTTTTTAAGTGCCGATCACGGCGCGGCTCCTGTACCGGAATTCATGCAAGAGAATAAATTGCCGGGGGGGCGAGTTTTCTTCGGAACGCTGATAAACCAATTGAACTTATCACTGCAGCGAGACTATCAGATCGCCAACCTGATCGTCAGCGATGATAACTATCAGATACACCTAAACAGAAAGGCGATCGACTCAGCGCGAATCGACCTTCCAACGATTGCCAGAAGGATACAAAATCAGTTGCTGGCAGAACCGGGGGTAGATCGAGTATTCCAATTGACAGAATTGAATACCATTCCAATGAATTCGACCGTCCGTAACATGCTCAATAATGGATACCACCCCAGAAGAAGTGGTGATCTGCAGATTATTTTGAAGTCGAATTACATTGATGCCTATAGCAAGACCGGCACTACGCATGGACTTTGGAATCCGTACGATTCGCACATTCCTTTACTTTGGTATGGATGGGGTATCCGTCCGGGCCGTGTGCTTCGAGATACATACATGACCGATATCGCCCCCACCCTGGCAAGTTTACTTCGCATTCAAATGCCCAGCGGCTCCATCGGAAAAGCCATTCCTGAAGTCATTAAATAAATGCTATGGATAACAACCTGAAAGCCCATTTCGAGGAGGCCGTTGAAAGTAGCAAAACGTTGAAGGAGAGACCCGACAACGAAACACTCCTTCGACTCTATAGTTTATTTAAACAGTCGACAGAAGGTGACTGTCAGGCTGAACCGCCAAGCAATCCATTTGACTTTGTCAATAAAGCAAAATATGAAGCTTGGTCTGGCTTATCAGGTTTAAGTGCAGAGAACGCCATGCAAGAATATATCGAACTGGTAAATCAATTAAAAGGAGACAATTGAGTTCAGCTATCAATTAGCACCTGTCGATATCCTTCCAATATACTTCTACCTATAACATCGGGGGCGTATACGAGACAAGCTTTGTCAGCGATTTCTTTTTTATTGTAATTCGATTGATTCATTATTGCATGTTCCATTGCCGTAAAGAGTGCTCCCTCATCCCCGACTGGAATGAGTTGACCACATGCAGCATCAATCAATTCGCTCACACCTCCCACCTCAGTAGCAATTACTTGTAAGCCGACACACAAGGCTTCACCTATGACACAGGGGGAGTTTTCCATTGAACTGAACAATATCAAACAATCAGCCTGCTGCATCAATGATGCGACAGCCTTATGAGAGACCTCTCCACTAAACTCAATCTTGCAGCCTATTTCGATTGGCACTTTTCTCAAACGACTTTGATTTTCTTCCTTACCCCCGACCATCAACAATCTTACAGTTGGATGTTTTTTGAACAACCGATTAAATGATTGAATAATCCATTCTGGATTTTTATTACGCGACCAATCAGATACGTGTATAAATGTAAATGCATCAGATGTTATGGCTCTTGGATGAAATACTGTCGCATCAACAACATTTCTGATAATGAGATGAGGTAATGGCTTCAAGTATTTATCCAGACAATCACCTTGATAAGCACTAACGCTCAGGGATAGAGCTGCTTTGCTGTATGCAATCCTGGTCAGCAATTGAAAAACAAATGACCGGTCACTAAAACGGTCGCTAACTATTTCATTATAGATGCCCCAATGTTCATAACAACATATGGAATTCCAAATCGCCATCTAAGATACCTTGCCGCCAAACCCGATTTATATGGAACCTGTACATGGACAATATCAGGCAGGCCTTCCCGTTTTATGAATTCATCAACCATTCTTTTTTTCAAGAGAACCCACCGAAGCGGACTCAGTATCCTGTTGAGTACCCCTTTCTTAGGATAGTAGCCAATCAATTCAACCAAACCCGTTGTTTGAACCGATCGTGATTTTGTAACTTTGTTTACCTTGTCATTTCCAATGCAGTGAATTACCGTAATATCACAAAAAACAGAAGCCGCCTCAGCGTGTCGCTGAATAAAATCACCTGCAAATACGTCTACTTTCGATGGATACCAACTGCAGAGCCATAATACACGCAATCTTTTTGGGGTATTCATATGAAAAATACCTAACTGAGTGATCGTATAATCTGAAGAAACTCATCCGCCTGCAAAGACGCTCCTCCCACTAATCCCCCATCCACATCGGGCAACCCAAATAATTCCGAAGCATTCGATGCCTTCACACTTCCTCCATAAAGAATGGAGATCGAGTCGGCAACAGCATTCCCGTATTGATCGGCAATAACAGCACGAATATGCGCATGCATCTCTTGCGCTTGAGCAGCAGTAGCCGTCCGACCCGTACCAATCGCCCAGATCGGCTCATAAGCGATCACAACCTTAGTGATTGCATCAGCTGTCAAATGAAAAAGACCTGCACGGATCTGACCGGCCACATGATCATTCTGCCCCTCCGCTTCCCGAACACTCAATGGCTCTCCGCAACAGAAAATCGGGCGTAAGCCAACTTCTAAACAACGATCTACTTTCTCTGCCAATAGTGAATCGCTCTCCTGTTGATATTCACGACGTTCACTATGCCCCAATACACAATCTGAAACACCGAGAGAAGCCAGCATCGGTGCAGATACCTCCCCCGTAAAAGCGCCAGCAACTTTATGATGACAATTCTGTGCCGCTACCCGATAACCGGAACGTCCACCGATACGTTCCACAACCCACATCAGATAAGGAAAGGGTACGGCCAATACTACTTCCTTAGACCCGGTCAGTTCGGGGGCCTGATCCAGCAACTGAGTTAACAATTGCTCGACCTCAGGCTTGTTTAGATTCATTTTCCAATTCGCTGCAGCGATCTGTTTACGCATAACGGTCATTTATCGGTTTTATAAATTCTTTTAAACTGTTCAATTTCCTCGGCTGTCAGCTCCTGCCCTTTCAGCGCTTTCCAATTCCGGATGTGATCCAACGCATCTTTCAGCCGATATCGGCTGCCATCCATCCACCGAAAGCTTTTAGTGGATTTACTTGTCAGGCCAGTATTTCCGATCTGCACACTCACCCCGAACACGGATCCGCTGTTTAGGGTGGCGTTGATGGCTGTACGAGAATGATCGCCCATGAATACCCCGCATTTTTGTCCGACCTCAACCAATCCAACTCCGTCTCGTTCAATTCGGATAGTCCCTGCAGTATTTTTCAGGTTTGAATTGCTCGTGCCTGCGCCCCAATTGCACCAGGAACCGGTCACCGAATCGCCCATATAACCATCATGCGCCTTGTTCGAGTATGGAAACAGCAAGGATCGCTTTACTTCACCGCCAAGCAGACAACTTTCACCAACCGCAGTGGGACCGTACACTTTTGCACCCATCTTAACAACAGAATTTCTACCGAGTAGAAATGGTCCGCGTATGTGCGCACCCTCCTGGATCTCTGCATCCTCTCCAACATAGATCGGACCCGCGCTGGCATTCAATGTACAAGGGAAAATTCTGGCTCCCTTAGAAATGAAGATGGCATGCTTACCCAAACGAACAACCCCCTTGGGTATCGACAGTGACTTTCGATTCTTTGTAAGAATATTGAAATCCAGCTCCATTCCACTCCCGAGACAGCTTAGTATATCCCATGGATATCGAATGATATCGATTCTTTCAGCAATAATACTATCTGCTGCGCTGGATCGCTTCGGAATGTTGTCGATCGCCCCTTTTGTAGCCAACCAAGTCCGATCTGCAGAGAAAAGGGATTGACCCTTTTTCAAAGATGCTATGCGCTTGGCCAACGGAACAGACGGCAGTAAACTACTTGAAATAGT
>CANGWB010000034.1 GCA_947457465.1 Chitinophagaceae bacterium | reverse complement strand
TAGCGTTGCATCAGATGGCCCAGACTGTCCGTGTCCTTTCCGGAATGGAACCGTTCCAGCAGTTCCTCGTCAGACAAGTGTCGATATCGCTCCAGGGGCATAAAATAGGACCTTTGAGTCAGGATGCATCAGGCGCGTAAATTCAACACGTCCGCCTCAACTTTTTTTCACTAACTGAATAAGCCATTGATCCCATTCCAACATCCGGATGGCAGTATAGATCAGTACGCATGCAAAAATTTGCTTCAATTGGGCTTGAGATAGTGTCAGCGCCCAACGGCCACCTAAATAGGCACCTACAATAAATCCAAGGGCCAGAAGTCCTACTACGCGCAAGTCGATCGGTGTTCCTTGTGCCTTGCATTGGGTGTAGTAATAAAAGGAGGCCAGGATCACCACCGGCATGGTTAACACGGCGAGCGATGTTCCTTGCGCCTGGTGTTGGTTGTATTGCAAAAAAATCACGAGGGCGGGTACCATGATGATGCCTCCGCCGATACCAATAAGACCACTCATGATCCCGGCTCCCAACCCAATCGCCAATGCGATCCAAATGATCTGTATGTCCATATTTTTTTTCATGTTAGAAGTTGATCGAACCGGGTCGCATCATCCACCAGCCTGTCCAGGTGAGAAGCAAGCCCGTTCCTACACTCGTCAGCGCATAGATCACAGCGATAGCTCCGCGATCATTTTGAAATAGTGTAATTGTTTCCAACGAAAATGCGGAGAACGTAGTGAACCCCCCACAGAAACCACTGATCCATAGCCAGCGTATGATGTCTCCTCGAATTGATTTTTTTTCAAGGTATCCGATCAGCAATCCGATCAGCAGACAACCGATGCCATTCACCCAGAATGTGGCCCAGGGGAAATGCTGTCCCTGGAAGGGGAGTAGTCGGCCCATACCAAAACGCAATGCGGCGCCCAGTGCCCCACCGATCATGACCCAGAAGAAAGCTGTCATTGGTTGATTGTCGTTGAATCGGAAGCCTGCTCGAACAGGTATTTCAGATCGACTACCCAATTATTGTCGACCCGGCAAACTCGTAAGGTGTCCGGGTCATTTTTGTAGGAGTTTGAGTAGATGACGATCGTAGTGGAATCATTGAGGTAGGTGACCGGCTGATGTATGCGAATGCTGGCCCCTCGGTATTTCTCCTTGGCAAGTGGATCGAGGTGGTCGAAAGATCTGGCTGTAACCTCCAGGTAGTTCCGGTTCACAGAATCATCCAGCATGTATTGAGATGCTTTCTTGAAATCATTTGAGAGCGCCGCCTGAATAAAATTTCGGGCTGCATCGAGGTCGTTTTCAGACTGAGGTCCGGCCTTCTTTTGTGAGCAGGCGAACAGTGTCAGGAGAGGCAGGCATCGTACGATCATTTTCATCACATCAGTATTTTGCCGGACGTTCATCCGGGTGGCGGGAAGAATCTCTTTCATGTTCCTGGTTGTAAGCACGCAATATCTGTTTGACCAAACGGTGGCGTACTACATCCTCTTCATCCAGTTCAATATGTCCGATCCCATCTATGTTTCGGAGAATGCGCGCGGCGGTAGTCAGGCCACTGCGTTGATTCCGGGGCAAGTCCACCTGCGTCATGTCGCCCGTGATGATCGCTTTGGCATTGGCACCGATGCGAGTCAGAAACATTTTCAATTGAAGATCGGTGGCATTCTGAGATTCATCAAGAATGATAAAGGCATTATCCAGTGTGCGTCCACGCATATATGCCAAGGGGGCGATCTCAATGGTACGCGTGGTCATGTAATAGCCCAGCTTATCCGCAGGGATCATATCATCCAGTGCATCGTAAAGCGGACGCAGATAGGGGTCGATCTTTTCTTTCAGATCGCCTGGCAGAAATCCTAAACTCTCGCCCGCTTCTACGGCCGGACGCGTGAGAATGATCTTCTTGACTTGTTTGTTTTTCAAGGCACGTACGGCCAACGCTACTGCGGTATAGGTTTTACCGGTACCTGCCGGACCGATCGCAAATACAATATCATTGCGCTCCGCCTCCTGAACTAACCTCTTCTGGTTGGCTGTACGGGCGCGAACCGACTTGCCATTCGGACCAAAAACCAACACTTCATTGGGATTTTTTTCCTGAAAATGGTCGATTGTTTCCGTGTCATCTCCTCCCAAAACCTGCTCAAAAAAATTGGCAGGCATATGGCCATTTCGTTCTAAAAAGCTGACGATCGTATTGATCTTTTCTTTTGCCAGTTCGATCTGGTCCGGCGAGCCACTGAGTTTGAGTTGAGAGCCGCGAGAAAGGATCTTGAGCAGCGGGAATCGTTTTTTGAGTAAGTCGAGCTTTCCGTTATTGACACCCAGAAATTCGATGGGGTTGACGGATTCGAGGTTGATGATGGTGTCAGTCAATTCGAATGGATTTAGGATGAGTGGATATTTTCGAATGTCCTTTTCAATATTACTGAAAAGAAGCCGCAATTTCCAGCTTTTACTTATGCACAGCTTGTGAATTATGTATACGTCCTGTTAAAGAATCTCGAAAACTACATTTCTTTTCCACTCGCCACATGCAGTTTGCTTTTTTTTGTGTCTATCTCAGTCGGAACCTCCACCATGACATTAAGAATTCATCTATTCATATCGCTGTTATTTCTAATGGGGCCGATATTGGGGCAGAATTATCGAGTAAGTGGAAAAGTGGTAGATGCCCGTGGGGAGGGACTGCCGCTGGCCAGTATCGAGATCAAATCCCTACAGATCGGTCGGCTCGCAAAGGATGATGGGAGTTTTGAATTCATGCTGGAGAGAGGGCGCTATGATCTGGTGGTGAGTTTAATCGGGTACAAGACGGCGTTGATCCCCTTCTTTGTTCACGATAAACCGGTGCAAATCACGGTTCCGCTGACCTTGAGTGAGCCGGATAATTTGGGAGAAGTCGTAGTTCGGGTCAAACCCCGTGACCGCGCAGAGGAGTTGGTCCGGCAGCTGATCCGCGAAAAAGAAACACGAGACCTTCCCCTGTTTAATTTCTCTCAGCAAGTCTACATCCGTGCGCAGGAAATAGACTCGTCTCAGTTCCTGCAAAAAAAATCCGATCCCATGGAGAAGCCTGATCCCTTTGCAGGTTTATCACTCACCGAGGTATTTCTCAAAGTGGATCAGGGGGAGGGAGCCAGGATCAAGGAAGAAAGGTTGGCGGTTAAGCAACAGGGAAGCAAAGAAGGTCTGTTTTACCTCACTACTACCGATGGTCGCTTCAATTTGTTTGAGAATCTTATTCAAGCGCCGGCTCTTTCACAAATCCCGTTTGTATCGCCCATCAGCCATAGCGGATTGTTGGCTTATCGGTTTAAGACCCTTCGTATCGATCGGTCGCAGCGCCCCAGGGTTTTTACTATATCTGTTCGCCCCCGTGCACTCAGTAACGCTACCATCGAAGGGGAGCTTGTCATACGCGACAGCACCTTTGAACTTATCAGTGCCCGTTTTGAATTGCCTAAAGCACATGTTCCGGAGTACGATCGTTTTGAGGTGGAGCAGCAATACGATCGGTTAGGTGACACATTGCCGATTCTCACAAAGCAAACCTTTCGATATGAGACCAAGGTAAAGGGCGGAAAAAGGTTTGGGGAGACGCTGGCCATGTACTCCGATCAAAAACCCGGTCAGATGTATTCCCGAAAGTATTTTGGAGACGAGGTCAGTCGAACCGATCAGGAGGCCTATGAAAAAGACAGTGCGTTTTGGTCAACCGTTCGAAGCGAACCGCTTTCGGTACAGCAACAGCGTTATCAATGGTACCAAGACAGTCTACTGAAAATTCGCCAAAGCGATGCGTATCTGGATTCAGTCGATCGTGTGTTGAATCGGATCACCTGGTCTAAGATGCTGATCTTCGGACAGATCTTCAATGACCACCGGAAAGAGCGTAGTTGGATCTTGCCGCCGATCACATCTTTGATTCAGCCCATTTCCTTCGGTGGTACTCGGATTCGTTTTGCCGGGGCCTATCGAAAGACCTATCCCAGTCGAAAAAATTTAAATCTTGAAGCAGATCTGAGCTACGGATTTCGTAACCAGCATGTGAACGGTGCGCTTTCCCTGCAGCGCAAATATGATCCGTTTCGGAAAGGGCAATTTGGAATTAAAGCCGGTCGCAATTTTGAATTCATTTATGCGGGAGATGCTTGGGTGAATGTGCTCAAGCGTAGTAACATTTATCTCAATACCGGGTTAGAGGTAAATCATGAGATCGAGATCTTCAATGGACTGACCCTGATGAATCAGGTAGAATATGCCTGGAGAAGATCCGTTGCGAATTACAAGGTCAGTAACAATGCGGATTCGATTTTTGGTATCCCTAACGAACCGGCCGTGGATTTTCAGCCCTATAATGCTTTGTACAATGAGGTCAAGTTGTTCTATACACCCAAGCTTCGTTATTTGCGAGAGCCCCGGGAAAAGATCTATCTAGGCTCAAAATACCCAACCTTCTATTTGCATTGGCGGAAGGGGGTTCCTGGATTCATCAACAGTGCAATTGATTTTGATTATTGGGAATTCGGATTGCTGCAAACCATACAGTGGGGTACGCCCGGCAATACCTCGTATACCGTAAAGTCCGGCGAATTCACCAACAAACGCAACCTGCAGGTGATCGATTACCGATTCATGCGTCAGGGAGATCCGTTGTTCTTTCTCAATCCACAGCGAATGTTTCAGGCGCTCGACTCCACCTTTCCGGTATTCAACCGGTATTATCAAGGCAATTTATTACATGAATTCAACGGCGCATTGGTCAATAAGATCCCCTTTTTAAAGAAGCTTCGTATTCAGGAGGTTGCCGGGGGCGGATTTTTAATTGCTCCGGAGAGGGACTTGCAATATGCAGAGTTGTTCGCCGGAATCGAGCGGGTTTTCAAATGGCCGTTCAATCCGCTGACTCGATTCAAGTTGGGCGTGTACGTGGTGGGATCTGTTGCCAATCAGTTTAAGAACCCTGTTCAATTCAAGATCGGGCTGACGAGTTGGGATCGATTCCGAAATCGCTGGCGCTGATCACCAGCGTGCCATCAATTTCAGGTTGATCAATCTAGGGGTAAGTCGGTTCGGCAATAGGTACGTAGTATTCGAAAAATCTTTGACCAACAGGTAGGAGATCGTATTGGCCCGGTCAACAACATTAAAAAGCTCCAGACTCAAGCGTACTTGTGAAAAGTTCCGGAGTGGAGAATGGCTTCTTTTGGTCGAGGTAGCCTCATCCCACAAAATCGCGCTGAAACCCATGTCGCAACGGATGTAGGGGTCGATCACGGCGGCATTTCGGAAACGTACCAATCCTGGAATATTATAGGGCATGTTGCTTCCATACAACAGGTTGAGAAATACTTGGATGTTACGGTTGGTGGAGAGGTAGTCTTGAAAGAACAATCCCATCGTAACACGTCGATCGTTCGGCCTGCGTACCCATCCAACATCGAATCGCATGCTGTCCGTTACAACGGGATCCAAACTAGTTGCATTGATGAACTCGCCTGCTGCATTTTTATAACGGTAATAATGGTCGTTGTATAGGTCCTCTTTGGTTTGCATGATGCCCAGGTTGAACCAGCTTTCTGCGTCAGGTACCAGTTCTCCATGCAATCTCATCTCCAATCCCGTTGCATAGGCGTTGGCCATGTTTTCACCGAAATATCGCAGTCGGACATTGTCTACATCATACGGCACTACATCCCGGAGTTGTTTGTAATATGCTTCCGTGGTGAGACGCATGGGTCTGCCGGCCAGTCCGACAAACTGGTAGTCGACACCCGCTACGGCTTGCCAGCTTTGTTGAGCCTTCAGCTCGGTGTTCACCGTACCATCGTAGCGACGAAGTTCCCGGTAGAATGGAGGTTGATGGTAGGCGCCTACTGCCAAGCGGTATAACAGATCTTTTTTTCCTGCGGGTTTGTGACTCGCCTGCAGACGAGGAGACAGGATCAATTGTTGATTCAGGTTGTTGTAATTCCATCGAAACCCAACCTGTAGGGTGGTATTCCCTCTTTTACTGTTCCAGGCCAGTTGATCCTGTATGTACCCGTAAAATCGGTTCACTCGAAGTTGAGCATCTCCAATCAGTAGTTTATTTAATTGAAGGAGATTCGGTTGATAGGGCACTGAATAGCCTGCGGAGTCCTGGAACTCCCATTCAAATAGCTTGTCATCGATCTTCGTACGTTCTACGTTCGCCCCCCATAGGATCCGGTGTCGATTCAGTTCCCAAGAGCCTTTATGTCCGACATTCAGGTTGCTTAGCTCGAGTTCGTTACGTGCCCAGGTATGAAAAATTCCGGCGCCCAGCGGATTGATGATCAGCCCGTAGGTGCTGTTACGTCTGTCGAAATCGCGCTCTCCGAACAGATAGGCGCCCTGGATATCGATGCGTTCAGCCTCTTGGTTCGCAAATTGAGACAACATCCATTTCAATTGAAGTTTGCGGGATGGCTGGTGGATCAGTGACCATCCGAGCATATTGGTCCGGTACGAATCATTCTCTCTTCCGGCGAACGCAATATCTACCCCAATGTTGGCAGAGAAGAGAGGTGAAAATACAGAGGCCGTCAGTTGACTGGATTGTGGTGTCAGTTGGAAACGTGTGGATGAAAAGTTGCCAAGCAATTCAGTCCTCCATTTTGAGTTGAATGTGTAGGAGAGGAGCCCCTGTACATCTCGCGAACTAGGAACATAATTTCCGCGGGTGTCTTGTCGACTGAGTACATTTTGATTGTTTCGGTTTCGGGCACCGATCAGATATGCGAATTTATTTTTTCGATCAACCCCTTCCAGCATCAATCCTTGTTCCAACAGGCTGACATATGCTGATCCGCCGGCACGCTTATTTTTTCGCAGATCCGGCTTCGGTGTTCGGTATTGGATATCTAAAACACTGCTTAGTTTGTCTCCGTACCGAGCGCTGAATCCTCCGTTGTAGAAATTTAGGTTGCGCACCATTTCGGGATGTATAAAGCTGAGTCCCTCTTGTTGCCCGCTGCGAATCAAGTATGGGCGGAATATCTCAAAATCATTCACGTAGATCAGATTCTCCTCGTAACTGCCCCCGCGTACGGAGTAGTTGGACGTGAGTTCATTGTTGGATCCGACAAAGATCTTGATCAAGCTTTCCACACCGGTAACCACGCTCGGCAGGTTGAGAACTGATTTTGGATTGGGTTTGATGAGTCCGGTTTCTCGTCTGTCCCGATCATCTTCGATGATCACTTCTCGGAGCGTGTCTTTGCTGACTTGGAGCCGGATTCGGATGAATTCAGCTTCATTTGGTTGCAGCAGAAAATTTCGTTGTTCAGACTTATACCCTACAAATGAAAATCGAAGGGCGATGGCGCGATCGGCGGGCACCGTGATCTTGAATGTGCCGCTATCGTTGGTTGTGACACTCAGATTTTTCCCCAGCAGCTGCACCGACACGCCGGAAAGGGATCTTTCTTCCTCATCTACAACGTAGCCTGCGATCTGTGCACTTCGCGGCTGGGTGAATGCGTATGATCCGCAAACCTGAAAAAGGAGTATTAAAAGTATTCGCCGCAAGGGGTGATTCTTCGTTACACAATTTACAGAACGGAATTGACCTGCGCTCAGCAAGCTTTCAGGGCAGAAATGGTTGCTTTCGGATCAGCAGATTTAAAAACCGTATTGCCGGCGACGAGCACATGTGCCCCTGCTTCGATGAGTTTGGATGCATTATCAAGCGTTACCCCACCATCGATTTCGATCAAGGTGGAAAGTTGAAGGGCATCGATGCGATTGCGCAATTGACGTACTTTTTCCAGGGTGTGTGGAATGAATTGTTGTCCACCGAAACCGGGATTGACACTCATGATGCAAACCAAGTCGGTTTCCTGAAGGATTTCGTTCAAACTGTCTACAGGGGTATGTGGATTAATCGCCACACCGGCCTTGATGCCTAAAGAACGGATCTGTTGTAGGTTGCGGTGTAGGTGGCGGCAGGCTTCGAGGTGCACGGTGATTCCGTCGGCACCCGCGCGATGAAAGGCCTCTACATATTTTTCAGGCTCTTCGATCATCAGGTGAACATCCAGGTATTTGGTCGTGGCTTTTCTGAAGAAGTCGATCAGCATCGGGCCAAAGCTGATGTTGGGAACGAAACGACCGTCCATTACATCCAAATGGTACCAGTCGGCCTGGCTCTCATTGAGCATGCGACAGTCAGCTTCGAGGTTCAGAAAATTTGCGGAGAGCAGGGAGGGAGCGATCAGCGCCATCGCTTTGGAATTTGCTGCAAGATAGTTTTATTTCAGTTGATCGGCAGCTGCTTTCGCCTCGATGAAACTTTTATCCAGTCCGTATGCCTTCAGGTAATTGAATCGGGCCGATTCCTTTTCTCCCAGTGCCTGTTGACATTTAGCCGTCCAGTAATAAACGGATGCATGATCGGGAGCTACGGCAAGGGCTTTGCTCAGTACTTCCAATCCCCCTTTGAAATTCTTTTGATCATAAAGAAGGGAGGTTTTCTCGATGTATGCTTCAATGAAATTGTAATCGATTAGGATCGTTCGGTCGAAGGACTGGATCGCAGCCGCATATGCTTTTGTTGTGCTGTAATAAATGCCCAGATAATAGCTGGGCAATGGGTCACGCCCTGTGCTGTCGGTTTGTTTCAGTTCTTCGCAAAGACGCAGGGCTTTCGAATCGCCACTACTGGCATATCGTAAGGCAAGTATCTCCTTTACGGGGCGATAGTTCGGCTCGTTTTCGTAAAGTGTTTCGAGTAGGTAGAGTGATTCGGTTTTGTTTCCTTTTTTTTCTAAGAGGGATGCGTGGAGTAAGATGAATTCCGGAATCTCTATGCCTGATTGTAGCCATTTCTGTGTGATGTTGAGGGCTGCATCCGTTGAGTCTATCGATTGAAAAGACTCGGCCAACATATATTCCAATGGGAAATCGCCGGGAAATTGATTTATTGCTTGTTTTAAGAAGGAGCATTGCGCTTGCGGTGATTCAAGGGAGTTGGCTAGGTATGCTGCCAAAAGGGCGGTTGGCTTGATCGACCAGGCTTTTTCAAAGTCGGTACGTGCGGCGGCTGTATGTCCGCCCTGCATCAGTAGTCTGCCGCGTTTGAAGTATAGGGAATCGTTTTCAGGGTCATTTTCAATTCGGTCTGTCCACTCAAGAAAAGGCGGCTGTTCGAGTAGTTCGGTAGTGGTGGAGTCCGCCTTAGGACTATTACAGGCCCATACCGCACAAATGACAATAAACAAAAAGCCGATTTGCTGCATGTTGTAAAAATACTATTTGCTCCCCGTTTACCCTTTGAGGGTGCGATACGGGTGTGGATGATTAATTTTGCGAAATAAGACCTGTTTATGTTTAAACGACCATCAGCTATTTTCATTGCCACCTGTTTACTGGTGAGCACCACTTTACTGGCATCGGCTCAGTCAGACGATACACTTCGTCTTCCTGAGGAAAAGCATTTTCGGAACATGCGTCAGCTCACCTTCGGGGGGGACAATGCGGAAGCTTATTGGAGTTATGATGGAAAATCGCTGGTATTTCAACGTACCAGTGTGAAGGATGGTATTCCCTGCGATCAGATCTATTATGGCAGACTGCCCAAGAAGAAAAATCAGCCTTTCACCTATAAATTAGTGAGCACGGGGAGAGGTCGAACCACTTGCGCTTTTTTTACGAAAGACGACAAGCATATTATCTACGCTTCCACACATTTGGGTTCGGGGGATTGTCCGCCGGTACCAGACCGGGCCAAATACGGCAACAAGTATATCTGGCCTTTGTATCCGTCCTACGATATTTTCATGTCCGATCTGAAAGGAAATATTGTCAAGCAACTGACAAATGCTCCCGGATATGATGCCGAGGCCACGCTTTCTCCGGATGGTAAGTTGATGCTTTATACCAGTGATAAAAACGGCGATATCGAATTGTACATCATGAATCTGGAAACAGGGGCAGAAAAGCGGATCACCTATGATTTAGGATATGATGGCGGTGCCTGGTTTTCGCCGGATGGCAAGAAGATCATTTGGAGGGCTTCCCGTCCGAAATCGGATGCCGAAGTAAAAGAGTATAAAGATTTACTGGCCGAGCATTTGGTGGCGCCAACCAATATGGAGGTTTGGGTAGCCAATGCCGACGGATCCAATGCCAAACAGATCACGACACTGGGTCAGGCGAATTGGGCTCCGTCGTTTATGCCCGACAGTAAAAGAATCATTTTTGCCAGCAATCACGAATACAAGCGCGGATTCCCGTTCAATTTATACACGATGAATGGTGACGGATCGAATCTCACAAAGGTTTCTCGTGATAAAGGCTTCGATGCGTTTCCCATGTTTTCACCCAACGGCAAGAAAATCGTATTCTGTAGTAACCGAAATAACGGCGGCACGCGGGATACGAATGTTTTTGTAGCTGATTGGGTGGAGTAGGGGGAGATGAAAGATGAAAGATGAAGGATGAGAGATGAGGATGGGAGTTTAGGGATGAGGGATGAGATTGGGAAGTGTTTAACAAATAGAGGGTACATTGGTCAAGATGTTTGACAATCTTTGCCCGACTCAACCCAAACCAATGCCCAAGTCCTTTCTGCTTTTCGCTTTGATTCCTTTGTTCTTAGGTTATTCTGCAAATTCACAGCCCGGTAGAAACTTGCCTGGCAGACTTTCCATCTTTGTTGATTGTTCGAATACCTGGTGCGATATGACTTATATCCGCACTGAGATAAAGGGTGTGGATTTTACATTGGACAATCAGGCAGCGGATGTACACGTGTTGATCACGAGCTTGCCAACTGGTAGTGGAGGCAGTCATTATCAACTTATTTATTACGGGCAGCATGCCTTTGCGGGCATGGTCGATACATTGTTGTTTGATGTAGACAGAAATGCCACGGAGGTAGAAATTCGCGAATCCTTACTGTTTTATTTGAAATCAGGCCTGGTTGCTTATGTCGTTCGCACGAAGGATCCGGCGAATCTTTCTATTGAATTTAAAGAGCGGACAGATTCATCCGGTAGGCCGGATACAACGAAAGAAACCAAAGATCCTTGGGATTATTGGATATTTCGGGTAGGGGCGAACGGGAACATCAATGCGGATGCTGTGTATCGGAGTAATCGGTACAGCTCCAATCTTTCAGCGAATCGAACGACGGAGAAGTGGAAGTATGGATTATTCCTGAACGCATCTCGCAACCAGTCATCTTTCACCTATGACGATGGGACCGGGGAAGTGGAGTTTACGGTAAACAATCACGACCTCTCGTTATACCACTACTTAGTTGGAAGTATCAATGATCGTTGGAGTTGGGCTTATGATGCCCGGTTCAGTCAAAGTACCTTTTCTAACTATAAGTTACGATCAGAGGTTAGTTTGGGCATAGAGTATAATATTTACCCATACAAAGAGGTGAACAATAACCTGTTCACAATATCCTATGT
>CANGWB010000033.1 GCA_947457465.1 Chitinophagaceae bacterium | reverse complement strand
GTGTTTCGGACTGATAATCAGGAAATTACCCCCTGATTATTTTTTTTCCCGCCTCCCTTCTTTTTTTGGGGTTGCCCCTGTATCTTTGCACCCCCAATTTCATATGTCTAAACAACCCCTGATCAAGCAAGATGGCATCATTCTGGAGGCCCTCTCCAACGCCATGTTTCGTGTAAGGCTGGAAAATGGACATGAGATCTTGGCAACGATCTCCGGTAAAATGCGCATGCACTACATCCGGATCTTGCCAGGTGACAAAGTGGGGGTGGAATTGTCTCCGTACGACTTAACCCGCGGCCGGATCAATTTCCGATATAAATAATTTTAAACGAAGGCGCACAAAAACAGATTATGAAAGTAAGAGCCTCCATCAAAAAGCGCAGTGTCGATTGCAAGATCGTCCGTCGCAAAGGAAAACTGTACATCATCAACAAGAAGAATCCTCGCTTCAAGCAGCGTCAGGGTTGATCTAACATTCATTAAACATCATCAAGTATAAATTATGGCTCGTATCGCCGGCGTTGATTTACCGAAGAACAAAAGAGGTGAGATCGGACTGACCTATATCTATGGTATCGGTCCCTCTACCGCTAAGTACATCCTGGACAAGAACAACATTGACCGCAGTAAGAAAGTGAACCAGTGGAACGATGAGGACCTGAACGCTATCCGTAATACCATTACGGAGGAATTCAAGGTGGAAGGTCAGTTGCGTTCGGAGGTGCAGATGAGCATCAAGCGTTTGCTTGATATCGCTTGCTACCGTGGACTTCGTCACCGTAAGGGACTGCCGGTTCGTGGTCAGCGTACCAAGACCAACAGCCGTACCCGTAAAGGAAAGCGTAAGACAGTTGCCGGTAAAAAGAAGGCAGCTAAGAAATAAGCTTGACGATTCCCGGTCCATGACCGGGAATCGGACTTACCCCCTGAATCTGTTTTTGATCCGGATCGCCTCGTAAGTCGGCGGGAGGAAAGGAAACAGTCCCGGCCCAGCCGGTGAAACCAAACCAGTTGACTACCTAAAAAGAACAAATGGCAAAAGCACAACAACAGCCCAGCGCCAAAGCCGCTGCAAAGAAGCGGGTGGTAAAAGTGGACGCCTATGGCGATGCCCACATCTCAGCCACCTTTAACAACATCATCGTTAGCTTGACCAACAAATCAGGTCAGGTCATTTCTTGGAGCAGCGCCGGTAAAATGGGCTTCCGCGGTTCTAAGAAAAATACACCCTATGCCGCTCAGATGGCTGCAGCAGATGCTGCCAAGACAGCCACTGATGCAGGATTGAAGCGGGTGGATGTATATGTAAAAGGTCCCGGTTCTGGCCGTGAAGGAGCGATTCGCTCACTGTCACAGAACGGAATCGAGATCGTTATGATCAAGGACGTGACGCCCATGCCGCATAACGGCTGCCGTCCGCCTAAGAAACGTCGTGTGTAAACCGAGTGGCTTCGGCCACTCATTGACATAGCCTGTCTGGTTTCATTTCAACAAAGGGCATCCGATTGATTTTTTCAAAGCTTTTTACGGATCGTGGTGCCGGTTTCTAAAAAAGCTTAAATGAACAACTAACATGGCAAGGTACAACGGTCCAAAGACCAAGATCTCCCGCATTTTCGGGGAGCCCATTCTGGGAAATGGAAAATGGCTGGGAAAGAACAGCAATCCTCCCGGTCAGCACGGGGAAAAGCGCAAGCGTAAAACCCTGGGCGAATTCGCGCTGCAATTGCGCGAGAAGCAAAAAGCCAAGTATACCTACGGGGTACTGGAGCGTCAATTCCGTAAAACATTTGAAGAGGCTGCCCGTCGTAAGGGTGCCACTGGTGAGAACCTGATCAAATTGCTCGAGGCTCGTCTCGACAACGCGATCTTCCGCATGGGTATCGCGCCTTCTCGTCCGGCTGCCCGTCAGCTCGTGAGCCACAAGCACATCGAGGTGAACGGACACGTGGTGAACGTACCTTCTTACTCACTGAAGCCAGGTGATGTGGTGACCGTTAAAGAAGGAAGCCGTGAGCGTAGCAGTATCCAGAGCATGGTACGCGGTAAGAACCCCAAGTTCAGCTGGGTGGATTTCAGCGAGACCGAGTTCAAAGGAACTTTCTTGGCTTATCCGGAGCGCGACGCGGTACCGGAGAACATCAAGGAACAGCTCATCGTGGAATTGTACTCCAAATAATTGACGGAACACGAACCACAATCATTCCTCAAACCTCAAAAGGAAAAACATGGCAATATTGAATTTTCAAAAACCTGATAAAATCATCCTGCAGAAGGCAACTGATTTCGAAGCTCAATTCGAATTTCGTCCCCTCGAGCCTGGATACGGCGTTACCATCGGAAACGCACTCCGTCGTGTACTCTTGAACTCCCTCGAAGGGTATGCCATCGTGGGCGTCAAGATCGAAGGAGTTGACCACGAGTTTGCTACCCTGAAGGGCGTTAGCGAAGACGTGGTTGAGATCTTCCTGAACCTGAAACAAGTTCGTTTCAAGAAGAAGGGTGATCATGACCTCACACAAGACAAAATTCATCTTACGATCAAAGGGAAAAGCGAGTTCAACGCCGGTATGATCGGCGAAGCCTCCGGATCCTTCCAGGTAATGAATCCTGAGTTGCTGATCTGTACGCTCGATCCTTCAGCGAAGTTGGAAATCGAACTGACGATCGGGAAAGGCCGCGGATATGTTCCTGCCGAAGACAATAAAGTCGCTGATGCACCTGCCGGATACATTCCGATCGATTCCATCTTCACGCCGATTAAGAATGTGAAGTACACCATCGAGAATACCCGTGTGGAACAGCGTACCGACTTCGAGAAATTGGTTATGGAAGTCTCTACCGATGGAACCATCCATCCTGAAGAAGCCGTGAAGCAAGCTTCCCGTATCCTCATTCAGCACCTGATGATCATCACTGATGAGAACATCACCTTCGATAACAAAGAAGAGAAGAAAGAGGATCTGGTCGATGAGCAAACGCTTCAGTTGCGTAAAGTATTGAAGACACCGTTGGAAGATCTGGATCTTTCCGTGCGTGCCTTCAATTGCTTGAAAGCAGCCAAGATCAATTCACTCAGCGAGCTGGTTCAATACGAGCAGGAAGACCTGATGAAATTCCGCAACTTCGGTCAGAAATCTCTTTCTGAGATCGAGCAAGTGCTGACTGATCGTGGTCTGCATTTCGGAATGGATCTGCCTAAACTCGGAATCGAAGTAAGCGAAATCTAAACAAGGAAAGTAGGTTGTAATTCCTGACACGGTACAACCGAATTTTATAAACCCGTCAAACAAACAACATGCGTCACGGAGACAAAGTCAAAAACCTGAGCCGGACCAAAGCACACCGCGAGGCGTTGCTGAGCAACCTGGCCTGCCAATTGATCCAATACAAGCGGATCGTAACTACCACCGCCAAGGCGAAGGCCCTGCGCGTATTCATTGAGCCCCTGATCACTAAAGCGAAGACCAACACTACCCACGAGCGTCGTGTAGTATTCAGCTATCTCGGTGACAAGGAAGCAATCAAAGAACTTTTCGGCACTGTTGCTGAGAAGATCGGTGGTCGTCCCGGTGGATATACCCGTATCATCAAACTCGGTGCTCGTCCTGGTGACAACGCCGAAACCGCAATGATCGAATTGGTTGATTTCAACGAGATCTATGGTAAAGCCGCTGCTGAAGCAAAGGCCCCTGCCAAGAAAACCCGCCGTGCCGGTGGAGCCAAGAAGAAGGCAGAAGCTGCTCCTGCAGAAACGCCTGCTTCCGACGCACCCGCTGCGGAATAATCAAACTGAATCTGTTCAGAATCCCGACTTTACCGGTCGGGATTTTTTATGCCCCCATCCTTCGAGATGGTTATTTTTGAACCTCAATTTCAACTATGCGAAACGTATCCGTCGGACTCGTGCAGATGAGTTGTTCTGCCTCCCAATCGGAGAATATGCAAAAGGCCATCGCCGGCATTCGTCAAGCGGCCGCCCAAGGTGCGCAGATCGTTTGCTTGCAAGAGCTATTCACCTCCTTGTATTTCTGTGATGTAGAGGATCACGACAATTTCCAATTGGCCGAACCCATTCCCGGTCCGTCTACCGAAGCACTACAGCCCATCGCCAAAGAACTCAACGTCGTGATCATCGCTTCCCTGTTTGAAAAGCGGGCAGAGGGACTGTATCATAACACTACCGCCGTCATTGATGCGGATGGTAGCTATCTGGGGAAATATCGGAAAATGCATATCCCCGATGATCCGGCCTACTACGAGAAATTCTATTTCACCCCCGGTGACCTGGGCTATAAAGTCTGGAAGACTAAATACGCTACCATCGGCGTGTTGATCTGCTGGGATCAATGGTATCCGGAAGCCGCTCGTATCACCGCGCTTATGGGTGCAGAAATCCTGTTCTATCCCACCGCTATCGGTTGGGCAACTTCTCAGGAAGAGGCTACTAACATCGAGCAGTATAATGCTTGGCAAACCATCCAACGCAGTCATGCCGTTGCCAATGGCGTACATGTGGTCAGCGTAAACCGTGTCGGATTTGAGCAAAGCGGCGCCATGAAATTCTGGGGCGGATCCTTCGTATCCAATCCATTCGGCACCGTTTTATATCAAGGTTCTCACGATCAGGAAGAAACAAAGGTGTTGAAGCTGGATCTGGCAGACAGTGATCGTTATCGCACGCACTGGCCCTTCTTGCGCGATCGCCGCATCGATTCGTATCAGCCGATCACGAAACGGTACCTGGATGAAGGTTGAGAAGATGGGAGTTGAGGGTTGAGGTGGAAGGTTTAATGATTAATGTTTAAATGAAGACATGAAGGTTACGCCAAGAGAGTTAGGTTATTATTTTCCGGCTGAGTTTGCGCCGCATCGTGCTACGTGGCTCAGTTGGCCGCACAAAGAAGCCTCCTGGCCCGGGAAGATTCATGCCATCTTTCCTTCGTATGCCAAGTTCATCAAAGAACTCACGAAAGGAGAGCGGGTGTGCATCAATGTGGCCGATGAGGCCATGAAGTCATTTGCTATCTCTTGGTTGGAGAAAGAATCGGTGGATCTTTCACTCGTCGATTTCTTTTTTCACCCCACCAACGATGCTTGGTGCCGCGACCATGGTCCGGCTTTTCTTATCAACCCAAATGCCGATCAAAAAAAAGTGATAGTAGACTGGGGATACAATGCCTGGGGCAATAAGTATCCGCCCTATGATCTGGATGATGTGATCCCGACCTTGATCGGGAAGGCATTCAATCTGCCCGTCTTCAATCCCGGTATCGTGATGGAAGGCGGCTCGGTTGAATTCAATGGCGCCGGCACCGTGATGACCTCTACGGCTTGCTTGCTCAACCCCAATCGCAACCCGCATTTGAACCAAGCTCAGATCGAACAATTCCTGTTCGATTATTATGGGATGCAGCAGGTGCTTTGGGTCGACGAGGGGATTGTCGGCGATGATACCGACGGACACATCGACGATACCGTTCGGTTTGTGAATGAAGACACCGTCTTAACGGTTGTGGAAGAAAATAAGCAAGATGAGAATTACGGCTTACTGCAACACAATCTGAAGCAGTTAACGCAAATGCGATTGATCAACGGGAAGCAACTCAACATCATTGAACTGCCCATGCCGGAGGAATTGGTCTACGAGGATCAACGCCTGCCTTGTTCCTATGCGAATTTCTACATCGCCAATAAATCGGTGATTGTTCCTACTTTCCAAAGCGATCGGGACGAGAAGGCACTCCGGATCATCCAAGAAGCATTCCCTACTCGAGAAGTAGTAGGCATCGATTCAACGGATATCATTTGGGGACTAGGCAGTTTCCACTGCTTATCGCAGCAGGAGCCGTTGATTGGTTGATATTGATGTCTTTATTTTCATGTTTGTAATAAAGTTCATTTTCTACAATTGCAGTAAGCAATAATCTTTAATTGACAAGAGTAGAAAAATAGAGCCTTATCGATATCCTTTGAAATTTTATAAAAAATGAAAACTAACATAAGAGTAAAATCTGGTTTAGGAATTGCAATAGGTTCAGCAATTGGGGTTGCAGTAGGTTATGCATTTGGAAGAAGTTCATCTAATTCAATGCAGTTTATTGCTATTGGCTTGGCGGCAGGTGTTGCCATCGGAGCAGTGATTGATTTTTTTAATAAGACAAAATAGATGCACTTTAATTCCTTGTAGTTACATATTCAATCATAGCATTATAGCGTCATCTTCCATTGGCAGGGGAGATAGTTATAGGTTTGAATAGAAACGGCAATAGCTTATTGTTGCCTAATAATTGATCAAGAGGAGCTGCCCGATTTGCCAGGATTACTGAAGTCCAACGCAAAAATTACTATAGTATGATATCGATCGCTATTAAACACGTCAAATAGGGGAGAATCTCATCCATAACCTATTCCCTAGGGGTGGGAGGGAATGTGGACATCTTTGTGGGATCAGATTTTTCTTAGTCGTAATTTTGCTCAATTTGTTTTTACGATAAGCACCCAATATGCCAGCTAATTCTACCCCCGCTGTACTCCTAATGGCCGATGGAACCCTCGCCCGGGGATTTGCCTTTGGCGCAATCGGTACCACCACCGGTGAGATCTGCTTCAACACCGGCATGACCGGCTATCAGGAGGTTTTTACCGACCCCAGCTATTTCGGACAGATCCTGATCATGAATACGGCCCATGTGGGCAATTATGGGGTCAAAGACACGGATGTGGAGTCCGACACGGTTAAAATCAGCGGACTCATCGGCCGGAACCTGGAGGCTCAGTACTCCCGAAAAATGGCGGATGATTCACTTGATGCTTATCTCAAAGCCAATAATATTGTCTCCATCAGCGGAGTAGATACCCGTTCCTTGGTAGAGCATATCCGCCAAAAAGGGGCGATGAACTGTATCATCTCTTCAGAGACTACAGATATTGAAGTGCTTCAGAAAAAGCTGGCAGCTGTACCCGATATGAACGGACTGGAATTAGCCTCCCAGGTTAGTACCACTACTCCTTACATTTTAGGGGACGATACAGGCGTTCGTATCGCTGTGATGGATTACGGCGTTAAGAAGAATATCCTCCAGTGCATGGTAGACAGAGGCGCACAGGTTAAAGTTTTTCCGGCTAAAACACCGTTGGCTGAAGTAGAGGCCTACCAGCCACATGGATATTTCATCTCCAACGGTCCGGGCGACCCGGCCCCGATGGATTATGCCATCTCAACAGTGCGTACACTCCTCGAAAAGAATAAACCATTGTTCGGCATTTGCCTGGGCCATCAGCTATTGGCTCTGGCCAATGGTGTGTCTACTTTTAAAATGCATCATGGACACCGCGGATTGAACCATCCGGTCAAGAACCTGGTCACCGGTCGCTCCGAGATCACCACCCAAAATCACGGATTCGGGGTAGATCCGGATTCGATCGCCAAAGCAGATCACATCGAGGTTACTCATGTAAATCTGAATGACCGTTCCATCGAAGGCATTCGGGTAAAAGGCAAGCCGGCTTTCTCTGTACAGTACCATCCGGAGGCTACGCCCGGACCGCACGACAGCCGCTACCTGTTCGATCAATTTCTTGACATGGTGCGCGCCCACGCCTGATCGCAGAATCGTATATTCGGAATATGAAAATCGCCATCATCAACGGCCCCAACCTCAACCTGCTCGGCAAACGGGAGCCCGATGTGTATGGCCATCAATCATTCGAAGATTATTTGCAGCAACTGCGCACCGCTTACCCCGATGTTGAACTCCGCTATTACCAATCGAATGTCGAAGGGGAACTGATCAATGAAATACAGAAACAAGGCTTTGATGTAGACGGAATCATATTCAACCCCGGCGGGTATACGCATACTTCCGTTGCCCTTCGGGACGCTGTGTCAGCAATACCTGCGGCCGTGATCGAAGTACATATCAGTAACGTCCATGCACGTGAGGATTTCCGTCAGGTCTCCTATATCAGTGGCGTAGCAAAAGGCACGATTGCAGGGTTGGGACTCAAAGGCTATGAACTAGCCCTCTTGTCCTTCATTCAATCAGTTTCCGGAAAATCTTAGTCTTCCTCCCAGTTACGTTCCTTCTCCTTTTTTGGCGCCGGTTTCTTTTTCATCCAATCCGGATCTTTCTTGATCTTTTGAACGTCATCCAACTTGGCCACATACAGGCTGCGTCCGTGGGTGCCAAGTACGATCTCATTGTCGCGAGATTGTATGGCGATGTCATGTACCGGAACGGATTTAGGCAAGCCACTTCTCCAAGCCATGAAGGACTGTCCTCGATCGAAGCTCACATAAACCCCACCGTCTGTACCCACATAAAGAATATCAGGGTCTACCGGATCTTCCCTTACTACATTGATCGGTTCGAATGGAAGATCGCCTGAGCAGGGCATCCAGGTTTTACCATGATCCTCACTTACGTACAGATAAGGAAGAAAATCATCGAAACGATATCCATTCAAGCTCATGTACACTCTGCCTTCTATATGTGCCGAGGCGGTCAGTCGGCTGACCCATAAGCCTCGCGTATCGATCATTGAGGATTCGGGTGCCTTTTTGTTTTTCATGGCAGGCGTAGTTCCATTCAGCTTTTCAAAGCTGTATCCTCCATCTAAACTGCGGTGTACATTTCCGTCGTCGGTACCTACATAGATCAGGCCGAATCGTTTGGGTGATTCACTGATACTTGTGATGGTACCGTAGGGAACATTTCCCGATACCCGCCCATTGGTTAGATCAGCGCTCATGGCGATCATGGTTTCTCCCTTGTTCAAGGAACGATACAAGCGATTACTTCCATAATACAACACATCGGGTTGATGCTTGCTTAGTAAAATGGGGGTTTGCCAATTGAAGCGAAGAGGTTTTTCTCCCAGTTCGTGCTGGGGACGAATGTAGGTTGCTCCTTTCTTCTCCTTGTGATAACGGGCGTAGACGCCGAACTGTGAACCTGAATAGACCGTTGCATTGTCTCGAGGATCGACCTGTGCCTGCATGCCATCTCCACCGTTTATCGACCGGAATCCATATTGACCGTTATCTATCCAGCCGATATCCTCCTTGTGGGTAGATGGGCCCCACCAGCTGCCGTTATCTTGCAATCCGCCATAAACATTATAGGGCTTGGCTTCATCAACTGTGATCGCATAATACTGCCCAACAGCGGGCGTGTTCGCCTTGAACCAATTTTCTCCATTGTCATAGCTGATGTTGCAACCGCCATCGTTTCCATTGATCACATGGCTATCGCGTTGGGGATTGATCCAGAGGGCGTGATGGTCGGGGTGGACATTGCCTTTGTCCATCGTAGTGAAGGTTTTGCCTCCATCGGTGGATACTTGCGCATAAAAGCCGAGAATAAAAACCTTGTCAGGGTTATACGCAGAGGTGTAAACCTTTGCGAAATAATACCCGTAGGTGTTGAATATACCAATGGGTTTATCATGCGTTTTGGTCCAGTGGAGTCCGCCATCCTCACTTCGATACACCTCGCATCCAGCGATGCCGGTATTCTGAAATCCGTCATCGCTATCGAGCCAATCCCACACAGCTGAGGTGGCCAGTTCTCCTTTTGCTACTTTTTCCTTGATGTATTTGGCCGTGTATTGACGGGGGAAGCGATTTTTTTTCAGGAAGGAGTCTAGGCGGGCATCATTCAAGTTGGCGAATTCATCTTTAGTGAGGTTCTTGAAGTTTGCTTTTTCGTAGGAGGAATCTTTCTTCTCCTTGGCGGGAAGAGGGGTGTTGTTATCTACGATCGCGTATAAGATCTGTGGATTTTTGGGATAAACGGTTATACCGATCCGTCCGATCTTTTCTCCTTTCATGAATCCTGAGCCGGCGGCGCTAACATGATTCCAGGTTTGTCCGCCATCAATGCTTTTATAGATACCGCTGCTCGCACCACTCTCCTCAAATTTCCAGGCGCGTCGAACTCGGTACCACATGGCGGCATAGACTTCGCTTGGGTTGGATGGATTGATATCGATGTCAACGCAACCCGTGTTTTCATCAACAAAAAGTGTTTGCTTCCAGCTCTTACCACCATCGGTTGTTTTATATACGCCACGTTCTTTATTGGGCGAATAGAGATGTCCAAGTACGGCTACCCAAGCCGTATTTGGATCGGTGGGATGCAGTTGGATCTTACCGATGTGATGAGATTCTTCCAGGCCGAGGTGATTCCATGACTTTCCGTTGTCTTTTGTGAGGTAAACACCCAATCCGGCATAGGAAGAACGGCTGCTGTTCACTTCACCGGTTCCAACCCAAATGATGCGCTCGGGGGTATTCCAGTTCACGGCGATGTCACCGATGAACAGTATATCGAGACTGTCCATGATGGGGGTAAAACTTTGTCCGTTATTCTTGGTGTGCCAGAGTCCGCCTGTAGCATAGGCAACATAGAATTCAGTGGGGTCGTTGGGGTTGGCATCGATGTCAACCACCCGTCCGCTCATGATGGTTGGACCGATGTTGCGAAAGGGTACATCTTTTAATTGGGAGCGATTCTCCAGGCTGGCGCGTTGTGCGATGGTATTGGCTAATCGAGTCGTACCGGCCGTGGGTTTCGTTTGGGCAAGGGAGTGGTTGGACAGCAGGCCGATCAGGGCGACGCTAATTTGTAAGGTTCTTAACAGTAGGAGCTTCATGGCGATGGCTTTCGTTCGTAAATTCGATAGTTGTCAAACTTACTAAATATGCGGTTCCTGATCAGTTTGTTTCTATTGGGGGTGCTTCAGGCCCAAGGTCAATGGAAATCCTTTGAGATCAGTCCCCGTGGCGACACCCTCAACCGCATCGATCTGCAAGGCAAGCGACAAGGTCCTTGGTTCATTACCGTGCCTGAGCTCCGTGGGGAGAGAGGTTATGAGGAACAGGGGTATTTTGAGAAGGACAAGAAAGAGGGGGAGTGGTCCCGATTCTCCCGCGAGGGCATTCTGATCGCAGAAGAGCAGTACCGGTGGGGACTGCTGAATGGTCGACAGAAATACTACTCCTATTTTGGGGGATTGGTTCGGGTTGAAAATTGGCGTGCCATTGATCCAGCCAATGCATTCGATACAGTAAGGGTATACGATCTCAACGATCCGAATAAGATCGTCGGGCAGGTGGTGGTGAAGAATGAAGGTGTTTCCATGAAACATGGCACTTGGATCTATTACGATCCCCGTACCGGTAAGGTCGAAGAGAAGCTGGAGTATGTGATGAATCGACTCAAAGAAGAAGTTGGAGAAGATGAAACAGGTGTTACTTCCTTGAAGCCGATCGATCCTCGTTCGAAACCCTCCTATGTGCCAACGACCGATTCGGTTGGAAATAAAAAGGTCAGCAAGCCTGCGGTGATCCAGGATTATGAGAAGAAAAACTCTGGCAAGAAATCCATTCGGGTGCGCGATGGATCTACCGGAAATTAATTTCTATTTCTTTTTCTCTTTCTCTTGCTGTTGCTGTTGGAAAAAGCGACTGAAATACAACAGTTGATATTGAACCGCATTACGCCAGTAGTTCCAATCGTGTTTGCCGGGGCGTTCAATATAGTCATGCGGGATTTTCTTATCCATTAGTTTCTGGTGCAGATTTCGATTGCCCTGTATCAGGTGGTCCTCGATACCACAATCGATAATGATCGAAAGCGGATATTTTGTCGGTTGATCTACCGTGCCGACCGCACTGTAGTTGTACCAGTTAT
>CANGWB010000032.1 GCA_947457465.1 Chitinophagaceae bacterium | reverse complement strand
TTGCGGGTATGATTGATGAGAGCATGGATAAGGAGGCGATGGCACAACCGCCGCAACCCTGGGAGTTCAGAAGCAAACCGGCCTGGCAACGGCTGATCGTGATGTTGGGCGGTGTCATCATGAACATCTTGACGGCCTTTGTCATCTATTCAGTTATCCTGGTCGTATGGGGTGATAAAAAAGTTCCTTCCAGTTCCATGAAGTATGGTGTGCATGTGGGCGACAGTACATTATGGAAAATCGGATTCCGAAATGGTGATCGAATCATCGGAGTGGATGGGAAAGAGGTTTACGATCTATCTCGTTTCAAGAAGAAATTGATCACCGCCGAAAAAGTGCAGGTAGAGCGAAACGGGCAACCCCTCGAGCTGAGTCTGCCTCCCAATTTTGTCGAGCTATTGGTCGAGAATAAAAATCAGCCCCGCAAGGGCTTCATTGAACCGCGTATCCCCGCCTGGGTAAACGAAGTAGCTGATACGTCTCCTGCCTACCGAGCCGGGCTTAGAAAAAATGACCAGATCGTTGGATTGGATTCAGTGCGGTTGCAATTCTTCGATGAATTGGCCGATCAACTTCAATCCAAAAAAAGTTCAGCGGTATTGCTGACCGTGAATCGCGGAGGTGTGGATACCAGCTTTATGGTTCAGGTGAACGAACAGGGACAGATCGGCTTTTACACCTACAGTAAGTTGAGTCAACTCGACAGCCTTGGATGGATCAAGCTGGAAGTGACGAAGCAGAGCTGGCTGAGCGCGTTGCCGGCGGGCATTAAAATGACCCTTACCGAGTTGAATGATTATGTCATTCAGATGAAAACCATCCTCACACCTGGTACCGGTGGATACAAAGCCGTAGGAGGTTTCAAATCCATGGGCTCGATATTCGCTCCCGTTTGGGATTGGGAATCATTCTGGAAACTGACGGCCATGCTCTCCGTGATCCTGGCTTTCATGAATATATTGCCCATTCCTGCATTGGATGGCGGGCACGTATTGTTCACCTTGTATGAGATGATCACCGGGCGTAAACCTTCCGATAAGTTTTTGGAGTATGCGCAGATGGCGGGGATGATCATACTATTGGGACTGATGATCTACGCCAATGCGAATGATTGGCTAGGATGGGGGCGTTAGGTTTTGACAGCATAGATCTTTGAAAGTATAAGCATGTACTGCGTTGCGTAATTCGCAGTTAAACGTGAATACGAGAAACACAAATGGCAATACTCAGTATGCCATGGCTGCCTAATCAGTGATTAGTTAGTCATTAGGGCCGCCGGGCCGGTCGATCTGTTACCACGCCCCGCCGCCGACTCAAAAACAAAACAGGTTGCGATCGCTTTAGGCTGTGCCGGCGATTTAAGTCCCATGCAGCTAAGACGGATATCGGTTGTTTGTTCCCAGTGTCCGTCCGACACCCTAAAACAAAATAAACATGTAGAAGGCTTTCTTTGACTTTGTTTGGACACCGGTTCGATTCCGGTCGCCTCCACAAGGCTGCTGTCCGGCAGCCAGGCCCCGCCCAACGGGCGGGGCCGTATGTACGTCTATCCTTTGATGGGATTGAGCCCTTTTTTGTACATTAGCCCTATTACCATGGATACAATCACCATTTTATTGGTCGATGACCACAAGCTCATTCGCGAAACCTGGGCTCTTTTGCTTAATTCCGATCCTCGGTTTCAAGTGATTGGAGAAACAGATAATGTAGAAAAAGCCCTTGAAATCTGCCGCGAAAAACAACCTTCTGTGGTGCTCATGGACATCAACATGACACCGGTCAACGGTTTTGAGGCTACGAAATTGATCCATAAGTATGTACCTGCCATCAAAGTGGTAGGCATGTCGATGCACTCCATGCCGGCCTATGCACGCCGGATGATCCAAAGCGGTGCTTCGGGATATGTAACAAAGAACTCATCCAAGGAAGAACTCTTTACGGCCTTGGTGGAAGTGCAGAAAGGGAATAAATATATCTGTGAAGAAGTAAAAAATATCCTGGCCCATCAGGAGCTGGATGAAAACACGGAAAGTGGTCCCGATCTCAACGTACTATCCCAACGAGAACTGGATGTCGTGCAACTGATCAAAGAAGGGCTCTCTTCCAAAGAGATCGCCCAGAAGCTTGATCTTTCCCTGAAGACGGTAGAAGTACACCGCTATAACATCCTAAAGAAACTTAACCTGAAAAACACAGCGGCGCTGGTCAATTTCATCAATTCACAAGGACTCTGATAAGACCACGGAGATTACCCGTCTATCTGGGCAAAAACCTCCTCGGGTTCGATCTCCAGGTGATTGGCATGGTAGCTGCAAATGCCTTTTTTGATCACCAGCAGTTGTGGTGATTCATGGGAGATCCCGAATCTTTCTGTAATGGACTGTGAAAGTGGGCGGTGTTGCAGTAGATCAAGTAAATGGAATACAGCTCCTTCGTTCATGGGGCTGGTCCGATCGAAACGGCTCAAGGCTACCCGGCTGATGGAGCAACGAGTACTGTGTTTGAAAATTACCTGAGGGTTTGTATGTGAATCGGCGATCAATCGATCCAGTTGGGTCGCTTCGCGTAAATCAGTCCACATAAAATTAGCCTCTGTATTTGCTATTACCCATGGGGTTAGAAGGGCACCCGTATTTGGGCGCGGCACAAGCACTCAAAAAAACAATGGCCGTCAATAAGATGATGGCAGCTGCGATCAGACGTGTCATATGGCAAAGATAGAGAGAAATCGAACGGACTCTCAAAAGCTTCAAAATCATTTACCTTTACCCAAACCTGTTTCATTCATGTTGCAATTGACCAAGCCCCTGGCATTCATTGATTTGGAAACTACAGGAATTAACCTGGTGAATGACCGTATCATAGAGATCGCGATCGTTAAGATCCTGACGGATGGCACACGCAGTGTCAAGCGTAAACTCGTCAACCCCGAGATGCCCATCCCTCCGGCATCCAGTGAGGTGCATGGAATCACCGATGAGATGGTCAAATACGCCCCAACTTTCAAGCAATTGGCGCAAGAACTTAAGCAGATGCTGGACGGTTGTGATCTGGCTGGTTATAACTCCAACCGCTTCGACATACCGCTCTTGATGGAAGAATTTCTGCGCGCACAAGTAGAATTTGATATGAAAGGCCGCCGTCTACTCGATGTGCAAACCATCTTTCATAAGCTTGAACCAAGAACCTTAAGTGCTGCCTATAAATTCTACTGCGATAAGATCCTCGTTGACGCGCACAGCGCCGAGGCGGACGCACAGGCAACCTATGAGATCCTTCAGGCTCAAGTAGAGCGATATCCCCAGTTGGGTAACAACCTGGATGCCATCCTCAAAACGATTGGTGAAGAGCCCATTGTGGACTTTGCCCGACGGTTCATTTGGGAGAATGGGGTAGAGGTTTTCAATTTCGGTAAGTATAAAGGAAAGCCGGTTGCAGATGTTTTGCGTACCGAACCGCAATATTATGATTGGATGATGAAAGGCGACTTTCCTCAACACACCAAACAGAAACTAACCGAAATCTATACACGGACAATCCTAAAGAAATCCTGACCACCTTGGGCCACGCGCTTGTAATCGTACCAACCTACAACGAGCGGGAAAACATTGCTTCCTTACTGGACAAAGTTTTTTCCATCGAACAGCCGTTCCATGTATTGATCGTGGACGATGGATCACCGGATGGTACCGCACTGTTGGTAAAAGAATTGCAATTAAAATATAGCGGGCGATTGCATTTGTTGGAGCGCGCCGGCAAACTGGGATTGGGTACTGCCTACCTGGCGGGCTTCTCTTGGGGACTGGATAAAGGCTATGCATACATTTTTGAAATGGATGCAGACTTTTCACACAATCCCGATGATCTTCCTCGTTTGCTTCACGCCTGCGAAAAAGAGGGGGCTGATCTGGCAATCGGCTCTCGGTATGTTAAAGGAGGTGGGGTGATCAATTGGCCATTCAACCGCATCGCCTTGTCCAAAGGCGCCTCCTATTACACCCGACTTATTACCGGCATGCCCGTGAAAGATCCCACCGCCGGGTTTATGTGCTACTCCCGAAAAGTATTGGAAGGATTAGACTTGAAAAAGATCCGATTTGTTGGTTACGCATTTCAGATCGAAATGAAGTTTAAGGCCTGGCGTGCAGGCTTTCGAATAAAGGAAGTACCGATTCAATTTCAGGACCGTACGCTGGGCGTTTCCAAAATGCATCGGGGTATCATTGAAGAAGGGATCTGGGGTGTACTTAAACTCAGGTGGCATGCTTGTTTCGGAGACTGATCAATACAGCGCTTGAAAAAAGCTTACATACAACTGCATCTAGCTGTTTTGCTTGCCGGCTTTACCGGTGTACTGGGTCGACTGATCTCGCTCAATGAGGCTTGGTTAGTTTGGTACCGAGTCGGACTGACTGCTTTGGTATTCTGGGTATTGATCGCCTTTCGAAAAGACACCGTTAAAATCGGATGGAAAACGATCCTTGCAATCATGTCGGTTGGAGTTGTTGCAACCTCCCACTGGTTAACATTCTATGGCTCGATCAAATATGCGAACGTCTCCATCGCACTTGTCTGTTTTGCCTCGATCGGTTTTTTCACCTCCCTGTTCGAACCGTTATTATTGGGTACACGATTTCGGTGGACTGAACTTTTCTTAGGGTTGATCACCTTGTTCGGCATCTATCTGATCTTTCATTTCGACTGGGAATACAGGACAGGTATTTTTTTAGGGATGCTTTCTGCCATACTGGCTTCATTGTTTCCGATCTGGAATCGCCATTTCCTTAAAAAAGTCTCTTCAACCACACTACTGGCCTGGCAACAAACGGGTGGATTTATTTTCCTTTCGGCCTTGTTACCGATCTACCTGACATGGTCTACCATTGGTACCGATCGACCCACACTGACAGACTGGGGGTGGATCATCTTTCTGGTCGGGGGCTGTTCCGTCTGGGCTTTTCAACTCTCAGCGGCTGCTTTGAAAAAGCTCTCCGCATTTACCGTGAATCTTAGCTATGGCTTGGAGCCACTCTACGGGATACTACTAGCTTTTTGGCTGTTTCGGGAGGATAAAGGATTGCATGCTGGCTTTTATTTGGGAGCCGGCCTGATCATGATCGCTTTACTCGCCCACGCCTGGCTCTCTTTTAAAGTAAAAGCAGTTAAAAAATCAGGAACTTAGACACTTAAGCGCTACATATGAAACGTTTTATCCTTTTTGCAGCCAGCTCACTGCTGTTTATCTGCCCCGGCAACGCACAAAAAAAACCGCTTGATCACAGCGTATATGATGGTTGGCAACGTGTGGGCGAAAAAACTATCAGTGCTGATGGTAATTGGATCGCATACACGGTAGATCCTCAGGAAGGTGATGGAAATCTCTATCTAAAAAGCGTTGGCAATAAGTTTGTCGAAAGAGTGATTCCACGTGGCTACACCATTCAATTTGAACCCAACAACCGTTATCTATTCGCTCGCATAAAACCTCGCTTTCAGGACACCCGAGAAGCTAAGATCAAGAAAAAGAAGCCGGAGGATATGCCCAAAGATTCTTTTCTCCTGATTGATTTGACCACAGACTCCTTACGCAAGATCCCTGCTGTCAAAAGTTATCGTTTCCCCGACTCTACGGGGGGATGGGTGGCTTGGCATCAGGAGCGGAGTGCTCAACCACGACCCAAAAAGATTCAGTCACCCGCCGATACGCGAGTAGACAGTCTGGGTCGCGTGATCGATTCGCTTAAAAAACAAATTGAGACGTTATCACTTTCGCCGAAGAAAAAGAAAAACCGGGACGAGGAAGGTGAAAATATTTTTACAGATGCAGAGGATGATCCACTTGGAAGTGCAGGTGGGGAGATCGGTTCAGACCTGGTGGTCATGAATCTGCGTACGGGCAAGCAGCGAGTGATTCCTCGAGTATTGGAGTATCAATTCAGTAAGAAAGGATATCGATTAGCTGTCGAATGTTCTTTGGATCCACAAGATTCCACCAGCCAGAATCGCGTGTATTGTCTGGATCTGATCGCTGACTCCTTGTATCTAGTAAGCAAAGGGGGTAATGATTTTCGCCAGTTCACTTTCAGTGAAAATGGTTCCGATCTGGTATTTCTTGCGGAGCGGGATGCCCGTCCCAAGGAGCTCCAAAAATATTATCGCCTTTGGCATTTTCAGACAGGAATGGATTCGGCGAAGATTTTAGTAGATCGTCATACTGCTGGGATGCCCCTTGGTTATTCACCAAGTGAACACGCAAGCCTTTCATTTAGTGCTACCGGAAAGCGATTGTTCCTCGGTACAGCGCCCATTCAACCGGCAAGGGATACCTCTCGAGTAGAGATGGATCTGGTGAAACTTGACATATGGCATTACCAAGATGATTATCTGCAAACGCAACAGCTCTATAATTTGAGCCGGGACCTGCAGCGGAACTATCTAGCCTATTTCAATCTTGAACAGAAAAAGCTGATACAGTTGGCGACACCAGCTATGCCTCAGGTGCTTTTGAGTCAAGAGGGGGATGGAGAATATTTCTACGGACTGGCAGATAGTGGATATCGGTTGGTGAGTCAATGGACCGGTCGTTCCGATCGCGATATATATTCCATCCATGCGGAGACAGGTAAGCGTAAAATGATCACACACGATGCCGCTGTTGTTTTGAATAATTTGAATGTTTCACCCGATGGGCGTGCATTGGTGTGGTATGATCTGCGCAAACGTCAATATATACTTTGGGACGGAATGCGTTTGCGTGAATTGTCAAAAGGGCTGAAGCATCCGGTTTGGGATGAAGACAATGATGTGCCGGATGATCCCAGTCCACATGGCTTTGCCGGTTGGTTGTCTGATGGCTCTTCCTGCCTCGTGTATGATCGGTACGATATTTGGAAACTTGACACCTCAGCGAAGGCGTCTCCGATCCGCCTTTCTAAAGATGGGAGAGAAAATAAAATAAGATATCGTTTCATTCGCTTACAACAAGATGATCGAGCGATCTCGGTGGGGCGTTCACTCGGCCTTCGGGCATTTAGGGAGCGCGATAAGGAAGAACAACTCATCGCAGCCAACTGGAATGGTACCGCGCTGAGCATTGTTCCGATCACTTCATTTTTACCTAACCTGTTCGGTACAATTCAAAAATCCAGGCAGTCGGATCGATGGATCTATACCCTCGAGAGTTATAGGCAATCACCAGACCTATACACAAGTTTGTCGGATCGTTCAATGGCGCCTCGTACTAAACTGTCGAGCCTGAATCCTCAGCAAGAGGAATATGTTTGGGGAACAGCGGAGTTATACAAGTGGACTGCCTTTGATGGAAAACCGGCCAGTGGGGTAGTATATAAGCCGGAGAATTTCGATCCGAAGAAAAAATATCCGCTGATTCTTTACTTCTACGAAACACACACAGATGCATTGAATCAATACATTCCGCCAACACCCACGGGCAGTCGGTTGAATATATCCTTTTTCGTGAGTCGTGGCTATGTGGTATGTTCCCCTGACATACATTATACGATCGGTCAGCCGGCCCAAAGCGCCTATAATTACATTGTAAGTGCTGCTAAATCACTGGCAGCAAAACCTTGGATCGATGGAAAGAATATGGGCATTCAAGGGCAAAGTTGGGGTGGCATTCAGGTGGCACAATTGGTAACAATGACAAACATGTTTAAGGCGGCCTGGTCGGGAGCGCCGGTAGCCAATATGACAAGTGCCTACGGAGGGATTCGATGGGAGAGTGGATTGAATCGGCAGTTTCAATATGAAAAGTCGCAAAGCCGGATCGGTGCAACGCTATGGGAGCGTCCGGATCTGTATGTCAAGAACTCTCCACTTTTTCATGTGCCGAAGATCTTCACACCTATGGTAATCATGGCCAATGATGCCGATGGTGCTGTTCCCTGGTATCAGGGTATTGAACTCTTCACCGCCATGCGTCGATTGAACAAGTCTGCCTGGCTACTGAATTATAACGGCGAAGCACATAATCTTCGAGAGCGCAAGAATCAAAAAGATATCTCCATTCGCGAGCAGCAGTTTTTCGACTGGCTTTTGAAAGGTGAAAAGCCTGCGCGTTGGTTGACGGAAGGAGTGCCTGCCATCAAGAAAGGCAAGGAATGGGGGCTGGAGTTGGTTGATTAAGCGTGAAAGCCTAATTAAAAGTCTCGCTCGGGATCGAAGTTCTCGAGCTCCTTGGCTACTGCTGTCAGGAATGTGGCACCTAAGCTGCCGTCTACGATGCGGTGATCGTAGCTCATGCTCAGATACATCATGTGGCGGATCGCGATGCTATCACCTGCAGGCGTTTCTACCACAACGGGACGTTTTTTGATCGCTCCTACTGCCAGAATCGCTACCTGAGGTTGGTTGATGATCGGGGTGCCCATTAAACTACCAAAAGTGCCAACGTTGGTTAAGGTGAATGTTCCACCCTGTGTATCGTCGGCTTTCAGCTTTCCGTTTCGGGCCGCATCGGCAAGTTGATTGACTTGTTTTGTCAACCCGACCAGATTCAATTGATCAGCATTTTTGATCACTGGCACGATCAGGTTACCAGAAGGGAGGGCCGTGGCCATACCGATGTTGATATCCTTCTTGATGTGGATGTTATATCCATCCAGCGAACTGTTTATAAGAGGGAATTTCTTGATACAACGAACGATGGCTTCGATAAAGAGCGGGGTGAAGGTGATCTTCGTGCGCTCTCTCTTTTCAAACTCTTTTTTGCATTTCTCTCTCCACATCACCAGATTCGTAACGTCTGCTTCCGTGAAGCTAGTTACGTGCGGACTAGTTTGTTTACTGCGCACCATATGGTCTGCGATCAGCTTCCGCATCCGATCCATTTCCATCACCTCGGTATTGCCGTTTACTGTCGGCGCCGGACTTAGGTCTGGTGCGATCTGTGAAATGGGAACACGCATTTCAACAGGGGCCGGTAAATTATTCGTATTTAGTTCAGCAGCGGGACGAAGCTGACGTTGTGCCACATACTGAAGAATATCTTTTTTGGTTACCCTTCCCTCGTTTCCGGTTCCGGGTACTGATTCCAATTCTGACATGGATACGCCTTCACTGGCGGCGATATTCAATACCAACGGAGAGTAAAACCGGTTCGTTTGTGTCTGTTGAGGAACAACTTGTCGGGTTTGGGGAGCCGGAGTCGGCTTTGAATCCACAACAACGGCTTGCTGTACGGGTGGAGCCGGTGGGGTGGATGGGGTACTGGTGACGGTTTCTGCTGCACCGGTACGAATACGGGCGATCACCGACCCGATGGGTACGACATCATTTACTTTCCAGAGAATTTCCTCTATCACGCCAGCAGAAGTGCTGGGTACTTCACTATCTACTTTATCGGTAGCGATCTCCAAAACAGTTTCATCCAGCGAAACGGAATCGCCGGGTTGTTTGTGCCACTTTAAAATAGTGGCTTCCATGATACTTTCACCCAATTTGGGCATGATGAGATCGACCAGAGCCATAGTGATTTTTTGTCGCGGTAAAGGTAGGGAATTCAATCGCTTTGCTAACCTTCGTTCGTCTTAAGAAGTTCCCACAATAGCAGTAGGCATTGGTGGGTCGTGATGGTGGTATTGCGGGACCGATCGAACCGAAGATTCAATTGACGGGTGATGATCTTATCTTTTGTTCCGGCGGCGATCCAGACTGTACCAACAGGTTTTTCGGGGGTGGCACCCCCGGGGCCCAGAATTCCGCTAACTGATACCATATAATCGGTGCCCATTCTTTTCAATCCGCCCTCGATCATCTCTCTCACCGCTTTTTCGCTGACAGCCCCTACGGTTTGTAAGGTCTCTTCTTTTACACCCAGCATCTCCACTTTAATGCGGTTGGCGTAACTCACAACGCTTCCAATGAAATAGGCTGATGATCCCGGAACGGATGTCATCAATTGGGCAATGCTACCACCGGTACAACTTTCGGCGGTGCCCATAGTTTTATTCTGCTCTTTTAGCCAATTGCCGATGAGTACTTCCAGTCCGATATCCTCCTCGGCGATCCGCCATTGCTGAATTGTTTCTGACAGGATCAGGAACTGTTCATCCAGTAACGCTTTACCTGTCAGTTCTGATTCGCCAATATAGGTAAGCCGCAGCTTGACCATGCCGTATTTAGGCAGGTAAGCCAGCTTAAGATTCTTGGGTAGCGCAGATTCAAAGTTGGTCAGCGCTTCCGCGAGTATAGATTCACCGGCTCCGGCGGTCAGTAAGGTGCGGTGTTGGATGGAGGCAGTGGCACATTCCTTGACGATTCGCGGTATCACTTCATCCGTGATCAGTTTTTTCATTTCAGCCGGTACACCGGGTAGTGAAATGAAAATTTTTCCGTCTTTTCGAAATAACATGCCAGGCGCCGTACCGATTGCATTGGGCAATACTTCACAATTATCAGGCACATCGGCTTGCTTGATGTTGCGTTCCAGCAGCGGACCAGGTCTTCTATAAACTTGCGTAAAAAGGTGTTCGATATGTTCCAAGACAGACTGATTTCGGATCAGTTTTCCGCCGAAATAATCGCAGAGTAAAGGCTTTGTGATGTCGTCGGAAGTAGGACCCAGTCCGCCGGTGATCAGAATCAGATCGGAACTGACCGATTCCTGGTTCAGCGCTTCTTGGATATCGCGGTATTGATCACCCACAGCAACCCGACGTCTAACCCAGATACCAACTTGGTTCAGGGCTTGTGCAATGAAGGCACTGTTGGTATCGATCGTTTGTCCGATGAGTAATTCATCGCCAATGGTGATGATGGAAGCGGTTGGTAGGGGTGTGGACATATCTTGGCCCGCAAAAGTAATTCATTCCGGTCAGCGTTGCCAAACCCACAAGGGTGTGGCAACGCTTCCGATCCAGATCAATAGGATCAGCACTTTGGCAGCAATCGATAAATCCTGTATCAACGTCCGGTGTAATTGACCTTCTACAGCTTGTTGTATCTGCGATTCTGCCGGTGCATAGTCATGGAAGTGATCCCCCGCCAGCCGGCGTATGGAGGGATCCTCTTCGATCAGGATCTGCCGGATCTGCCAATAGTCTTGATCGGATAGATCCTCGTAATCGATCTCTGTATCGATGTTAGTTGCTGCAATCCTTTTTTCGATACGCGCGGCACCGGCATCTCGCCAGAGTCTGAATAATAGCCCGGCGGGTAAAATCAATAAAGGGTATATGCCATAATGTACGGCCAGGTACCCGAGCAGAATGGCAGAGACCACCACAAATAATTTGCTGATCAGCCCATCCTCTTCCAAGAATACACGGTTCAGTAATTGTCCGCCGTCCAATGGGTAAACTGGTAATAGGTTAATGCCATTGAGTATGATCAGGAATAACATGAGCCGTTCGAGTGGAATGTCGAACGCACCATATGACGGAATGATGTCATTTTTCAGCAATATATATAGCAAGGCACCCAAGAGCATCCCCGGGAGGGGGCCAGCAAGAAGTACAAAGGCGGATTCACGCTGTGTTACTACACGTTTGGATCCGGATACATAGGCGCCCAGTAGAGGAAGAAAAAAGACGCCCAGGTCGCGGTAACCTACTACTCGCATGGCGATGAAATGGCCGGCTTCATGAAATACCAGTATGAAGGTGATCATCAGTAAGCTCTTCCAGTCACCGAGCAGCCAATAGCCGGCCAATAAATAGAGTAGTAGGCTGATCGTCGTCTTTCCCATGGAGGAGCTTCTCATGGGGGGCGTTGACGGATATTTGGGAAGTCCGCCCGGTTGAGTTATTTGTTCCGAGTCAGTCAAGATAGAAGGATTTCAACCGATCCATCAAAGCCGAAGGCATTGTTGTTTTTTGGTGATGCTGAGTATCCCAGAAATATAATTTCACTTGTGCCTTCATCAGCAACTCATCGGCACCGCGGTAGATCTCTTGGTGAAACTCGATTCGATGATCGCTTCTCAGTTCGGGCAGAGAAGTTCGAACACGAAGCAGGTCATCGTAGCGGGCCGGTCGTAAATATTTACAATGTACTTCCACAACGGGCATGCTGATGCCCATTTTTTCCAGTTCGGCATAGGACATGCCCAAGGAGCGGATGGCTTCTACTCGGCCGGATTCCAGATACGGGAAATAATGGCCATGATAGACAACGCCCATTTGATCGGTCTCGGCGTAGCGAACGCGGATGGATGTTTCGTGCGTGAACATGTAGTTATTTTCCGATCAGACGGTCGAGGCTGAACTTACCCGGACCGGTGAAAAGCAGGGCTAAATAAACGGCTAAGAATAAAGCGGAGGATTCCCCATCGCCCCAAACCTGACCGTGGTGTATCACAAAAAGAGCGATCGAAAAACAAATGACGAGTGGGATGGCGGCCAAACGGGTCAATAGTCCGAATACCAGCAAGACGGCACAGAAGAATTCAGCGAAGATCACCAGGGAGAGTGAGATGGTTGAGCCCACATGCAGCGGGTCGGGGAAGGTTCGTACTTTATCGTTGAAGTGGATCAGTTTGTCGAAACCATGCTTGATCATCAAGCCGCCTCCTGCCAATCGCAAAAGGAATAAGGAGAAGTCGAGTGCCCCCTGCTTGTATTTAGTGCTGAAAAATTGACTCATATCGTGTGATTATACCCGAAAATAGGGAAAAGGCGGTCTCGAAGAGTTTGTTAAATCCATTCCGTATCTGATTATCCACACCTGTTCGCAATCAACTTTGTCATAACTCCCAATAAAAATCGATATTCGGGCGTTTACGTTTATAATCAAGTATGAATCGTACCACGCTGTTCATTCTAATATTTTTTCTGCAGGCGAGTAGCATGCTTGCACAGCGTACGGCTTTTGATGTCGATCCCCGTCGAGATTGGGAGCAGGCCGTGCAATGGTTCTATGAGGGAAAGGAATCATTGGCCTATCCCATTTTTTTGCGATTGCATGAATTGCAAGTTGACGGCCGGCAGCCTGTTGTCAGCGAATCTGAACTGGATTATTACAGACTGATCTGCGGTGTTCGGTTGGATGAGGCGTCAGCCGTGGAGGAGGCTGGCAGGTACATACGTCTGCCACACCCCCCTGCGTTCGTGCAAGGGTTGTCATACGAACTGGCCGATCATTCTTTCCGAAATCAGCGATTTCCGGAGGCCTTGCATTTGCTGGAGGATTTGGAGCCCCGTAACCTTCGGTCAGCGGAACGCACGCATCGCCAGTTTATGATGGGTTATGCACAGTTCACCGCGCAGCGGTTTGCTCCGGCCCGATCAAATTTTGATAGCGTTCGATCACAGCTCAAGCATCCGGATTATGCAGCAGCCAATTACTACTTTGGTTTTATCTGCTTGAGGGACCAGCAATATGATTTGGCGCTTTCCAGCCTTCGGTTAGTGGAAGATCATCCCGAGTACCGGAGTATCGTTCCGTATTACATCGGACAGCTTTTTTACCTGCAGGGAAAAAAGAAAGAAGCGATCGAGTATGTAGAGCGAAAATTACAGGATTCTGGCTCTCAGTATTACGAACTGCCATTGAA
>CANGWB010000031.1 GCA_947457465.1 Chitinophagaceae bacterium | reverse complement strand
GTGGCACTATCCTGAAAAGTGCTCGCTGCAAGGAGTTTATGGAACCTGCCGGTCGCAAAAAGGCCTACGAGAACCTTCGAAAGCATGACATCGACGGGCTGGTTATTATCGGTGGAGACGGCTCCTTCCGCGGCGCCTGTGTATTCAGTTCTGAGTTCGACATTCCATGTATCGGACTGGCCGGCACCATTGATAAAGACATTTCCGGCACCGACTTCACCATCGGATTTGACACCGCGGTGAACACAGCCGTAGATGCGATTGATAAGATCCGTGATACGATGGATGCGCATGACCGGATCTTCATCATTGAAGTGATGGGTCGGGATGCCGGTTACATCGCCTTGCATAGCGGCATCGCCACCGGCGCTGAAAACATTTTGATCCCCGAACGGAAGACCGACATCAATAACATTATCCAATCGCTGCAGGAAAAAGAAAGGCGGAAGAAAATGGTGAACCTCATTGTGGTTGCGGAAGGCGATGACTTTGGAGGCGCAAATGAAGTACAGAAGATCCTAGAGGAGAATTTACCCAAATCTGAAATTCGGGTCTGCATACTTGGGCACATTCAACGAGGTGGGTCACCCAGTTGCATGGATCGCGTGCTAGCAAGCCGAATGGGTTATCATGCCGTGGAGTGCCTCATCGAAGGACGACACAATGTATTTGTCGGCATACAGAACAACAAAATGAATTACGTACCGCTGGAAACAGCAGTTAAGAACAAGGGCAAGATCGGCGAAGAATGGATGAAGATCGTCAAGATCCTGGCCAGCTAATTTTCAATTATGAATAAGATCAAGAAATACCTGCACGACGGTTACGATAACGAGGCAGGCAAACAACATGCATTCAAACGGACCAAGATCGTTGCTACCGTCGGCCCCTCCTGCGACTCCTACGAACAACTGCTGGAATTGGTACGTGCCGGTGTGAATGTGTTTCGACTGAATTTCTCGCACGGCGAACATGAGGACAAAGCCCGTGTCATTAATTTCATCCGCGAAATCAATAAAACAGAACCCTACAACATCGCCATACTCGCTGATCTGCAAGGACCCAAATTGCGCGTGGGTGAGCTGGAAGAGGGTAAGATGGAGCTGAAAGAAGGCGACATACTCACCTTCACGAACGAAAAACTAGTAGGAAACTTCGATCGCATTTATGTCTCTTACCCGAACCTGGCAAACGATGTGAAAGTTGGAGAAAAGATCCTGATCGATGATGGCAAACTGGAAGTGGTTGTCCAAGAGATTACGACTTCAAAAGAAGTGAAAGTGCGTGTTACCTTACCCGGTACACTCCTGCCGAAAAAAGGAGTAAACCTGCCCGACACTGAGATTTCATTACCCTCTCTGACTGAAAAGGACTTGGCCGATTTGGAATTCATCCTCACACACCCGATCGATTGGGTAGCGCTTTCTTTTGTGCGCAACCCGGAAGATATACGGGGTCTGAAAAAAATGATTCGGGATAAAGGACACAAAGCAAAAGTGATCGCGAAAATAGAAATGCCTCAAGCCATCGCCAATCTTCGAGACATCATCATCGAGAGTGATGGCGTCATGATCGCGCGTGGAGATCTTGGCGTGGAAATGCCGGTAGAGGCCGTACCACTGATTCAAAAAGATATCATCAGCAAGTGTCTGCACCGAGCCAAGCCCGTGATCGTTGCTACCCAGATGATGGAAAGCATGATCGATCGTACTAAACCGAATCGAAGCGAGATAACCGATGTGGCTAATGCAGTACTGGAAGGAACCGATGCAGTTATGCTGAGCGGGGAAACCGCTACCGGGAAATATCCCAAACTGGTGGTGGAAACCATGAGCAAGATCATTCTGGAGATCGAATCGAAAGCCTACAAATACAACCGGGAAGATGAGCTGAAACCACAGGTACACTCCCCTTCCAAACTCAGCGATGCGATTTGTTATAACGCCTGCAAATTGGCGGAAGACTCACATGCTGATGCCATCATCGGCATGACTCAAAGTGGATACACGGGTTTCATGCTGAGTAGTTATCGTCCGCAAAGTCCCCTCTATATTTTCACCAAAGAAAAAACACTGGTTAATCAGCTTAGCTTGAGTTGGGGCGTACGGGCTTTCCACTATAATGAAGAGGAAAGTCTCGACGAGATATTCCAAGACCAGATCGAGATCCTGAAACGAAGGGGCTTTTTGAAGGAAGGTGATGTGATCGTGAGCACCGGTAGTACGCCTGTGCATTTACACCTGCCGACCAACGTTATCAAGATTGACCGGGTAAAGTAAATATCAGAGTCTGCGGATCTTGATGTTACGGTACCAGACCATGTCGCCATGGTCCTGCAAGGCAATATGACCTTTCTTGAATTTTCCGAAATCCGGCATACGAGCGAACTTGCTAGCGGCGACCATTTTCTTCCAACTGTCGTCCCAAAGCGAAGTAGTTACCACGTTCACTCCATTCAGCCAAAACTCCAGTTGGCCCTTTTCTGATTTGATCTCCACTTGATTCCACTCGCCGGGCGCGCGAACCGTTTCGGGTTTAGCGGATATCAGATCGTATAAATCACCCGCCCGATGTTTGATGATCTTACCATCGGGGTGACCGGCATTGTCCAGCACCTGCATTTCCGGTGCTGTTTCCCAAGGCCACCGGTACTTGGTCGTATCCTCCTGTGCATAGAACATGATACCACTGTTTCCATTGCGCGCGATCTTCCATTCCAGCTTTAGATGAAAATCACCGAAGACTTCATCCGACATGATATCTCCGCCACCTTTGATCTGCCAATTTTCTTTGGTGATAGTATCCAAAAACAATTGACCATCTGCGACTTTCCAAGCGGCACCGGCCACTTTACCCCCGTATTTATGCCATCCTCCTGTCGTCAGTCCATCGAACAACATCTCCCAACCATCCTTTTGCTCCTGCTTGGTGAGGCGATTCTGCGTCGGAAGGGTATCCGTACTGACCAGGGGACTTGATGCTTCACTGCCACAGGCAGTGATACTGGCGAGTAGAAAGGCAGACAATACGATCAAACGCATAAGATTATTTTAAGAGGAGAATATAATCGAGCATGGCCTTCGCATCATCCGGACTCAAAGACGGATGAGCTGTCATGGGAACTTGTCCCCATACTCCAGCGCCTCCGGTTATGATCTTCTGTGCAACCGAAGAAAGCTGATCCGCTCCAGCGTTGGAATATTGCTGTGCGATCTCTTTATAACTGGGACCTATTCCTTTTGTGTCAACCTGATGACAAGTCAAACAATCACTTTGCTTCACTAACGCAAATCCTTTCTGATACGCGGGATCCTGAGTGATATCGGCCGTTTGACCTTTGGTAGGTTCAGTTGACCCGCCACAGGCGATCAACCCCATTGAGATCAAAAAATAAAACGTGTAAAGAAGTTTCATATCAATAAATCGTTTGAGTACGAATATACATCCTAATCCAGACCCAATAAGGTACGGTTCTTAGCCCGATCCATTCCACTGGAAGCAAAATCATCGAAGGCTTTTTCCGTTACCCGGATGATGTGATCACGTATAAAAGCAGCCCCTTCCCTTGCTCCGTCCTCAGGATGTTTTAAACAACACTCCCATTCCATCACCGCCCAGCCATCAAAACCATATTGGGTTAGCTTGCTGAAGATCCGTTTGAAATCGACCTGCCCATCACCGGGTGAACGATATCTACCTGCACGGTTCACCCAGGACTGATAGCCTCCGAATGTTCCTTGCCGACCAGAGGGATGAAACTCGGCATCCTTCACATGAAACGCCCGGATACGTTCATGATACAGGTCGATGTATTCGATATAATCCAGTTGCTGCAAAACAAAATGAGAGGGATCGTACAGCAAACAAGCCCGGGGATGCTGATCCACTCCATCCAAAAACATCTCGTAGGTGGCGCCATCAAAAATATCTTCACCGGGATGCACCTCATAGCATACATCTACCCCGCACGCATCGAAATGATCGAGAATCGGTTTCCATCTGCGTGCGAGTTCCGCAAATCCCTCTTCTACTAATCCGGCCGGTCGCTGTGGCCAAGGATGAAACGTATGCCATAGTAAAGAACCGCTGAACGTGGGATGCGCCGTGAGACCCAAATTACGAGAAGCCTCTGCCCCATATTTCACTTGCTGAATAGCCCACTCGGTGCGGGCTTTTGCATTCCCCCGAACCGACTCGGGCGCAAATCCGTCAAACAAGGAGTCATAGGCTGGATGCACGGCCACGAGTTGACCTTGCAGGTGAGTGGACAATTCAGAGATCTCCAAGCCGGCAGCCTGTACAATTCCTTTAATCTCATCTGCGTAGGTCTTGCTTTCGGCTGCTTTTTTCAGATCGATGCAGCGCGTATCCCAAGTAGGTATTTGAACAGCTTTGAAACCAAGTGAGGCCGCCCATTTACAAATGGATGAAAGATCATTGAACGGTGGCTGATCGCCCATGAACTGAGCCAGAAAAATAGCCGGACCTTTTATAGTACGCATGATGAAAGTTTAAATGGTGAAATCGATCCATTTCTGTTCGGACTGACCGGAAGCGATCACGTGCTCGATGAAGGCCATGCCCCGAACACCTTGCACTACGGACGGAAAATCAAGCATTTCCTCAGAGGCGGTTTGTCCGTTTGCACGTGCCCGAATCGTGGAGATAAAATTCCGATACAAATTAGCAAAGGCCTCCAGATATCCTTCAGGATGTCCTGCCGGTGTGCGAGCATTGTGCTTGGCAAATGAATCGGCATAGCCGGTGCCAGCTCGATAGACCTCAGCCGGGCGATCCAACCATTTAACCAGCATCGTATTTGCATCTTCCTGCTGCCACTCGATACCACCTTTTTCTCCGAATACCCGGATCTTAACATTATTCTCCGCTCCTGCAGCAACTTGCGTAGCCATCAATACACCGCTGGCCCCGTTATTGAATTTCAATAAAGCGGCTCCGTCATCATCCAACATTCTGCCCTCTACAACGGTGTTCACATCGGCGCAGATCTTGGTCACCTGAAGGCCGCTCACATACTCGGCCAAATTGAACGCATGGGTACCGATATCACCCATAGCACCCGCTTTACCACTACGCTTGGGATCGGTCCGCCAAGCAGCCTGCGCATGATTGGTTTTCTCCAGTGAAGTACTTAGCCAACCTTGCGGATACTCTACATAAACTTTTCGAATAGCGCCCAATATGCCTGACCGAATGAGCTGTCGGGCCTGCTTCACCATCGGATAACCGGTGTATGTATGACAGAGCAAGAGCGTGCGACCGGTCGACTTGACTTTAGCTTCTAGTAGTTTGGCTTCCTCCAACGTGAAGGTGATCGGTTTTTCTACCACCACATCGAAACCATATTCCAACGCCAGCATGGCCGGTTCAAAATGAAGAAAATTGGGCGTAACAATGGTTATAAAATCAACGCGTTTCTCCGGGGGCATCGTCGCTTCTTTTTCCAGCATCACTTTATAGTCAGTGTATATGCGCTCCGGGGAAAGAAACAGTTCCTCTCCGGATTGAACGGCCACCTCCGGGTTTACGCTCAGTGCCCCGGCAACCAACTCGGCTTGTCCGTCCATGTGAAATGCGAGTCGGTGTATGGCCCCGATGAATGCGTCCTTGCCCCCACCGACCATGGCCACACGCAGCTTACGATTGTTCATGTTGGAAATATTTGAAAACAGGCCGACAAGCGGCAGGTTGTGAGTAACAAATAAACAGTGTTTTTTCTAAAATTACTACATTGTTACGTTAACCAACCTTACTGCCATTCAAACGATTGCCATGCCTGTTTCAACCCGACTGCAACTATACCTGATGATGTTCCTGAACTTCTTCGTTTGGGGCATCTGGTTCGTTACCATGGGAACCTATCTCACAAAAGGTTCCATCACCGCTACCGGCGAACAAACAGGACTGGCCTACGGCACCCAATGTCTTGGAGCCATCGCCGCTCCATTCATCATCGGCATGATCGCCGATCGGTTCTTTGCCGCGCAAAAAATTCTGGGCGTCTTGCACTTGCTGGGAGCAGGGCTGCTTTATCAACTCTCCACCGAATCTTCTTTCGGTTCATTTTACACATGCCTGTTGATCTACATGATCCTTTACATGCCTACTCTGGCATTGGTGAATGCGATCGCACTTCGACAAGTAACCGATGCCGAAAAAGAATTCAGCGGCATCCGCATGTGGGGCACCATCGGGTGGATCGCATCCGGACTCATCATCGGTTGGATGGCTTGGGAATCAAACCCCGGTTCTCTAGGCATTACCTTCCGGGTAGCCGCTATCGTATCTGCTGCATTCGGCATATTCAGTTTCTTTTTACCCAATACCCCGCCGCCGAAAGCCGGACAAGATGTATCCATCGCCGAGATTATGGGACTCGATGCCCTAAAAATTCTGCGTGACCGCAATTACCTCATCTTCTTCATCGCCTCCATTCTCATTTGTATCCCCCTCGCTTTTTATTACGGACAAGCCAATCAGTTCCTGAATGAAGTGGGCATGCAACAAGCTGCTGCCAAGATGACGATGGGACAAGTGGCAGAAACCGTATTTCTGTTCCTGATGCCTTGGTTCTTCGCTCGATTCGGCACCAAGCAAATGATCCTGTTCGGTATGCTGGCCTGGATCCTTCGCTATGCGTTATTCTCTTATGGCGATGCAGGTTCCAACATCTGGATGCTCTATGGCGGGATCATCCTGCATGGTATTTGCTATGATTTCTTTTTTGTGACCGGACAGATCTATACAGACCAAGTAGCTGGACCTCGAGTGCGATCATCCGCCCAAGGTCTTATCACCCTCGCCACCTATGGCATCGGGATGTATATCGGCTTCTACCTGGCAGGTCTTTATGTCGATAAATACAAAGTAGGTACTGACGGTCACGATTGGCAAACCATCTGGTTATTCCCCTGCCTGTTTGCCGCCGGCGTAGCCTTGCTCTTTCTTGTTTCCTTCCGTAACGGTGAAAAGAAAATCATTGCATAATGCGTCGACGTACCGCACTTCGTTCCCTGCTGACCGGCGTTGCCGGTATCAGTATACAATCCGCCAATGGCCTGCCAACGGCCTTTGAATCTTCACCACTCAAGGGCAACATCCGACATTCGGTCTGCTCATGGACATTCGACGATTTCACATTGGATGAACTTTGTCTGACTGTAAAAAAGATCGGATTCAAGGCCATCGATCTGGTGGCCCCCAGCGGATTCAAAACATTGAACGACCATGGCATCGATTGCTCCATGTGTTATACGGCAGGAAAGATCAGTTTAACAGAGGGATGGAATCGACCGGAAAATCATCCCTGGCTGATAAAAGACTTTCTGGACGCGATACCCGTCATTGCAAAAGCCGGATACAAAAATTTGATCTGCTTCACCGGTAACCGAAATGGCATGGACGACGAAACCGGTTTAAAAAACTGTGTAACCGGTCTCAAACAAATTTTATCCGTTGCTGAAAAGCATGGCGTCGTTATACAGCTAGAACTTTTCAATAGCAAGGTCGATCATAAGGATTACATGGCGGATCGATCCGCCTGGGGCATAGAACTATGCAAACGACTCGGCTCCTCTCATTTCAAATTGCTGTATGACATATATCACATGCAGATCAGTGAAGGAGATGTGATCAGAACGATCCAAGAAAATCATCCGTATTTCGGGCATTATCACACCGCAGGGGTTCCGGGCCGGCATGAGATCGATGAAACACAAGAATTGTACTACCCCGCCATCATGCAGGCCATACATAAAACCGGATATACGGGATACGTCGCACAGGAATTTCTCTCTACTTCAAAAGATCGTGCAGGAAAGATCAACTCCTTAAAAAATGCGATCCGTATTTGCGATATCTGATAAACACTAAACTATTCAAAACCAGAATACATGTCGAATCAACAATATGATGCGATCGTAGTTGGCTCCGGAATCAGCGGAGGCTGGGCCGCCAAAGAACTAACCGAGAAGGGCATGAAGGTATTGCTGCTCGAACGAGGCCGAAACATCGAACACATCAAGGACTACGTCAATGCCACCAAAGAATCATGGGAGTTCCCGCATCGAGGGATCATGCCCACACAAGAAATGCTGCAGAATTATCCGGTGCTCAAACGGGATTATCCCCTGAACGAAACGGTGCTGGATTTCTGGGTAAAGGATAAGGAAAGTCCCTACACGGAAACCAAACCCTTCTCCTGGTTCCGAGGGTATCATGTTGGCGGAAGATCGCTGATGTGGGGGCGGCAGAGTTATCGATTCAACAAATGGGATTTTGAGGCCAATGCCAAAGATGGGTTCGGAGTTGATTGGCCCATACGATATGAAGACATGGCATCCTGGTACAGTCACGCCGAAAAATTCGCGGGCATTCAAGGAAGTTTGGAGGGGTTGGATGTACTACCCGATGGAGATTTCATGCCGGCGATGGAAATGAATATCGTAGAGAAAGATGTAGCCGCCAAAATCAAAAAACATTACAAGGATCAACGACACATGTTCATCGGACGAAGTGCGAATATCACCCAACCGCATCACGACCGAACGAATTGTCAATACCGAAATCGATGCTGGAGAGGATGCCCCTTCGGTGGATATTTCAGCACCCAATCGGCGACCTTACCAGCTGCGATGAAAACCGGCAACCTCACCCTTCGCCCCTTTTCGATCGTCACCCAGGTGATCTATGATAAAGATGCAAAAAAAGCAACCGGCGTAGAGGTGCTGGATGCTACAGACAATAAGACTTACACCTTCAATGCCAAGGTGATTTTCTTATGTGCCTCTGCATTTAATTCCACCTGGATCCTCATGAATTCTGCCACGAGTGTATGGGAAGGCGGATTGGGCAGCAGCAGTGGTGAATTGGGTCACAATGTGATGGATCACCATTTCCGTTGCGGGGCGAACGGACGAGTGGATGGATACGCAGATAAATATGAATATGGCAGAAGACCGACAGGCATATACATTCCGCGATTCAGAAATATTTATACTGATAAAAGGGATTATGTACGCGGATTCGGCTACCAGGGCGGAGCCGGACGCGGACGCGGCGTGGAAGTCGCTGAGTTCGCCATCGGAGCTGATCTGAAAAATGCGCTGAGCGTACCCAGCGATAATTGGGGAATCGGTGTGATGGGATTCGGCGAAATGCTTCCTTACCACGAGAACAAGATTTCACTTAATAAAAATGTAAAGGATAAATGGGGTCTTCCGGTACTGGATATGGATGTTGAGATCAAGGACAATGAGAAAAAGATGCGCGTCGACATGATGAATGATGCCGCTGAAATGCTGGAAGCTGCCGGGGTGAAGAACGTCAACACTTACGATTATGGCTATGAAGTAGGTATGGGCATACATGAAATGGGAACGGCCCGAATGGGCAGAGATGCGAAGACCTCTGTTCTCAATGCACACAACCAGGTCTGGGATGCACCAAATGTATTTGTGACCGATGGTTCCTGCATGACCAGCGCCTCTTGTGTTAACCCCTCACTCACGTATATGGCCATGACGGCAAAGGCAGCAGATTTTGCGGCCGCTGAAATGAAAAAAGGAAATCTCTGAACCGATCAATCAAAATGAAAATGGACAGAAGAGAATATTTAAAAAAAATCGCGCTCCTTACTGGAGCTGCCGTCGTGGGAGCAGATGTTTTCTTATCTGGATGCACGCCCGGCGGTGCTGCCGGTTACTTCACCAGTACACAACTGGCCTTACTGGATGAGATCGGTGAAACGATCATTCCGGCCACGGATACACCTGGTGCTAAGGCTGCAAAAGTCGGCGCCTTCATGGAGGTGATGGTGCGTGACTGCTATACACCTGAGCAACAGACTACATTCAAAGAAGGTATGAAATCGCTTGAATCGAAATGTAAGGAGCTGCACGGAAAGTCGTTCATAGCCGCTAGCAGTCAGCAACGGCATGACTTGCTGATGAGCCTGGAAAAAGAGGCAAAGACGTATAATGAAAAGAAAGAGAAGAATACGCCTGTGCATTATTATACCATGATGAAGCAATTGACGTTGTGGGGATTTTTCTCGTCGGAAACCGGCATGACCAAAACATTGCGTCACCTGCCCGTACCCGGGCGATATGACGGCGCTTTGCCATATACAAAAGGTGAAAAAGCTTGGGCTGAATAAATGTTATGACCTATGAATTATACGCGTCGAAAATTTTTAACTGACACGACCCTACTTGGAGGTGGGCTAGCCATGTTCGGTCCGCAACTCTCATCCATGAATGAGATACTAGCCGGGAAAAACCGATCCTATGGCATACAACTTTACTCGCTGCGCGACATACTGCCTGCGGATCCATTTGGAATCATAAAAAAACTTAGTGAAGCCGGTTATACCTCGATTGAGAGTTATGAAGGTGAACAAGGGGTCTACTGGGGCAAGTCCCCCAAAGAGTTTGCCTCTTTTCTGAAGTCATCAGGTCTCACCATGCCGTCTTTCCATTGCAACGTTTTCGAGAATTTTGAAAAGAAGGTGGCTGATGCAGCTTCCATTGGGGTTCAGTATGTGATCTGCCCTTGGATCGGTCCACAGAAGTCGTTGGACGACTATAAAAAAATGGCTGCCCGATTCAACGAAATGGGTGCGATCTGCAAGAAGAACGGGATCCGATTCGCGTATCACAACCATGACTATTCATTCAAACCGGTGAATGGTGTCATTCCACAGACCCTTCTGATGGAGGAGACCGATCCTAAGTTGGTTTTCTTTGAGATGGACATTTATTGGGTCGTAGCTGCGGGCGGTGATCCGATCGAATGGTTTGAGCGTTACCCGAATCGTTTCCGACTGGCTCACATCAAAGACCGCAGTAAAAAACCGGTAGCGGATGAAGGAAAGAATTCTGTGGTCATTGGAACAGGCACCATTGACTTTGATTCCGTTCTTCAAACTGGAAGAGCAAAGGGACTTAAGGAATTCATCTTCGAACAGGAAGCGAATTATGGAAAAGGGCCGTTGGAGTCTGCGATCGCGAGTCTGAAGTATTTACAGGAGAAGAAGTTTTGAACGGTTGAGAAAGTTGAGAGAGTTTAGATAGTTGAGAATTGGTCTAAACTTCCTCAACAGGCCGAAGGCCGCAAACCAGCTAAACCTTTTTCTTCATCCTCCTCACCTCCCCCGCATCAATAAACGGATTCTGATACGATTCTTTCTGCTTTGCGAAATTCGGATGTCGGAAGTTCATTTTACTTTCCTGCCAACCTCGTAATGAACTATGGAATTCGTGACAGCCGGTTTGTTTGCGTAATGCCTGAATGTTATCTGGGCGAACACCGCTACCCGGCATGATGATGATTCGTCCGTCAGCTTGATTTTGTAAGGCAGCAATGCAGTCCACTCCATCGGGAGCAGCTGGAAATTGTCCAGATGTCAATACCCGATCGACCCCTATTCCGATCAATTCCTCCAATGCAACATATGGATCCAGGCAGCGATCGAAGGCTCTATGAAAAGTGATCTCCATCGGATAGGCCAGCTCGCGTAATCGGGCTGTACGTGTCAGATCGATCTTTCCATCTGCAAGGAGTAAACCGATGACTACCCCTTCGAAACCCAGACTGCGGGCCGATTCGACTTCATAACGCATAGCGTTAAATTCATCATCTGTATAAAGAAAATCACCGGCGCGGGGACGGATGATCGGAAAGATGGGCAGATCAAAGGATTCACGGCAAACGCGCATCGTTCCGACTGAAGGCGTTGTTCCACCCTCACTCAAATTGGCACAAAGTTCGATGCGATCGGCTCCACCTTCAACCGCCTGACGGGTGGTTTCGAGATCGGCCGTAGCGATCTCAATGAGAATTTGTTCTCTTGACATATCGATCATTTATCGAACCAGCTTTTGGCTTTGTGGATCTTTTCTTCATGGCGTGAACGAACCGCGTAGGTAAATCCGGGTCGTAGAGCAAAGGCCCCAAAACTTCCTGAACGGTCGATGGCGAGAAAGCAGATCTGAACATCGCCCAATTTATCTTTTCGCATGTTCACTAAGCGACCAATTGCTTTTTTACAGGCCTCTTCAGGACGCAGTCCATTTCGCATGAACTCGACCACCAGGTGGGATCCGGCAATACGTATGATCTCCTCTCCTTGTCCGGTAGCCGTACAGGCCCCCACTTCATTGTCAACATAGAGTCCGGAACCGATCAATGGTGAATCGCCAACCCGTCCACGCATTTTGAACCCAGCTCCACTGGTGGTGCAGCTTCCGCTTAGGTTGCCACTTTTGTCCAAGGCGATCATACCGATCGTATCGTGATTCCATTCCCCATTGTCCAAGCGCGTGGGCGCAAAGGGGCCATGTTGCTTATTATTCTCAATATTTTTTTCCGGCGGAGCATAGTTTGATTTCTCCAACCAAGTCTTGTAGGCCCGTTGAGCATCTTCAGATAGTTCGGCCGACTCCAATTTGAATCCTTCCGCCAATGCGAATTGTTGTGCCCCGCTGCCCACCAACATTACGTGCGGTGTTTTCTCCATGACCCTTCGCGCAACAGCGATCGGATGCTTGACACGCTCCAAAAAAGCCACACTACCGCAATTTCCCTGTTCATCCATGATGCAAGCATCCAACGTAACGAACCCATCACGATCGGGATTGCCACCCAATCCTACACAACAATTAAGTGAATTCTCGGTCTCCATTACCCCTCGTTCTACTGCATCCAAAGCCCGCCCCCCGGTTTTCAAAACTTCCCAAGCTGCCCGGTTCGCATCCATACCAGCATCCCAAGTCGAAACCACCAATGGCGCATCCGGCACCCGGTTGATGCTTGAAGAGTGAGCATCTTTCCCCAATAAAACCCCCAACGAACCGAGCGCAGAACCGGATATAAACTTTCTTCTGTTCAACATGTTTTAAGCGTATGTCCGAAAATACACGAACAGATCCGAATGTCCTCTTGACATGACCAAGAACTATTTTGATGTTTGAACATTGATTTATATATTTGCACTATGAAAATTGTGATCATATCGGGAAGCCCCCGTATTGAAAGCCTTACCCGCCGGGTGGCTATCCATTTAAACAGTCAACTGGAACAACTCCAATACCAGACCGAAATGATCGATCTATCCAAATGGAATATTCCACCCATACAATCCGTTTGGAAAACGCCTGCTGAAGCACCCCCAGCCTTTCAGGAATTGGCTAAAAGCATTGAGTCCGCGGATGCTTATCTGTTGGTTACACCCGAGTACAATGGCAGCTATTCACCGGCCTTGAAAAACCTGCTGGATCATTTTCCTAAGCGGAACCGAAAACCGTTCGGACTTGTTACCGCCTCACCGGGAGCCATGGGTGGTATGCGTGCAGCACAACAATTGTTATTGCTGGTACCAGCCCTCTTCGGTATCGCCGCTCCACAGTTTCTTCTGGTGCCTGGCGTGGATAAGAAATTCGCTGAATCGGGCGAACTCATCGATCCTAGCTTTCAAAAGAGTATCGATGTCTTTCTCGAAGAGTTTTTATGGCTTTGTAAACGACTGACGAACGAATCTGTACCTGCATAAATTTTTACTATGGCCATCAAAAGCATTGACCGGATCCTGACTCCCCCACCAGCCCATATGGTCGGTGATGGTTTTCGGGTTCATTCTTTTTTACCCGGCGACGGACGATTAGGGAAACAACGGATGAGTCCGTTTTTCATGCTGGATTATGGCTCATTGATTGAGTTTCCTCCCAGTGATACCCCTCGAGGGGTTGGAGTACATCCGCATCGCGGATTTGAAACCGTTACGATCGCATACAGAGGAAGGATAGCACATCACGATTCAGCTGGTAATCACGGCGTGATCGGTGAAGGCGATGTGCAGTGGATGACCGCTGCATCTGGGCTCTTGCATAAAGAATATCACGAGGAGAGTTTCAGCAAACAAGGTGGC
>CANGWB010000030.1 GCA_947457465.1 Chitinophagaceae bacterium | reverse complement strand
GCTTCTCCAAGTAATTGTCCGGTGAAAGCAAACACCTCTTGTGCTACTGCATCTCCCTTCAACGCGGCTTCATAAACAGATTGACTGGTGATCTCTTCCGGTTTCAGGTCACGCATGGTACTGGGCGCATCAGGTTTTGTTGAAAGCATCTCCAGTGCAGTCTCCCGCATACCGGTGGCGGAGGCGTAGGCTTCCAACGGACCATGAATGCCGGTTCCTTTATGCAGTCTGCCTCCCGGACGGATAATGGTGTGTCCGAGTTCTCCCGCAAAACCATCATGGCCGAGCACAATCTTGCCGTCGATCACGATACCGCTACCCACCCCGGTTCCTAGGGTGATGGTGATGAAATGTTTCATGCCTCGGGCGGCACCATACATCATTTCGCCCATGGCAGCTGCATTGGCGTCGTTGGTCAGTTTGACACGCATATCGAATCGCGTCGACATCATACTGGCGAATGGAATGATTCCTTGCCATTTTAGGTTGGCGGCGTATTCAATGTTTCCGGTGTAATAATTTCCATTCGGAGCGCCGATCCCGATGCCGGCGAACTTATCTTTTCCGCCTGCCCGTTCGATCATGGGCTGGATCTTATCGTACAGGTCCTCGATGAAATCCTGTGCCGTAGAGCGGTCATTCGTCAGTGTTCTACCTTGTTCCAGGATATGCCCGTTACGGTCAACCACTCCGAATTTGGTGTTCGTTCCTCCGATATCGATACCGATTGCTAGATCAGCCATATAAATACTTAAATGTTTTTTGTAGAATTCAATTAATGTCCGCCTCCTGTAGAAGCATTCTCATAGTCGATTCCCTGTTTTTGTAAGATGCCTTTTACTAAGTAGGCGAACAAGGCGAGGTAGGCGAAACAGAGTATGGCCACAAAGAACGATTGATGGATGCCGATGATGTCTGCCAGTTTTCCTTGTACGGGCGGAATCACCGCCCCGCCGAGGATCATCATGATCAAGAAGGCTGAGCCTTGGGTTGTGTACTTGCCTAATCCGGCTACGGAAAGTGAAAAGATCGATGGCCACATGATAGAGCAGGCCAGTCCGCCACTCAGGAAGGCATAGATCGCCACTTTTCCGGTAGTTAGAATACCAACGGCCATGGCAACCACGCCGAATAAACTGAAAAGAAGCAGGGTTCTGGCCGGATTGTTACGGCTCAGGAAAAAGGTTCCGATCTGAAGTAATACGCAGACGATGTACCAATATAAGATCTGTATATCATGTCCGGCGAGTTTAGTGAGCAAGAGCACTACGCCAAAGGCTACCAAGGGGGTGATGAAGGTGAATAATCTTTTGCGTTCCTCACTCAAATTAAATGCACCAACCGCACCGGCCCAGCGGCCGATCATCAAGCTTCCCCAGTACATCGCAATAAAAGGGGCGATCTCGGAGGACTTGTATCCACCGAATTCGGGCTGTTTCAATAATTCACCGAGGTTACTTCCGATTGCTACTTCCACACCTACGTATACAAAGATCCCGAGCATACCCAAGACCAGCTGTGGATATTGCATGGCACCCCATCCTTCTTTTTGTTTGGAGGCGATCTGGTTACAGAGAGGTAAACCGATCACGATTACCGCCAGCGCCAGCAAGAGCCAGGTCAACCGTTGGCGTTCGAGCGGACCTTTAATCGCAGCTATCTCGTCGTTTTGCTTGCTGAAACTCTTTTTAATGTCCTCGATCTTTGCATAGACCGCTTTTCTCGCTTCACCGGTTTGTTTCAATGCTTCACACTCCAACTGATCGATCTGTCCTTTTTGTTCTTTGATGGTCGATTCAATTTGGGCGATTTGTTGTACGCCCTCAGAGCGATACGAGGAGAAAACCGGAATGAACGTGATGATCAGCAATCCGGTGATCAGTAACATGGCACTGAAAGCACGTCCGGCTTTCTCCGGTTTATCGGGATTTATGCCGGCCGGTACTTTCTTACTGGTTCCAAAAAGTGTAGCAGCAGCAATGAAAAGAATACCAACAAAAATATATAGACCGATCACCTTGCTTAACGGCAGGTGCTGGATTTCGTAATCACAGACTGAGCTGGCGCTTCCGAACAGGGCCAGCGCTACCACCAGCGGACCGATCGTTGTACCAAGCGAATTCACGCCACCACCTAAGTTAACACGTGTATCTCCCGTGGAAGGATCACCCAGTGAAATGGCAAAAGGTTGTGCACCGGTTTGTTGAATCGAAAACCCAAGGGCAACAATAAACAAACCGATCAACATACCTGTGAATGTATTTCCATTCACGGCCAGGATCATGGCGCCGGCTCCCAGGGCCGAGAACAATAAGCCGTAAATGATACTTTTTTTATAGCCCCATTTTCCGACCAGATCTTGTCCGCCGAAGATCCCGTATGCGAAAAGGAACAAGGCTCCGATATAGTAGGCCAGGTAGAAGGCAAAATCGATCAGCTGGCTTTGGAATTGATCGAGATGAAAGTAGTTCTTACAGAAGGGGATGAAGACGGAATTACCGGCAGCAATAAATCCCCAAAAGAAAAAAACAGTTACGAGTGTGCTGAGTGCACCATAGTTGGTCGGTTGCTTGGATTGGCTCATGAAACGTTGTTTTGATTTGGACGGAGACAAAATACTGAAAAAATGGAAGTTTGTTTATATTTAGACAAATCGTATGGAAATCTTGCATGTATCGGCTGAATGTTATCCGATGGCGAAAGCCGGTGGATTGGGAGATGTTCTGGGCGCATTGCCAAAATATCAAGAACAAGCGGGCCATACTGTAAAAGTGATCATACCGATGTACAGGACCCGTTACCTGTACCGAAAGGAATGGGAGCTTGTGCACGAGGGTCGGCAACAAGTAGGATTTTACTCTTTCTCTTATAGTGTTATCAGGGAGCGTTCTCGTGAATTGGGATTCGATCTTTATCTGCTTGATATTAATGGCCTGCTCGATAGGCAAGAGATCTACGGTTATGAAGACGACCCGCAACGATTTTTAGCCTTTCAGGTCAGTGTACTGGATTGGGTCAGTCAATGGAGTCATCGTCCCGATGTGATACATACCCACGACCATCACACTGGTTTGATCCCCTTTATGATGAAATATGCTTACGCCTTTCGTGATCGGCTTCAGCATATCCCATCTGTCTTTACGATACACAATGCTCAATACCAGGGTTGGCTTGGGTGGCAACACCGTGAGTGGCTCCCGGCTCATGATGAGTGGAAGTCCGGGTTGATCGAATGGAACGATCAGATCAATCCACTTGCCGCGGCGGTCAAGTCTGCCTGGCGGGTGACCACGGTCAGTCCAAGTTACCTGGATGAAATCCGTCAACGTTCGAACGGGCTGGAAAAATTATTTGAGTACGAAAAAGGAAAATGTCTGGGCATCCTAAATGGAATTGATGCGGATGTATGGAATCCGGTCACAGATCCTTTACTCGTTACAAACTATGGGATAGAGACCATCACCGCCGGGAAAATGGCAAATAAACTGGCTCTTTGCAAACAGTTCGGACTGGATGCAACCCGACCACTGATCGTATATATTGGAAGATTAGTACATGAGAAAGCTGCCGATCTGCTTCCGGAGGCGTTTTACCAATGCTTGCAACATTTTGGTGGGCGGCTTAACATTCTTCTGTTGGGTTCGGGTGATCCTGGATTGCAAACCACTTTTAAGGAGATGTCGAATCGGTACGTAGGTTCATTTAGTGCCTATATCGGTTATTATGAGGAGCTGAGTCATCGTATGTATGCCGGTGCTGATTTTCTTTTGATGCCGAGCCGGGTTGAGCCCTGCGGGTTGAATCAACTGTATGCATTGCGCTATGGAACGGTACCGATGGTGCGGAAGACGGGTGGGCTACGGGATACGGTCACCGATATGGGTGATCCGGGTGGATTTGGCATTTGTTTTGATCAGGCCTCTGTGGGGGATATGGTGCATGCCGTTGGAAGGGCATTGGAACTTTATGAATCCGACCGGGTTCGGCTCCTTGGGATGCAAGAATACATGATGGGGTTTGATCATTCCTGGGATCGTTCGGCTTTACAATATTTGCAATTATATAAATCCATCCTATAGTCTATGGCCATTCGAACCATCACTCACGCGACAGAAATCCTTAGTGTCATTTTAGGTGGCGGAGCCGGCTCTCGGTTGTATCCGCTAACAACAAGTCGATCCAAACCCGCAGTTTCCATTGCCGGGAAATATCGTTTGGTTGACATTCCTATCTCGAATTGCCTGAATAACGGGATCGGCCGGATGTTTGTGTTGACACAGTTCAACTCCGCCTCCCTGAACAGACATATCAAAAATACCTATCACTTCAGCGCCTTCAGCAAGGCTTTTGTTGACATTTTGGCTGCGGAGCAGACACCCGATAATCCTACTTGGTATCAAGGCACAGCCGATGCCGTGAGGCAGGGACTTCGTCACATCGAGCCCTTCGAGAGCGATTACGTGTTGATCCTTTCAGGCGATCAGCTGTATCAAATGGACTTTGTGGAAATGCTGGAGAATCACAAGCGACTGGGGGCAGATATTTCTGTAGCTACCATTCCTGTTCATGAAAAAGAAGCGCCTGAGTTCGGAATTCTTAAGAGTCGGGATGGACTCATTACATCCTTCGTTGAAAAGCCCAAAAAAGAGTTGCTGCCTGATTGGATCAGTGATACAGGTGATGAAATGAAAGCGGCAGGCAGACATTACCTGGCCTCCATGGGCATCTACATATTCAATCGCAAATTGCTATTTGAGCTGCTGCAGCATGAGTTTGCCAATGCAACCGATTTTGGTAAAGAGATCATTCCTCAATCGATCGAACAATTCAAGGTGGCGAGTTATCAATACTCCGGATATTGGACGGATATCGGTAACATCCGCTCTTTTTTTGAAGCCAATCTCGAACTCACCAAAGAGTTGCCGGCATTCGATCTTTTTGACACAGACCGTACGATCTATACAAGACCCCGTATGCTTCCGCCAGCCAAGATCAGTGGAACGACCCTGGAAAAAACACTGGTAGCGGAGGGGTCGATCATCCATGCTTCCCGGATCGAACATTCCGTGATCGGTATCCGAAGCCGGATCGGACACGGATCTACGGTAGTGGATTCATATCTCATGGGAAGTGATTTTTATGAAACACTGGAAGAGATCGAACGGACGTCCCGTGAGGGCATACCGGCCTTGGGGATAGGAGAGCGGTGTTATATCCGCAATGCCATTCTCGACAAAAACGTTCGCATCGGAAACGATGTTCGCATCAACGGCGGCACACATCTCGATAATTTCGATCATGATTTATACACTGTCAAGGATGGCATCGTGGTTGTGAAAAAGGGAGCGATCATTCCCAGTGGATTTGTGCTCTGAGGCGGACACACAGCATTGTGTATCGAATACATATTCTTGCTATCTTGGGGCAAATCGATTGCTATGTCTACCGCTTACACCGGCCCTAAACCGCGCTTGAGTTTTTGGCAGATCTGGAACATGTGTTTCGGATTTTTCGGCATCCAATTTGGATGGAGTCTGCAGATGGGCAACATGAGTGCCATCTACGAATTTCTCGGGGCCGAAGCAGATCAAATCCCTGGCTTATGGTTGGCCGCTCCCATGACGGGTTTGTTGGTACAGCCCATCGTTGGATACCTGAGCGACCGTACCTGGCATCCTACCTTAGGCCGACGTCGTCCATTCTTCTTGGTCGGTGCCATCTTGAGTTCGCTTGCGCTTTTCATTATGCCTAATTCCTCTGCTGTTTGGATGGCAGCTGGAACGCTATGGATTTTAGATTCTTGCATCAATATCACGATGGAACCTTTTCGTGCTTTTGTGGCAGATAATTTAGACGAGGAGCAGCAATCATTCGGATATGCCATGCAAAGCATGTTCATCGGTGCGGCCTCTTTTATAGCCGGTTTTCTACCCGGGTTACTGGTGAATTGGTTCGGAATTTCCCGTGAGAAAGGAGCGGGTGGGATCCCTCAAAACATCATGTGGTCTTTTTATATAGGTTCAGCCGTATTTCTGGTAGCTGTTCTCTATACAGTTTTCAAAAGTCAAGAATATCCACCCTCAGATCCGGACTGGAAACAAAAAAGATCCGAGAATCGCGGCAGCCTGAGTGCAGGGTTTCGTGAGATCCTGGAGGCGATCGGTAATATGCCTTCAGCCATGAAACGGTTGGCAATGGTACAGTTCTTGACCTGGCCCGGACTTTTCTTAATGTGGTTTTACTACAGCACCGGTGTGGCAGCCGACATTTTTGGTGGTGATGCCATCACCAACAGCGACCAATATACAGAAGGATTGGAGCATGCCAATGCAACTTCTGCCATTTTGAATCTGGTGACCTTTGCTTTTTCCTTTACGATCCCGTTCTGGGTTGGCAGACTTGGAAAAAAATGGACACATTCCCTTTGCTTGCTTCTGGGTGGTGCAGGACTAATCTCTGTAAACTTCATTCAAGAGCCCTGGATGCTCTACATCTCGATGAGTCTGGTCGGCATCGCCTGGGCCTCGATCTTGTCAATGCCTTATTCGCTGTTGGCAGGTTCCATACCCAAAGAAAAGACCGGGATATACATGGGGATCTTCAATTTTTTCATCGTACTTCCTGAGATCATCGCCGCCCTCAGTTTTGGAAAGATCATGAAAAATTATCTCGGAGATGATCGACTGATGGCAGTACTCATCGGAGGGGTTCTACTTTGCGCCGCCGGTTTATTATGTGCCCTCATCGTTCGCGATAAAAAGTTCCAATCTGAAATTTAATTATTGATAATTGTAAAGTTTAGTTATGTATCGTTTCCTACTTATTGCTCTGTTGTTCTTTTCTCATTCCATTGCGATATCGCAAATCAAACTATTTCCATCTCATTGGTTCGTTGGTTTCAAGAAGACTGAATTGAATCTGATCATACAACGTGCATCGATAGGTAATTATACTCAAGCCTTTATAAATTATCCTGGTGTGCGCTTAATCAAGGTTCGAAAGGCTGAAAGTCCTAATTACCTTTTTCTAGATCTTCAGATTGCGCCAACTACCAAACCGGGTCGATTCAGTATTACATTGATCGGACCTGATACCGATCCCATCTTGGTTAATTATGAATTGAAATCCCGCTCCAAAGAAAATGGTGTTACGCGTATTCAAGGCGTACATGCCAGTGATTTCATATACCTGATCATGACGGATCGATTTGCTAATGGAGATCCCTCAAATGACATCATCAAAGGATATAGAGACACCGTCTGCGATCGATCCGATAAATTCTCTCGTCACGGGGGTGATTTCAAGGGAGTGGATGATCGAATTAGTTATCTAAAAGAATTAGGGGTCAGTACCGTATGGCTGACACCGGTAAACGAGAATGATATGCCCCGAATGAATGAATGGGGAAATTCGGTGGCTGGGTATCATGGCTATTGGTTCACTGATCATTACCAGGTCGATAAACGATTTGGCGGTAATGCTGCCTATCGTCAGTTGTCAGATCGCCTTCATCAGAACGGTATGAAACTGATTCAAGACGCAGTGTACAATCACATAGGTAATTATCACTGGCTCGCACTAGATCCACCATCAGCCGATTGGCTCAATAGTTCACAGGGGAAAAATCCTCCGCACCACCGGGAGGAGGTTTTTTACGATCCATATGCCTCGGCGCAGGATAAACGACAAATGCTGGACGGTTGGTTCGTGCCACATTTACCCGACCTAAATCAACGAAATGCCGACGTCGCTCGCTACCTGATTCAATATCATATCTGGGCTACGGAAGAGTATGGAGTTGACGGATGGCGTGTAGACACCTACAAGTACAACGAGGAGAAATTTCTCAATGAAATGAATGATGCTTTGACCCGTGAATTTCCGAAACTCACTGTTTTTGGTGAATCTTGGGTTACCTCCACAATCGCCAATGCCTATTTCACGCGAAATAACATGCAAACGCCTTTCAAACACAACGCGGAAGGCATGCTTGATTTTCAGACTTGCTTTGCGATGATCGCAGCGGCCAAGGAGGAGAATGGTTGGAGCAACGGAGTTGTCAAATTATACTTTGCCCTTGCTCAGGATGCGCTTTATAAGGATCCTATGAAAAATTGCGTGTTCCTTGACAATCATGATATGGACAGGATTTTCTCCGTGCTAGGCGAGGACGAGGCTAAGTTCAACATGTGTATGAACTGGCTTTTCACCCTTCGTGGGATGCCGCAACTTTATTACGGAACGGAGGTGCTGATGAAAAATTTCAAGGTCAACACCGATGCCACGGTTCGGGAGGATTTCCCAGGTGGGTGGCCTGCAGACAACCCCGCCCAAAATCGTTTTCAGGTCTCTGGTCGTACCGAAGCTCAATCCAAGGCTTTTACTCGAATCAGTAAGCTTGCTCAATTTAGACGGACTTCACCCGCCTTGGGTAAAGGCAAGCTGATGCAATTCATTCCACGCGACGGCACTTATCTGTACTTTCGATATACCGATCAGCAGACCGTACTTGTGATTGCAAACAGCTCTGAAAAATCTGCGAAGCCGGATTGGTCGATTTATCGGGAACGGACCAATGGCTTTACAAAAGGGCGAGATGTGATCACAGACGAGACTTTCTCACTGGATGGGTTTACTATCGGTTCTAAAGAGAGTCGGGTGCTGGAGTTAATAAAATAATCTCATACCGAACGTGAACGACAAGCATCGGGTTTGGAATCATTCTTTACTGACTGATGATGACGTTCGTAATTTTCAGAACGGCACCCATTATCGACTCTATGAATGCATGGGGAGCCATGAATTGATTCTCGATAAAACTGCTGGTGTACAGTTCAGTGTATGGGCTCCTAACGCCACACAGGTTTCTGTAAAAGGCCATTTCAACAATTGGCAAGATGATGAATACCAGCTATTTCCTCGATGGGATAAGAGTGGTATCTGGGAAGGCTTCATTCCCGGACTTAAGCGTGGGGAGGCCTATAAATATCACATCGTCGGATATAATGGTCTGCGGCTTGATAAAGGAGATCCTTTCGCTCATTTCTGGGAGAAACGTCCCCATACAGCTTCGATCACCTGGTCGTTAGCGTATAACTGGAATGATCAACGGTGGATGCGTCATCGAAAAAAGAACAATGCGCTGGATGCGCCCTGGAGTATCTATGAGCTCCATTTGGCCAGTTGGCAACGACCTGTGCCAACAGATGAAGAGAGCTACAACAGCTATGATCAAATTGGCGAACGTCTGATACCATACTTGTTGGAGATGGCTTTCACGCATGTTGAGTTTATGCCCGTAATGGAGCATCCGTATGATGGGAGCTGGGGGTATCAGTGTACCGGTTTTTTTGCACCAACCTCTCGATTTGGAGACCCGCAAGGGTTTATGCGACTCATTGATGCGCTACATCAAGCCGGTATCGGCGTGATCTTGGATTGGGTGCCTTCTCATTTCCCGTATGATGCTCATGGACTTTTCATGTTCGACGGAACTCATACCTACGAATATGCAGACATGCGCAAGGGATACCATCCTGACTGGAATAGTTATGTTTTCAATTACAAAAGGGGAGAGGTAAAGTCCTTTCTGATCAGCAGTGCTCGTTTTTGGTTTGATAAGTTTCACATCGATGGCATCCGGGTGGATGCTGTTTCCTCGATGTTAAAACTGAATTATTCCAGAGAGGATGGGCAATGGGAACCGAACGAGTTCGGGGGAGATGGAAACCTGGAGGCCATTGCCTTTTTACGTGATCTTAATGAAACGATTTATCGGGATTTTCCGGACGTGCAAACCATGGCCGAGGAAGCGACCGATTGGCCAGGGGTTTCCAAACCTACATTTCAGGGCGGACTGGGTTTTGGTATGAAATGGATGATGGGATGGATGCATGACACGCTCGATTATTTTAAGATCGATCCTTTATTCAGGAAGGATCATCAGGATAAATTCTCATTCAGTATGATGTATTTCTATGATGAGAATTTTCTGTTGCCGTTCAGCCATGATGAAGTGGTACACGGTAAAAGTCCCATGCTTTACAAAATGCCCGGAGATGAATGGCAGAAATTTGCCAACCTAAGGCTTTTGTACACCTATATGTGGACACACCCGGGTGCAAAATTACTTTTCATGGGAGGAGAATTCGGTCAAACCGGGGAATGGGATTATCATAGTGAATTGTCTTGGGGATTACTTCAATACGATTGCCATAGAGACCTGCGCCATTGCGTATCGAGGTTGAATCAACTGTTGCGCGCTGAGCCTGCATTATATTTCAATCAATTCAATACGGATGGGTTTGAGTGGGTCGATCTGCAGCATCGCTCCGAGTCGGTCATGGTGTACAAGCGAAAAGGGAGACGGCCTCAAGATGACGTTCTTGTGATTCTCAATATGACCCCTGTAGAGAGATTGGATTGGCCGATTGAATACACCGGAAAGGCCTTCCAGAAAGAAATATTCAACAGTGACGCCAAGGAGTTCTGGGGGACGGGACGAATTCACAATCAATCGATAGTCCACCAATGGGTAGATAAAAAGGCTAAACGATCCCGAATCATCGTAAATCTACCAGCCCTCAGCGGAATTGTACTAAAGTAGTGCTTGTTTTTTCCCTTTTCAGGTGGTAATTTAAACTATACTCTTGGCCTGATCCCATCAGATCGATGTAGTTTTACTTCATAATCCAATCCTATCCATCCAATGAAAAACAAATTTTTACAAATCGGACTCGGTTACTTAGTTGCCTTTCTTTTGCTTACCGATACTCAGTTGCTCGCCCAAACGGCTCCTAACAACGACAGTGCTGCTCATTATTTGAATCTGGCATTGGTCGATAAGCAAAACGGTCGTCGACTCGACTTGCTGAAAAAACTAGACAAGGCGATATCTTTTCAATCTCAAGACCCCATTGTTTTGAAAGGTCTCGGAACGATTTTGGCAGATCAGCGAAAATTCGGTCCGGCGCTGGATCATTTCAATAAGGCGATCGAATTGAATCCAACAGATACCAATCTGCTCCGTCAAAGCTTGGAGCTAGCCTATCAACTCAGACAACACGAGCAAGTCATCCGGTTAGCGGAGTTAAGTAAAAAAGCAAACCCAAAAGCTGATGTGGCCCTTTACCTAGCTAAAGTTTATTATGAAACGGAGGATTACGGAAAGGCCATTCAGTACCTGACACAGGCCGGAAAGGAAAATCCCACACTGGCGGAGGTGCCTTATTTGCTGGCAAAGAGTTATGCTGATATGACCAACTTCAAAGGTGCGATCCCATATTTCTTAAAAGCATTGGCACTGGATCCTAAACAGCCAAACTGGACTTATGAACTCGGGCTTAGTTATTATGCGATCCATGACGATGCCAATGCGCTCAAATACATCCAATTGGCGGCTGAAGTAGGATACAAAAAAGACAATGATTATCTCGAGAATCTAGCCATTGCCTATTTGAATGTGGGCCAGTTCGAACCCGGTGTTGCTATTTTGAAAGAAGCACTTGGACGACGCCCCAGCGATTTCAACTTATTGAATATGTTAGCAGAGGCTTTTTATGGTAAAGCCAAGTTCACCGAAGCGTTCGAATATTGGGACAGAGTATTGGAATACGACAAAGGCAATGCCAGTGCGCTGTACATGATCGGTATGAGCTACCAGAAAATGGGTGGTAAGCAAAATGCAGACCGCGGTATCGCCCTTTGCGACAAAGCCATTGAGATGGATCCAAGCTTGCAAAGCCTCAAACAGAAGAAAATGATGGCAGGGTTGTAATAATCCAACAAAGAATTGAAAAGCGGCCTTGAGCCGCTTTTTTATTACATGCGCTCAGGCACCCGGATTCCGAGTAAGGCCATTGCATCTTTAAGAATGATCGCGGTTCGGTTGCAAAGTTGTACCCTCAGTGCTTTTTTCTCTTCCGATTCGGCTTGCATAACGGACAGTTCAGCATAGAAGCCGTTAAATGTTTTAGCAAGGTGATAGGCGTAGTTCGCAACCACTGCCGGATTATGTTCCGAGGCTGCCTGATGGACCTGCTCAGCATACTGACCCAACAGAACCATGATCTCCTTTTCTTTTGGATGTACAGGTTCATTGATGCTGAATTCGTCCGATGTAGCCCCTACTTTTCGCAAAATGGAGCGTATGCGGGCATGCGTATATTGGATGAACGGACCGGTGAACCCCTGAAAATCGATCGACTCTTCCGGATTGAAAACCATTTTCTTCTTTGGATCTACCCGGAGCAGATAGAATTTCAAGGCGCCTAATGCCAATGTTTCATATAACTCTTTCAATTCATCCGCTGAAAAATCCTTGACTTTTCCAAGCTCCTCTGTTTTCGTTCTGGCAACCGTCACCATCTCTTCCGTAATGTCATCGGCATCCACAACTGTTCCTTCCCGACTTTTCATGCGTCCGGACGGCAGTTCCACCATCCCGTAGCTCAAATGATGTATCCCATCTGCATATGATTTGCCCAGCTTTTTCAAGATGAGGCGAAGCACTTTCATGTGATAATTCTGCTCATCGGCGATCACGTAGATACTTTGATCGTAGTTGAATTCGTCAAATTTCTGTTGAGCTAATCCCAGGTCTTGGGTGATGTAGACAGATGTTCCGTCTTTGCGCAATACCAATTTTTCATCCAGTCCATCTTCGGTCAGATCGATCCAGACGCTACCATCCGGTTTTCGAAAGAAAACACCGGATGCAAGTCCCTCTTCAACAAATTTCTTTCCTAATAAATAGGTTTCGCTTTCGTAATAGGTTTTCTGAAAATCGGCACCGATGCGGTTGTACGTTTGATCGAATCCATCGTATACCCATTCATTCATGGTACGCCATAAGGAAAGAATTTCCGGGTCGCCTTTCTCCCAATCCAATAACATCTGTTGGGTGGCTTTCATGATGGGGGCTTTTTGTTCCGCTTTTTCCTTTGTTAAGCCGGTTGATATCAACTCATCCACCTCTTTTTTATAGGCATCGTTGAAACGAACGTAGTAGTGACCAACGAAATGATCGCCTTTCATGCCGGTGCTGGTTGGCGTATCGCCATTGCCGAAGCGTTGCCAGGCGATCATGCTCTTGCATATATGGATACCCCGGTCATTCACCACGCAACTCTTTACCAATTGATTTCCGGTTTTTTTCAGGATGGCGGCAATGCTCCAGCCTAGAAAAATATTTCGCAGGTGACCCAGGTGAAGGGGTTTGTTTGTATTCGGAGAAGAATATTCAACCATGATCCGTTCAGACTGTCCCACACAGGGAACGGTGTTCAGTGCTTTACACTGAAGGTTGAAACCCTCGGCCCATTTACTATCCTGTATGGAAAGGTTCAGAAAACCTTTTACTACTTGAAAGCCGGAGAATAGACCAGTAAATCGTCCGATCAATGCTGCTCCGAGTGATTGCCCGATCTGGTCTGGTGATTTGCCCAGGGACTTTGCCAGGCCAAAAAGTACCAGGGTTAGGTCACCTTCGAACTCCGGCTTGGTTTGGTTGATGACCAATGAGTCCGATTCCCCGTTCCAGGCGAATTCACTTGCCAAAACGGTGCTAATAGCTTGTTTTACTTCCTGGGTGATCGGGTTGAGGTGCATGAGCGCGAATTTACGAAGCGATTTGGCATTTGTTTGCTCATTCAATTACTTTGCCAGCATGCGTAAGCGGATGCATCATATTCGGGACTGGATCCTACCGGTGATAGATTTTTTCTATCCACCCTTCCGTAAGATATTTTCTCGGCAAATGTTTCGTTATGCCGCGAGCGGTGGCGGAAATGTTGTGTTGGGCTTCTTGGTCTATTCGCTGAGCTTCGAGTATCTCTTCAATGGAAAGCTGTGGGAATTGGGTAGCTATGCAATCAAGCCCCATTCAGCCGCCCTGTTTCTTTCCTTTTGCGTAACCTTTCCCATCGGATTTTTCATGTCCAAATATGTTGTCTTTTCTGACTCCAGATTAAAAGGTCGCGTGCAACTGTTTCGATATTTTTTAATCTGTCAGTTCAACCTCTTTTTGAACTGGATATTGTTGAAGATAGGAGTGGAGTCGCTTGGTATTCATGCCTTGCCTGCCCAATTATTGACGATTGTGATCGTGGTTATGGTGAGTTACCTCGCACAACGCTATTTTTCGTTCCGATCTGTTCCGATCAAAGACTGAACTTCGACAGGTCGGCTTTACATTGCATTTTTCCTTGCAAGTTGAATCTCATGTTAAGTCCATCACGACGGACTTCCAGGCCTTGCCAACCAATATGATTCAATTCGCCCCGGCAGGAGATCGGACCGTTTTCGATATTGTTCAATTGCTT
>CANGWB010000029.1 GCA_947457465.1 Chitinophagaceae bacterium | reverse complement strand
TGAGAAAAAAGATGCTGGAAGTACGGGCTGGTGGGCATTTCAAGTGAGATCCCTGAACGTGGATGCCTTAATCCTCCCCGGCTGAAAATCGATTCGTCAGCAGATCGGGCGGATAATGAACCGCTTCCAGGAAAAGGCCATGCGCGGGCGCCGCGAAACTGGCCCGCTCACAATTTCGGGCTTCGATGATGACTTCGAATTCCCTTACACTGATCTTCCCTCGCCCCACCAATAACATCGTCGAGGTCAGTGCCCTTACCATACCACGTAAAAATCGGTTGCTGCGTACTCGGTAAACCCACTCCTCTCCTTCTTGGATCCACTCACTTTCTTCTAGTTGACAAACAAATGTCTTGACCTGCGTATTTCGTTTCGAAAAAGAGGTGAAATCAGCATACCCTTTCAAGATTGAAGCCGCTTCCTGCATCCGATCCATATCTAATGCATAGGGATAATAATAGGACCGATCCGACAGGAAGGGATTCTTACTTCGATAGATGCGGTATCCGTACGACCTCGACAAGGCATCAAACCGACAATGTGAATCCACCCCAACTATATAGATATTCTTCACCACGATATCCGCTGGCAGGATCGCATTGAGCTTGTAAATAGCCTGTGGGTGCAATGGCTCATCCCGGTCGAAATGAAAAAAATTCTGCAGGGCATGTACCCCTGCATCCGTACGGGAGGAACCGGTCAATGAGAAGGGTGCACGATGCAATACTTCCAGTCCGCGCTCCAACTCCGACTGAATCGTCACCGCATTCTCCTGCGACTGAAAGCCGCTGAATGAAGTGCCCCGATATGCCAGCTCCAAAAAATAACGCGCCATGTATCAAAGGTAGTCGATGCGATCAGCGCTGCAACAAGGCTTCAAAACGCTTTTTGTATATCGGGTCAGTAAGAAAACTACCCAGGTCTGAAAAATGTTCCGGATCCGTCACATATCCATAGATCGAATCAAAAAAACGGTAACGGCTTTCCTCATATAAAAAGATATTGGAAAGCCTGCGGGCCTGTGAAACAGAAAAACACTGATTTCGAACAGCACTACGGACCATCAGCAACATCTCATCTTCATTCTGCGCCCCCGCCATCCGAGCCCTCAATTGCAAAAAAGCTTCCTCTGCCAACTCCGCCGTGCAACCGGATGGCAACACCACTGAGGCAGTAACCGGACTTGTTGAATTCACTGGCGTCTTCACAGACTCAATACCCTTTACCTCCTCTATATAAACACGAACCGTATCCACCACAGTCTGCTCGGGAACAAAATAAACTGAACGCCAAACCCCTGGCAAAACCGCCTCGGGTTCAACCACGAGCCCGGCCGATGAATCGGTTACCACAACCGGAATTACCTGCCTCGAAGACGGTTCAATACTTGACGATACCACCACTGGTTGTACTGGACCCGGATCATCCCCCTGGGATATTCCCGTCGATGTTAATGTGGGTATCTTTGATGCCAGTGTGCCCTTCTTCTGATTGGACAACAAGGATGGGTCTTGTGCCGCCTTTGACAGCATCCGGGCAAATGGAGAAGCCTTCATCGTATCAATGACAATGGTGTCAGCCGCCGGCTCAATCGCCACCAGCCATCGCTCTGCTCGCAAATCCCAAATATTCCATTTGCCTTCTTGTTGCCGGATCGACAATCCTTTATCTCCCTTGCTGAGATCGACCTGATAACGTACTTCTGTAGCACCTATGCGTATCGTGAAGGACCATTCCGTGGCCGGCAAACCCGAGAGGGTTAAATACCCAACAGAAGATGAATGATGAAAGCCCCTGTCCAATAATACTGAAAAAGACTGTGGTGGATCGGATTGAAAGTAAACGAAGCGATTCTCCTCCTGCGCAAACAAGGGTAGTGAAGTGAAAATGAAATAACCAATGAGTATCGTTGCGCGAAATAACATATTATGGTAAGTTACCATTTGCCACCGGCACCGCCCCCTCCGAAACTGCCTCCTCCGAATCCGCCAAATCCGCCACCACTGCCGCCCGACCAGCCGCCACCGCCAGACCATCCTCCGCCACCCCAGGTCATCGGGCCGCCCCACATCATCCCCCCTCCCATTCCCCCTCTGCCTCTTCTACCCAAAAGCAAGCTGATCAGAAAAAAAATAACTACCGCAATGGAAGCCCAATTGGAAAGTTTTTGCTTCCGTTTGTATGACCGAGGAATTTTATATTCACCAGCAGCCGCCTTCATCAGTGCATTTGTGGTGCGATCCAAGGCTTGAAAATGTTCCCCTTTTTTCAAGTAGGCGATCAACTCAATATCGGTAATAGCACGAGCCGTGGCATCAGGGATCGCTCCCTCCAAGCCATAACCGGTAGCGATGTAGGCATCACGCTGACCATCTCCACCACCGGTAGAGATCAGTATCACTACCCCATTATTCTTTTCCTTTCCTCCTACTCCCCAGGCACGTCCCAGCGCCGTTGCATATTCATTGGCTGAGTATCCATCCAACGTCTCCACGATCACCACAGCGATCTGGTTGGACGTAGAATCATCAAAGGCGACCAATTTTTGCTCTAAGGCCGACTGCTGCGATTCCGTCAAAAAACCTTGCTTCGTGAGGTCATTGACCAAACGAGATGGATTCGGCCGCTTGGGGATATAATCCTCCACCTGTGCACTGGCATAAAGGCCCAGGCTCATCAAAATAGATATAATGAATAACCGCATCACCGCCCTATCAGCATAGTATCCGACAACTCATTGCGGTCAGTGGCCGGATCGAATGGAAAATATTGTTTCAAGGAAACTCCGACCTCTTGAATACACCCTTCAAGCGCTGTCGCAGGATCGTTTGACCGAAAATGAGTCAACATGCGCTGCACCGATTCGTTCCAGTACGATTGTCCCAATTTCTCATGTATGCCCTGATCTGCATAGATCGCAACCTGCCGATCGAGCACCGCCCAATAGATCAAGACCGCATTGCGCTGTCCGGTACGATGCATGCCCAGTTCCGCAAATAACTCAGCTGCTCGGTCCACTGCATCCATATACGAACAACGGCGCTCGGTGAACACACGAATCTCTCCGCTGGTCATTTTTTCCGCTGAACCAATGGCGGCAGCAACACGATCGGAAACCTGAGGGTCCAACCAGTTGCCTGATCGTTTAAATAGATTGAAGATCACGATCAGCTACCAAAATCGATCTTGACATCATTGGAACCTTCCGGAGCCTTATAGTTCTCCTTCTCTTTGAAGCCGAATAAAGAGGCCAGGATTTTTGTCGGGAAACGCACGATCATGGTATTGAACTCCGTGATCTCTTTGTTCCAATCCCGAATAGCCGTAGAAATACGGTTTTCCGTACCCTCGATCTGCGCCTGCAGGTCGCGGAACATATCCTGTGTTTTCAATACGGGGTAGTTCTCAAAATTGATATTCATGATGGAGCGACCCAGATTCGCATACTGCTGTCCAACCTCAGCCAACTGACCAGGGTTATTGGGGTCTGGTTTGATATCCGGAATCCGTGAACGCATCTGAACAATCCGGATCAATGTCGTATCCTCATTCTTAGCAGCTCCCTTGATCGCATTGACGATATCGGTATACATTTTAGCCTTACGGTTGAATTGCACTTCCACTTCACCCCACTTGCCCTGGATCTTTTTCTCCGCTGTTGCCATCCCGTTGTAGGCATTACAACCCCAGAAAAATAAAAGTGCCAACACCCCGGCAATGATCAAGCCGGTACGATTTCCCAGATTCATTTTTTAAAAATTTAGAGTATAAAATTAGATGATTCCCGACCTGCTACAACAGGTCCGACTCAACCTTTGTGAAAATTAACAAACCGGTCAGGCATTCACCGCATCAATACCGGGCAAAATCTTCCCTTCAAAGTATTCCAGCATAGCGCCCCCGCCAGTCGATACATAACTGACCTTGTCGGTAAATCCGAACTGATTCACAGCGGCCACCGAATCGCCGCCGCCCACCAGTGAAAAAGCACCCTGCTGCGTTGCCTCCGCCACTGCTTCTGCGATCGCTTTCGTGCCGGCTTGAAATTTTTCCATCTCAAACACACCCATGGGACCATTCCAAAGGATTGTCTTGCTTCGCAAAATCACTTCCTTGAAATCCGCACGGGCTTTCTCACCGATATCCAATCCCATCCAGCCGGCAGGAATCCCAAAACTTTCGCAATTGGTGGTCTTGGCATCCGCCGAAAAAGCATCCGCGATCGTACTATCCATCGGCAAATGGATCTTGACGCCTTTTTCTTCCGCTTTCTTTAAAATATCCAAAGCAAGCGCTAAACGATCCTCTTCACAGAGTGAGTTTCCGATCATCTTACCCTGCGCTTTCCAAAATGTATATGCCATGCCTCCACCGATGATGATGTCCGTGGCCCGGTCTAATAAATTCTCAATGATCAGGATCTTGTCACTCACTTTCGCCCCACCGATGATGGCGACGAATGGTTTTTCTGACTGATGCAACACACGCTCTGCACTGATAACCTCTCCTTCCATCAGCAATCCAAAAAAACGTGCCTGCTTCGGATAATACTGCGCGATCACTGCCGTAGATGCATGCGCCCGATGTGCCGTACCGAAGGCATCGTTCACCCACACATCCCCCAGGGTTGAAAGTTTTTCAGCGAAGCCTACGTCACCCTTCTCTTCTTCCTTGTAAAAACGAAGATTCTCCAGCAGCAACACCTCTCCCGGTAATAGCCTAGTGGCCGCCTCGGTTGCAGCTGAACCGATGCAATCCGCTGCGAACTGCACCGGACGGGCAAGCAGGGCACTCAAATGAGCTACCAGATGAGACAGTGAATACTTGTTGGTAGGACCATCCTTGGGCCTTCCTAAATGACTCATGAGAATCACCGACCCGCCATCACTCAGGATCTTTTGAATGGTAGGTACGGCTGCACGCATACGAGTATCATCGGTGATATTGAATTGATCATCGAGCGGCACATTGAAATCAACACGCACCAGTGCTTTTTGTCCGCTGAAAGCATGCTCCTGAAAACGACTCATAAAAACTAACATTGATTCGTAAAAAAAAGCCCGACCAAAGTCGGGCGAAAAGATTCTTATTTCTGGATCAGTTTGGCGAAGTAGTTGACCGTACGCACCAGCTGGCTGACATAACTCATTTCATTGTCATACCAACTGACGGTTTTGACCAGTTGCGCATCCCCTACTGTCATCACCTTGGTTTGGGTAGCATCAAACAAGGAACCATAATGTATGCCGATAATATCGGTGCTGACCAGCTCATCCTCGGTGTAACCAAAAGATTCGTTTGAGGCAGCTTTCATCGCCGCATTGATTTCCTCAGCGGTCACCTTCTTAGACAAAATACAAGTGAGTTCTGTCAGTGAACCCGTGATGGTTGGCACGCGCTGAGCACCCCCATCCAGTTTCCCTTTCAGTTCGGGAAGCACCAAGCCGATCGCTTTGGCGGCCCCGGTTGAGTTAGGAACGATGTTGGCTGCAGCCGCACGCGCGCGACGAAGGTCGCCTTTCGGATGCGGGGCATCCAAGGTATTCTGATCGTTGGTGTAGGCATGGATCGTGGTCATAATACCCGTCTGAATGCCATATTGATCATTCAACACTTTGGCCATCGGTGCCAGACAGTTTGTCGTACAAGAAGCGCAAGAGATGATCGTTTCACTGCCATCCAAGATCGAATGGTTGACATTGAATACAACTGTTTTGAGATCGCCGGTAGCAGGGGCAGAAATCACCACCCGCTTAGCTCCTGCCGTGAGGTGTGCAGCCGCTTTGTCCTTATCAGTAAAGAAACCCGTACACTCGATGACTACATCAACATCATGTGATCCCCAGGGAATTTGAGCCGGATCCTTTTGAGCATAGATCTTCAGTACATCGCCATTGACCACTAAGGAATCCTCTGTTGCCTTTACATCCGCCTCGAAACGACCTTGAGCACTGTCGTATTTCAAAAGATGACCCAATACTTTGGGACTGGTCAGATCATTAATAGCAACCACATCGATACCGGGCATATTGAAGATCTGGCGATAGACCAGACGACCAATTCGACCGAATCCATTGATGGCGACTTTGATAGTACTCATACTGCTTGATTTTTGCGGGGCAAAACTACGGAAAAGTTGAGGGATAAGGGCGGAAGGATGAGATTAAAAAGATGAGGCAAAGAGATGGGAACGATCAGTTGTGTGTAATGACCACCTCTTCAAAAGGCACTCGCTTACGCTCGCCCCAGGTACCCGCCGGTGTACCCATGCCAACGCCGATAATCATATTTATCTCTGCGCCGCGGGGAAGACCCAACGCTTTTCGGACGCGCACACGATCGAATCCTTCCATTGGGCAACTATCGTATCCCTCCGCTGCGATCGACAACATAAACGTCTGCGCCGCCAACCCACAGGATTTATGCACCATGATCCGTTGGTCGGCCGTTCCGCTGGCCCGGTAAAATGGTTTTCGTAATCCCATTATAAAACTGATGGTTCTCCGACCCAAAGTGGCCAAGCCCAACCAATCCTTTCGATAGATCAGCGGCATCAACTTTCCGTAATAATCCAATCCCCTCTTCTCCATTTTATTGGGCTCCCGATCACCTATCGCTTGTCGGATCTGATCATAATTCCACCGGGCTCGCTTTTGCCAAAGATCCTGTCGGGTGACAAAAACAACGAGCTGTTTGGCAGTTCTGGCTGCACCCTGACCTAGACAGTAATCTGTCAGTTTGGATTTGAGTGCTTCCGACTTTATCCAATGAAACTCCCACAACTGCATGTTGCTGCTGTTGGGTGATAAGACGGCCCGTTGCAGGCTTCTTTCAATTACATCATCCGGTACAGCTACAGCCGGATCAAAGCTCCTATTGGAGCGTCTTCGGTTAATGACCCAGTCAAAGGCTTCTTTTTGCATGTTCCAATTAGAACAAGAACCGTGCCAGATGGTTCGCTAAAAACTTTTGGACTAAAATCGACCCACACTTATCTTTGCACCCCCTAAACGGCCCGTTCGTCTAAGGGCTAGGACACCACCCTTTCACGGTGGTGATACGGGTTCGAATCCCGTACGGGCTACAAGCCTTGCAGTTTCACTGCAAGGCTTTTTTTATGCTCACCTCCACCTTCCTGGGATCCAAACAAAGCCTCTGCGTGTACTGTTCCAGTAACCCGGTGCCCAGATCGCTCCCCGGCGTTTAGGCTTTGCCCAGTATCCGGGCACATATACATACTGACCCCGCTGCCATCTCCATTCCGGCCCTATCCAAACGGCTCCACGAAAAGGCCCATTTCCACCCGGCCGTACACTAGCCCCTACCGGAAAATCCAATCGTATCCGTATGTGCTGTGCCGTTGAGGGTGATTGAATAAAAATGAATCCGGCAAAGAATAGGGTAATAAGTTTCATATCAAATGATTTGCTTTAGGATTCAGATGTACCTGCTGGGTTTAAGCGGCGCGGCCATCCCATTCAAAAAAATTAGTTAACATATGCATACAAGGCCTTTGAAACTATTAAATAGCCGACCATCAGTAAGAGCCAGGTCCCTAAGCACCCCATCCATATTGAAATCCGTATTCATCACCTGCATGTATCGAAATACCCGATCAAATACGTACGCACCAAGCAACCTTAGCTTGTAACAACGCTCGATGATCTGCACCCAGTAACAAGCAGCTTGACTTATTCTTAACTTGAGGCGATGAATCACTTGGCTCCCTTGGCAGAGCGAATGCGTCCACAACGCATCGAGGATGTCGTTGGACAGGAACACCTGACCGGCCCCGGCAAGGTGCTTCGTATCAGTCTGGAAGCCGGAAGGATCCCCTCCATGATCCTCTGGGGACCACCCGGCACGGGAAAGACAACCCTCGCCACCGCCCTCAGCCAATCCCTGAAAAGACCCTTCTACACCCTTAGCGCTATTTCTGCCGGCGTGAAAGACATACGTGAGGTGATCGACCGATCCAAGGGCATGCCTGGTTCCATCTTATTCATCGACGAGATTCACCGATTCAATAAATCACAACAGGATGCCCTGCTGGGTGCAGTAGAAAAAGGATGGATCACCCTGATCGGCGCCACAACTGAAAATCCATCCTTCGAAGTAAACGCTGCCTTACTCAGCAGATGCCAGGTCTATACATTGAAATCACTTGAGCCCGATTCGCTCCGAAAGCTGTTGGATCATGCGCAACGACACGATGAATGGGCGTCTTCCCGAAAAGTGATCCTCAAAGAAGATCAGGCCTTATTGCGGCTAAGCGGAGGAGACGCACGGAAACTGCTGAACCTGTTCGAACTCTGCGTAGAACAAATTCAACCGGGAGGCGAACTCACCGATCAGGTGGTGATGGATACGGCTCGACAATTCATCGCCCGATATGATAAAGACGGCGAGCAACATTATGATATCATCTCGGCATTCATCAAGTCCATTCGAGGCAGTGATCCCAACGCAGCAGTTTACTGGCTGGCCCGGATGATCGAAGGAGGAGAATCGATCTCTTTCATTGCACGGCGTATGATCATTCTCGCCAGCGAGGATATCGGCAATGCCAATCCGACGGCACTGATCTTGGCGAACAACACCTTCGAAGCGGCTGAAAAGATCGGCTATCCGGAAGCGCGTATCCTACTTTCTCAATGCGCGATCTATTTGGCCTCCTCCGCTAAAAGCAATGCCTCATACTTGGCGATCGATCAGGCATTGGATCTTCTACGAAAAAACGGCGATCAACCTGTGCCGCTTCATTTGCGAAATGCACCGACTTCGCTAATGAAAAAAGAAGGATACGGAAAGGGCTATCAGTACGCGCACCAATTCCCGGGAAATTTCATTGAGCAGGAGTTCCTACCCGATGTTTTATCCGGTACCAAATTCTTCGATCCCGGAAAAAATCCCCGCGAAGAAGAGATAAGAGTGTGGCTGAAAAATCGATGGAAGGACAAATACAACTATTGAAGATGAAATGGGAATTGAAAAAATTTACGGAGCTCAGCGTGGAGGAATTATATGCGATCCTGCAACTGAGAAGTATCGTGTTTGTGGTAGAGCAAGCTTGTGCGTATCCCGATATGGATGATAAGGACCAACTGTCATGGCACTTCATGGGTTGGGAAGACGAATCATTGGTTGCCTATACACGGTTATTGCCACCCGGACTCTCATTTGAAGAAACTTCCATTGGGCGAGTGGTCACATCCCCTTCCATCAGAAGAAGTGGAACGGGCAGAATACTCATGCAGAAAAGCATAGAAAATTGTTATCATTTGTTTGGAAAGGGTCCGATCCAGATCGGTGCACAGCGATATCTGGAATCATTCTATCAGTCGCTCGGATTTGAAATAAGTGGTTCACCCTATCTCGAAGACGGAATTCCGCACATCCACATGATTTTACGATAAGTCGCTTCGTAGATCTCCTACGTACAACCGCTTTTTTAGTCTGATTTTCAGCTGTTTTCCCTCTAAAATTCGTCCACAGGTTGGTGTGGTTCTAGTTTTGAGTCATCATCCTATACCTAGAAAACCAAATCCAATCCAATGAAAAATCAAACCACAATGGGACGGCTGATGAGCCTTCTTCTTGGTTTGCTCATCCACGTCCTCCCAGTCCAAGCACAATACTATGGGGGCAACGGCAAGATCGAATTCGGTCTGGGCGTTGGCCCCATGTTTGCTTTAACCGACCTCGGCGGCTCCGCCGGCATCGGACGGGGCTTTCTGAAAGACCTCGACTTTCCGCAAACCAAAGCTAGTTATGGAGCATACCTGACTGTTCATCCTGCTGAATGGCTTGGATTCCGAGTAGCTGCCTCTATAGGGAGTGTTGGTGCAAATGATGCGGACGCGCCGAACAAAGGCGGTGCGGAAGTTGACCGACTGGAGCGAAATCTTCACTTTCGTTCTACGATACGAGAGGCTTATGCAGCGGTAGAATTCTATCCAACCGTGTTCTTCGAACAATACGCTGACCTGGCCAAAAAACTTCGCCCCTACGGAATAGCGGGTATCGGCATTTACAATTTCAATCCAGAGGTTCAAGATGTTGATGGCAGCTGGGTAAAAACGCAACCCCTCCGCTTGGAAGGACAAGGATTCGCGCAGTATCCCAACAGCAAACCCTACGAGCTAACACAAATGAATCTGATCGGAGGAATCGGCGTGAAATATTACCTCAGCAACACCATGTACATCGGCACCGAAGTGTTGTACCGTAAGTTGATGACCGACTACCTGGATGATGTAAGCCAGGATTATTACATCGACCCAATTCATTTTAATCAATACTTGCCTGCCCCACAAGCAGAACAAGCACGCAGATTATTCTATCGTGGTACATATTCCTATCCAACTACTCGCCCTTATAGCGAGTATCAACAACGAGGCGACCCCAAACAGAATGACAGCTATTTCAGCACCACCATTCGTTTTGGATTTCGCTTGGGTGGTGAAGGAAGAGGAAGAACACCCCGAGGACAAAGATGCCCGATCTTCTAACGATTTGCTTGGTCCGGAAAACGGTACTTGGTTGACAAGCCTGATCCGTTCCCTACCCTACTCTAATATCGTATACGCTCCGAATCAAGCTACGGCCCGCCTCTGGCGGGCCTTTTTATTTCAACTCCGCACGCAGGAACGGAGCGGTCAGACTTTTCGATGCGTGTTGAACCTCTTCGGGCGTTCCTTGTGCAATAATGGTTCCACCCCCATCTCCCCCTTCGGGTCCGATATCGATGATATGATCGGCCACCTTGATCACATCCATGTTATGCTCAATCACTAGTACCGAATTCCCTCTATCAACCAAACGACCCAACACCTCCAATAGTTTTTTAATGTCCTCGAAATGCAAGCCGGTTGTCGGCTCATCTAGAATATAGATCGTCCGACCCGTATCACGTTTTGCCAACTCCGTCGAGAGCTTGATGCGCTGTGCCTCTCCCCCACTTAACGTAACGGCTGATTGTCCGAGTGTGATGTACCCCAACCCAACATCCTGCAACACTTTGATCTTTCGGTATATAAAAGGCACGGCCTGAAAAAAATCAACCGCTTCATCGACGGTCATATCCAACACATCAGAAATCGATTTACCCTTGTAGCGGATCTCGAGTGTTTCGCGGTTGTAGCGACGACCATTACATTTTTCACAATGCACATATACATCAGGCAAAAAATTCATTTCAATCACGCGCATACCCCCACCTTCACAAACCGAACAACGACCGGTTTTCACATTGAACGAAAAACGGCCGGCATTGTATCCGCGGATCTTCGATTCAGGTAAAGCGGCAAAAAGATTTCGGATCTCTGTAAAGAAGCCGCAATAAGTAGCCGGATTGCTTCGCGGCGTACGACCGATGGGTGCCTGATCGATATCAATGACCTTGTCGACTTGCTCCAACCCCTTGATCGACTTGTAGGCCAGCGGTTGCTTACGCGAACCAAACGCATGTGCCGACAGGATCGGATACAAGGTTTCGTTGATCAATGTTGATTTACCGCTCCCACTAACTCCGGTCACCACCACAAAACATCCCAACGGCAGTTTCAGATTCACCGACTGAAGATTATTTCCAGTAGCACCCTTTAATTCCAGAAACTGTCCGTTGCCGGGCCGACGTTCTTTCGGCACCTCGATCTTACGTTTTCCACTCAAAAAAGCCGCGGTATTCGACTTCCCCCTGAGCAAATCCTTCGGTGAACCTTGCGACACCACACGGCCTCCGTGCACACCGGCACCCGGACCCATATCTATCAGATAATCGGCTGCCATCATAATATCCTTATCGTGCTCCACCACCAGTACCGTGTTACCCAGATCTCGTAAATGCTTCAGGGCTTCGATCAATCGCTGGTTATCGCGCTGATGCAATCCGATCGAAGGCTCATCCAATATATACGTGATGCCCTGCAGCTGCGAACCGATCTGCGTGGCCAATCGTATGCGCTGCGACTCACCGCCGCTCAGTGTACGTGTGGGTCTACTCAAACTCAGATAGGACAATCCCACATTCAGCATAAAGCCCAATCGATCGCGAATCTCTTTTAAAATGTCCTTTGCGATCGCCTGTTGTTTTTTATCGAGATACAATTCGATACCATCGAACCAGGCTGCCAGGTTATCAAGATTCATCACCGACAGTTCAGCAATGCTTTTCCCATTCACGCGAAACCAATTGCTCTCCTTTCGCAGACGCGTGCCATTGCAATCGGGGCAAGGCTGCTCCGTCATATAACCTTCCGCCCATTCCCGGATATTCTCGCTATACGGATTCACATACCAACGATGTAATAAATTGATGACGCCCTCGAAGGGTGCATTGGGATCGAATTTCATGTCGGCCACTTCCTCTTCCTTCATTTCTCCCTCCTCATTTCCATAGAGCAGAATATTGACCTGCCTTTGAGAGAGTTCACCGACCGGTATCTTCAAAGAGATCTTATTCTTTTTTGCCAGCTCTTGCGCCTGTCTGTAGACCCAAGCTTCACGCTCCTCTCCCAATGGCGCAATACCGCCGTCCTGAATACTGATATTTTTATCCGGGATCACCAGCTCCAGGTTGACTCGGTGCTGCGTACCAAGTCCCTTACAAACTGGGCAGGCTCCATAGGGCGAATTGAATGAAAAGGCATTGGGAGAAGGCTCCTCATAACTGATCCCCGTATCCGCACACATCAAACTCTTTGAATACTGAACCAGTTGCTTTTCATCAACCAGCAAGAACATCAGTCCCTTACCCAACTTCATCGTCTGATGCACACTCTGGCTTACCCGTCCAATCAGATCATCACTCAACTTTAAGCGATCGACCACCAACTCGATATCGTGTATAGAGTACCGGTCGACCTGCATCTTCGGCACCAGATCCTTCACCTCTCCATCGACCCGCATTTTCAAAAAACCTTTTTTCCTCCATTCTTCGAATAACTCGCGGTAATGACCTTTTCGTCCGCGAACTAACGGCGCAAGCAGTTCTATTTTCTTGCCGCTAAATTTCTCTTTGATGTCAGCCACGATCTCTTCTTCACTCCATTTCACCATGGGCTTTCCGGAGTTGTAGGAATAGGCCGTACCGATACGGGCGTACAGCAAACGAAGAAAATCGTAAATCTCGGTGACGGTACCCACGGTAGAACGCGGGTTCTTATTCGTGGTCTTTTGCTCGATGCTGATGACCGGTGAAAGTCCGGTTACCTTGTCAACATCGGGCCGTTCCATATCGCCCACGAACTGCCTAGCATAGGCCCCGAAGGTTTCCAGGTATCGGCGTTGTCCTTCGGCATAGAGGGTATCAAAGGCCAGGGATGATTTTCCGCTACCGCTGAGTCCGGTGATCACGACCAATTGTTGGGCCGGGATCTTGAGGTCAAGGTTTTGCAGATTGTGTGTCCGCGCCCCTTCGATCTCGATGTATTCTGTATGGTGGGTGGTGGACATGAGGGACGAAATTACGAAGGTTGAACGGTGAAAGCTGAAAGGTGAAGTGCCGCCGTTTCACCCTTGATCCTTCATCTTTCATCTATATTTGCGTCATGCGCGAATTATCGGTCGTCATAACGGTCATGAACGAGGAGGCAAACATCGCTCCCTTACTGGCGGCGATACGGGCTTCTTTAGGCGGACTGGACTACGAAGTGATCTTTGTAGATGACGGCTCTACAGACCGCACCATCGCGGAGATCAAAACACACGCCGACAGCCGGATCCACTTGGTCGAATTGCGTAAGAACTATGGTCAGAGTACGGCCATGACAGCCGGCATCGACCACTCCACCGGACGATATATCACCCTGCTGGATGGCGATCTGCAAAACGATCCTTCCGATATCCCCTCCATGCTGGAATTATTGAAAGCTGAGGATTGGGATGTAGTAGCCGGCAATCGTCGTAACCGAAAAGATGGCATGTTCCTTCGGAAGATCCCCAGTAACATCGCCAATGCCTTGATCCGTCGCATGACCGGCGTTTATATCCGCGACTATGGTTGCACCTTGAAAGTTTTCAAGCGAGAGATCGCCGAAGAGCTGGGACTTTATGGCGAGCTCCATCGCTTCATTCCGGTACTCGCCAAATTGCAAGGAGCGCGCATCACCCAAGTGGATGTAAAGCATCACGCTCGATTGCACGGCACCAGTAAATATGGCATCAACCGGACATTCAAGGTGATGAGCGACCTTATCCTGATGGTCTTCCTTCGTAAGTACATGCAAAAACCTATGCACCTTTTCGGCACCGTGGGTTTTATCGGACTGGGACTAGGCGCACTGATCAATCTTTACTTATTGGGATTGAAAATAGCCGGGCAGGATATCGGTGGAAAGCCGCTGCTGATACTGGGACTGATGCTGCTGCTTGGCGGGATTCAGTTGATCACCATCGGAATCGTGGCCGAGATCGGTATGCGGACCTATTATGAATCACAGAATAAGAAAACGTATACCGTTCGTCGACTTTTCAACGGTGAGGGAACAAAAGTGTGATTCAGTTTTTGCTGAGATACCAATCAACGAAGGCTCTCAGCCCATTATCTAAGGACGTTTTAGGATCGTATCCAAGTAATAGCTTGGCCTTGCTGATTTCGGCATAGGTTTTAGGCACATCACCGGGCTGCTCCGGTCCGTATTGTAATACAGCTTTCTTGCCCACCGCTTTTTCAATGGCCTGGATCAGTTCGATGAGCGGGATCGAATAGTGATTACCCAAGTTTATGATCTCGTACTCACTGCCTTTGTATTCAAGTGCCGCGAGAATGCCGTTTACAATATCGCCGACGAAAGTGTAATCGCGGCTGGTGGATCCGTCTCCATAAACTGTCAGCGGATCACCATTCAAGATCGCCTTGGTGAATTTATGGATGGCCAGATCGGGTCGTTGTCCCGGTCCGTAAACGGTAAAAAATCGTAGCGCGATGAAACGTATGTTGTGCTGCTCGCTGAAATGACGTCCTAATTTTTCTCCTTCCAGCTTGGTGCTGGCATAAGGACTGATCGGGATGAGTTCCTCATCCTCTTTCCACGGGAAATGATCGTTGATGCCGTATACGCTGCTGCTCGAGGCGAAGACGAAATGATGAATGTTCTTGCTAACGGCAAACTCAAGCAGATTTTGAGTACCAACTACATTGGCCTGTTGGTAGGCAGCGGGATTTTCGATGCTGGGACGAACACCGGCTTTGGCTGCCAAATGCAAGATGGCGTCGATGGGTTCGGGAATAAGAGATTGGAGTTCTGCGCCGGACGTTCGACCAAGGTCGACTCGCAACAAGCGAAATCCGGGTTGATCCAGGAATGGTTGTATGTTCCGTTCTTTAATTGCTAGGTCGTAAAAGGGATCGAAATTATCGATGCAAGTGATCTGCACACCGGGATAGCGCTGGTAAAGCGCGTTGATCAAATGATGGCCGATGAATCCGGCGCCGCCGGTAACAAGGAGGTGCATGGGGCGGTAAAGATACTAATTCAGTCAGCAGCCGATATATAGCTACCCCTTGAAATCACCCGATTAATTATGTAAATTGAAGAAAAAATATGCGAAAAATAATCCCATTATTGGCGGTAGCATTTGTTCTTTCATGCAATGAATCACACAAAAACAGCTCGAACACGTTAAGTCAGGAAGATGTAAACAAGCAAACACAAAAACAAGAAGCCAAAATCGATATCAATTGCCTGACCGATGTAGACTGGTGTACCCCCAGTTGCAATGACCCGAAAGGTGCCTGGAAATTTGCATCTGATGGCACATTCAATTACAGCACAACTTTCTTCGGAGGTATGAGCTCGTGGGGAAGTTGGCAAGATCTGGGAGATGGAAAGATTGAAATCACCTATATACGAGCCACAAGCGGTCAATTACCCCCCGACCAGGTCTTGGAATTAACGAATTGCGATGAGCTACGTGTTGGGCAAACGACGTATCGTCACTAAACAAATCTTTTACAACATGTAAAGATTACAAGAAAATGATTTGATGATGAAAGGGATCAACTTATCGAAAACGGCTTGATGCTTTTTGTTGTATTTGATCTTCAGAACCTGAAGTCCCATTTTAATTTTCGCTCTTTTGCAAGCGGCTGTTTGAAGTTTCATAAATTGGCATTTAAAATGATGAAATATGTCTAAGCAAATCATACTTGCAACTATTGCGCTGGCGATAGTTTTTGCTTCACATGCACAGCAGTACGGAACATTGAAAGACTCCCGTGATGGAAGGGTTTATAAGACAGTAAAAATTGGGGCTCAGGAGTGGATGGCTGAAAATTTAAATGCTGAAAGATTTAGAAATGGGGATATAATCCCTGATGCAAAAACAAAGGAGGAATGGGAGAAAGCAGGAAAAAATAAACAACCGGTCTGGTGTTACTATGATAACGATAAAGTAAATGGAGAGAAATATGGAAAACTATATAATTGGTACGCCATAACGGATAAGAGACAATTGGCTCCGGCTGGTATGCGTATCGCATCAAGTGAGGATTGGGATAGCGTTATTAATCAATTAGGTGGATTAACAAAAGCGGGATCAAATTTAAAAAATATAACAGGCTGGTCTGACAAAGACGGTGTCAATGGCACAAACGCCAGTGGTTTTTGTGCGATGCCTGGTGGAGAGCGTGAACATGATGGAGAGTTTAACTTTCTTGGCTCATGGGGGGTATGGTGGACTTCGACAAGAGATGCTAACAGAAGTAATTGGTTTCTCATTATATCTTCCAGTAATTATGATATATTCTGGAAAAGTTCCGATTTTTTGAATGATGGCTACTCCGTTCGTTGCATCAAAAATTAAAAAGAGCAAGTAAAATTTCACCTGTTTCAAAATTTTCATTCCAAGAAGAAATGCCAGATCACCCTCGCTGCGCTGGGCATCAGGGGGCAAAACAAGACGCTGAATCGCTTCGCTCGTTTTGGCTTATTCTTGAGCTTTAATTGAACAGGATAGCCTTCGCTTCGCGAAGGCATAGCAAGGGGGGCTACAAGATCAAGCCTTACAGTCTTCGGCCGCTTAGTGCTTTTTATTTTTCGTCTTAAGCATGACCTCCTCCCACTAATTCGGACCGTTTAAAACTAGAAAATCGGGCAATTTTAGGTACCTTAAAACCAACAAATTGCACATGAAAAAGACAAGATTTACGGAACAGCAGATTGCCTTTGCGCTAAAACAGGCAGAAACAGGCACATCAGTTGCTGAAGTGGTACGTAAGCTCGGTATATCTGAGGCAACCTTTTACAATTGGAAGAAAAAGTATGGTGGCATGACGGTAACTGAACTTCGCCGGCTAAAGCAATTAGAAGACGAGAATGCCCGGCTGAAAAAGATTGTAGCCGATCTAAGCTTGGATAAAGAGATGCTACAGGATGTTTTAAAAAAAAATTACTGACCATTAGGCAGTTAAAGATGGTTGTGCAACGTCTTGTGGATCAATATAAGGTTTCTACTCGTCAGGCTTGCCAGGCAGTGATGTTAACTCGCTCTGTGTGGTATTATAAATCCGTAAGGAGAAGTGACAAGGCGGTGCGCAGACGGATTGTAGAGATTGCTAACACAAGGATTCGCTATGGAGTTAACCGTATCTATGTTCTTTTGCGCCGGGAAGGCTGGAAGGATAATAAAAAACGAGTGCATCGCATTTACAAAGAAGAAGGACTTAATCTTCGCAGCAAAAGACCCCGTAGAAGCAAAGTGGCAGCCCATAGAATGGAAAGGCCGAAGGATGTTAACTTACACCAATGCTGGTCAATGGATTTTGTAGCAGATCAGCTGTTCAACGGCAGGAAATTCCGAGTGCTTACTTTAGTCGATAATTTTAGTCGCCAGTGCCTCGCTACCAGTGTAGGACAATCCATTAAGGGCCTGGACGTTGTACGGATCATGAATGATGTAAAACAGTATCTGAGAATCACTCCACAGCGTATACAAGTGGACAATGGATCTGAGTTTATCAGCAAGGACTTAGATCGCTGGGCATATGAAAATAATGTTACCTTAGATTTCTCAAGACCTGGAAAACCAACGGACAATCCATACATTGAATCGTTCAACGGAAGCTTCCGAGATGAATGTCTGAATGTGAATTGGTTCATGTCTATGGAAGATGCACAAGAGAAAATAGAAACCTGGAGACAGGATTACAATCACTTCAGACCTCATAGTTCTTTAAATAATATGACACCTGTTGAATACGCAGTAATGCATCAAAATAACAGCCCGAATAACTTTAGTAACGGTGTCTGAAATATGGGAGAGGGTCA
>CANGWB010000028.1 GCA_947457465.1 Chitinophagaceae bacterium | reverse complement strand
CTCGCTGGATGATGTTCGCGACCGAGCGACTGTCCATCTGGAAAATGTCGTTATCGATCATTCCCTGATAACCGCGCATGATACCAAAAACTTCTATCTGATGATAGAGGGCGGTTCGGACCACTGCGCGTATGGCAGCATTCATGCCTGGGGCATCCCCGCCACTGGTCATCACCCCGATCCGTTTAATTTTTTTCTGCATGATATTGAATCTAGACAAAGGTACTGAATTCGACTTTGTGTACAGCACACACAATTGTTCGTGTTCGTGTTTTGTAGATTTGCTCTATGAAAGTTTTGGTTACTGGTGCGAATGGATTTATTGGTCGGCATTGGATCGAGCAGTTGCTTCGGATCGGCGCGTCGCCGATCGCAACCGGCAGGCGCCCGAATGCCATGTACTGGGAGGGGCTATGCCGGTATCAAGCGCTGGATATTTCGGATCCTGATGCCGTACGGGCATGTATCCAACTGGAGAAGCCCGACGCCATATTGCATGCCGCTGCGATCAGTAAACCCGATCAGTGCGAACTGGATCATGAACTGGCCGACCGTGTGAATGTTTTTGCGACCCAACATCTCTTGGGAGCTGCTGCCGATCAGGGATGTTTCTTTTGTTTTATTTCAACCGATTTTGTTTTTGATGGCGAAAGGGGCATGTATGGGGAGGCGGATGAAACAGCGCCGGTAAATTATTACGGGCATACGAAGCTTCGGGCTGAAGCATTGATCAAGGGGTACCCGCACAAATGGTGTATCGCACGCACGGTTTCTGTATACGGACCGCCTGTTCCCGGTTCAGCCAACCTGATCAGCATAGTAGTGGACAAACTTCAGTGTGGCGAAGCGTATTCAGTCGTCGATGATCAGATCCGTACACCGACCTATGCCGGTGATCTGGCAGCAGGAGTGGCAAAATTGATCGTTACTGAAACAGAAGGAATTTATCATTTAAGCGGGGAGGAGGTACTGACGCCTTATCAAATGGCTATAGCTACGGCGAAGCATATGGGATTAGATCCAGATCTGAATAACCGGGTGACCGCGGCTACTTTTCAACAACCCGCCAAGCGGCCGCCGCGAACAGGATTTGTCATTAAAAAAGCAAAAGCGGCAATCGGATTCAGTCCCCGTTCATTTGAAGAGGGACTGAATCAGTGTTTCCCCCGACGATCAATTCATCAGCAGGATATTCACGGATCGTTGTAATATGTTGAATGCGATCTCGGCCATCAGATTTTCACGGTCGAGTGTGGGATTCACCTCGGTGATCTCCAAACAACAGATCTTATGATTCATCATGAATTTGCTGATGAGATCTTCCGCCTCCCGTTCTTTGAGTCCGTGTGAAACAGGTGTCCCTGTCCCCCTTGAAATGGAAGCATCCAGGCTGTCTACATCGAAAGAGACGTATATGTCCGTGCAATCGGACAAATAGCGAAGGGCCGAGCGGACAACGCTTTCTACTCCTTTGCTGCGGATTTCTTTGATGCTGATGACTTTTATCCCGAGTTTTTCGATCAGGTATCGCTCCTCTTTTTCATAGTCTCGCAACGCGATGTAGATGACATCTTCGGGTTTGACCTTTGGATGGATCTTTCCGATCCGTTTCAGGTTTTCCCAATGTTTCAAGGTCTGAGCGTCCGGCTCATGCGAGGCACAATCGGAATTATCCTCGCCCAGCGAGATCGCCATCGGCATCCCGTGTAGGTTTCCGGAGGGGGTGGTGAAGGGTGTATGCAGATCGGCATGGGCATCAATCCAGACGACCCCCAGCTTGCTCTTGGGTTTGGCGATGCGCAAGCCGGCGATGGTAGCAGCGGCCGTACTGTGGTCGCCACTGATCACAACAGGGAAAAACTGATTCTTCACGGTATCCGAAACTGCCTTGGATACCCGTTCGTATAGCGTGTTAAGCCCCTTTATTCGCTTGGCATAAGGCGAATCGATCGGCTCGTACAAAAGCCGATTTTCGGTTTCGACCCGCTCGGAGGGAAAATGGACAAAGAAATTGCTCATGAAATCCAATGCCGCGATCCGTATGGCCTCGATCCCCAAACTCGCCCCCCGGGTGCCGGCTCCGATCTCTGAAGGCACCTCGATCAACTTGATGTTTTTCATGCCCTGTAAAGGTAAGGATTGTACGAATTCCCGAACATCTGTTCGTTTATTATGGCTAGGTGGGTCGGAGCCTGCGGAGGACGACATTTATTACTCCAATTTTATCCCCATGATTGTGAATAAATCATTGAATCCCAGTAAATAGGTTCGTGTCTTTTCATCAGTATATTCGCCGACTGTCCTGACGTAAAATATCATTGCCGTGCGTTTAAAAACATTAGAGATCAAGGGGTTCAAAAGTTTTCCGGATAAAACCATCGTGCATTTCGACGAAAATGTGACCGGTATTGTCGGTCCCAATGGTTGTGGAAAATCCAACATCGTGGACAGCATCCGTTGGGTGATCGGTGAACAAAAGATCAGCCAGCTCCGTTCCGAGAACTTGGAAAGTCTGGTATTCAACGGATCCAAAACCCGTAGCTCGAGCGGATTGGCCGAGGTTAGCTTGACGTTCGAGAATACCCGTAATCTTCTGCCCACCGAGTTCAGTACTGTGACCATCACCCGTCGTTTCTACAAAAGTGGCGAGAGTGAATACCGGTTGAACGATGTGCAATGTCGCCTCAAGGATATTCAGAACCTGTTCATGGATACAGGTATCAGCACCGACAGTTATGCGATCATTGCGCTCGACATGGTGGATGATCTGATCAAGGATAAGGACAACAGCCGTCGAAAAATGTTAGAGCAGGCGGCGGGCATCTCCATTTACAAAACCCGCAAAAAAGAAGCCCGCAACAAACTCGAGGCCACGGAGCAGGATTTAGCTCGTATCGAGGATCTGATCTTTGAGATCAACAACCAGTTGAAGGCGCTGGAGAATCAAGCGAAAAAAGCAGAGAAGTATCACGAGATCAAGAAAGAATATCGTGAAACTAGTATTGAACTGGCGAAAGCTTCTTTGGAAGGTTATAATCTTTCCTATCAGGAACTGACCCAACAACAGCAAGTGGAGTCTGATCGCAAGATCGCCATTGAAGCGGCTATCGGTACCCGAGAGGCTGAACTGGAAAAAGAGAAGTTGCAATTGATCGAGGAAGAGCGACAGCTGCAACAATTGCAACAAGTTTACAACGAGAAGATCCAGCATTTGCGTACGCTGGAATCAGAAAAGAGTCTGGCGCAGCAGCGATTGGAACACTTGTTGGAAAAGCAAGGAAGTTTGAGCGATTTTCTTCAAAAAGCGTCCGGACAATTAACCGGCTTACAGGAAAGCATTGCTTTCTCCAAGCAACAGATCGAAGAGGAGGGGAAAGCGCTTCATGAGCTGGAGCAACAACTTCAGGTTCGTACCGACGCTGTTGAACAATTACGTCAGTCGTTGTCAGACAAGCGGGTTGCGTGGGAACAGTCCCGTACCGCACACCAAGAATTGCAACGCAAGCAATTTGAGTCGGAGAAGCAGGTGGCTGTTGCAGATACATCGATACAGAACTTGCAGCGGGCGATCCATCAGATCGAAACCGAGCGGACTCAACGTCAGCAAGATGAACAGCAGTTGACACAAGCCCATCAGCAAGCGGAGAAGGACCTGGCCATCAAGAAGGTGGATCTGGAGCAATTACAAAAACATCAGGCAAATACCAAAGAGCAGATACTGCAAACGCAATCCGTACTCGAGGCACTTCGTAATGAACTGGCCGATGAATCCCGTAAGTTGGATGCCAAGCGAAATGAATACGAGCTGCTCAAAAGCATGATCGATTCCATGGAAGGTTATCCGGATTCGGTCAAGTTTTTGCATAACAATCCCGCTTGGAATCACAAGGCGCCGATCCTTTCCGATGTGTTGTACGTACGGGAAGAATACCGCACCGCATTGGAAAATGTGTTGGAGCCATTCCTGAGTTACTATGTGGTGGATGACTTGGCCACCGGCTTGAAGGCCGTACAATTGCTGGATGCAAACAGAAAAGGAAAGGCGAATTTCTTTTTGCTGGATAAACTGGCGGCCCAATCAAACCAAGAGGGCGGACAAGCCGCGGTGCCCGGACTTGTAGCGGCCATGGATGTAGTGGAGGTAGATGCTAAATACCGCAAGCTCGCTGAGCACCTGCTCGGACAAGTATACGTCGCAGAAACCGAAGAAGCCTTGGCCCAAGCTACCGCTCCGGTAGTGATCGAGAAGTCCGGAAAATATGTTCGGGGTCGTTATTCACTTACGGGTGGCAGTGTGGGAATGATTGAGGGTAAAAAGATCGGACGTGCCAAAAACCTCGAAAAGCTCAACAGTCAGATCGAGGCCCAGGACAAGATCGTGGAAGATCTGCGTGCTCGTATGCAAGCCAAGCATAATGAAGTGATCGCTTTCAATGAGGACATGCGTGAAGCAGCACTGCGCGATGCGGAGCGTGCGATCCAGGCACTTACCAATCAGAGTTTTGCCCTACGGAATAAATTGGAAAACATCCATGGGTTGCAGCAGACAAGTGCGACCCGTTTGGAAGAATTGCAACAACAATTGATCCAAACGCAAGCCGGGGTTTCTGATGTCCGTATTCAGCTTAGTGGTTTTGTAGAAGCCATTCAGCGGCACCTCGCCGATCTGCAAGTGGCGGAGCAGGCGCACCGCGAAGAGGAAGCTCGTTTTTCACAGGCACAAAACGATTTCAATGAGTTTAAACTGCTGATCACTCGTCATCAAAGCAAGATCAGCGGACTAAAACAAGAGTTGGAGTTCCGCACCAACCAATGGAATTCGCTTCAAGAACAGATTCAAAGCAATCAAAGTCATCTCACTGATACGGATCAGTCCATCAACCAGAACCGTACCGCTCTCCAGGAGATTGAACAAAACCTGGCAGCGCAGTTACGAGCCAAGGAGATCTCGGAGAAAACCCTCAATGAAACCGATCAAGCGTATTATAAGCATCGCAATGAACTTCAGGAGAAGGAGAGTACCATCCGTCATCAAGTAAAAGAACGCGAGCAGGTAGAGTTTCTGTTGACTGCGATCAAGGATAAGCTCAATGAACTGAAACTACAATTGGCTGGAATGAAAGAGCGACTGGATGTGGAGTTCAAGATCCAGTTGGAGGACATTCTGGGTCAGGACCGAACCGGGGAGGTTACCCTTGAGGAGTTGCAGGAGAAGGCCGACCGGATGCGGAAGCGATTGGAAAACCTTGGGGAAGTAAACCCGATGGCCGTTGAAGCATTTCAGGAGATGAAAAAGCGTTACGATTTCATCGTAGAGCAAAAAACAGACCTGGTAGATGCAAAGGATAGTCTGTTAAAGACGATCGAAGAAGTGGAGGCAACCGCCAACCAGAAATTCTTGGAGACCTTCAATCTGGTACGAGAGAATTTCCAAAAAGTATTTAAAACCCTTTTCACGGAAGACGATCAGTGCGATCTGATTCTGGAAAATCCGGAAGACCTGGCGGAAACGGGTATCGATGTTATCGCTAAACCTAAAGGGAAACGTCCTAGTTCGCTGACGCAGCTCAGCGGCGGAGAGCGTACACTGACCGCTACGGCTTTGCTTTTTGCGATCTACCTGATCAAGCCAGCTCCGTTTTGTATACTCGATGAGGTGGATGCGCCACTCGACGATGCAAACGTTGGCAAGTTCACCAACATGATCCGACAGTTCAGTAAAAACTCACAGTTCATCATTGTTACGCACAATAAGATGACCATGAGTGCTGTAGACGTGATCTATGGTGTTACGATGCAAGAGCCTGGCGTAAGTAAGTTGGTCAGTGTTGACTTCAGAAGTCTGCAGTCTGCCAATTAACGAGCCCGTCGAAAAACTCCATTGCTATGAAAAGATCTGCTGACTGATCAGCGGGCTTATCTGTGGCTTGTGAAATTTTGTTGAATTTCTTTCCGACGGTTTTTACGGCTCAAGTCAGATTTGATTTTGTGTACAGTTGCAGAAGAAATGAAATAGGCAGCCCCACAAAGAATCCCTCCGGCAACAGCTGCCATAAAATACCAAGTCCCGATCCGCTGCACTTCAAAAATGCTGAAGAAAAGCAGTGCCGTGAAGGCAAACAGTAAAAGAAACCCAAGGATGAGCTGGAGCTCATATTTGGATCGATGCGTTTGGTCTGACATCTTCTGATGATTTGATAAAAATAAATACAAAAAGTTATTATCTCACCAGATTAATCGGGCGATTCGCCCCCCCGGACCGGCTAGAAAAACTGTTTTTCCTTTTTTAGATCGAACACATACATGATATCCCTTTGAGGAGATCGATTGCCAAGACATTCCATCATCCTCACTGGTGTCAACCCCAGAGCTGCCACAAGTGATCCATCGGCCTTCTTCGATCCAGGCGATGCCGCTTCTATATCCTCTCGGGCCTTCTTTTGGTAATTGCCAAGTCTTTCCCAGGTCGGTACTGATCGCACAGACAGCACTGTCATTTTTGTCATTTGAAAAATCGCCCCCAACGGCGATCAATCGGTTAGCCTTTTTCCCGTTTTTATTCCACCCGGTTCCGATGCCATTGGCGCCGGTGGATTCCGATCCTTGTTGCAGGGGGAGTGTGGGGGAGGTATTTCGCTTGAAAAATCTCGAATGCATGCCACCACTCACGAATACGGCCTCCTTTCTACTGATTGATGTGATGTTTGATCCGCTTGCGGCAAAACAAGCTTCTCCTATATCGGCAACAGGTCTGTATTTGACAGGAATTTCCTGCCATTTCTTTCCGCCATCAAAGCTGCGAAGGATGAAAAAACGTCCATCGATCGGATCGCCGATGATCATGCCTGATCGGTCATTCCAAAAGTGCATAGCATCCATGAATAGGCGAGGGTCTTCGTTTTTATAGACGATGGTCCAGTTTTTGCCACCGTCAGCTGTTCGAAGAATATATCCCGGGCTGGCCACGCCCATCACTAGGGCCGTTTGGTCATCAAATGCCTCAATATCACGAAAGTCGATCTTTTCAAATCCCGGGATCTGTTTCCAGGTCCAGGTTTCTCCGCCGTCGGTTGACTTACCCACGCGGCCTTCTGTTCCACTGGCCCATACCAAACGCTCGCTGACTGCAGACATTCCCCTAATATGAGCCGTAGTTCCACTACTCACTTCCTTGAGTGTTTGGCAAAGAGCCATGTTTGTGATCAGCATGGATACCAAAACAGGCCGAAGTACGTTATAAAAAATGGACATGCCCTAAAATTAGGACTGTGAGTCGGCTTATTCCTTTTTTGTAACTTCATCCATTAATCTTAATCACATGCTTCGTTCACTCAGCCTTCTAACCATCAGTTGTTTGGTCCTTTTACTTTCCTGTCAAAAAGAGACCAGTTTTGAAGGCGACAATACGCCAGCTGAGGGTTCCCTTCTCAGTGATGTAAATGGTGATTGTACCCCCAAAACAGTGAACGGCACCTATGTGGCCGGAACGGCGTTTGTCGCTTCCGTCAACACCATCACTTGTGATGTGAACGTAACTAAAAAAGGACCCTACCTGATCACCACCGATACGATCAATGGATATTTCTTCAGTGCTACCGGAACCTTTACCAGCCTGGGTAATAACACCGTTACACTTCGTGGTAATGGCACGCCCTTTTCAGCCGGTGTGAACAATTTCATTGTGAGTTTCGACAGTACGTTCTGTGATATTCAAGTAACCGTACAGGGAACTGGTGGTGGAGGAGGTGGTACCAATGCCGTTTATACCTTGGTGGCCGGTGGTACTCCCAGTAATTGTGCTTCAGCGGTTGTAAACGGAATCTATACTCAAAATGCGGCACTCACCGCATCTAATTCCGTAAACGTATCTGTCAATGTCACTACTATAGGTGCCTATACATTGACCGCTACCGGTGGCGGCATGACGTTTACCTCCACCGGTAATTTTACGACCACGGGAAATCAGAATGTTACAATGACAGGTAGCGGTACGCCGACCACATCAGGAGCCAATACCGTGACTTTTGCCGCACCTAATAACAGTTGCAATTTTACTGTGAATGTAGCACCCGCGGGTGGCGGTGCTGCGGTGGGTACCTTGGCAGGCGCACCTGGAACCTGCTCGCAGATCACAGTTAATGGGTTCTATGTTGCATCAACTGCAACCGGTAGCACCAACACGGTTGGAGTGACGGTCAATGTAACGACTGCCGGCACTTACACCATCAGTACAAACACCGTGAACGGCCTAAGTTTCAGTTCAAGTGGTAATCTGACCGTTGGCAACAATCAGGTGATCAACCTGGCCGCCTCCGGTACACCTACCACCGCTGGCAATCAAACCTATACCGTTACTTTTGGAAGCAGCAGTTGCACGTTCACCGTACAAGTACTCCCCAACGATTATTTCCCTCGCAGTGTAGGAAGTAATTGGAGTTATGAATTCAATGATGCCGCGAACGATTCGCTCTATCGTGTGGTTAATCCCAGTACGCTCTCTGCATTGGGCAACACCTATCAGATCTTTTTAGGAAATGATGGAACCGGGCTTGATTCCTCCGGATATTATCGCCGTAACGGGGGTGATTATTTTGAGTGGTTCGATGCCGGTGGATACTTGGGCTATGATGCTCCTGTATGGGGCCAGTACATCATGGTCAAGGACAATGTTGCCGCCAATACCATATGGAAATCCAGTGGCTTTGCGGGTACCGCACAAGGCACCCCACTAAATGTTCGTTTCAGCTATAAGATCCTGCAAAAAGACGTACCGGTCACCATTGCATCTTCTGTGGGGAGTACAACCTACAACAATGTGATCGTCGTCGAGGAGAAATTGGAAGTTGAGATAACACCCGGTGTTTGGCAGGACATCACCAATACCATTGACTTCTTCGGAAAGGCCTATTATGCCCGGGGTATCGGACTAATTCTTTACGAGTCGCTCAATGCAGCAGGCGTTGTGCAGGATAAGCAAGAACTTCGCCGGTTCAGGATCCTCTAATCCTCTTCCTCATCGGCGTCCTCCGAACGCAGATAGGCATCCTCATAACTGCGGAAACAGTATTGCCATTGTTTCACCTGATCCTCAGAAAGGCATTCGATGATTTCGTGTAACGGGTCGTTCAACATTCGCCATTCCAACTCGATCGGAATGCCGTAGCGTTGGAACAGGAAGCACTTGTCTGAATGCATCATAACCTGAAATAGCTGGATGGGTCCGTGCTCATACTCTCGGACCAAATAATAGTTGCCAGCCTCCATTAACCCATACGTATACATAGGTGCGTGTTCCGATACAAATCTCAGGTACTTGGTGTGCCTGGAATCGAGTTTTGGTCAGCCAAGCGGGTGACAAGTATTGTGCCCATTCTTTTCCCCAGTTGTGCATAAATCCGATCAGGTTTAGCCGCCCTTCCCTTGGTATATTTGTCCGCTTGCAGCGGCAGGATCTTCATCATCTGTCAAGCTGCTGAGAATCAAAAATCTATGGCCAATTCTAAAGAAGCGAATAACCTTTTTGAATACACCGAGGATAGTATACGGTCGCTAGACTGGAAAGAGCATATCCGGCTTCGACCAGGTATGTATATCGGTAAGCTCGGCGACGGATCCTCGCCCGACGATGGTATTTATGTATTGGTCAAAGAAGTGGTCGATAACTGTATCGATGAATTCACCATGGGGCATGGGAAGACAGTTGAGATCTCTATTGAGGGGAAAACGGTCACGGTGCGAGATTATGGCCGGGGTATACCCTTGGGTAAAGTGGTGGATGTCGTAAGTAAGATAAATACAGGGGCCAAATACGACAGTAAGGCCTTCCAAAAATCAGTGGGATTGAATGGGGTCGGTACCAAAGCTGTTAATGCCCTTAGTTCCTTTTTTAAAGTCACTGCCGTGCGTGACGGAAAAGAAAAAACGGCTGAATTCAAACAAGGGGTATTGACCCAGGAACACAAAGAAGCTAAGACGTCAGAATCCAACGGAACCCAAGTGATATTCATCCCTGATGAAACCATCTTCCGTAATTATAAGTTCATTCCCGATTATCTCGAGAACCAGATCTGGAATTATTGCTTTTTGAACGCCGGACTGAAAATTCAGTTCAATGGAAAATCGTTCCAAAGTAAAAATGGGTTGCTAGACCTGTTGGAGCGGAAATCCAATGCCGATGAGATCCGCTACCCGATCATCCACCTGAAGGGTGACGATATTGAGGTCGCCATCACGCACAACAACGATTACGGAGAAGATATTTACAGTTTCGTAAACGGACAGCACACGACGCAGGGCGGAACGCATCAGCAGGCCTTCCGGGAAGCCTTTGTAAAAACCATCCGTGATTTTTTCAAAAAGGATTATGATGCCTCGGATATCCGAACCGGTATCGTGGCTGCTGTTTCCGTACGGGTAGTAGAACCGGTATTCGAATCTCAAACGAAGACCAAACTTGGATCCGTGAATGTCGATACAGATGGGCCGACCATGAAACAGTTCGTGGGTGATTTCTTTTCCCGGGAACTGGACAACTATCTCCACAAGAATCCAGCCGTAGCGGATGCGCTGAAAAAACGGATCGAGCAAAGTGAACGGGAGCGAAAAGAACTCGCAGGCATCAAAAAACTGGCTAATGAACGAGCGAAAAAGGCAAACCTGCACAACCGTAAACTGCGTGACTGTCGTTTTCACCTGAATGAAGAACCGCCTACCCGCGGAAAAGAGGAGTATGTTTCAAAGCAGCAAGAGACAACAATCTTTATCACGGAGGGAGATAGTGCCAGCGGCTCTATCACCAAGGCCAGAAACGTAGAAACACAAGCGGTATTCAGTTTGCGTGGTAAACCTTTGAACTGTTTCGGACTGACCAAAAAAGTGGTCTATGAAAATGAAGAGTTCAATCTCCTTCAACATGCCCTGAATATCGAAGAGGGGTTGGAAGGTCTGCGCTACAACAACGTCGTGATCGCTACCGATGCCGACGTGGATGGTATGCACATTCGTTTACTACTTATGACTTTCTTTCTGCAATTCTTTCCTGATCTAGTAAAGCATGAGAAGGTGTATGTACTGGAGACTCCCTTGTTTCGTGTGCGGAACAAGCAGGAGACGATCTATTGTTACAGCGAGGCAGAGAAGTTGGCCGCCATGAATAAGTTAGGTAGTAAGCCGGAGGTGACTCGTTTCAAAGGACTGGGAGAGATCAGTCCCGATGAATTCGCCCAATTCATCGGATCCGATATGCGCAAGCAACTCATGCGGTTGGAACAAGGAGATCACATCCAACATCTGCTGGAATACTACATGGGGAAGAATACACAAGACAGACAGGAGTTCATCATCTCCAACCTTCGAGTGGAATTGGATACAGTAGAATCTTGAGTACATAAATGAGTTAAGTTGTTTGAATTTCATCACGATAGAGACCGATACTTTGAGATACAATGGCTAAATGCCCGGAAGTATGTTATTCCGTTCATTGAGCGCGCGCATGCAGTAAGTTCCGGCATGCGAGTGTTGGAGATCGGATGCGGGGAAGGGGGCGTGCTGAAAGCCTTTTTGGAGAAAGGATGCACTGGGGTTGGCGTAGAGTTGGATGCTACACGAGTGGTAGATGCCAATCGCTTATTGGAGGCACCTATTGATGCGGGTACGATCCGGATCGTTTCAAAAGATATTTATGAAGTTGATCTGGAACATGATCTGCAGGGAGCATTTGATATCATCTTACTCAAGGATGTGATCGAACACATTCATGATCAACCACGGCTCATCGGTTGGATGAAAAAATTCCTGAAGCCTGATGGCTCGATTTTTTTCGGTTTTCCGCCCTGGCAGATGCCTTTTGGCGGACATCAGCAGATTTGTCGTTCACGGGTTTCCCGCTTGCCTTATATCCACTTATTGCCAAGGCCTATCTACCGGGCAATATTGAAATGGAAGCAGGAGCCTGTCAATGATCTAATGGAGATCCGTGATACCGGCTTATCCATCGAGCAGTTTGAAAAAATCTGTCGTAAGCAAGGATATCAGATTACTTTGAGTGCACACTATTTGCTGAATCCCATTTATGAATGGAAGTTCGGATGGAAGCCACGTCCGCAGTTCAGCTGGTTGCGAGCGATCCCTTACTTCCGTAATTACTTGACTACTTGTGTTTATTATCTAATTAAGCCTAATAAAGAATTGGTATGATACATGTCGTTTTTAATGAATCGGACCTGAACCTTTTTCAGGAAGTTTTTTCACTCGACCCTGAATTGCAGGGGGAGTTGGTGTTGGTTCGGGATGATTATGCTGTTGGTCCCTTAGCCGATATCGATACCGTTGAAGGGGCAACTGCTCGCCGAGAGTGGTGGCGTCAGGTGTTGTCTGCAACGCCTTACGGGGGGGGAGCACTGGCCGCCGTTGATGATGCAGCCACAGTTGCTGCGATCTGTGAGCGGATGAAAGAAGATCAGGAGGAGCAGGTCTGGATCTGGATGGGGCAGAACCAACACGATGTGATGGGCTATTACTGGCTGATTCCGCAGTTGAAGGATTTCTGCGACCGGGTTCAGGTACTTTACATGAACAATCTGCCTTTTATCAACGATAAGGGCCAACTTTTTTATCCGGCCTGGCTTTCAGAGATCCCAGCAAAAGAATTCAGAAAGGCCAAGAAGCTTGCTCGTCCGGTTACCCTCAGCGAATTTGAGATCGATCCGGATGAGTTTAATCGAATGAAATCAGAAAATTCATTGGTTCGGATCTTGGAGGGTGGAAAAAAAATTCTGGGACAACCCCTTGATTATTTTGATAAGGAAATACTGCGTCAATGTACCGGCGATTCACAGAAAGCAACACGGGTTTTGCAGCATGCCCTGCAACGGATGAAAGTAAGAACAGGAGATGCATTTTTGATGTACCGTACCCGTGAACTGTTACGAAACGGGGCTTTACAGACCAATGGCGATCCGGATCGTTCCTGGAAAGATCTGGATGTGAAATTGCCAGGTGGCTCCAGTGCTACATTATCTGATACAGAAGAAGAATCATCCAAACAGGCTTAACGAATTACCATCATGGCGGCATCAAAGAATAAGTTATCGGACGTACAATTGCAGGAGCATGGCTTGCATGGCCAATACCGTACCTGGTTTTTGGACTATGCTTCTTATGTGATTTTAGAACGCGCGGTTCCAGCCCTGGAGGACGGACTAAAACCGGTTCAGCGCCGCATCCTTCATGCTATGAAGGAGATGGATGATGGGCGATTCAATAAAGTCGCCAACGTGATCGGACAGGCCATGCAATATCATCCACATGGAGATGCCAGTATCGGTGATGCGTTGGTCAATCTGGGACAAAAAGATCTGCTGATCGATATTCAAGGAAACTGGGGAGATGTGCGAACCGGCGATGACGCAGCCGCTGCTCGTTATATTGAAGCTCGTTTGAGCAAGTTTGCATTGGATGTCGCCTTCAATCCCAAGACAACCAATTGGCAATTGAGCTATGATGGTCGAAAATCGGAGCCTGTTACCCTGCCCATGAAATTCCCATTGCTATTGGCACAAGGGGCAGATGGGATTGCAGTTGGACTTTCCACCAAGATCTTACCGCATAATTTTCAAGAGCTGATCGACGCTGCGATCAAGCATCTTCGTGGAAAACGATTTGAACTCTATCCCGATTTTCAGACCGGAGGCATGATCGATGTAGCAGATTACAACCAGGGAAAACGGGGTGGAAGGGTTAAGGTTCGTGCTCATATCAAAGAGATTGACAAAAAAACACTGGCCATAACCAGTGTTCCATATGGCGTAACGACTACCCAGTTGATGGAGTCGATCGTGAAAGCCAATGATCAGGGTAAGATCAAGATCAAAAAAGTTACCGACAACACCGCAGCAGATGTGGAGATACAGATTGATCTGGCAGCCGGAATTTCACCGGATATCACCATCGACGCGTTATATAAGTTCACCGATTGCGAGATCTCCATCTCACCCAATGCTTGTGTGATCGTCGATCATCGTCCGCAATTCTTGGGCGTGCAGGAGCTGCTTCGATTCTCGGTTGATAAGACCAAAGATCTACTGGATCAGGAATTACGGATCAAGCTCAATGAGCTGCAGGAAAAATGGCATTATACATCCTTAGAAAAGATATTCTTCGAGGAGAAGATCTATCAAGAGCTGGAAAAGAAACACGAGACCTGGGAAAAAGTACTGGAGTCGATCGACAAGGCTTTTCAACCATTTTTGAAAAAGCTAAATCGTGGCATCACCCGGGAAGATATTTTGAAGCTGACCGAAAAGCCGGTACGAAGGATATACAAGCTTGATATTGAAGATTTGATCGCGCAGATCAAAGACCTCGAGGCGCAGATCAAACAGGTTAAGTATGATCTGGATAACCTGGTCGACTATGCTGTCGCCTATTACGAAAGCTTGCTCAAAAAATATGGTAAGGGTCGGGAGCGTAAAACCGAGATCAAAGCATTCGAGGTGATCGAGGCAAAACTGGTCGCTATCGCCAATACGAAACTCTATGTGAACCGCGAGGAAGGCTTCATCGGTACGAGCTTGAAGAAAGATGAACTGCTGTTCGAATGCTCTGATCTGGACGATATCATTGTTTTTACTAGAAGGGGTATCGTTAAAGTGGTTAGGGTTTCGGAGAAAACATTTATCGGCAAGGAAATACTGCATGTAGCTGTCTTTCAAAAAAATGATGAACGCACCACCTATAACATGATCTATGCCGATGGTAAAGGTGGATTGAGTTATGCAAAGCGATTCAACATCACGGGCGTTACACGGGATAAGGAATACGATCTTACGCGGGGTGACGAGAAAAGCAGAGTTCATTATCTGACCATTAATCCCAATGGTGAGGCTGAAGTAGTGAAGATCATTTTATCCTCCGGATGCTCCGCTCGCATCAAGGAATTTGATTTTTATTTTGAGGAGATGGGCATCAAAGGACGAAGCAGCATGGGTAATCAGGTTACAAAATACCCGATTCGCTCCGTGAAATTTAAAGAAGCCGGGAAGGCTACGTTGAATAGTAGAGCCCTTTGGTTCGACGATAAATTCGGTCGATTCAATGCAGAAGGGAAAGGAATCTCCTTGGGGAATTTCGAACCGGACGATCGTATTCTTATCTTTTTCAATGACGGACAGTACGAAGTGACCGATCAGGAAATGACTCAGAAATTCGATCCGGAGCAGGTTTGCTGGATCGGTAAATTCGATCCCGAGGCGATTGTGACGGCGATCTATGTGGACCAGGATAAGAAGCAATACATGCTCAAGCGGTTCAAGATCGAAACAACAACCCAGCGAAGTAAATTTCTCTGTATTAAAGAAGGAGAAGGCAACTTCCTACAGGCGGTCACGACGGATCCAGATCCCGTTCTATCCATTCAACAGGGTAGGGGCACTCAACTTCGAAAGGCAAAACTGAAGATCACCAAGATGGCTGAGGTGACCGGCTGGCGAACCGTTGGAGTTAAGATGGCAGATTACACCAAGTCTACAGAAATGGAATGGGTGTCGAGCACTGCTGCGATTCCTCAATCAAGTTTGTTCGATCAGTAATACTGATCAGCGGACCTTAATTCCTTTTCGTTTCCGTTTGAGACGGACAGATCCACTTTTCTCCAAGGTGCTGCTCAGGCGTACCTGATAGGTCTTTTCGCCCGCTTCTACGATCATCAAGGCCGTATTCGGAGGTATCGATCCAAGGTTCTCTGCGAACATGATCAATTCTACATAGTCCACTAATGAATCAAGTGGCAACGTGAAACGGATGGGGCGGGTCGACAAACGCTGATGGGTGACGATCAGTTTCTTGTTCAGAAAAACGGAAATAGAGTCGCCATCCACTTCTCCGTTATCATATAAGCTGATACGTACTGAATCGGCATCCAATTCAATTTCCTCTGCCAGCTCCTTATCGCGCGTTTCTTGTTGTTGTACCGCTACAAAATTTTTGACAGGTCGGGGTGTTACCGTTACGGCAGTTTGACCAGTCTCATCCTGCGGAGGTGTCCACACCTGAAATTCCTCTTTCCAATTTCGAATCGCGTTGATCGCCGAATCATTCATGGTCTGTTCCCGGTCTAAAGAGATTCTCAGCTGGATCGGCGGACAGGTGTATTTGTATTGCTCGTCTGGTTTCCACATGCCACTCAGGGTTGAGCCGGCTCTAGCGGTGACTAGTTTGAAGGCTCCGTTCATTTCACAATCCACTTCCATTTGGCTTACCGATCCGTAGTAGACCAAGGGAATCTTTTCAATAACCAATTGTTGTTCTTTTTGGTCGAATAGTCCGTTCACCTGTACAGATCGATACAGATTTCGGAAGTAATAATTCAATACGCCTTGAACGGATTTTCCATTGTCGTTCAGGATAAGTTCTACGAGGTAATTATGCTGAGTGCCCTGTGAACCGGTCACAAAGGCTGATCCGTACCAATATCCGGAAACTGATTGTGCTTTCCCGGTGTACGCCAGCAATAAGAGCGAGATCAGTATGCGATAAACTATTTTCACGCGTACAAAATAGGTGAACTCGATGCGATCTAATGGGATAATTTGTGCACAGCTGTTAAGATTGCTTTAATGCCCACCGTCTCTCTTTAATTCTCGGTCTTGCTCCCTCCGTTTGATTGTCTCCCGTTTGTCGTGAAGTTTTTTACCCCTTGCCAATCCGATCTCCAGTTTGAGAAAATTCCGTTCATTAAAAAAGAGCCTTAGGGGGACGAGCGTATATCCTTTCTCCTTGATTTTTGCTTTCAATCGCGCGATCTCCCTTTTTTGAAGCAGCAGTTTTCGGTCTCGCAACGGATCGTGATTGTTGACCGTTCCGTGTGAATAAGGAGGAATGTGCAGTGATTTTACCCAAATCACACCGTCCTGCTCCTGACAGTAACTGTCATTGAAACTGATACGACCTTCCCGGACGGATTTCACTTCTGTTCCTTCCATCACCAGACCGGCCACATACCGGTCGTCGATGAAATATTGATGTAGCGCCTGTCTGTTGTGGAATTCGAGCATGTAGAATGCAAAGGTAACTCGAATCTGTCAGCTGATTCAGGGACGAAAATGTTTCAAGGAAACAGCCAGTTTCGATTTCAACTCCTTGCGGTGTACAATGAAATCCAGAAATCCATGTTCCAGAATGAATTCACTGCGCTGAAAGCCTGCGGGTAAGTCGCGTTTGATGGTTTCCTTGATCACACGAGGTCCGGCAAAACCGATAAGCGCGCCGGGTTCCGCGATGTTCAGGTCGCCCAGCATGCCGAATGATGCAGAGATGCCGCCGAAAGTTGGATCGGTCAATAACGAGATGTAGGGTAGTTTGGCATCACTGAGTTGCGACAGTTTACCACTGGTTTTTGCCAACTGCATGAGCGAGAAAGCACTCTCCATCATACGGGCGCCACCACTTTTGCTGATGACCAGATAAGGTAACTTATGTTCGAGGCAATAGTCCACTGCCCGAGAGAATTTCTCCCCCATGACGCTTCCCAAGGATCCGCCGATGAATGCAAAATCCATACAGGCAACCACCAGGCCTTGTCCGTTCACGTTGCCCGTAGCGACGCGCATGGAATCGATCAGGTCGGTTTTGCTCCAGATATCTTCCAGGCGTTTTCCGTAAGGCTTCAGGTCGGTGAATCCCAAAAAGTCTTTGCTTCGAATATTGTCGGCCAGCTCGGTGAATTGGCCTTCATCAAAGAGGATCTCAAAATAATCTTGGCTGCTGATACGGTGATGGTGATCGCATTTAGGGCAAACCCATTTTTGCTCGTGTAGGTCCGAGGCGGTCATGATATGACTGCATTCTGGACACTTATTCCAAAGACCTTCGGGGGTTTCCTTTTTCTCCGCCGTGGAGGTGACAATGCCTTTTTTTATGCGCCGGAACCAACTGGCCTTTCCGGAAGCATCCGTTGAGTCGTCTCCCGTCAGCCGGGCATCGAGGTCTTCAAATTTCAGTGCCATAGTCGAGTAACTGAATGAGTCACAAATATAGGCCACTTTAGGTCTGCTGTTACGGGCGAGGTGCTTTTAGGGTCCGTTCAAAAAGAGCCAGAATCCGCTTGTATTCGTCAGTCCAGCTGCTGGGTTCCACAAATCCATGATCTTCCATCGGATAAGCCGCCAGCTCCCAATTATCCTTGCCCAGTTCTATAAGTCGCTGAGCTAATTTAACTGCATCTTGATAATGCACATTCAGATCGAGCATGCCATGACAGATCAGTAAATGATTTTTCAGTCCCTCTGCAAAATAGATGGGTGAACTACGACGGTAGGCGAGTGTATCTTGGCTGGGCTCGTTCAGTATGTTGGAGGTGTATCCGTGATTGTAATTAGCCCAGTCTGTCACGGGGCGAAGGGCCGCACCCGCCTTGAAAACATCGGGTGTGGTGAACAGTGCCATCAAGGTGATGAAACCACCATAAGAGCCGCCATAGATCCCAATCCGTTCTGCATCCACGCCAAATCGATCGACCAGGTATTTGGCCGCATCCACGTGATCTGTCAGGTCCTTGCCACCCATATGTCGATAGATCCCTGTTCTCCAATCCCTACCGTATCCGGCACTGCCTCTGTAATCGATGTCCAATACATGATAACCCAAATCCGCGAGCAGGTTGTGAAACATATATTCTCTGAAATAACTGCTCCACCATTTATGCGCATTTTGCAGATAGCCGGCTCCATGCACGAAAATGACAGCCGGTTTTGAGGCGTGTGGAGTGGACGGTTTGTAGAGCCT
>CANGWB010000027.1 GCA_947457465.1 Chitinophagaceae bacterium | reverse complement strand
TAGAGTGATTATCTAGCAAACCCGAGTTTTTTCTTCACGGTATTCCATACAGGTTTCACATCGGGTGAAAGTTCGAGGTGATAGATACTTCCTGCATACACGCTGATAAAAAATATGCTTTGTGTAATTAGGGCAGTCCATCCGCTCAATGGGTCAGTTACCAGTCTAGTGAGTGCATAGGATCCTATCCCAAGCAGCAGGGGGATGATTGTTTGCCGGGTGAATGGGAATAGCGAAAAGTTCTTCCAGAGAAAAATAATTCGAATTAGGTTGTAGGAAGTGATGGAGATCAATTGGGCCATGGCGGTACCCTGTATACCCTGCGATTTTGTGAGCCAGTAGCTGGTTGGTAAGGTGATGATCAAAAGCATGATGCCACTCCAGAGTTCAAATCGCCACCGGGTGGAAGTTTGTATGATCTGGGTGTTAAGCCCAGTGCCCATATCAATAAGTTTAGCCGTACCGAGGATCAAGATCACCGGGAAGGCGGCTTGATATGAGGGTTGTAGTCCTACCGCTTCTATTCCCTCTTGGAAATCCAAGATGAAAAGGGACAACAGGCCGGTCGCAAAAATCAATTGATTGATGGATGAGCGTTGATAGATGCGTTGGATCTCGTGTAGTTTCTTCTCTTTCCACGCTTTTGCAAGGGGTGGGATGGAGGCACTGACCAATCCGCGTTGAGGTGCTTGGATGACCGCGGCCATATTCTGAGCCAATGAGTAGACCGCCAATTGTGCCAATGCCCCTTGCAATAAGGATGATATCACTAGTGAATCAAAGACCAGTGCCAATTGTAGTACAGCCATGCCGAAGAAAACAAATACACAAAGACTGATGATCGATCGCTTCAGTCTTTTGGTTAGTGGACTGATCCTGAAATAGAAGGTGAGCTTTCCTGTTGACAATAAATGGATCAAGAGAAAAGAGGCGATCAGCAAGTAGCTCATCGAAAAGGCATGGATAAAAGCTGGGAAATCGATCCATCCGGCGCCATAGGCCAGAATCAGTCCGGTGATATATAATCGCCAGATCAATTCTTTCAGCAGATTGGTCATTACAGATCGCTGATGATTCCAAGCCCAGGCTTCCAATAAGGCGAAAAGAGTCATGCCCAGCCCCAGTGGGAATAACCACCCGTAATACGTGATCAGATCAGGTGCATTCGTGCCGTATTTATGAATCACCAAGTCTTTTCCGAGCCAGCCGAGTAAAGCAATCAAGGCAAATCCGGTCAAGCTGATCAATAGTGCCAGCGAAAATTGTTCGTTTTGTTTTTCCGGACGATGTGACTGGTAATAGGGGAAAAATTTATTCAAGTAGGCCGGCATGCCCAGTCCGGAGAAGGCCATCATCATCAGCGCAACGGCGATGAATGCATTGTAGAGTCCGAATTGTTCCTTTTCGAAAATCCCATCCTTCGTGAATAGATAAACATTGAGCAAACCGATGGCAAAACCGACATAAATGACGGCTGAAGAGATCAGGCTTTGTCGGCGTATGCCACTCATGATAAATTATTCAACGTATAGGTTTGCAGGGATTTTACCGGGCTCGATCGGTTGATCGATTACGGTCCATTCAGATCCGACCCATTCCCAGCGAGCCGCGCGATTCGATCGGATCGGTAAGCGAAACGTCGGTAGGCAGTTAGTCCAACGACATTGTTTTTTTCCATTTTCAGCCTTGAACTCCAATTTAGGTATCTGCGTGGTTCGAAGATATTGGTCGAATATCGGTTGAAGATCCAATTCGGTTCGCTTGATCCAGTATTGTTCCACGAATTGACTGGTAGTTGGCGTTTGTGCGAATTCACGGTTCATGCCACGTAAGATATCTCGAAACAAGGAATCGTTGTCTATGATCTCGCGAAGCGTGTGAATGAGATTCGCCCCTTTGTTGTACATGTCGCCGCTGCCTTCTGCGTTTACGCCATAGGGAGCGATGAGTGGACGGTCGTTACGAATTGATTTTCGTAGGCCTTTTGCATAGGCGTCCGCCGCCTCGCGTCCATAGTGATAGTCTACAAAAAGGACCTCTGAGTACATAGTGAATCCTTCATGTATCCACATGTCAGCGATGTCTCGCGTAGTGATGTTATTCGCAAACCATTCGTGGCCACTTTCGTGGATGATGATGTAATCCCATCCCATTCCCCATCCGCTGCCGGAAAGATCACGACCCAAATAGCCGTTTTTGAATTGATTCCCATAGGCGATGGCAGATTGATGTTCCATGCCCAAGTGCGGGGATTGTACCAGTTTGAATCCGTCTTCGTAAAATGGGTAGGGGCCGAACCAATATTCAAATGCCCGGATCATTCGTTTCACGTCCCGTTTGAAGTGCGTTTTTGCTTTTTCAAGGTCTTCCGTCAACACCCAGTAATCGAGGTCAAGTTTTTGCTTGTTCTCCCCCATCAGGGTATCACTGAATCGGGTGTATCGTCCGATATACGGAACAAGATTGTAGTTGTTGATGGGTGAAATGACATTCCAGCTCCATTGTTCCTTGCCCATGCCGGCAGGTTTCTTTCCGATCAGTCTTCCATTCGCGATAGCACTGAGTGTATCGGGAATGATGATGTTCATGCGAGCTCCGTTGTCGGGTTCATCGCTTTGATGATCCTTGCATGGATACCATACACTGGCGCCCAAACCTTGACAGGCAGCCGACATCCAAGGGTTCCCGGATCGATCTTTCTTGTATATCCAACCACCGTCCCAGGGCGGGTTCACAGCCACTCTAGGCGTTCCGCTGAATCGAATTTCCAGCTGAGCCGATACCTTTTTGCTTTTGGGGATCAGCCCTCGATGAGCACGCAGGTCGATCCAGTAAACATTGCCCTCCCGCTCAAAAGGAAGGGATTGTTGTGCCAGTGTGATCTGATCGATCTGCATGGGTGTTTGCAGGTCGATCTGCATGCGGTCCGTCACAGGAGCACCGGTGAGATTGAATTCGATCTTGTTCTTTCCTTTCAGCTGTCGCGATGAATAGTCAGGTTCAACAGTGAGTTCATAATGCAGTACGTTCCACCAGGCGCGGTCGGCACCGATACTGCCTCGAAGGGTATCTTGTCGATCGAAGGCAGGTGTTTTTCCTTGCCCATAAACGGAACCAACCGAAAGTAGAAGAAGGGCGATTGCAGGTGCTGATAGCCGGATCATGTTGGCGATTATTTATGTTGTTGTACCGATCAGTCTTTCTTCAGCTTATCCTTGAATACTTTTCGAAATTTTTCCACCTTGGGTCGAACCACGAGTTGGCAATAGGGATTGCTGTCGCCGTTCATTTCGAAATACTGTTGGTGATAATCTTCGGCCGGATAAAACAGGTCGAATGCCGTGATCTCGGTTACGATCGGCTTATCGAAAGCGCCACTCTTGTTCAGTTCCTCTTTGAATCGGATCGATTTTTCTTTTTGTTCCTCCGTATGATAAAATATCGCGCTTCGGTATTGTGTACCTATGTCGTTTCCTTGTCGGTTCAGTGTGGTGGGGTCGTGTGTTTCCCAGAACACTTCCAATAGTTCTTCGAACCGGATCTTAGAGGGATCGTAAACGATCTGCAGGCATTCGGCATGACCGGTGAGTCCGCTGCAGACTTCTTTGTAGGTTGGGTTCTTCACTTTTCCGCCGGTATAGCCGGAGGTAACTTGAATCACACCTTCCAGGGAGGTGAAGATGGCTTCCGTGCACCAGAAACAGCCGTTGGCCAAGGTGGCGATCTCGGTGGCGGGCAGGGTTGGATTATTTTTTACGGTGCTGTCTTCCATGGGAGGTTGTTTGGTTTTTTTTGGTTCGGTTTGTGCACAAGCACTGAGCCCGGCCAGCAGTAGTAAGGAGATAAAAAGGAATCTGTTCATAACGAGGGCAAAAATCCGAGTTTTGTGCCGGTTTTGAGCGAACGATATTTTATTTAACAAGATGAGACTATTTCCTGCTTCGGCACACCAGCAACTCGAATTCGATCGAGTGGTAGAACGATTGGTTTCTCACTGTAGAGGTGAATGGGCCAAAGCGTGTGCCCGGGAGATCCGCATACACAACCAGATCGATCACATTCGGTTGGCGCTTGGACAAACCCAAGAGTTCAAATGGTTGTTGGATCAGGGTCTGGCCTTTCCCACAGAAGAACCCCTTTCGATCCTTCGGGAGTTGCAGTTACTCGGTCTATCCGGTGCGGTACTGACCGGCGAACAATGGATGCAGATCCGGCGCCTGCTGACCGATACGGAGTCTGTTTATAGCTGGTTCAATCCTGAACGTAAAATCGCATACCCGTCCTTGGTAACTGTTCTGTCCGATACGGAATATGAAAAGAAGATCATTGCCAGGATCGATGATGTATTGGAGCCGAACGGACAGGTACGGGATCAGGCATCAAAATACTTGCAGGAGATTCGGACAAAACTGCATAGAAAGCGGCAGGAACTCAGGTCGGTGTTTGAGCGCATCGTCCAGAAATTGCAGAAACAAGGATGGTTGGCAGAGATCGAGGAAAGTTTTTTGAACGGCCGGCGTGTGGTAGCTGTTTTGGCGGAGCAAAAACGGGTGGTCAGAGGAATTTTACATGGGGAAAGCGAGAGCCGCCGAACTTCCTTTTTGGAGCCGGAGGAAACCATTGAATTGAACAATGAAGTATTTGAATGGGAGAATGAGGAGCGGGCTGAAGTGGTCCGGATTTTGCGCGCATTGACCGCTGAGTTGTCTGTTTATCAGCCGTTGTTGAAAGCGTATTATTCCATACTCGGACAATTTGATTTCATACGGGCACGTGCCCGGTTGGCGGTGGAGATGGATGGTCAGTTACCGGAAATTGAACTGAAAGCCGGTGTGCAGTTGGTGCAAGCACGTCACCCACTGTTGTTGCTTTACAATCGATCGAACGGCAAGCCGACTATTCCACTCGACATTTCCCTCACCGAGGAGAATCGAATTTTATTGATCAGCGGGCCCAACGCAGGCGGTAAGACAGTGGCGATGAAAACCATCGGACTGATACAGCTGATGGTCCAGAGTGGTCTCTTGGTGCCGGTAGCTGCAGGTAGTCGGTTGGGCGTTTTTAAGCAGTTGATGATTCAAATGGGGGATGCCCAAAGTTTAGAATTTGAATTGAGCACATACAGCAGTCACCTGCTGCACATGAAAGAATTTTTGGAGGCCGCAAATGGACGAACCCTGTTCTTCGTGGATGAGATGGGCAGTGGTAGTGATCCCGACCTGGGGGGCGCATTTGCAGAGGTGATGTTGCAGGAGTTTTTACGAAAACATTCGATGGGTGTTGTTACGACCCATTACCTGAATTTGAAAGTGATGGCGGGCCGTACGCCCGGCTTGATGAATGGAGCCATGGCCTTTGATGAAAAGACCTTATCTCCCCTCTATAGATTACAAGTGGGTAAGCCCGGTAGTTCGTACACATTCGCCATCGCTCAGCGGATCGGATTGGATAAGCGTTTGATCGACCGGGCCAAAGGCCTTGTTCGGGAAGATCATGTGCGACTTGATAAACTCCTGCATCGTACCGAGAAAGAGTTGGCCGATGTAGAGAAGCAGCAGCAGGAACTCAATAAGGCGTTGGCTGAGAATAAACGACTCAAGGCCGAGATGGAGCGGGTGATGGATAAGGAGAGGCATCGTCAGGAGGTAGCTGTTTTACGGGAGCAAAATCGTATCGGAGCAGAGCGATGGAAGGAGTTGAAGGACCTGGAACGAACACTTCGTATGGTGGTGCAAGACTGGCGAAAGAACAAGGACAAGGAAAAAGCCATGAAAGAAATGGGGCAGGTATTGTTTCCGAAGCGCGCGGTTTCTTCCAAGGAAAGAAATGCGCAGGATATGGCAACACCGCATGAGGATTTGGCGGGAGAACCGGCGATCGGGGATGTGGTTTTAGTGAAAAAGACCGGTCGGCATGGTCAGGTGATGGAATTCAAGGGTAAGCAGGTCGTGGTTCGCATTGGAAAATTGCCCATGCAGGTATCCTTAAGTGATGTGAAGCGCATCCGATTGTTGAAGGAAGAGAAGCCCGATAAAAAACTTAAATGAGTAACTTAGCCGAAAATCATTTTATGTTGAAAAGAATCATGTTGTTATTAATGATGGGATCTACACTTTCGTTGTTGGCCCAGCGGGAGGAGGTGGATATGAATACTCCGGGCGTATTGACGGATGCCACCTTGCAAAAGCGTGCGTTCAAAGCGGCGCAGCCAACAGAGGATAAGGTAGAGTTGATTGACGTGGTGGGACTGGGACAAACTACCTATACGGCTTCAAACGTAATGGATGGCTCGGTGAAAAGTTTTGAGCACTCGATGCGCATATTGGTTGCACTGAATATGGGCGGGAATAAGCCGGGCGCTTGCCAGTTGGTGTTTTATAGTGCGGCGGAAAAGATCCAGCAGGCCGCCAGCGCTGAAAATGGAACGGTTAGCATTTATTATCCCATATCGGTTTACGAGTCGCTGCGGTCCCGCCTGGAGCAGGCGTTGATCGCCCGTAAAAAGGTGCAGGTGAAAGTGACACTCAAGACCACCGGATTCCGGGAAGGCGTATTAATATTCTAAACCTGTTTTGAATAATCTTTCCGACGCTGTACATTTGCGGCGGAGAGATGGCAGAGCGGTCGATTGCGGCGGTCTTGAAAACCGTTGACTGTAACAGGTCCGGGGGTTCGAATCCCTCTCTCTCCGCAAAACATAATAAAGCCCCGCCAACGGCGGGGTCTTTTTTATTTGGGAGATTTTTAATCAAGAAATAATTTCAGTTCGGTTGATCAGACTGTTACGATCCTTGTCAATTTATTTCTGGCGCTATAGGTTGCGGTTGATAGCAGGCTTGGTGTTTGTTTCCCTTTCCAATTATTTCAACGTGTTGTTTCCGCAGGTCACCGGTTTTGTGGTCGATTATGTTCAACGGACGTTGCGTTTGCCGGGCTATCAACCGGCTGAGCGTCCGGCTCGCTATGATGCATTGGTGCAGCGCTTTGCCGATTGGGTCTCTGTCCAAGCTTGGGGAATGGAGCAAGTGGTAGCTGTTTGCGGGCTGACGATTCTGATGCTCGCCATCCTAAGGGGCTTCTTTTTGTTTCTGATGCGCCAGACCTTGATCGTTATGAGCCGGCACATTGAATTTGCGCAGAAGTCCGACCTATATGCCCATTTCCAGCAAATGGATCTGGCCTTCTTCAAGAAAAATCGTACCGGCGATATGATGAACCGGATCGCTGAAGATGTGAGTCGCGTACGCATGTTCACGGGCCCAGCTCTGATGTATTTTGCCAACCTGTTTACCATCATCCTTTTTTGTGTGATTTCCATGTGGCGTCGGGATCCGGTGCTCACAATGTATGTGCTCAGTCCGCTTCCGCTACTGGCCTATTTGATGTATCGGGTAAATGAGCGGATCAACCGATTGAGTGAACAAACGCAAGAGGCGTTATCAGATCTTACCGTTCAAGCGCAGGAAACCTACAGTGGTATTCGGGTGGTAAAATCTTTTGTACAAGAAAATTCGGTCATCGGTTGGTTCGCCGAAAGAGCCGAGCGTTACCGAAAAGCAGCCTTGGGTTTAGCCAAGGTGGAGGCCATGTATTTCCCCTCGATCTCCCTGCTGATTGGGTTGAGTACACTGTTGACGATCCTCATGGGCGGGTTATATGTGATGCAAGGCGGGGGGCTAGGACTCAATGCGCTGGTTGAATTTATTTTATACATCAACATGCTCACCTTTCCGGTGAGTGCGATCGGCTTGACCGCTAGCCTGACGCAGCGAGCAGCTGCCTCACAAATTCGAATCGACGAATTGCTGGAGCAACAGCCTGCGATCAAATCCGATGGAACAAATCCACTTTCTCGGATCGAGCAGATTGATTTTGAACAGGTGTACTTTTCTTACCCGGATACCGGCGTTCGAGCTGCACGATCTTGGAATATGCGAATAAAAAAGGGGGAACGCTGGTTAATTACCGGTCCCACCGGCAGCGGAAAATCGACCTGGGCGCAGTTGGTTTTGCGTTTTTATGATCCGGAAGCCGGGACGATCAAGATCAATGGTCGGGCTTTAATTGAATATGAATTATCCGATCTGCGAAAATGTATCGCCTATGTACCACAGGATGTTTTTCTTTTCAGCGATACCATTGAGGCCAATCTTCGTTTTGGAAATCAAGATGCATCAGAAGATGAATTGATCCGCGTAGCGAAGGCGGCCTGTTTGCACGAGGAGGTACTTCAGTTTCCGGATGGATATCAGACGGTAGTGGGAGAGCGGGGGGTGACCCTTAGCGGTGGGCAAAAGCAGCGGTTGGCACTGGCCAGGGCCTTGCTGAAGCCAGCGGAACTTTACATATTGGATGATACGTTAAGTGCGGTAGATGTGCAGACAGAAAAGCGAATTTTATCAGCATTGGATTCCATGGCAAAAGATAGCAGCTGGGTGTTGATCACCCATCGGGTACCGGCGGATTTCAGATTTGATGGTATGGTGACCCTGGAAGATGGGAAAATGGTGAGTTGATCTCTCCGATTTCAATTTCTTATCCTGATTTGGATTTTTTGGAATTTAGGATATATTTGTCTACCTCATTTTCTAACCAAAAGAACGAGCCGTGTCGTACGAAAACAACGAACGAAAAGCCGATAGTATTTATAGCAAAAGAATCCGTGCAGGGAAACGCAGGACTTATTTTTTTGATGTTCGTGCCACCCGCGGAAATGACTATTATCTGACCATTACGGAAAGCCGTAAACGTTTTGACGACAATGGTTATGACCGTCATAAGATCTTCCTCTATAAAGAGGATTTCAACAAGTTTGTAAAAGGCTTGAATGAGGCGGTTGATTATGTCAAAACCGAACTCATGCCGGATTTTGACTTTGACGCCTTCTCCCGAGAAGATTTTCCGGAGGAAGAGGGGTCAATCGGAACCGATGGTGGCCACGCCACCCCCGGTGAATCGACCGATGCCCCGGCAGAGGATGTCGACAAATGGTAATCAGCACCAACCCTTTATAAAAAAATGCCTACCGGGCATTTTTTTTGCCTGAAAAGGTTATTTTTACTCAAACCAAAACCTGCTGAATGAGGAAACTTTACTTTTCCCCCTTCACTTTTATTGGAATTATTTAACCCCTGGACCTCAAAACCGGGAATCAGTCATTTTATTAAATCAAGCGAAATGCAATCGATCAAAACCCTGCTTCGCAATGTAACCGTATCTGCAGTACTACTGTTAAGTATGTTTCATGCAGGTGCCCAGATCACCCTCTCCACAGCTTCCGGCACTGGATACACGGGTACCAACTCATTCGGCGCTGTGAATAGTGTAATCACTTTTGTAGTGGAAAACACAACTAGTAACACCGTGCTGTTAAACTCCATGTCCCATTGGTTGAACACGGCCAATAATGGAACCGTTCCCACGCTGTGGTACACTACGACCTCACTGTCGAATGCGCCCAATGTGGCAACGCCTATTTGGACGCAAATTGCAACGGGTAACCCCATAACGGTAACCACCAGCGGCGTGAATCCGATTTTTAGCGGATTGAGTTTCCCTATTCCCGCCGGGGCTACCTATCGTTTTGCTTTTCAATCCAGCCTAGGTATGGGTTATAGTGGCTCTGGATCAGGAGCAGGTGTTACTCCAAATGTTTTTTCATCCAGCGGGCTAAATCTGCTGGTAGGTAACTCTCAGATTAGCGGTTTCAACATTGGCTACGCCGGTGGTTTCCCTGCTCCCACCAACAATCCCCGCTTTTTCACTGGCAGTTTGACCTTTATACCCGCTGTTGCATGTTCAGGTACTCCTGCACCTGGAAATACCTTGAGTTCTGTAGCAGCTGCCTGCGCGGGTGTCAACTTCACACTTTCTACACAAAACACATTCCCCTTCACGGGAATAACCTATCAGTGGCAATCTGCTCCCAGTGTGAGCGGTCCTTGGACTGACATATCCGGAGCAACTCAAGCAGCTCTTTCCGCTAGTCAGACCAGCGCCACTTTCTATCGCTGTAATGTAACCTGTGCCGGCGGCACAGGTACTTCTACTCCTGTCCAGGTGGCCATGAACCTCCCCACGAATTGTTATTGCTCGGCAGGGGCAACCCAAACAACACTTGAGAAGATTTCTCGGGTTCGATACAACCAGATCGATAATAGCTCCACCTCAACCGCCGGTTACGAGAACTTCCTGAACATCTCTACGCCTGCTTATCTCGGTGCTACATCGCAAATCACCATCAACCTAGCCGGCGGATTTGACGCAGACCAATCTCAGGTCTGGATCGACTTCAACCAAAATGGTAATTTCTCCGATCCGGGTGAACTTGTGTTTACATCTGCCAACAGTGCCGGTCCGCACATCGGCACCATTACAATCCCTGCCACTGCACTTCAGGGAAATACTCGTATGCGTGTACGGATGCACGACACTTCGCTCGGTCCAAACAATACCCCTTGCGGAAACTCGACCTGGGGACAGGTAGAGGATTACACAGTTAACATTCAGGTTTGTGTGCCGGTTACATTTACGACTCAGCCTTCCAGCAGCAGCGTCACTTGCGGTGGGAATACATCTTTCTCTGTGACAGCGAATGGTTCTGCACCCGTCTACGGTTGGCAGTTCCGGGTTAATGCTTCTTCCCCTTGGCAAGATTTGACCAATACAGGTATCTACACAGGGGCCACCACCAATACCTTGACGTTGACAAACGTATTGGCTTCCTTCAGTGGCTACCAGTACCGCGCCTTGCTTTCTGGTGCTTGCGCTGCGCTTGACTACAGTCAGCCGGCTACATTGACAGTGAATCCGCCGGTTACGAACGTTACGCCTGCTTCAGCCTCCATTTGTAATGGAACTATTCAGGCTCTCAGCATCACGAATTCCGTATCTGCTCCAACTACTGCAATTTTCGCTGCTTCTGCAGGTCTGCCATTGTCAATACCTGACAATAACACAACTGGTACCACCAATTCAGTTGCGGTATCCGGTATTCCCGCTGGTGTTATCGTTACGAACGTTGCGATCCGATTCACGATGACTCATACCTATGTGGGAGATGTAGTCATGAACTTGAGAGCCCCGAACGGACAGACGTTGAACTTGATCGCTGCGTTGAACGGCGGTAATGGTAACAATTCCACTGCGAATTTTACCAATACGGTGATTGACTCACTTTCGACTACACCTCTTAGCGGTGCGGCTGCTCCACGTACCGGGACCTTCCGTGCGGACAAATTCAATGCCACTATTCCAACCCTTACACCCACAACTACCAATTCTTGGCTGCCGCTGCTGGCTATCTTGAATGGCAACTGGACATTGGGTATATGTGACATTTTCACTGGTGATCTTGGAACATTGACCAGCTGGGAAATTCAGATTAGCTATGTTGCTCCTGTTTTTGCACAGGGCGTATGGACATCTAGCCCAGCAGCCCCGAACACCATGTTCACCGATGCGGCTGCTACTGTTCCATATACTGGAACACCAGCTACCACTATTTATGTGAAGCCTGCTACTAATACATCGTACTCTGTACAGTTTACCACGCCTGGTGGCTGTACTTCATCTGTAGCTACGATTCCTGTTACGGTTTCTCAGCCTGTTGTTGGACTGAATGTAAGTCCTGCCACACGTTCCGTATGCGTAGGCGGATCTACGAGCTTCAGCGCTACAGCTACCAGTGGTGGTCCGTTGACCTACCAGTGGGCCGTCAGCACTGACGGAGGAACGAACTATTCTAATATCTCCGGTGCCACATCTGCAACCCTCAATTTGACAGGTGTTACACAATCTATGAGCGGTAACCGTTATCGCGTGACGGCTACCGCCGGACCTTGCGGAGCCGTTGTTTCAACTGGTGTCGGAACACTCACTGTGAATCCGCTGCCCGTGGTTACATTGGCATCTCCAATGGTTAAACTGGTACCTGGACGTACAACCGTACTGACAGCCAGCAGTAACCCTCCAGCAGCCGCTAACGGCTACAGCTGGACACTCAATGGGTCAGGTATTTCTGGTACAGGTAATTTGCAAACGGCTAACATCGACCGCTTGGGAACTTATCAGGTAACGGTGACTGACGTTAACGGTTGCGTTAATAAGTCTAATTCGCTGACCATCTTTGCAGAAGGTTCCGATCGTTTGTGGATCTATCCAAACCCCACCAGCGGAGCATTCCAGGTACGTCTGTATCACAGCGGTGAGCGTGCCGAGAAGCGCGTGGTGACCATCTACAACACTATCGGTCAAGTGATCGAGAGCAAGGAATTCGTACTGGTTGCTGGTCTGCCTGCATACTATCAGATGAACTTTGACCTGGGCGGTGGCGCAACAGCCAAAGGCGCCTATGTGGTGAAGGTCGCTGATCAGTACAGCGGACGAGTGGTATCTGGACTGGTGATGGTTCATTGATAAGACCTAACCTCCTAATATTCAAAGCCCTCCGAATTATCGGGGGGCTTTTTTGTGCTTTTCTCCCTTTTTTGATATTTGTAATATTTTAACTAATTTGTTGCCGGTTTATACTGCCCGGGCTCCGGTCAGGGGCCATACATCTAAAATTGTTTCTATGCAACCAAACTTTACGCTTATGAGCCGTCAGCTTTCTCGCTTGCTGACAGTTTTTCTTCTTCCCTTGGTGATCCTTTTCACAGGTTCGGCAGTAGCCCAACCGTATGTGAATGGAAACCTGAATACCGGTGCTACCACTAGTAACGGTACGGCTGCTCCTGCTGGGTTCACTTGGAGCGAATTACAGGTTGGTAATGGTTCACTTGGTTTCGGAGCGAACATCGGTGCCGGACTGACCATTGCCGATAACTTCACGATCAATTGTGGATCGTGGAATATATCCAAATTCACCTTTTACGCATACTCGACCAACTATGCAGGGGCAACTTCACCTTTCAATGATGCTCGTGTTCAGGTATATAATACTGACCCAAGTGTAGGAAGTCCTACACCTATCTGGGGTAATCTGACCACCAACCGTTTTCTTGCTTCATCATCTGCGTCTCTGTACCGCATAGGTAACGGAACACCTGGTACTGCACGCCAGGTCTGGAAAGTTGAAGTAACGGTTACTGGTTTGAATCTGACTTCTGGTAACTATTGGGTTGAATGGCAGTTAGGTACTGTAACTGCTGGTGCCAGCAATTTCTCTCCGCCCAGCACAGTCATTGGCACCACCACACAGCCTGGGAACAATGCCAAGCAGCGCGACCTAGCAACCAACGCTTGGGTCAACCTGACTGATGCAGCAAGCACTACACCGCAGGACATGCCCTTCCAAATTGATTATTCCGGTGGTCCTTGCGCTGGAACTCCAGTACCAGGTAATACACTTTCTACATTATCAACTGCTTGTGCCGGAACGAACTTCTCCTTGTCTTTACAGAACTGTATCCCAGGTACAGGGGTGACATACCAGTGGCAATCTGCTGCCTCAGCAACCGGTCCTTGGACAGACATCCCCGGTGCGACTAGCTCCACTTTGCTGCGCAACCACACCGCAACTACCTTCTATCGCTGTAACGTGACTTGTTCCGGTAATACTGGCAGCTCTACTCCATTGCAGGTAGCCCTGACGCCAGCATCTGCATGTTATTGCGTACCGCCGAACTCTGACTGTACCGATAATGACGTGATCACTCGTGTACGTATGAGCACACTTGATAACAGTTCTACCTGCTCTGCAAACGGATATGCCAACTATACTACAACGGTTGCGGCTCCGACTGTTTTCTCTGGTGCAGGAAACCCGATCACGGTTAACACACCAACCGTTTGGAATGAAAATGTCAGCGTATGGATCGACTATAACCAAAACGGTCAGTTTGATGCAGCTGAATACACGAACGTCGGTAGCAATGCCGGAAACGGAGGAAACATCACCAACACGATCAATATTCCTGCTACAGCTTTGACCGGCGTTACTCGGATGCGTGTTCGGGTTCGTTTCGGAACCGGAGCCTTGGCAGCGACAGATGCTTGTCTAGGATATGCATTTGGAGAGACTGAAGATTACAATGTTAACATTCAGCCTTGTATTACCGGTGTGTTCACCACGCAACCTGCCAGTACTAGCATTACTTGCGGCAACAACGCTACATTCAGCGTATCTGCAACAGGATCTTTACTAACCTACACTTGGCAGTATCGCACCACCGCCACCGGCACCTGGATCGATGTGACCAACGGTGGAGTGTTCAGCGGCGCTACTACATCCACGCTCACTTTGACCAACGTGCCTGGCACATTCAGTGGATATCAATTCCGCGCATTGATGCGTGGCGGTTGTACTGCTGTTGATTTCAGCAACCCTGCAACACTTACGGTCAATGCAATTGTTCCTGTAGTGAATCCTGCTTCAGCAACTATTTGTGCGGGAAGCATTCAGACGTTGAGTCTGACAAACTCTGTTTCCTCTCCAACAACTGGCGTTTGGGCCGCCTCAGCCGGATTGCCATTGGCTATTCCTGATAACACTCCAGTCGGTACCACCAGCACAGTTGCTGTTTCTGGTATCCCTGCCGGTTCACTGGTAACCAACATCGCCATCAAGTTCAATATGACCCATACTTGGGCAGGAGACTTGGTTATGAATCTGCGTGCTCCAAACGGACAGGTCCTGAACCTGGTCGGATTGTTGGATAACGGACAAGGTTTGAACAACACCGCCAACTTCGTTAACACCGTGATCGATTCAACCGCAACTACCCCATTGAGTGGAGCGCCTGCACCACGTACGGGTCGTTTCCGTGCTGATCGTTATGCTGTATCAACTGCATTCAATCCGATCGCCTCTACAACCGGCTTCTGGTCATCCTTGCTCAGCACCCTGAACGGTAACTGGACACTCGGATTGAGTGATCTCGGTCCTGGCGACTTGGGTACCCTGACCGCTTGGGAAATTCAGATCACCTATGTAGCTGCAAACTTTGCACAGGGTGTTTGGACCGCATCACCTGCGGCACCGAATACGATGTTCACGGATGCTGCTGCAACCATCCCCTATGCTGGAGCCCCTGCCACCACGATCTATGTTAGACCTGCTGTTAATACGAACTACTCTGTAAGCTTCAGCACACCTACACCTTGTCAGTCTGCTGTTACAACAGTGCCTGTAAGCGTAACCAACCCTGTTGTCGGACTGGCGGTTTCTCCTGCTACGCGTGCCGTATGCTTGGGCGGAAGCACAACCTTCACAGCGGCTGTCACCAGTGGTGGACCAATCACCTACCAGTGGGAACGTAGCATCGATGGCGGACTTACCTGGAGCGCTGTTAGCGGTGCTACCAGCACAACCCTGACCATCAGCGGTGTAACTCAGAACATGACTGGATATCGCTACCGTGTGGTGGCTACTGCCGCTCCTTGCGGATCTGTAACCTCTAACGTCGGTACCCTCACAGTTAACCCACTTCCTGTAGTAACCATCAGTTCTCCTGTGGTTCGTTTGGTGCCTGGTCGTACCACAACCGTTACAGCAACAAGCACACCTAATGCAGCTGCAGGCGGTTGGTCTTGGACACTCAACGGTGGCGCGATCGCCGGAACGACTAACACACAAGTCGTGAACATCGACCAGCTGGGAACCTACCAGGCTACTGTTGTGGATGTAAATGGTTGTACCAACAAATCCAATTCACTTGTTATCGGTGCAGAAGCAACTGACAAGCTTTGGATCTATCCGAACCCAACCGTGAACGGAGCCTTCCAGGTTCGCCTCTACTTCGCAGGTGATTTGGCTGAGCAGCGTGTAATTACGATCTACAATCCGCTCGGACAAGTGATCGAGAGCCGCGCTATCACATTGGTTCGCGGATCTGCTCCTTATCAGCGTATGGACTTCAACCTCGGTGGCGGTGCCACTGCAAAAGGTGCTTACGTAGTTAAGGTTGCACACCAGTTCACTGGTAAGGTGATCTCCGGAATCATCCTGGTTCAATAATCAATCGAAGATCTTGATAGAAAATGCCCCTCTTTCGAGGGGCATTTTTAGTTTAGAGAGTTAAGGAGGTTGATAAGGATGAGGAAGTTGAGATAGTTTAGGACACTCAACCTCCTCAACTCTCTAAACCCGCTCAACCCCCTAAACTATCTCAACCTTTTATAAGTATTGATCAGTCCGTTAGTAGATGCATCGTGAGATGTTACGGGCTTATTGTCCGACAGTTCAGGAAGAATCCGGTTCGCCAATTGCTTACCTAACTCAACACCCCACTGATCGAAACTGTAAATGTTCCAGATCACACCTTGGTAAAAGATCTTGTACTCATAGAGCGCGATCAGTTCTCCCAACGTGTAAGGGGTCAGCTGCTTTAAAAGGATCGTATTGGTAGGCTGATTCCCCTTGAAAACTTTATAGGGGAGTAGCGCTTGTATCTCTGCGGTTAATAGACCAGCTGCTTTCAGTTCCTGTAAGGCCTCCGACTTGGATTTGCCATTCATCAACGCCTCGGTTTGTGCAAAGAAATTACTCATCAATTTAAGGTGATGATCGTTGAGGTTGTGATGGGGGCGGGCAGATGCAATGAAATCGCATGGAATGACCTGTGTGCCCTGATGTATATGCTGATAAAACGCATGTTGTCCGTTGGTGCCTGGTTCGCCCCAAATGACTGGTCCGGTTTGGTACTTGACGGGCTTGCCATTTCTATCCATCGACTTGCCATTGCTCTCCATGTTGCCTTGTTGAAAATAGGCGGCAAAGCGATGCAGGTATTGATCATATGGAAGAATGGCTTCGGTTGCAGCACCCAGGAAGTTCGTGTTCCAGATGCCGATCAGGGCCATGAGCAGGGGTATGTTTTCTTTATCCGGCATCTCTACTACATGCTCATCGATGTGTTCTGCTCCTTTTAAGAGCTGTTCAAAATGTTTATACCCGATGGTCAGAGAGATGGATAGCCCGATGGCACTCCAAAGAGAATAACGGCCTCCAACCCAATCCCAGAACACGAACATGTTTTTGGGGTCGATGCCAAAAGAGGTAACAGCCGCCTTATTCGTACTGATTGCTACAAAATGCTTAGCGATATGCTTTGGGTCTTTAGCCTTTTTAAGGAACCATTCCCTGGCGGTTTGGGCATTGGTCATGGTTTCCTGGGTGGTGAACGTCTTGGAGGCGATCAAAAACAGGGTGGTTCCCGGATCAATCTTTTTCAGTGTTTCACTGATGTGGGCTCCATCTACATTTGATACAAAGTGCACGTCTATTCCGGGGATCCAATAGGGGCGAAGGGCTTCGGTGACCATCAGCGGACCGAGATCGCTTCCTCCGATACCGATGTTAACGATGCTTCGGATCTTTTTGTTGGTATAGCCTTTACTCTTTCCACTGTGGATCGATTCACAAAAACGCTTCATCTGTTTTCGTACGGCAATCACACCCGGCATCACATCCTTCCCCTCTACACGCCAATCCTGCTGGCTGAAATTTCGAAGGGCTGGGTGGAGTACGGCACGCTGTTCGGTTCGATTGATCGGTTCACCGGCCCTCAAGGCTAATAAGGCTTGTCTGACTTTCGTTTCTTTCGCCAGCAAAAAAAGATTTTTCAGAATGGCATCGTCGATCCGGTTCTTCGAGTAATCGAAGACTAAAGAATCGGCGCAGAGAGCCATTTTTTGAAAGCGTGCGGGATCAGACTCAAACGCTTTTTTGATCGATATTTTTTTTCCTTGCCCGGATAATTTTTTTAACGTTGACCAGGCGGTAGTAGAAGTTGGATCGATAGAGGGGAACATGGGCAAATTTATTGAAGTGATCGAAAGGCTTTGATCGTGGTTTCGATCATCTCTCGGCTTATGTCCAAGTGTGTAACAAGACGTACTCGGTTCGGGGCAATGGCGTAGGCAAGAACCTGTTGAGTTTTTAGTTCTGCTACCAGCTCCGGGGCAGAGCGACCATCGATCAATTCAAAGATGATGATGTTTGTCTCTACGGGTAACAGGAATTTCACAAATGAACATTCTTGAATGGCTGATGCCAGTAGCTGAGCATGGGTATGGTCCTCAGACAGTCTCTCTATGTGGTGCTCCAAGGCATAAATCCCTGCAGCCGCTAAATAACCCGCCTGCCGCATGCCGCCGCCAAAAACCTTTCGGATGCGACGGGCTTTTTTTATGAAGGATCGGTCACCCAGCAGCACACTGCCTACCGGACAACCCAGACTTTTACTCAGGCAAACGGAGGCACTGTGAAAAAGACGGGCATATTCTTTTGGGTCCTCTTTTTGGGCAACGATCGCATTCCATACACGGGCACCGTCGAGGTGCAGTATAAGGTCATTTTCACCACAAACGTTTCGGATGGATTCGATCTCGGTCAGTTGATAGCAACTGCCGCCGCCACGGTTGGCCGTATTCTCGAGTGAAACCAGGCTTGTATGTGCTCTGTGTACATCATCAGGTTGAATGGCGTTGGCTACCTGTTTTGCCGTGATCCGTCCACGGTCGCCTTCGATGAGTTTCACGGATGCGCCGGAATTGAATGCAATACCACCGCCCTCGTATTGATAGATATGTGAATTGACGTCACAGATCACTTCATCACCGGGTTGTGTGTGGCATTTGATAGCGATCTGATTGGTCATGGTACCGGATGGGCAATACAATCCGGCCTCAAATCCAAAATAGGAAGCCGTTTTCGACTCCAGCTCATTGATGGAGGGGTCTTCGCCAAACACATCATCCCCAACGGGGGCGTTCTGTATGGCGGCGAGCATGCCCGGGGTGGGACGGGTCACGGTGTCGGACCGGTAATCTATTGCTTTTTCCATAGGTGCGAAATTACCAATTGGGCCGTATACTCGAGAGTCTTGCTACCTTCGTAAAAATCAGTTTGTATGCCCTCATTTGACATCGTGAGTAAAGTAGAAGCCCAATTGTTGGATAATGCTGTGAATGTTACCAGCCGTGAGATCGTGAACCGTTTTGATTTCAAGGGTGGTCATGTGGTGATCGATCTAGACAAGAAGAATTTTACCCTTAATCTGGAGACCGACGACGACATGAAAATGCGCCAACTCTTGGATGTGCTCGTGAACCGGGCCAATAAGCAGGGAATTGCCCCGGAGGCATTTGACCTTTCCAAGGAAGGGGCGGTGAGTGGAAAGGTGTGGAAGAAATCCGTAAAGGTCCGTAATGGACTGGCCCAGGAGGACGCGAAGAAACTAGTGAAATTGATCAAAGACTCCGGTCTAAAGGTACAAGCAGCCATTCAGGATGACCTGGTGCGGGTGACCGGTAAAAAGATCGATGATTTGCAGGCCGTGATACAGGCTTGTCGGTCCGCCGATCTCGGTATGCCCCTTCAGTTCGTGAACATGAGGGATTGATCCTTTTTTGGGCGTACCGCCGCACTCCCGTATCTTTGCCCTCCCAAATCATTGACGGTTACGGCAAAATCCGTATCCCCTTAAAAATCATACAGTTATGAAACAAGGAATCCACCCCGAGAGTTATCGGTTAGTCGTTTTCAAAGACATGAGTAATGGACATAGTTTTCTGAGCCGTTCCACTGCTGCTTCAAAAGAGACAATCAAGTGGGAAGACGGAAATGAGTATCCGGTCATCAAACTGGAGATATCCAGTACTTCTCACCCTTTCTTCACTGGTAAGAACATGCTGGTGGATACGGCGGGTCGTATCGACAAGTTCAAAAAGAAGTACGCGAAAAAAGCGTAATCAGATATCAGAATCTTTTTTACAACCTCTCCATTTCGAGAGGTTGTTTATTTTTAGGCCATTCCATGTCGTCCCTTATTTTTTTGGAACAACCTCAACTTGCGGCTTCACTGTATCCATTCACGTTGATGCGGCAGGTGATCGATATGCCATTGGGCATACTGGCCATCCGTGAAAAATGGGAATCGATTTTTTTACAGATCGGAGTCGATCAAAATAATCC
>CANGWB010000026.1 GCA_947457465.1 Chitinophagaceae bacterium | reverse complement strand
TCTATTTAGACGTGGCCTTCCACCGACCAGCCCCTAAAAAACGTTTGATATAATACGACTCGTAGAGATCACTTATAGTGACGCCCCTTTTGGTCGAGGCGTGGACAAATTTATTATTTCCCAAAAACAGGCCAACATGAGAAACACCTTTGCCCCGGGTATTGAAGAATACTAAATCGCCTTCTCTGATATCGGTCATGGATATCCGCTCCATGACCCTATGCTGATCTCTTGAAACACGGGGCAATGTTACTCCGTAAACAGATTGGTACATGGCCTGCGTAAAGGCAGAGCAATCGATTCCTCGATGCGATGTGCCTCCCCAGAGATAGGGTGTACCATACCATTCTTCCAGAGCTAATAACAAGGACAAAGCCGGCAAGGAGCGTTCGTTCACATTCATCAACTGCGCATATTTGAGCTGTATGCCCGTCAGTCCGGAAACATTAATACCCTCAGAACGATTAGAAGCAGCCGTGATAGCACTATTCTCGGTATTCCCAGAAACAGGGGCCGGCCCCCTTCCCATACCCGATTGTTGATCGACCTGCGCCACGAACGTTACCCGTGTCGTTTGCGGTGTTACCGTAATGTCATCAAGAAATTTTCTGGGTTGCCGGTTTTGCTCGATGGCCTGGGCCATAGAAACAGTTCCTGCTCCAGATTGCGCCGTGTTGGGTCGCAGTAAACTACAGGACGACAAAAAAGGCAAAAACAATATAAAAGGAGAGTAACGCATGAGATGAAAAAGGGGGTCGGAATAAGATGGCAAAACTAGTCAATGCACAGAAGAATCGGTGAAGGAAACCGAAAAGAATATGTTAAGGATTGTTTAGCCTTGATAACCAACAGATAAGGCTGAAAATCGCAACCGGCTGCGCAGGGAAATATCCACAATAAATAGGCGGAAAGGCTTTTGGATTATTTTACGCCCTGCCTCAGCAACAACGTTAGTCATCCATGAAATTTTCACACCTACACGTTCATACGCAATACTCCTTGTTGGATGGCGCCGCGCCGATCCCCAGCCTTTACAAAAAAGCAGCCGCCGACGGTATGCCTGCACTGGCGATCAGTGACCACGGAAATATGTTCGGTGTATTTGAGTTCGTGGCAGAGGCCTACAGGCACAAAGACGAAAATGGTAAACCAAAAGTCAAGCCCATCGTCGGTTGTGAATTCTATGTATCTGAGACCAGGCTCCAGAAAACCTACACAAAAGATCAAAAAGACAAAAGATTCCATCAGATCCTGCTGGCTAAAAACGAAGAGGGCTATAAAAATTTGATCAAACTCACATCCCTCGGTTTTATCGAAGGGATGTATGGTAAATACCCACGGATCGATAAAGAACTAATCAAAAAATATCACCAGGGACTCATCGCTACCACTTGTTGCCTGGGAGCTGCCGTACCACAAGCAATCTTAACCAAAGGTGCTGAAGAAGGAGAAAATGAATTCAAGTGGTGGCTGAATATATTTCAAGACGATTACTATGTAGAGTTGCAGCGTCACGGAATGGCCGAACAGGAAAAGGTCAACGCTGAGCTGATCCGCCTCGCCCGTAAGTATAACGTCAAGATCATCGCGAGTAACGATTCGCATTATGTAGAACAGGACGATTTCAATGCCCATGACATCCTGCTTTGCATCAACACCGGAGAAAAGCAATCAACCCCTGCCCTGCGCGACTTCGCGGATGATGATGTGCACAGCAAGGACAAACGATTTGCTTTTCCGAACGATCAGTTCTATTTCAAGAATACGCAGGAGATGATGAAGGCCTTTCATGACCTGCCGGAAGCGATCGACAACACGAATGAAGTAGTTGATAAGATCGAGTTATTGAACTTGACAAGAGATATTCTGCTGCCGAATTTTCCGGTCGAGAAACGCTTTCAGATCCATACAAAGGAGGAAACAGTTGGAAAATACACGGTCTCTCCAGAGTCGCAGAATCAGTGGGAATTTCTCAAACACCTCACCCATGAGGGCGCTGCTAACCGATATAAGGAGATAACCGACGAGATTCGGGAACGGATCGAGTTCGAATTGTTCACCATCAAGATGATGGGTTTTGCCGGATACTTCCTCATTGTGAGTGATTTCATACGAGCGGGACGAGAGAAAGGTGTATTCATCGGACCAGGCCGCGGTTCAGCAGCCGGATCAGTGGTTGCCTATTGCATCGGGATCACAAACATCGACCCCATCAAATACAACCTGCTTTTTGAGCGTTTCCTGAACCCCGATCGTAAATCGATGCCTGATATCGATACGGACTTCGATGATGAAGGCAGACAGAAAGTGATCGATTATGTAGTCGAGAAATACGGAAAAAATCAGGTTGCCCAGATCATTACCTACGGCACCATGGCTGCGAAAATGAGTATCAAGGACGTTGCCCGGGTGATGGATCTACCGCTGGCCGAATCGAATGCCCTGGCTAAGTTGGTTCCTGAAAAGCCAGGCATCGTATTGAAAAGGCTGCTGCACGCCCCGCTCAAATCGAAGAACGACGGCAGCTCCTTAGAGGAGAAAGAAGGGCTGGCAAATGATGAATTGGAGTTGGTTAAAAAACTCCGTGAATTTTACAATGACAAGGTGAGTGTGGCCGGTAAAGTACTGCATGAAGCGGAACGATTAGAGGGCTCTGTCAGAAGCACCGGTATTCATGCTGCAGGAATCATCATTGCTCCACAAGATCTAACTGAACTCATACCCGTGGCCGTTGCAAAGGATTCTCCACTCTGGGTCACACAGATCGAAGGAAATGACATCGAAAGTGCCGGCATCATCAAGATGGACTTTTTGGGATTAAAAACCCTGACGATCATCAAAGATGCCTTACGGTTGATCAAAAAAAACCATGGCATTGAGATCGATATTGAAAAAATTCCACTCGATGATCTAAAAACTTTTCAACTGTATCAACAAGGCTCCACGATTGCCACGTTCCAGTTCGAAAGTCCGGGTATGCAAAAACACCTGCGCGAACTGAAGCCCGATCAGTTTGAAGACCTGATTGCCATGAACGCCTTGTACCGTCCGGGCCCCATGGCTTACATACCGGAGTATGTGAACCGAAAACATGGTCGATCGCCCATCCGGTATGATCTGCCTGAGATGGAGGAGTACCTGAATGAAACCTATGGGATCACCGTCTACCAAGAACAGGTGATGTTGCTAGCCCAGAAGCTGGCATCCTTCAGCAAAGGAGATGCGGATGTACTGCGTAAGGCGATGGGTAAAAAACAAAAATCGGTTCTCGATAAGATGAAAGCACAGTTCATTGAAGGAGCTGCGCAAAAAGGACATCCGGCCGACAAACTGGAAAAGATCTGGACCGATTGGGAAGCCTTCGCCCAATATGCATTCAACAAATCGCACTCGACTTGTTATGCATTCGTCGCCTATCAGACCGCCTATCTGAAAGCGCATTATCCGGGCGAGTATATGTCCGCCGTGCTGAATCATGCCGGCAGCATTGACAAGATCACCTTCTTCATGGAAGAGTGTAAGCGGATGGGTATCCGGGTATTGGGGCCTGACATCAACGAATCGCTCGAGGGATTTGCCGTGAATGAAAAAGGAGAGATCCGATTCGGGTTGGGCGGACTCAAAGGTGTAGGCGAAGCCGCAGTACAAAGCATCATCGAGGAACGCGAAAAAGGTGGTCGCTTCAAAGATATTTTTGAATTCATCCGACGCATCAATCAACGCACGGTGAATAAACGCACCTTGGAATGCCTGGCCTTCGCCGGAAGTTTTGATTGTTTTCCTGAACATCACCGGGCCCAATTCTTTTTCATCCCCGAGGGGGAAACCGCGAGTGGATTGGAACGGATCATCCGGTATGGGAACATCGTTAACACCCAACAGCAACAAAGCAGTCATACCCTTTTTGGCGATCTGCCCACCATGGAAGTGCCGCCACCGAAAATACCTGAATGTGACCCCTGGCCACTGGTCGTTAAATTGGAAAGAGAAAAAGAGGTGGCCGGGATTTTTTTAAGTGGTCATCCGTTGGATCATTATCAATTCGAGTTGACGCACTACAACACATCGTCGATCGCTGATTTTCTGGAATTCAGAAGCCAGATCGCACAACAATCCAACCCCAGCAGACCTTTTCGTTTCCTGGCATTGGTCACAGATGCCCAACACCGGATCGCGAAAAACGGAAACAAATATGGAAGCTTCGTGGTCGAAGATTATTCAGGAAAATTCGATTTCCCCCTTTTCAGCGAAGACTATCTGCGATTCACCCCCCTGTTGCAAACAGGAACCATCGTTTTGCTTTCCGGCTTTTTAAAGCAACGGTTCAACCGGGCGGAATATGAATTCAAATTGCAACAAGTCATGCTGGGCGAATCGGTCAAAAAATCCCTAACCAAAGAATTGACCATCGTTGCCCACCCGGGCAGTCTAAAGGCTGAATGGATCGAATTCCTGCAAAAAAATCGAAAAAAGCACCCGGGAAAGACGGCCCTTGTTTTTCACCTGGTTGACCTGGAAGCTAAACAGCAAGTCACCCTGCGCACCCTGGAAAAACCCTTGGAGATGAACGATGAATTGGTCCAGTTTCTCCAGGAAAGACAGGAGTGGCAGATACGGGTACAGCCTCTCTGATCGAAGGAAATGCAGTGACACGGGCGAGTTGTTCACATTTGTCTGACAGGCTGGCATTTTGTGTAGACTGGTCCTATTTTTGCCTCCTTCATAAAAAATAAATCCTATGGCAAAAGAGTACACCGACGGTAATTTTCAGACAGAAGTATTGGAATCCGATAAATTGACAGTTGTCGATTTTTGGGCGGAATGGTGTGGCCCCTGCCGCGCGATCGGTCCCGTGATCGAGGAACTCAGCAAAGAATACGACGGGAAAGTGAACGTGGGCAAAGTCAACGTCGATCATAACCCTCAAGTTTCCATGAACTACGGCATTACCTCCATCCCGGCCATCCTGTTCATCAAGAACGGACAGGTGGTCGACAAGCTGGTAGGCGCACAGCCGAAGGCAAATTTTGTCCGAAAGATCGAATCGAACATGTGATCCTTCTGGATGGGTTAACAACGAAAAAACCGCTTCTTAGGAAGCGGTTTTTTTAATTGGATATGTTCCTTCTCAGAATAGAATACCCGCGATCGAAGCTGACAAGTAAGATGCCAGTGTACCGCAGATGAGGGCTTTCATTCCCAGCTTCGCCAGATCTGCTCTGCGCTCAGGGGCCAAAGCGCCGATACCGCCGATCTGCATACCCACCGATGAGAAATTGGCAAAACCACAGATCGCCACACTTACGATCCAAAGCCCTTTATCAGTCAGGATCGGAACTTGCTTACCGGTGAGATTGGAGAAAGCTACAAATTCATTGATAGTCAGCTTTTGTCCGAGCAGTGTAGCGGCGTTCCCGACATCGATTGTGGGTACACCCATGGCCCAAGCAAAGGGATAGAATAGTTTGGCAAAGATCCAGTTCAGACTCAAATCAAATGCCGGATTGAACAGATGACCGATCTTCAGCAAGCTCCAGTCCAACATGGCGATCACGGCGATGAAACCTATCAGCATGGCGATCACATTCATTGCGATCTTGAAACCATCCCCTGCACCATGTGAGATTGCATCGATCACATTCACATAATTGCTTTTCACTTCCAGCTTAACCTTCCCCATAGTTTCACTTTCCTCTGTCTCCGGTAATACGATCTTAGAAATGACCAAGGCTCCTGGGGCTGCCATTAAGCTTGCCATGATCAGGGTCGGTGCCAAGTCCATCCCAGCTTTAGCTCCCATATTCGCATATACGATCAGGATTCCGCCTGCAATACAAGCCAGGCTGCCACTCATGCTGGCAAGTAATTCACTCTTGGTCATCCCTTTCAAATACGGACGGATCATGACCTGCGCCTCTACTTGTCCCACAAACGCACTGGCCACATTGCTCAGCGCTTCAGCACCACTCACGCGCATGACCCAGTTCATGGCCTTAGCGATCACGGCCACCAGACGTTGCATGATACCATAATGATAAAATACAGCAACCAGGGCACAGACCAAGACGATGGTAGCCGTTACGTTGAAAGCAAACACAAATGAATCCGGCGCACGGTAATCCTGTGCACCTCCACCGCCCATGGTGGCGATACCCCCATAGACGAAATTTACTCCGGCCTTGGAGAACTGCTCCAGTTTTCCGATCCCTTTTCCAACTTGACCAAAGAACCACTGTACTGGTCCTACTTTAAAGATCAGTAAAGCGATCAGCGTTTGTAATGCTATACCGCTGCCTACGAGGCGATAATTGATCCGCTTCCGGTCACTCGAAAGCAGCCAAGCGATACCGAGTATCATGATCACACCGATCAGTCCTTGAAAACGATCCATAAAGCAGTTTTGATTGAATGGGGAAGATAATAATAAGCCGGTACCCGTTCGTACCTTTGCCACCCAATTTATCCCCATGCTGCATTCGACTCCTATACCGGCTTTACTTGAACCGATCGTTGAAAAGATCATCAATGGCACACGCATCTCGGACGCAGATGGCATACTGCTGTTCGAGCAAGGAAGCCTTGGACTCGTGGGTCGATTGGCCAATCACATCAAAGAAAAAAAACACGGCGATAAAGTATTCTTCAATCGGAACTTTCACATCGAACCGACAAACGTATGTGTATTCAGCTGTGCCTTTTGTTCGTATAGCCGTCTTTATGCGAATCGGGAAGAAGGCTGGGAAATGACGATTCAACAGATGGTAGACCAGGTGAAGAAATACGACGGACAACCCGTTACGGAAGTGCACATCGTCGGAGGGGTGCATCCGAAAATGGATCTCAATTTTTTTGCCGATCTACTTCAAGCCATCAAATCACACCGATCCGACATACACATCAAAGCCTTCACCGCGGTTGAATATGAATACATGTTCCGTAAGGCTAAAGTAAGTGTGGAAGAAGGACTGAAACGATTGATAGCAGCCGGACTTGATAGTATACCGGGTGGCGGGGCGGAGATCTTTCATCCTGAGATCCGCGAACAAATCTGTGCCGATAAAGTCGATGCGGATGGCTGGCTGAACATACATGAAACGGCGCATCAGCTCGGATTGCACTCCAATGCCACCATGCTATACGGACACATTGAGAAGTACGAGCACCGAATCGATCACATGAGAAGATTACGGGAGCTGCAAGATCGTACCGGAAAATTCCAAACGTTCATCCCCCTGAAATTTCGAAACAAGGAAAATGATATGAGCCATGTAGGTGAAAGTTCTCATGTAGAAGATATGCGCCTATATGCGATCGCTCGGATCTACCTCGATAACTTCCCCCACTTGAAGGCCTACTGGCCGATGTTGGGAAGAACACAAGCGCAGTTGTCGCTCTCGTTCGGAGTTGACGACATGGATGGTACAATAGATGATTCCACCAAGATCTACAGCATGGCCGGCTCCGAAGAGCAATCGCCCACACTCACTACTGATGAATTAACACAACTGATCCGACAGGTGAAGCGTATTCCCGTGGAAAGAGATACGTTGTATAACGAGATCAGAATTTACGAGGCCTGATCAACATTCGGGTAAACTGATCGGCACATGAATGGCCAGACCACCATCTGCCGTTTCTTTGTATTTGTGGTTCATGTCACGGGCCGTATCCCACATGGCCTTGATAACGGCATCGAGTGAGACCTTAGCAAAATCGGGTGTGCTCTGTAACGCTAACTGTGAAGCCGTGATCGCTTTGATCGCGCCCATAGTGTTACGTTCGATGCAAGGCACTTGTACCAATCCTCCGATCGGATCACAGGTTAATCCCAAATGATGTTCCATGGCAATCTCGGCAGCCATCAAAACTTGTTTCTGTGTTCCGCCCAAACACTCTGTCAGTCCGGCCGCCGCCATCGCAGAAGATACGCCGATCTCTGCCTGACACCCGCCCATGGCAGCAGACAAGGTGGCTCCCTTCTTGAAAACAGAGCCAACAACGGATGCAGTGGCCAGAAATCGAAGGGTGGCATCTTCAGGAATGTTATCATGAAAAACCAACATGTATTGAAGAACAGCCGGTACAACACCTGCAGCTCCATTGGTTGGTGCCGTAACAACTCGACCAAAGGATGCATTCTCTTCATTTACCGCCAACGCAAAACAGCTTACCCAATCCAACGTACGCGTAAAATCTCTTCCCCCGGCGGCGATCGCCCGACGCCAGGAGGCCGGATCGTTATAAGCTGCCTCTCCGATTAATTTTTTATTGAGTGAAGCCGCTCTTCGTTTCACTTCTAAGCCACCCGGAAGCATGCCATCCGTATGTACCCCCCGGTACATGCAAGACTCCATGACGGACCAGATCTGCTCAGCACGTTCCCGTGTTTCAGCCTCACTGCGCCAGGCCGTTTCATTTTCAAGTGAAATTTCAGAAACAGAAAGGCCGGTCTTCATGCACCAATGCAACAGGTCTTCAGCAGTATTGATCGGAAAAGGTAAATGAACCGAGGATGCCGATTGAGATTCCTCCCCCTCTTCAACCACAAATCCACCCCCAACCGAATAAAAAGTCCGCGCCGTTTCAAGGCCATCGTCGAAGCGAACCAAAAAGGTCATGCCGTTCGGATGATATGGCAAAGTTTCCAAGGTCAGAAACTGCATGTGCTCCGTTGGATCAAACCTGATCTCGTGTTTTCCCTGAAGAAGAAGCCTGTGCGTTTGCTCAACCACTTGTACACTAGGTCCGATGGAGGCAACGGGAATGGTGACCGGATCAGCTCCTTGCAATCCCATTAATATGGCCACATCCGTGCCATGGCCTTTGCCTGTTTTTGCCAATGAGCCGTACAACACCACCGTCAACTCAGTAATGGAAGTTAGTTGTCCCGCTTCATCCAGGTCGGACAAGAATCGTTGTGCGGCACGCCAAGGCCCAAGCGTATGAGAGCTGGATGGGCCGATACCAATCTTGAAAATATCAAATATGGAAATCGCCTCGTAAGGCATGGCAAGCGTTTTAACAAATCTACCGTAAAGGGATCACTGAACGTCGATCAGTTGCACCTCAAAATAAAGCACAGCATCCCCAGGGATGGAACCGTATCCGGCACATCCATAGGCAAGTGAGGAAGGAATGATCAATTTGATCAGTCCATCTTTCTTGATCAAAGGCAATCCCAATTGCCAACCTTGAATCACCTGATTCAGTCCAAAACTGATGGGACTGCCTGTCGCGTTGGAATCAAACACACGGCCGTCCATGAACTTCCCGGTATAACGGACCGTCACGGTTGACGTGGCAGTAGGTGTGGCGCCGGCACCGGCATTCACGATCTGATACAGCATCCCGCTGCTATGCGTGGTGGGTGTGATCCCATTGGCATTGGCATAACCCAGCATGGCAGCCGTCTCACTTTGTACGGTTTTGGGCGTACAGGAATCATCCTTGAGACAACCGGTGAATAAGAAAAGAGAGACGATCGAGGCTACAATAAATTTCATGACACTTGATTTTGATTAGGTGAACGATCCAGCAATTCGCGATAGCGCTGCTCCTGCAAATCCCAACGGTGACGCGCAGAAAAAACAACCAAAAAACCGATGATGGAGACCGCAGCGATGACGAGCACCAGGATCAATGAGCCCGATTCGCGGAACATGACCATATGCGCTCTGCCATACCATCCTGAAAAAAGATTCGCAAAGATTCCAATGACCAGAACCAGCGCAAGTGGTAGTCCAACATAAAGCTGCTTTAGCCAATTTTTTTTACCCTCCCGATTGGCGGCCCAGTAGGCAACAAAATCTTGTTCTTCTTTGGTCATGCTAGATATGTTGAGGGTTGAATGTCCAGTGTTGAAATACAATCTATTTATTTTCTCAACCCTCAACACTCAACCCTAAACTTGAAGGAGGTCCCGAGCGGATTCGAACCGCTGTAGGAGCTTTTGCAGAGCTCTGCCTAGCCACTCGGCCACAGGACCTTAAGGGATGCAAAAATAAAGCATAAATTTGACTTGACCTTCCTCAAAATCAATTGAAAATGCCCCGTATTGCCGAATCCGAATTGATCCTCAACGAACGGGGAGCCGTTTATCACCTGAACCTGCGCCCGGAGGAACTCGCGCCTACTGTGATCACGGTTGGCGACCCAGACCGCGTGGGTGAAGTAAGCAAGTATTTCGATTCGATCGAATACAAACAACAACACCGCGAATTCATCAGTCATACCGGACGGGTCGGCAATAAGCGGATCACCGTCCTCTCTTCCGGCATCGGACCCGACAACATAGACATTGTAATGAACGAGCTGGATGCGCTCGTCAATATCGATCTGGAAACTCGTGAGATCAAACCACAACTCAACTCGCTTCAGATCATTCGCATCGGCACCTCCGGATCGTTACAACCCGATATTCCCGTAGACAGCTTCGTAGCCTCTACACACGGATTAGGCGTCGATAACCTCCTGAATTTCTATCGCCTGGAGCAGAATAGCGAAGAACAACTGCTGCTGCAGTCATTTATCACCCACACGCAGATACATTCTCAAGTTGGCAACCCGTATATCAATAGTGCTGCGCCCAGCTTACTTAAGCATTTTGTTGCGAATTTTCATCAGGGCATAACCGTAACCTGCCCCGGGTTTTATGGTCCGCAAGGACGCGTGCTTCGGCTCGGCCTCAGCAACCCGCATTTTGTGAATCGACTCACCGATTTTCGATACGGACAACATCGCATTAGCAATTTCGAAATGGAAACATCTGCGATCTACGGGTTGGGCAAACTGATGGGACATCAATGCCTGGCCGTCAATGCCATTGTCGCAAACCGGGTCAGACAAGAGTTCTCGAAAGACGGGAAAGCAGCCGTAGAAAAACTGATCCAACAATTCATACAGACCTTTTCCGATCACTTCTAGCATGCAATTTTATAAATACCAGGGAACGGGTAACGATTTTATTCTCCTCGATAATCGCACCGGAGATATTGGCTTGACGCAAGCACAAATCGAACGACTTTGTCATCGGCGTTTCGGTATCGGAGCAGACGGACTTATGCTGCTGAACACCCATCCCGAACTGGATTTTGAAATGAAATATTTCAATGCTGACGGAAACCCCGGCAGCCTTTGCGGTAACGGCAGCCGATGCATTATCCGATTTGCCCACGACCTCGGGATTCAAAAAAATCAGTATGTTTTTTTAGCCAGCGACGGCCCACATGAAGCCGAGCTACTGCCCGATAACCGGATCAGTCTCCACATGAACGATGTTGATCAAATAAAACAAACTGAGCTGGGTCTGTTCATGAATACCGGTTCGCCTCATTTGGTCAAATTCGTCGAAACGCTGAATGAAGTGGATATATATGCCGACGGGAAAAAATTACGCCATCATCCTTCTTTTGCACCCGGTGGCACCAACGTAAATTTTGTAGAACGCACCACGAATCCGGCACATATCGTGGTCCGCACCTTCGAGCGTGGAGTGGAAGATGAAACATACTCCTGCGGAACAGGCGTGACTGCCTGTGCCTTGGCAATGGCCTTTACGGATCAGACCATCCGGGACACAACAATTGATACCAAAGGCGGAGCGTTAGCTGTTACCTATAATACGTTGGATTTTATCCGATTTGAAAATATACGATTGATCGGTCCGGCCGAACGCGTCTTTCGAGGCGAAATCAACCTACCATGAGTCAGATCATTGTACGCGTATACGGACTGCTCATCGATGAACAAGAACAAGTGCTGGTCAGCGACGAGTACATTCGGGGCAACTATTACACTAAATTTCCGGGGGGCGGACTGGAATTCGGGGAAGGACTACGCGAGGGGCTGACAAGAGAATTCCAAGAAGAAATGCAATTGAACATCGAAGTCCTTGACCACCTCTACACGACCGATTTTTTTCAACGTTCAGCTTTTAACCCCACGCATCAAATACTATCCGTGTATTACCGAGTAAAAGCCCTCGAACCCATTCAGGTACCACTTCGCAAAACCCCTTTTGAATTCGACCCCGAACAACTGGATACTTACTCAAAAACAGGGCAAACAGAATCATTTCGATTCATAGAATGGGATGATTTCTCGAGTGAGATACTAAGTTTACCGATCGATAAAATCGTGGCGGACCTGATTAAAAGCCGATCGTAAACATCATTCGTCTGCCATCGCTGATCGCTTCATTTCCGTAGCCAGCTCTTCCCCAAGGAAACGCTCAATCCAACCGTGCACCAGATAGATCACCGGCGTCAGCAAGATTGCTACCAGGAATTTATAAATGTAATTGACGATGCCAACGGCTAAAAAAAGACTGAGTGGCCAAACGAAATCATCACCCTGTTGATTGACCCGTGTTCCCACATAAAAGGCGATGAACAACACAACAAAGCTGTCGATGAATTGCGAGACCAATGTAGAACCCGTCGCACGCAACCAGATCCGTTTTTCGCCAGTGAGTTTCTTGATCTTATGAAAAACGAATACATCGATCAATTGTCCCAATAGAAAAGCAGTCAGTGACCCGATGATGATGAAGCCTCCTTGACCGAGCACAGCTCGGTAGGCATCCTGCATATTGGGAACATTGCTTCCGGTTTTGCTACTCAGAAAAAAATCAGCCGGCGTCAGCCACATGGCCCCTTGGAAGATCAGAAAAGCAAAAGCGATCAAGCCGGCCGTCAACCAGGATAGAAAACGAACCCCGCGCATGCCATAATACTCATTGATGATGTCTGTCATGATAAAGACCACCGGCCAAAGCAATACGCCCGCTGTCAGGTTAACATCCAGCACCTCTCCAAAGATCTTGATGCCTAACGGATCCAAGCCCAATGTCTTCTCGAGTGAGAAAATTTTTACACCGATGATTTCAGCAATGAGCGCATTAGCGACAAAAAATCCGGAAAGGATAAGAAAAAGGCGAGTTGATTTATGGTTGATGATAGTTCGGACCATTTAAATAAAGTATGAAGGTGATGAATAAGATCAACCACAGTAGGTTGGCGAGAATGAGCCAACGCGGAGTCGAATTTGACCCTAGCTGCCCACGAAGGGCAAGCCACAAACAAGTCAAATTAAACAGGGGGAATAAGAGCGCTCCCAAACCGAATCCGGTTGTGAGAACGGTCGAAACCAGATCTGCGGGCAGATCATGATCCAATAGCAAGAGCACCCACGAAGCCAGAAAAAAAAGGCCGGTGAGGAAGGTTAGTCTGGCAAAAAAGAAAAGCGAAAACATGCGTAGAAGATGGCTAAAATAAGCATTAATTTGTCGACTCAAATTCATTCCCATGACCCTGCTTTCTCCGAAGAAACTACTGCCACACGGTTTGGTATTATTAAGCTTCCTGCTGGTTGTTGTGTTATTCTGCAAACCGGTGCTGGACGGACAAGTACTCGACCAACACGACATTGTTGGATGGAAAGGCATGGCCCAGAATGCTTTCGAATACAAGGAAAAAAATGGGCATTTCCCGCTCTGGAATACCAATCTGTTCAGTGGCATGCCGAATTATCAGGTGGCCATGGAAGGTGACTCCATCCTGCCCAATTTCGTAAAGATCCTCTCCCTCGGGTTGCCAAAGCCGATGAATTTCCTTTTTCTGGCGGCCCTCTGCTTCTATATCCTCACGCTGGTCATGGGACTATCTCCCTGGATCGGTTTGTTCGGCGGACTAGCCTACATGCTCTCCACCTACAATCCGATCATCATCGGCGCCGGACATGAATCCAAAATGTGGGCACTGGCATTTTTGCCACTGATGTTCGCCGGCATCCTGGCTCTTTTTGAAAAAAGATTCTGGCTGGGTACTGCCCTTACCACCTACGGAATCTTTCAGCAGATAGCAGTGAATCACTTCCAGATCACGTATTACGCCATTCTGATAGCTGCCGCCATTTTCTTCGCCTATCTGTATACCTGGATCAAGAACAAGGAGTGGAAACATACTGGTCGAGTGCTGGCCATAGGATTAGGAGCCGGGGTATTGGGCCTCGCCGGTAATGCGTTGATCTTGATGACCACTTCCGAATACAGTAAGTTCACCATGCGAGGGGGTAAAAACCTGCAGATCAATGGCGATACTGTGACGAAGGCAAAAACGACCGGACTGGACTATGACTATGCCTTCCGATACAGCCTTGGAAAAGCAGAGACAGCCGTATTAGCTATGCCAGACGCTTTCGGAAGTAGCAGTGCCGAACCACTTGGCGAGAGCTCTAATGTGATCACGAAACTCACGGAAAGAGGAATCCCGGAAAGCAATGCTCTGCAGATTGCCAGTCAAATGCCAAAATACTGGGGCGGTATTGTTGAAGGAACCTCCGGCCCACCCTATGTGGGAGCCATCACCTGTATTCTCGCACTGATCGGATTTGTCCTTATCAAATCACCGATCCGCTGGGGACTACTCGCTGTTTCCCTATTCAGCATCTTCCTGTCTTGGGGAAAGTACCTGCCTTCCCTGAATGAATTCCTATTTGAACATCTTCCCCTCTACAATAAATTCCGTGCCCCTTCGATGGCACTCACCATCGTGGAATTTACTTTGCCTTTAACTGCTGTGTTGGCACTGCATCAGATTCTGTTCAAAACGAGTTCGGATGAACTAAAAAAACAGTTCAGAAGTATCTTGATTATATGCGCCAGTACACTGGGACTGTTTCTATTGATGGGATGGTTCATGGATTATGGAACAGCCTTTGACCAGCAGGTCATGGATTTTGCCTTTGATGCCTCCGGCTCAAAAGAGATCAATCAACTGATCGTATCCGGGTTGAAAGCAGACCGTGCTGAAATGTACATGAGTCAGGTTTGGCGTTATGCCGGATTCCTGGTACTTGTACTCGGTGTTTTGTACCTGTATTCACGGAATTGGATAAAGCCGGTATGGGCTGTGGGGATATTAGCTATCGTATCTACAGCAGACCTGTTTATTGTCGGCAAAAAATACCTGAGCGAAGAGGCGTATGTAGATAGCAGCAGCTATGAGACTCAGAATTTCAATCCCAGCGCGCTCGATCAACAACTCAAAGCAGATTCGGATCCGCATTTTCGCGTATTCAACATGCTGAGCGATCCGTACAACGAATCACGCACCTCCTATTTTCATCGATCCATCGGTGGCTATCATCCGGCGAAGCTTCGGATCTATCAAGACCTGATCGACCGATATATGTCTAACAATATCAATTCACAGGTGCTGGACATGCTAGATGCGAAATACATGTTACGCCAAAGTCCGTTCACTGGGGCTGATACAGCTGTTCTTCGCCCCACTACACTTGGTGCTGCCTGGCTGGTCAAAGGCATACGGATAACAAAAGATCCGGTGGAAGCCCTTCAATCGATTGGCATGATGCCTTTGCGTGATTCAGCTATTGTGGAGATAGACGATCCTAAAAAGTTGGCTTCATTCAGCAGCTCTTACGACAGTACTGCACGAATCGGTTTGGCAAGGATCGATAACGACACCTTGGTCTACAATGTTGAATCCAGCACCCCCCAATTCGCCGTATTCAGTGAAATCCACTACCCAAGAGGATGGAACGCTTATATCGATGGAAAGGCCACTGACTATTTCAAAACCAATTATGTTTTGAGAGGGATGCTGGTTCCGGCTGGTAAACACGAGATCAAATTCGTATTCGAGCCCCAGTCATTTAAGACCGGCAATAACATTTCCTATGCCAGTTCGGCCTTGATATTACTGATCCTACTTGGCAGTTTATTCATGGCCTGGCGTACTGAACAACGAATGAAACCGGAATGAAGCGGGTCTTAGTCATAGCCCCCTACCCTTACCTGCCATTTTTTTCAGGCGGTCAAAAGACGATCGCTCAGTTCAATGAATACCTGGCAAAGGAAGTATCACTTACGGTAGTCAGCACAAAAACGAATGACGCTCAGCTGGCAAAGGAGTATGAGCTATTGCCTTGGTTGCCGGGTTCGTTTTTCCGATATATCGATTTCCGGTTGATCGGTCGTCTTGGGCGACTGATCCGGAGTGAACGATTTGATTGCATCATTTGGATCCACCCATACTATCACTGGCTGGCTCGGTTGATCCAAAAAAAATTCAATCTCTTTACCATCGTTCACAGCCACAACATCGAATACCAGCGTTTTCGGTCGACCGGAAAATGGTGGTGGCCGATCCTTCGTATCTATGAAAAAGCCTGTCTTCGCTCGGCCGATTATAACTACTTCATTAGCGGGCAAGACCTAGAAATAGCTTGTCAGGAATGGAAGCTGGATCGAAAAGTGTGTGATGTCATGCCGCTGGGCATTCTGCAGCATGAGCCACCAACAGACCGATCCCTGTGTCAACAACTCATCCGAGAACGACATAACATTAACGAGAACGAACACATTATACTGTTTAACGGGCTGTTGAACTACCCACCCAACCAACAAGCACTGGATGACCTGCTAAACCACATCAATCCGAAGCTACAATTTAACCAAGAGTTTTCCTATCGTTTGATCATTTGCGGGAAAAACCTGCCTAGTAAATATGCAGAACTGGCTGCCTACAGGAGTCAGCATATCATTTACGCCGGATTTGTACCCGATATTGAAACTTATTTCAAGGCAGCTGATGTCTTTTTAAATCCGGTACTTAGCGGAGGTGGTATTAAAACAAAAATGGTGGAGGCGATCGGATTGGGCACCACCGTTGTATCGTCACAAACTGGATCAGCAGGCATCGATCAGGCTGTATGCGGCGATAAACTGATCATCACGGCTGATAATGATTGGGATATGTTTTCTTCCAAAGTAGTGGAAGCCTGCAATCAGCATCACCAAACACCCGATCCTTATTACCAAAAATATTACTGGAGAAATATCATCCAGAAAATCCCGACCCTGTTAGCGAATCAACCGACCCGTTAACTGATAAAGGACCCACTTTATCGCATTTCGGCTTTGCTCCTTCAGCCCATAGATCAGATAAAAACAGCCGTAGTAGAACCCCATCCCTTTTCTTTGCCGCATGATCGCTAGTTCATGACGGAACATAGTTGATCGGTTGAAAAGTTGTTTACGTATGGAGCTACTGCCTGAATTCACATGCACGATCGTGGTATCGGAAATAAAATAATTCCGAAGACCGAGTTCCTTCGTCTGTTCACACCACAGTTGATCTTCGGCATACATGAAAAACCGGTCATCTAGTTGTTGCGCAGGAAAACCGGTCAACAAGGTTCTGGAGAAAAGCAGAAAGGCACCGTTCAGCCAATCACACTCCAGTGAACGGTCATGGCGAAAATATTTACCCATCATCCGGCGAGCTCGCTTCTCATAGGGCATTAAAGCAGGTATGAATCGAAACAGATCCATCAACTCCCAGGAGATGGAACGAAAACGTCTGGCTGTGTATTGAACTTGACCGGATGGATACTCCATCCGACAACCCAGAAAACCCACCGAATCGGATCGAAGAAATGCATCGTATGAAATGGAGATACTGTCTTCATTCAACTCAACATCACTATTCAACAGCAGAATATGATCCCCTTTCGAATGTTGAATGCCCAGATTATTTCCCCCGGCAAATCCCAGATTCTTATCGCTCTTAATCAACCGGATCGAGGGAAAGGCTGACGAAAACTCATCCGGATCGCATTCAGTGGAAGCATTATCCACCAGAATCACTTCAAAAGGAATACGTTTGGTATGGGCATAAATACTTCGGATACAGGCTGTGGTCAGCCCATATGTATTATAGTTTATAATGATAATCGAAACCATCAGCGATTAACAAGATAGGATAAGAACATGCCGAATTTAGATAAAACACCGATCCGCCTGAAAGCTAAAGGTAACATAAGCTGATGCTTCAGGAGACGAAGTAAAAAAGGAGGAACCGGACGCCCTGCTGCAAACTGAATCAATTGCGCTTCCGATCGGATGGAAAGATTTCGCATAAGTCGCCACCAGGCATCATAGGTTACCCAAGACGACCTTGTTTTCTCTCCATGCTTGGCATAGAATATAAGTGCCTCCGGAATTTCAACAGCCGGATTACCCAGACATGATTTAGTGACCTGGGTGGCATTGTAGCTCATGCAGATCAATGGGCGATCTACATAGCCTGCCCTATGCTGCTGTAGCATACGGATATATCCTTCCCAATCGACGATCCATTTCAACTGAGGATCGAAATGCTCAGTCATGCTACGCCGAAACATCAGCACACTGGGCGGACCGATTCTGTTACTAGCAAAAAGTTTATAGGGGTTACGAGTGATCGCATCAAATGCATGCATTGAGATCGTACGATCCTCCCGTCGTCCGGTTTCCTCGAAAACAGCCTCATATCCGCTGAAGATCAGATCGATTTCGGGTCGAGTGGCCCGGACATATTCCTCCAGTGAATCAGGTCGGGCCAGCCAATCATCATCATGCAAGATCTTGATCCACTCGCCCGAAGCCATATCGATCCCAGATGTCCAATTCAAAGGAGTTCCTTTAGCCGGAAGGTTTCGACGGTATTGAACCGGGAAGTCATAAACCTGCTCGCGAAGAAATGATTCAATGACATCTGTTGCCGAATCATCCGTGATGACCACCTCGAAATCCCTGCATGATTGCAAAGCGATCTGATCCAACGATCGCCTCAGATAATCGGGGCGCTCATAGGCGGGGATCAATATGGAAATAAGCGGCTTCAAGCGGCTGTCATTGATTTACGAAAGTACCTGTGTATGTAACGAAGTCGAAGCGGATGGTATAAAAAGAATTTAAGTATAGAATAGAGCAGTGCGGGTCTACGCCACGACTGGTCATATACGACCCACCGTAACCGATCACAAAAATCGATCGACTGATCTTTCAGCCGATCGAGCCATATTCTCTTAACTGCCAGTTCACTTATCCTTGTTCCGCCAACGGATCGAGGTAGCTGCCCTTGCCAACGTCGATGAAAATCGATCGCCTCCTGAATCCATCGGGTGCCATAGTCACCGCCGGCTGCCGTATGATGTACCAAGCCTACAGAAGACATGACGCCTACTTTAAACCGCTGCGCCACCCGAAGCGAAAGGTCGATGTCGTAAAAATGAAACCCCTTTATGGTTTGGGCATTGAATGGTATCAACTCCCAAACGGATTTTCGCATCAACATAAAAACGCCATCGAGACAGACTACCGGAAAAACTGCTGTGGACTGATCGGGTAATTGATCTAGGTCCTCAACTTGACTTGGACCTGCATGCCGAAGTTGATAACGATCATATCGTGCATCACCGGTATACCAACCGGAGAAAGATCTTGACTTTACGGTTGAACCGGCCACACCTACTAATCCCAGCTCTGCATCGTTAGTGAAATAGGTAATTGCTTTTTCGCCCCAGCCCGGCTGATCGAATGTCACATCCTCATGAACAAAAAGTATAAACGGGAATAGGGCTTTTGCAGCTCCCTCATTATAGGCCTGACAGATGCCTTTGCCAGATCCCCGATTATCAATCACGATCCATTCATGCGGTACCCCGATCGTGTTGGCAACAGACTCTTTGAGTCTTACCAGTTGCTCGGGACGTATGGAACAAACCACCAGCGAGATCATGGGGAGCAAGGTAGAGCAAATCATTCAATTTCGTACTTTCACGCCCTTAGCCATGAGTCGCAAAAGTCTGATCCATAACCTCCAGGAGGGAGCCCGTTCGCTTGCCAAACGAACGTTTACGAATCCGTACGCCGAAATGGGTCTCAACGTATGGCAAGTGAAAGCACTGAAGCACCTACCGGAAGGAAAGCTAAGGAATTGGCGCATTGCCGGTCACCCGCTTTGGTTCACCTCTCCTTCAGAATTGATGCATGGGTTAAAGGAAATTTTTGCTGAGAAGATCTATGATCAGACCTTACCCGAAAATGCTTACGTGATCGATTGCGGAGCTAATATTGGTCTGAGTGTAATCTATCTGAAAAAGATCTGTCCCTCTGCCCGAATAGAAGCGTTTGAACCGGACCCCGCAAATTTCAGTTTGCTTCAAAAGAACATAACGTCTTTCGGCCTTCAAAATGTAGAAGCACATCAAGCGGCCATATGGAAAGATGATTCCATACTGATGTTTGAATCAGCCGGTAGTATGGGGAGCAGCATCAACCCTGAAATGAACGACGGGGGCGTCAAAGTCAAAGCAGTTCGATTAAAAAATCTGTTGGATCGTCCTGTCGACTTTCTTAAGATAGATATCGAGGGCGCTGAATATGAAGTGATCAAGGATTCAGCCGATTCACTACACCAGGTGAAACGAATGTTCTTGGAATATCACGGACGATTCGAACAAAATGATGAATTGTTGGAGATGCTGAATATCGTCCGTGCAGCCGGATTTAAGTTTTATATCCGCGAGGCAGCGCCTGTTCATCCGATCCCTTTCCGACCCAAACGATCGGGGGAATTGCCCTATGATGTACAATTGAATATATTCTGTTTACGGAAGGGGGACTGATTGGATCATTGACAGAAATCGATCCATTCCACTCTTTTTTTGATCATCAAGTCTATAATGAATGCGCTGTGTGTAGTAATTCAGCATATCTACTCCTGGAAGGGCCCACTGATTTGACAATCTGACTAACTCAAACAAGCCCCGTTCATTCGCTGCATCAAATTCATCGA
>CANGWB010000025.1 GCA_947457465.1 Chitinophagaceae bacterium | reverse complement strand
CAGATCTACAATAAAAAATACTGGAAACTGCCGATCGTGTATGGAGCGCTGGGCACCTGCGCAGGTGTTTTCGTGTATAATCTGAACAATTACAAAGACACCCGATTCGCCTACCGCGTGAAATACAACATGCGCGTCAACTTTACCGATTCCACCCTGTTCGACCAGATCAATCCGCTGATGAAACCATTGGACGAAGAATCACTTCGCTATTACCGCGACCAGTTTCGACGTGATATAGATTATTCAGTTCTTTTCTTTTTGCTTCTTTGGGGACTGAATGTTGTAGATGCTACAGTCGATGCCCACCTCAAGAGTTTCGATGTGGGACCAGACCTCTCGCTTCAACTCAAACCCGGAAGGAGTCAACTGGCCGGAACCAGCGGCCTCAGTGTCGTCTTAAAAATCGGAAAATAATAAGCCATGAAAATCGCCCTTATCGGTTATGGTAAAATGGGCAAGGCCATTGAGTCTGTCGCCATGACGCAAGGCCACGAAATCATACTACGAATAGACGCCAACAACCCCGAAGGATGGCAGGCTCCAGAGATGAAACAAGCAGAGGTAGCCATCGAATTCACCGCACCAGAGTCTGCTCCGCACCACCTCGTAAAATGCTTTGAACTGGGTGTACCGATAGTTTGCGGTACCACCGGCTGGTTGAATCAATGGGAAGATGTCGTAAGCCGTTGCACAGCGCTGGGCGGCAGCTTCTTGTATGCCAGTAATTTCAGTGTGGGTGTCAACTTGTTTTTTGAACTCAATAAACAGCTCGCTAGATTGATGGCCCCACATGATGAATACAAAATATTGCTGGAAGAGATCCATCATACGGAAAAAAAAGATGCCCCCAGCGGAACAGCGATCACACTTGCCGAACAGTTGATCGCAAACAACTCCGCTAAAAAGAATTGGGTAAATCAGCCGACAACCCAATCAGATGAACTGGAGATCATCAGCAAGCGAATCGACAAGGTGCCGGGCATACACAAGATCCTTTATCAATCGGACATTGATTCAATAGAGTTCACACATACGGCGCATAACCGAATAGGATTTGCAACAGGAGCCGTGATGGCAGCAAAATTCCTGAAAGGAAAAACCGGCATTTATACCATGCAGGATGTGTTGGGCCTTTCTCGTTAGTTACAGCCCAATACTTCGCACAGCTTTTGTCCCAACGCTTCCCCGCGCAGATTCTTCGCAATAATCACCCCATTCGGATCGATCAATAGATTCTGAGGGATGCTTTGCACTTTATATTGCTTAGCTACTGCGTTATTCCAGAATTGAAGATCGCTGACATGTGTCCAAGTCAATTTATCTTCCTGGATGGCCTCAAGCCAACGATTTTTCTGACCGGGTCGGTCCAATGAAACACCCAGCACCGTAAAATTTTTATCCTTGAAGCGCTGATAGTTCTCAACGACATTGGGGTTTTCCGAACGGCAGGGACCACACCAACTGGCCCAGAAATCCAATAACACGTATTTCCCTCTGAAGGAAGAAAGGGAAACCGGGTTGCCATTTACATCGTCCTGTGTGAATTCCATTGCCATGCTGCCAACTGCTCCCACTTTACTATCCTCGATCATTGTCAATAATTGCTTACCGATGGTCGACTGCTGACCGGCCAGAGATAATTTCTTATACCTACGCTCCAGAACGACCGGATCTTGACTGAATCCATAGGTCGCAGACAATATAAAAGGAGCAACAGGTGAGTTCGGATTGGCATCAATGATCGAATCGATCAGTAATTGCATATTCGTCTGCGAGGTCTGATAAAGAGCCATCAAACTATCGCGTTGTGCGGGGTTTTGTGTGGTATTGATGATGCCGGCCCACTGATTGGTCTGTTGAACGATGGGCAAGAATCGCTTGATGAATGATTGAAAATCCAAATGCGCCGGAGAACCCTTCACCTCATATTCATTTGGCTTTCCCGCAGATGGCTCAACACTCACAGTTCCCGGCTGAAGAAACAATTCGATCGGTCGATTCTGACTTCCAACCTGCAAAAAATAAAGATTGGCATCTTCCATCGGGATCGTGAAGGCAAAACCCCCACCCATTGTTTTCACTTCCTGACTGGGCGATTGATCACCATTTTTGATCAAAAAAACCGAAGTGCTATCCGGAAGCTGAAAGCCTTTTCCTGTCAAAAGACACATTGTATCCTTTGGCGCTGTCACAACCACCTCGGCTGAGGGGGAAGCTATCTGCCCACCGAGATTCTTTTCGATCCACTGGGTCATATTATGCCAGAGATGCATAGTCGTATTATCCATACCACCGCTGATACCATGATTCTTATTCGGATAATACATACTCTCGAAATCAATATTACTTTTCACCAAGGAGGTGATCATTTGGGTAGCATTCTGAAAATGCACATTATCATCCGCAGTTCCATGTATGATCAGATACTTACCCTTGATGCGATTGGTGAAGTTGATCGGCGAGTTATCATCATACCCTTTGGGATTTTCCTGTGGCGTGCGCATGTAGCGCTCCGTATAGATATTATCATAATAGCGCCAGCTCGTAACGGGTGCAACCGCAACTGCTGCACTGAACACGTCCGCTCCCTTGGTAATGGCTAGTGAGCTCATGAAGCCACCATAACTCCAACCCCAGTGACCGATTCTGGATTTATCAACAAATGGCAGTTTACCCAGCTCCAATGCCGCATCGATCTGATCTTCGATCTCGAATTTTCCTAACTGCAGGTACGTCTTCTTCTTGAACTCCTCTCCTCTGTAGCCGGTGCCGGTGTTGTCTACACTAACAATGATGAATCCTTTCTGACTCATCATTTGATGCCAGGGACTCACCACACCCCAACGGTTGGCAACTTGCTGTGAACCCGGTCCACCGTAATTACAGAAAAGCACCGGATATTTTTTGGAGGGATCGAAATTCGATGGCTTCAACATCCATCCGTTTAGCGTATCCCCTTTTGAGTTCGGTATACGGAGGAATGCAGATTGTCCGAATCCATATTCAGCGAGTTTTGTCCGCAGCTTAGCACTTTCCGAAACGGTGCGAATCAGAGATGTTTTCCAGCCCTTCTTCTTGTCGAGTGATATTTTCTGGACTGTCACCACATTCGGTTCGTTGATGGTGGATCGAAAATCAAAGAATTGTGTAAAGTCGTCATTCAGCTCCACCCGATGCCAGGCCGAGTCAGTTGTCAAGGCAGCCGATTTTTTCCCGGAAAAATCAGACACGAACAAGTTCCTGTCCATCGGACGAGGCCAAGCCAAGGTATAAAACACCTGCTTCCCAGCCTCATTCACCGCATTGATCTCCGCCACTTCTGCATCGGGGCGGCTGAGCGGGGTGAGTTGACCATTGTCCATTTGTAACACATACAATCGGCGCATCCCATCCTTCTCGCTGGTGAAGAGCAACTGCTTGCCATTTTTCAAAAACTGCCAATCGTCGTTGATCTCAACAAAATATTTATTACGCTCTTCATAGAGCACTTTTGACTGACCGGTAGTGGCGGAAGTCGACAACAGCTGCAAATGATTTTGATAGCGATTCATCCAAAAAACAACCAGGTTGCTATCCTGCTGTGTCCATTTGATCCGCGGGATATAAACATCCCCTTCCGAAAATTGAGCTTTCGCCACTTTGTTCTGCGTAAAATCATGTATCAGGATCTGCACAGTTGAATTCGCATCACCTGCCTTCGGGTATTTATAGCGATAATCCTTATTGTACCCATTGTCAAAGATGGTCATGTTGTACTCCGGCACCTTTGACTCATCAAAACGATAATAGGCCAGGAAACTCCCCTTGGGGCTCCAGGCATAGGCCTGTGTGAACTCAAACTCTTCCTCGTACACCCAGTCACAATTACCATTGATGATCTTGTTCCACACACCATCGGTCGTTAATGCTTTCGTTGAGCCGCTTTTCACCTCATATACATACAAATTGTTGCTCATCACGTAGGCGATGCGGCTTCCATCAGGTGAAAAGCTGGGGTGAAGGACTTTCTCCTCCGCTAAGCGAGTCAATTTGCGGCTCACCGTATCATATAGATAGATCCAGGACTTGGAGGAACGACGGTAGATAGACTCTGTCCCTTTACGCAACAGGTAGAGTTTTCCATCAGCGGGTGAAGCAACCGAGCTTTCAGGTTGACCAAAAGGCTTACCGTTCACATCTGTTACCCCGTCTAGTCGCAATTCCGCTTCTTTTTGTGTGCTATCGAATATGACAGGCACGAACTCGCCCCGGAAGGTGCCTTTTTTGTAAATGTCCTCCAGGGTGATGGACTTAGTCTGGGCCAATAACTGACCTGAAAATAGTAGCAGGCTTAAAAGGGGTACAATCTGTTTGCGCATATACTGATTTGGAGGATAAAAATAACTCAATCTGCTCTTCAGGGGGCATAAAAAAGCCATCGAAAATCGATGGCTTGTAGAAGGTTCTGTTAAACCGTATCAGGACTTTTCAGCCATAGCCGGGATGGCATCCACGCGATAAACACCTGCATCCAGCTTTTTCTTGGTGTCCGAGAACGCCTGGAGGGTTAATTCAATATCCTCGTCGGTATGTACGGCAGAGGGGATCAAGCGGAAGATGATGTGCCCTTTGGGGATAACCGGATATACTACGATGGAGGCGAAGATCCCGTAGTTCTCCCGCAGGTCCATTACCATGGCCGTAGCCTCCTCTACACCGCCATGCATGTAAACTGGGGTTACCACTGAATCGGTTTTACCAATATCAAATCCACGAGCTTTCAGGCCGTCTTGCAATTTGCGGGCATTACTCCAAAGCTTGTCTTTGTATTCGGGATGGTTACGCAACAACTCCAATCGCTTGAGATTGCCCACCACCAGGGGCATGGGCAGGCTTTTGGCGAATATCTGGGAGCGGATATTGTAACGAACGTAGTCGATGATCTTCTTGTCACCGGCAACAAACGCCCCGATGCTAGCCATAGACTTCGCGAAGGTTGAGAAGTAAATGTCGATCGCATCTTGGCATCCTTGCTCCTCACCGGCACCTGCACCGGTTTTGCCCAAGGTTCCAAATCCGTGTGCATCGTCCACCAACAGGCGGAACTCATATTTTGATTTCAGCGCAGCGATCTCCGTTAATTTTCCTTGATCACCTGCCATTCCGAACACGCCCTCAGTTATCACAAGAATACCGCCGGTCTTTTGCTTATCGATCAATGCCTGGGCCCGTTGCAATTGCTTTTCGCAATCAGCCACATCATTATGCTTGAACACATAACGATGTCCGGGATGTAAACGCAATCCGTCGATGATACAGGCATGGCTCTCCGCATCATAAACGATCACATCATGACGACTACAAAGTACATCGATGATGCTGACCATTCCCTGGTATCCGAAGTTGAGCAGCGCCGAATCTTCCTTACCGACAAAAGCCGCCAATTCAGCTTCCAATTGCTCATGCTGGTTACTGTTACCACTCATCATTCGAGCACCCATCGGATACGCCAATCCAAATTCCTTAGCACCGTCTGCATCCGCTTTTCTGACTTCGGGATGATTGGCCAGACCTAGGTAGTTATTCAGGCTCCAAACAATCATTTCTTTACCCCGGAATTTCATGCGACTGCTGATCTCTCCCTCCAACTTGGGAAAGGCAAAATATCCATGTGCTCGCTCACGGTGTTGTCCAAGCGGCCCCTGATTCTTAAGTAATCTTTCAAAAAGGTCTGCCATACTGTAGGATTAGGTGAAATATGATGCAAATGTACAGCAAAAAGGCATTTTCTGAGAGAGCAGGGAGCATCACCAAGCCTTCCTGAATATCTTTGCCTTTGAGACATGAAACCGATCCTCGTTGTCGATAATTACGATTCTTTCACGTACAACCTTGTACACCTGCTTGAGTCGGTGACCGATCAGCTCATTGAGGTTCGTCGGAATGACGCTGTGGCGCCTGAAGAAATTACTGACTTTGAACGCCTGGTACTTTCACCGGGTCCGGGCCTTCCACAAGAAGCAGGCCGCCTGATGGAACTGATCCGTGCCACACCATCACATATGCCCGTATTAGGCGTATGCCTGGGCATGCAAGCACTTGCCGTACATAGTGGGGGAAGGCTCTTTCAACTGAAAGATGTACAACATGGTATTGAGACCGACATAAAGATCCTTGGAACAGGTGATCGGCTCGGATTATATGAAGGACTACCAGGCGATATCCGGGTAGGCCGGTATCATAGCTGGATGGTTGAAAAAGAAAGTTTACCTGAAATCTGGCAAGCAAGTTCCATGGATACGGCGGGACGGATCATGTCCATGGCCCATCGAACAAACCCCTGGCAGGGTGTTCAGTTTCATCCGGAGAGCGTCATGACCTCATTTGGCAAGCATCTCCTGCAAAACTGGATGCGTGGGTAACGCCCGAACATGGAACCGCCAGAAGAAATAGATTTGCTGAATACTTATTGAACTTCCCGCCCATTTCTTAGTTATTTATACATGAGAAAGATCGCCGTAGCCATTACCGGAGCCAGTGGATCCATTTATGCTGAGGACCTATTGCAAAAACTATGTGCCCTAAAAGAACAGGTGCAGGAGATTTCGCTGGTGATGAGCACCAATGCAAAAGAGGTATGGCGGACAGAATTAGGCACTGAAACCTGGAAAGATTTTCCGGTGAGAACATTTGATACACATGACTTCTCCGCTCCCATCGCCTCCGGTTCCGGTCAATACGATACGCTGATCGTGATTCCTTGCTCCATGGGTACGCTGGGTCGTATTGCTAATGGTGTATCGGGGGACCTGATCACCCGCGCCGCTGATGTGATCCTAAAAGAACGACGCAAACTGATACTGGTTGCCAGAGAGACACCCTACAACCTCATTCACATTCGAAATATGGAAGCGGTGACATTGGCGGGTGGAATTATTTGTCCGGCTACCCCTTCTTTCTACAGCCTACCCAAAACCCCGAAAGAAATTGCTGCTACTGTCGTAGACCGTGTACTCGACCTGGCCGGACTCAAGCACGCTACGTATCGCTGGGGTAACTGATACCCATCATTCCATTCTATCCTGTTCATCATTTATTGAGCACCTGCGCGGTGATTTATTTGTGGTTGAATCTGTTAACCACAACTAAATACAATGCGCACACAACTTGCAACCCTCATGTTCGCGCTGGTTTTATCCAGCGGAACCACCAGCCACTCGCAGTGTACCATCTTTAGCCCAGCAGTAAAACTGAACAGCAGCACTCCGAATACGACCAGTGGTGGATGCGATATCAACTTCGATCTATACTTTGACATGGATGCCAACTCAGGTGGAAAATATGTTTATGTGCATATCTGGCCGAATGCACAATATCCGACCCTCACCTACAACAATCCACCCAATCTGACACAACTAGCGAATGCAGTAGCTACGCTTGGATTTTACCACTTCGGTGGGTCTTTGTATATGCTTAATAGTTACAGTCCCTACCCAACAGTTGCAAATTTCAAGTTCACGGGACTTTCGATTGCTAAAAGTGTGGGTTCTGTGGCCGGGTCGGATCGATTTACCATCCGAAACATCACCATCAACAGCCAAACAGGTTGTGGAATAGCGCAAGAATTCACAGCGGATGTCTGGCAGAGCCAATCAGCAAATGCGCAAAATGTACACTGCTTCTCCCGTGGATTGAATTTTTTCGCAAATGACCCGCGCATCACAGGCTTTCTTATCTGTGAAACCCCACGCCAATATCGATTTCAGATCCGAACGATCGATCCGGATGGCCTGACAGTGAATTACAAAGTATATATCGACAACGGCGATGGTATCTATAATGCCGCACAAGACAATATTGAAATTGCCAGCGGCAATAATATCAACTTGAACAGCGCAAACAACTATACATTCAGCTCCGAGGTATTGGGATATCTGCCTTACTCTAATCAAAAACCGGAAGCAGATCGAGCGCTTTGGATTGTTGTTTCTAGTCCCACCCGCGACAACCTCTCCCTTGCCCGGCTAGATAATAACTGTGCACCGTTGCCTGTACAACTGGGCGATTTCAACGTCAGATGGTCTGGCGATCAGGCTCTACTGGAATGGAACACATTAACAGAGATCGATAACCAAGGATTTGAAATTGAAAGAAAAAACAACGGCGACGATCAACCATTCCGCACAATCGGGTTTATGTCCTCCCAGGCCATACAAGGAAACAGCACAGATAAACTAAACTACTCATTCCTTGACCCTAGTCCGATCCGGACGGCTGTGCAGTATCGCATCAAACAAATAGATCATTCTGGGAAAACAAGCTATTCCCCTGTACGTTCACTAAGTCCGCGCAACCTGATCAGCCAGATCCACCCTAACCCCGCGCACGATCAAGTGAATCTGATCTTCTCCAAAAAACAAACGAGTTATTGGGTCGAGTGGGTGAATGATGCCGGGCAAAGAATGGGGCAATGGAACGGCCGCGGCCGACTGACGATCCCTACCCGTTCTTTTCCAAACGGTACACATCGAATCAAGATCACCGATAAACAGACCGGACAGACGGAGACCCGAACGATCCTCATTCAACATCAGCAGTAGTGGTAAGCAAGGATAGAAAAAGCCCCTCGAGATGTCGAGGGGCTTTTCTATTTCTATGAATGGAAAAGATCACTTACCCATCTGGCTCCGGATCACATTCAGTGCTCCACCTGCCTTGAACCATTCGATCTGCTGTGCATTGTAGGAGTGGTTGGCCATGATTGGCTCAGCGGATCCATCAGCGTGATTCAATACAATGGTCAGGGGAGTACCTGGTTTGAAGTCTGTTAACCCGATCACCTCAATGATATCATCTTCGCGGATCTTGTCATAGTCTGCCTTGTCGGCGAAAGTCAATGCCAACATGCCTTGCTTCTTCAGGTTGGTCTCGTGAATACGAGCGAAAGATTTCACCAATACCACCCGAACACCCAGATGGCGGGGCTCCATAGCCGCATGCTCACGGGAAGAACCTTCCCCATAATTCTCATCACCAACCACAATCGTACCTACGCCGGCCGCTTTATAGGCACGCTGGGTACCAGGCACAGTTCCGTACTCACCGGTCAGTTGATTTTTAACCGTATCTGTTTTCTCGTTGAAGTAATTCACGGCACCGATCAACAGGTTGTTACTGATGTTATCGAGGTGACCCCGGAACTTCAACCAGGGACCTGCCATAGAAATATGGTCAGTGGTACATTTACCTTTCGCCTTGATCAATAAGCGTAATCCCTTCAGATCGGTTCCTTCCCAGGCAGCAAATGGATATAACAACTGAAGACGCTTGCTATCCGCTTTCACATTCACTTCGACACTGCTTCCATCTTCCGCAGGTGCCTGATAACCGGCATCTTCTACCGCAAATCCGCGTACGGGCAACTCATCTCCGGCAGGTGGGTCCAGTTTAACAGCCTCGCCTTTGTCATTGATGAGCGTATCTGTGAGCGGATTAAAACTCAGATCTCCGGCAATAGCCAAAGCGGTTACCATTTCAGGAGAAGCCACGAAGGCAAGCGTATTCGGATTGCCATCGGCACGTTTAGCGAAATTTCGGTTGAACGAATGGACAATGGTATTGCGCTCTTGCTTCTCGGCACCCATGCGATCCCACATGCCTATACAAGGACCACAAGCATTGGCAAAAACCTTAGCCCCTACGCTTTCGAAAAGCGAAAGATATCCGTCACGCTCAATCGTATACCGAACCAATTCACTCCCTGGCGTGATCGTAAATTCAGATTTCAACGTCAGTCCTTTTTCTTTGGCTTGCTTCGCCAAACTCACCGCCCGACTGATGTCTTCGTAGGAAGAGTTCGTACAACTTCCGATCAGTCCGACCTCGATCTTATTCGGCCAATTATTCTGTGCCGCAGCTTCCTTCATTTGTGAAATCGGTGTAGCCAGGTCCGGCGTGAATGGTCCGTTCAAGTGTGGCTCCAGTTCACTCAAATTGATCTCGATCACACGGTCAAAATATTTCTCCGGATTGGCATATACTTCTGCATCACCCGTGAGATATTCTTTGGCGGCATCAGCCGCAGCTGCTACATCAGCACGACCCGTTGCTTTGAGATAACGACTCATGCTTTCATCATAACCGAAAGTCGATGTGGTCGCTCCGATCTCTGCGCCCATATTACAGATCGTTCCTTTACCGGTGCAGCTCATCGAAACGGCTCCTTCTCCGAAATATTCAACGATGGCATTGGTTCCACCCTTTACGGTCAGGATACCAGCCACTTTCAGGATCACGTCCTTGGGGGATGTCCAGCCATTCAATTTACCCGTAAGCTTCACCCCGATCAATTTGGGCATCAGCAATTCCCAACTAAGTCCGGCCATCACGTCACAAGCATCCGCTCCGCCCACGCCAATGGCGATCATTCCCAAGCCACCGGCGTTCACCGTGTGACTATCGGTACCGATCATCATGCCACCAGGGAAAGCATAATTCTCCAATACAACCTGGTGAATGATACCGGCTCCGGGTTTCCAGAAACCGATCCCGTATTTGTTGGAAATAGATGAAAGGAAATTATATACCTCCTCGTTGTCAGTAACGGCTTTGGCCAGATCGGTCTTGCTCTCTTCTTTAGCCACGATCAGGTGATCGCAGTGAACGGTAGAGGGAACGGCTACTTTCTTGCGACCTGTGGTATCGAACTGCAACAACGCCATCTGAGCCGTAGCATCCTGCATAGCCACGCGATCCGGGGCAAAATCTACATAATCCTTTCCGCGCGCATAATCACGGACTGGTACGCCTGACCAGAGGTGGGCGTACAGGATCTTTTCCGCCAGGGTGAGCGGACGACCCAGGGCCTGACGGGCAGCGTCCACTTTTGCCGGCATTTCGGAATAGGTTTTGCGGATGAGGTCCAGATCGAATACCATAAGTAAAATGTTTTAAGGATTTGGCGGGGCAAAGGTACTTAGACAGGGCGAAAAACAGAGTTAAAACTGAATCATGCTGAAAGTCAAATTCCGTATTTTCGGAATATGGACAGCTTCAAGAGTTTTATTGAGTGGAATGCCTTCGGGGTTTGTACGGCCATCGGCGACCGATTGGGCATTGCCCCAGGCAAGATCCGTCAGTATTTCATGTACACCTCATTGCTGACCATGGGCTCTCCCGTGATCATCTACCTCATCTTGGCTTTTTGGAGAAATATCCGACACTATGTCTGGGCGGCAAAAAGGAATCCTTGGTACTACCTCTGATCAGCAACAAGCCTTCAAGGCATCCATCACCTGATCGATCTCTTCTTTTGTGTTGTGTCGGCAGAAGGAAAAACGCACCGGCACACGACCGGCACTTGTTCCCAACGCACGAATGACATGACTTCCCATATCGGCCCCACTGCTGCAGGCACTCCCGCCCGAAACACAGATCCCCCGCATGTCCAGATTCATCAACAACATTTCAGTCTCTGGGGTCCGCGGAAATGAAACGTTCAAAACAGTATACAAGCATCGACCCTTTACATCTCCATTGAATTGAACATCTCCCCGCTGCTCCAGCTGGTGGATGAATGCATCCCGAAGGGAACGAATCTGCAGCTGGTCCGATTCCATTCTTGATTCAGCCAACTCTAATGCTTTTGCAAAACCAACTACACCATACAGATTCTCCGTGCCGGCACGCATGTTTCGTTCTTGTCCGCCCCCTTCGATCAGTGGACGTACTTGCACATCCTTGCTGATGTAAAGCATCCCTACTCCTTTCGGTCCGTGGAATTTATGCCCCGCACCTACTGCGAAATGAATCCCGGGGTGACTAAGATCTAGTTTATAATGACCGATGGTCTGCACCGTATCCGAATGGAATATCGCACCATACTTCAAGCAGAGATCTGCAACGGCATATAGATCCAATAGATTTCCGATCTCGTTGTTGGCATGCATCAGCGTAACCAAACATTTCTGTTCGGTTGAAGCCAGCAACTCTGCCAAATGCACCAGATCGATGTGCCCGTCCGGCAACACCTTGACCAATTTTATTTCAGCTCGACCATCCTTCACCTGACGCTCCGCTGCATGCAAAACGGCGTGGTGCTCAATCGGAGAAGTGATGATCACTTTACAGCCGAGATCATGAACAGCCGTATAAATGGCCATATTATCGCTTTCCGTACCGCCGCTGGTAAAAAAGATCTCTCCGGGCGTCACATTCAAGGAGCGAGCGACCGATTTACGGGCATTTTCGATTGCAAGCCGACTTTCTCTTCCATAAGAATAAATGGAAGATGGATTTCCGAATTGATTGGTCAGGTACGGCATCATCGATTCCAGCACCAAGGGGTCCAGTGCTGTGGTAGCCGCGTTATCAAGATATATCCGTTTCATGATGGCAGCGCAAAGATAAGCATCAAGCCAGCGCCTCGATATCGCTCATCAATTGAAGTGCCAGCTGCCGGGCTGCTTCAGCAGACCGACTCTCCGCGTAAATGCGGATGATCGGCTCCGTATTGGAACCCCGAAGATGTACCCAATCATCCCCGAATTCGATACGCAATCCGTCTTCCGTAAGCATGGGCTGTCCCGCATATTTCACTTGCAGCTTTGTCAGGATCGATCGGAGGTCCAGCCCCGGCCGCAGGTCGATCTTATTCTTTGAAATATGAAAATCGGGGTAAGTGGCCCGTAGCGCAGTCATAGGAAGATTTCGCTTGGCCAGCAGCGTCAGAAACAGACCGATACCGATAAGTGCATCCCGCCCATAATGAAAATCCGGTACGATCACTCCTCCATTCCCCTCTCCACCGATCACGGCATCAACCGCCTTCATTTTCGTCACCACATTCACTTCGCCAACAGCAGCGGCGTAGTAGCTTCCGCCAAACTGACGGGTAAGGACTTTGAGGGCTGCAGTGCTACTCATGTTGCTGACCGTATTGCCGGGTCGGCTAGACAAAATATGATCGGCAACAGCCACCAGTGTGTATTCCTCACCGAACAAACTTCCATCTTCATTAACAAAACAAAGTCGGTCCACGTCCGGATCTACTGCGATACCCAAATGTGCCTGGTTTGATACCACAGCCTTCGATAAATCGGTGAGATGTTCCGGCAAGGGTTCCGGATTGTGCGCAAAATCACCTGTGACAGCCTCATTCAACACAATGACATCCTGAAGACCCAGCGCACGGAGTAAAGCCGGCACATAAATGGCGCCGGATGAATTGATCGCATCGACGACAACCTTAAATCCGGCCTGACGGATGGCGGTTGCATCCACCAACGGGTAGTTCATGATGGCGTCAATATGTTTTTGCAGATAGGAGTCGTCGGACCGAGCACTACCTAATTGGTCAACCGAAGCAAATTCGAAAGACTCCTGTGTGGCGATGTCCAAAACGGCTTGCCCATCGGCGGCGGACAAAAATTCGCCTTTTTCATTCAGCAGCTTGAGCGCATTCCATTGACGAGGATTGTGGCTGGCGGTAAGTATGATGCCGCCGGTCGCTTTTTCCTGCATCACGGCAAATTCAACTGTAGGTGTGGTGGAAAGCCCGAGGTCGATGATATCGATACCCAGTCCGATCAGTGTTTGAGCCACTAAGGTGTGCACCATCGGACCACTGATCCGTCCGTCTCGTCCGATCACAACTAACGGACGAGCTGTTTTTTTCTTTAAAATCGAGCCGTATGCAGCAGAAAATCGGACAATATCGAGAGGTGTCAGGTTATCTCCGGGCATGCCTCCGATAGTCCCACGGATACCGGAAATACTTTTGATCAGCGACATAAACAATTTTGAGGCCTGAAATTACGGTATCGGACTAGTTTTGCGCCATGAATGATCCCAGCTGGTTCGAATCGTGGTTCAACTCCCCCTATTACCATTTGCTCTACCGCGACCGCGATGAGTCAGAAGCGCGTCCCTTTATCGAAAGGCTCACAAAACACCTGCAACTACCGAAAAAGGCCCGAATCCTGGACCTGGCTTGTGGCAAAGGCAGGCACAGCATCAGTCTGGCTGACCTGGGTTTTGAGGTGCATGGAATCGATATTGCGCCAGAAAATATTGCCCATGCCAATCAGTTAAGCCGGCCCGGACTCACCTTTTCCGTTCATGATATGCGCAAGCCCTTGCCAGATCAACCTTTTGATGCGGTACTGAATCTCTTCACGAGTTTCGGATACTTTGAAAGTGAACAGGAACATCAGTCCGCCTTACACACCATGTCCAGCGCACTCAAAGCCGATGGAAAACTGGTAATTGATTATTTGAACATCAATGCGGTCATCAAGCAATTGGTCCCATCTCAAACCCGTACGATCGATGGAATCCAATTTCAGATCAGCCGAAAAATAGCGAATGGATATCTGATCAAAGAAATAACGATAGAAGACCCCGCCCGGTCTAAAAAATTGATTTTTTCAGAAAAAGTGGCCACGTTCGGTTTAGCGGATTTCAACCATCTGCTGCAACAAGAAGGATTGGTGATACGTGAGGCGCTTGGAGATTATGCACTTACCCCGTTTGACTCAGAAAACTCACCCCGGCTGATCCTGATCTGTGAAAAAAACTGATCGGTTACGGTTTATTGTGAAACAGTAAAAAACGCGCCACATCGGCATAGGCCTGCGTGATTTTCGAAAGTTCCGCCCGAATGGAATCCTGACGTTCCATGGTCATTCGAGCTTTTTTCTCATTCAACGGAAGCAATACTTCTTCTCCGGAGTTGATTTGGCGTGAGAAATAATGATCATCCGTGATCATTCCGATTCGATCGGCCGTATTGGTCAAAAAGGCAAAATGATTTTTTTTATTCGGCGAAAGCAGATCGCGCCCCATTGTGGATTGCTCGAAAGATTGGTTCAATCTGCCCAATAGGGTTGGCAACACATCGATCTGTGAAACCACCTCCGATCGACGTTGGGGCGAGATGAACGACGGCGCATAGAATAAAAGTGGTACATGTTGATCGGTCAAACGCTGCTCGGTCCATAATGCCGGATACACCGCTCGCGCATCACCTGCCACACCATGATCCCCGATAAAAACAAAAACTGTGTTGGAGAAAAAAGCCTCTTTTGCAGCGGCCTCCATGAATTGTCGGATCGCATGATCGGAATAGCGGAACGAATTGAACTCGTCATTCGACTCAAAACCATACTTGAGTAATGTATCCTGCGGCAGCTCAACACGCTTGAATGAAGTGTCGGAGGCCGGAATACTTTTTTGAAAGGGTCGATGGTTACCGGCAGTTTGTATGTAGGCAAAGAAGGGAGCTTTTTGTTTTCGCATCTCCCCCAACGATTGCAAAAACAAGTCGCGATCGCTAACGCCCCAAACATTCAATTTTTCCCCCTTGAAATAATCACCGGTATGCATCTGCAAGCCCTTGATATTGGAGAGGATTCCCTGGAAGTTGTTGAACTCCGGACTGCCGGAGAGAAAGTAATGTTTGCTGTATCCTTCCAATTGATTGATCAAAGTTCGCTGCGCAACCGTTTGAGGATTCTGAGAAGAAAAGCGAAAGAATTGTACATCCGGAATCCCGAACAAGATCGCGAAAAGCGCTCGTGCAGTGGAAAAATGAGGCGCAAAACACCGATCGAAAAAAAGACCTTGTTTCGACAAGGAGTCGAAAAACGGGGTGGCATTCAAGGGGTTTCCACTCATCGAACTTTTGTACATGCTGTAAGATTCACATTGCACCAGCACGATATTGGGACGGCTTTCCCAAGCATTACTCGAGGGGGCCACCATACGCCTTAAGCCCTGGGTTGTTTGATCTTCAATACCCATCCATTTACGTACCAAGGGCATGGCGTTTCGAACAGAGGGAATATCTTTTTCCGGCAACTGACGCAAACGCCAGGTGGTGGCAAAATTCTGAATCGGATTCACCGCCAAATAAGCGGCAAAGCTGCTCGGCAGTTCGAAGCAATCATCTCGCTGTAGCGGACGCAAACGAAGGCTGCCATGAATCAGGAAGACCATCACCAACGAAACAATCACGAAATAAGTGGGCCGATGGGGTATTCCCTTTCCATCCGTATTGGATACCACTTGCCAATGCACGCGACGATACATCCAACGTAAAAACCAGACAGCCATACCCAAACCCGCCAACATCCAGAGCAAGGGATAAGTTTCCCAGATCATCGTGATCGAGATACTGAAGTCCTCGATGAAATTCATCGCCCCCGCATCCAAGGGTGTTCGGTTGTAGGAAAAGCTGCCGAATCCGGCGGCAAAAAAGAAAAAGACGATCAGTGTAATGATGGCCAGGTAGCTAGTCCAGATGCGCTTGTTCCGCTCCGAAAAAAAAGGCGACCAACGAGCGTTGACACTAAGTAAAGTGACCGGCAATAAAATACCAGCGATCCATCGAAGATCGTAACGGAGGCCCCATAAAAACGATGGCACCGATGCCGCACCCGTCCAACCGTCGGGTCGGAACGCAAAGAAAACTGTCAACCGGAATAAGGTGAATAACAGCAGGAAGATCCCTCCCACCTGCAATACCCAGCGAAGGGTCTTGGGCATCGATTCCAACTTTGACATGAGTGGCAAAATAACGTCAATTTAAGTCTTGTTCGCCACCGGGGGGTGAAGGATTGTGTAGCTTTGCCACATGGGTTTGACCTTTTTGACAATGCTCGAACGTTTGGCCGATCTTGACCACTCCCTTTTTCGGCGAATCAACCAAGAGTGGATTCAAAACTGGATCGACCCGATCGCCATTTGGATACGTGAACCCATACATTGGGTACCGATCTATATCATTCTCTTTCTGCTTGCCATTTGGAGATTTCGCTCGAACGGACTGATCTGGTTTTTATTCGGTGTGACGGCCGTGATCTTATCAGACCTGATCGGCAACTACGGATTCAAGCATGTATTCGAACGACTTCGCCCCTGCAATAACGCTGAATTACAAGACGGACTCCGTCTGCTGGTGGATAAATGCGGATCCGGATACAGCTTCGTATCCAATCACGCCACCAATCACATGAGTTTGGCCGTATTTCTTTGGATCACCTTACGGCGGCAAATCGGCCATTGGGGTTGGCTGGCCATTTTATGGGCAGCGAGCATCAGCTATGCGCAGATCTATGTTGGACTTCATTTCCCGGCCGATGCATTGGCGGGTGCCCTGCTCGGTGCCGGCATCGGTGCTGCAGTTGGCATCTCATTCAACCGACAATACAAAAACGGTATCTTTCCACAGAACCAACCGATTCGATAAATGGAGTGGCTGATCCTGTTTGCCCTGATTTTTTTCAACGCCCTGTTTGTGATCTCAGAGATCGCCTTAGTATCCGTCAGAAAATCACGTCTCGAAAGCCTGGCAGAGAAAGGGCATGTCCGTGCGAAAAAGGCACTGGCGCTGGTTCAACAACCTGAGAAGTTTTTATCTGCTGCCCAGATCGGAATCACACTTATCGCCATCCTGACCGGGGTTTATTCCGGTGAAAAATTTGCGCATGACCTGCAGCCCTGGCTAGAGGAATGGTCTTTTATCCAACCCTATGCGAAAACCCTGTCTACCACCCTCGTAGTCGTTGGTGTCACTTTTCTGTCGATCGTATTAGGCGAATTATTTCCCAAACAGATCGGATTGATGCGGGCCGAACGCATCGCCTTGCTGGTAGCAGGACCGGTCGATGGTTTCGCCCGCATCACCGCCCCACTCGTTTGGCTATTGAACCGCACCACCACCTTGATCTTTCGGATCTTCAACATTAGAAGATCACAAGAGGATGCTGTTACGGAAGAGGAGATCAAAACACTGATCACGGAAGGAACGGAGGCCGGTACCATCGATGAAGCCGAGCAAGAAATCATCGAGCGGGTATTTCACTTGAGCGACCGCAACATCACCTCGCTCATGACCCACCGCAGCGACATCATCTGGTTCGATCTGGACGAAACGGAGGAGCAGATCAAAGAAAAAATCCTGCGGGAACCCCACTCCGCCTACCCCATCTGCAAGGGAAACATCGATCACATCCAAGGAGTTGTATCGATCAAGGATCTATACGTCCACCCCGATCAGACACCTTTTCGCAAAATCATGCAACCCGCATTATTCGTACCGGAAAATAATAGTCCCTATCAGGTACTCGAAAAATTTCAAACCTCTCAGATCCACTCTGCCTTCATTGTGGATGAATATGGAAGCATACAAGGACTCATCACCCTGAAAGATATTCTAGAGGCCATCGTGGGCGAAATGCCACAAGCCGATGTACCCGAGTACCAGGTAACGGAACGACATGACGGCAGTTTCCTGGTTGATGCACAGATCCCGTTCTACGATTTTCTGAGTCATTTTCACCGCACAGAGTGGATGAACGAAGGAGAACAAGAATTTGACACCTTGGCCGGATTCATTTTACACCAGCTGGAGCGTATCCCTAAAGCCGGCGACCGGTTCCAATGGAAAGAGTTTTCGCTGGAGGTGATGGACATGGACGGCCATCGGATCGACAAAGTACTAGTGGGCGTTTCGGAAGATATCCGATCAGATATGCGAGAGGATTAATCAAAAACGGAATTCGATCTGCCGGGAAGGATAACCCAGCTTGGAACTTTGCCGTCGGCCACCCACCGTTACATGAAAAATGTTGATCTGATCTGTGAATTGCTCATATAGCAACCCACAGTCTGCCTGCAATTGCTGAGGCGTAACGGGTGATGCATATTCCACAAAAGCATAAACCGCTTCTTTGTCCTGCTCAAAACCCAGATAGGTGCCGGAGATTTTTTTTCCATTCAGAGATAGAACCAGCTGTTCCCGTATATAACGGGCGACCAGGCTGTCCATCGCAGTTTTTTTGGCAGGAGCACTTAAATCGATAGCAACCTGATAGCGGGTTCGTAAGGCATTTTCAAAATCATCGGTGAAAAGTTTACAGGACAGCTCCAACGTTCGGACTGTCGGATTGTGTTCGATCTCCACCACCCCTACATGAAACGGATGATCCGTCCTGACTGTGGCAGACAGACAGAAAATTAGGACAAGCGAGAACCCGATATTCCGTTTCCAAGCAGGCATTCATCAATTTTTTCGTCTCAAATCTAGGAAGTAAATTCAACCTTTCCTTTGAACCGAGAAGTTTATGAATTCATTTGCCTTTTATTTCCAATGGGGCTGGGAGCATATCATCAGCCCGGACGCACTCGATCACCAGTTGTTCATCACCGCTTTGATGGCATTGTATCTGGCTGATCAATGGAAAAAGATCCTCATTCTGGTAACCGCATTCACGCTTGGCCATTCACTGACCTTGGCCTTGAGCGTGCTTGACTGGATTCGGGTTTCATCCGACTGGGTAGAATTTCTGATCCCGCTGACCATCGTACTCACTTGTATCCTGAACCTCACACGATTAACGCCCGATAAAGCGCAGCGAAATCTTCAATACATACTAGCCACCTTGTTCGGCTTGATACACGGAATGGGGTTTGCCAACAATATCCGCTTCGTGCTCCCCGCCGATGAAAGTCTGGCGATAAATCTGCTGGCCTTCAACCTGGGCCTGGAAGTGGGGCAACTCCTGATCGTGGCCCTGCTGCTTTCACTCGGCTACCTGCTGGTTGGAAAACTGCATGTCGCCCGCAGGGACTGGTCTCTTTTCCTCTCAGCAGCCTCATTTGGCTTAGCTTTGTGGATCACGCTTCAACGAATTCCTTTTTTGTAAACAATCAAACAGATCAATATGCGATTTTCTCTTGTCTCCCTGCTGATGATCGTGTCGGTTTCGCTGACTGCACAAAACCTGCAGAACAACCCCGGCAGCAATCACGGCAACAAATTCGAACAATTGGGATCGACCCTACCGACCCCCAATGAATATCGTACGGCCAGCGGTGCACCAGGACCCAAATACTGGCAACAACGTTGCGACTACGATATCACTTGTGAACTGGATGAAAAGAATTTGACGCTGACCGGTCGCGAGCGGATCACCTACCGGAATCAATCCCCCGACGCCTTGGAGTACCTCTGGCTTCAGTTAGATGAAAATGAACACAGCAGCGTCAAGAACGCCAACTACCAGAATAGTAATGGCATGAACAAGCGGATGAGTCCAGGTGCCATCGATAAAATGGATGAAGCCTACAAGGACAATGGCTTTGGCGTCAACATCACACGCGTGGCGGATAGCGCTGGTAAGAAGCTGGCCTATATGGTCAACAAAACCATGATGCGGGTAGAGTTGCCTAAGCCCCTGAAACCCGGACAGATCTTTGTATTCAACATCGACTGGAATTACAAGATCCCCGATCGCATGGCACAGGGTGGTCGCGGTGGATATGAGTATTTCCCCGAAGACGGAAACTATCTGTTCACGATTGCCCAGTGGTATCCGCGTCTTTGTGTATACAGTGATTTCCAGGGATGGCAGAATCATCAATTCACCGGTCGCGGTGAATTCGCCTTAACCTTCGGTGATTTCAATGTTAAAATGACCGTTCCTGCCGACCACATCGTCGGATCCACCGGCGAATGCCAGAACTATTCCCGTGTGCTGACTCCTGCTCAATTGACCAGATGGAAACAAGCACAAACCAGCAAGGATGTGATCGAGATCGTTACACTCGATGAAGCGAAGGCCGCCGAAAAAAATAACACCACCGCCAAGAAAACCTGGCACTACAAAGCGAAGAATGTGCGTGATTTCGCTTGGGGATCCAGCCCGAAGTTTGTTTGGGATGCCATGCCGGTGAACATCGAGGGCAGAAAGGTGATGGCCATGAGCTTGTACGGAAAAGAGGCTTACGGACTTTACCGTCCCTTCTCCACCAAAGTAGTGGCACACACCATCAAAACCTATTCCGACTTCACTATTCCTTACCCCTATCCGGTTGCACAAAGTGTAGAGGCCAGCAACGGTATGGAATATCCGATGATCTGCTTCAACTACGGCAGAACAGAGAAAGACGGAACGTATAGTGAAAGCATCAAGAATGGCATGATTGGGGTGGTCATCCACGAGGTGGGACACAATTTCTTCCCCATGATCATCAACAGTGACGAACGTCAATGGAGCTGGATGGATGAAGGACTGAATACATTCGTGGAATACCTTGCCGAAGAACTGTGGGATAATAAATTCCCCAGCCGTAGAGGTCCTGCCGCTTATATCACCGACTATATGAAGTTGCCGAAAGATCAACTGGAACCCATCATGACCAATAGCGAGAACATCGTTCAATTCGGTCCGAATGCTTACTCAAAACCCGCCACTGGTCTGAATATCCTGCGCGAAACCATCATGGGCCGCGAGTTGTTCGATTATGCTTTCAAACAATATGCCCGTCGCTGGGCCTTCAAGCATCCGGAGCCGGCTGACTTCTTCCGCACCATGGAAGATGCGAGTGGTGAAGACCTGGATTGGTTCTGGAGAGGCTGGTTCTACAGCACGGATGTTTGTGACATCTCCCTGGATACCGTTAAATATGCAAAGGCAGATGTGGATTCAAAGCCGATGGAATCCCCAGAAAACAAAATCAAGCGCGGTGTAGACAAACCACAGGTGCCAAGCTTCGATGATTTGTCGAAGATCCGAAACCGCCAAGACAGCACGATCAAGTTTGAAACAGATCGCGACACCACACTCCGCGATTTCTACTGGCGCTATGCCCGCGGAATCGAGCCTTATGATACTGCTAAATACGAGATCACCATTCCGGCGATGAAGGGAGAAGAACTGACCCCTGAGGAAAAAGAGAAATATGGCAACCGCCATATGTATGAACTGACCTTCAGTAACAAAGGCGGATTGGTGATGCCGATCATCCTGGAATGGACTTATGCTGATGGCACCACGGAATATGAGAAAATCCCTGCACAAGTTTGGCGACTTAACGAAAACAAGGTCGTCAAAACCTTTTTGAAGAATAAAGAAGTCAAATCGATCAAACTAGATCCTTATCGGGAAACAGCCGATATCAACGAATCCAATAACGGCTGGAATACCATTTCTGCACCTTCCAAATTCTCCGTGTTCAAACAGAACATGAGTGGTCCGCGCCGCGGCGCACCCGGTATCGGCGGCAACCCGATGCAACGAGCTCAGGAAAAAGAGAATCAGAAAAAAGCCTTTTAATTCATTCTTCAGCCTATCGAACGGCCGCCATTG
>CANGWB010000024.1 GCA_947457465.1 Chitinophagaceae bacterium | reverse complement strand
TGAAAAAATCATCCTCTATCAAGGCGCCGTCAATCATGGAAGAGGATTTGAAACACTGATACCAGCCATGCGTCTGATCCCCTATAAATTAGTGATCTGTGGTGATGGGAACTTCATGAATGAACTTAGAGATCTTATTGCGCGAGAGGAGGTCAAACACCGTGTTCAGTTAACGGGCATGATTCCACCCGAAGAATTGCGAGATTGGGCCTTACGAGCCACCATCGGGATCGCATTGCCCGATCGGGAGGGGGCCAACCAGTACCTGGCATTAACCAATAAGTTTTTTAACTATATCGAGGCTGGGCTTCCTCAGATCACGTACCGGTATCCTGAATATGAAGCGATCAATAATCAGTTTCCGGTCGCCATGTTGCTCGACGAAACTGATCCTGTGTCTGTGTCAAAAGCAGTTAATCAGTTGATGGACGATGCATCCCAAAGAAAGGCCATGACGGATGCCTGCATAGAAGCCCGAGAAGTTTATTGTTGGGAGAATGAGGAGGTTAAATTGCTTTCGATTTACAAAAGACAGTTTCAGCGATGAGAAGAAAGCTGCATATAGTCTGTCTTCGATCGCCCTTGCCGGCAGATACGGGTGGTGCCCGAGATATGCTTGAACGAATCACGGCTCTTCGAAAGGAAGGCATTAAGATACATCTGTACTGCTTTTTTAAGCGTACAGAAAACATACCCGCTGAGATTTATACCCTTGCGGATAAAGTCTCCGTCTACCGTCGCCGTATATCTCTATTTCGTTTGCTTCAGGGTCAACCCTATATAGTGGCCTGTCGTTCGGATAAATCGCTACTCGATCGCTTGTCTGAAGATAGCGAGCCGATCCTTTTCGACGGTATTCATACAACTGCACACATCCATGCGTTATTTCAAAAAGATCGAAAACTGATCGTACGCATGCATAATGACGAGGTTCAGTATTACAAGGAATTATCCCGTTTTGAAAAAAACCTACTGAAGCGGTTCTATTATTGGCTGGAATCCAAACGGATCCATCGGTGGATGAAAAATCTTCCCCCTGTCGAATTGGGCTGTATTCAAACCCGTGAACAAGATGTAATAGCCAGATCCTACAAGCACCTTTCTACATTTCTTTTACCGCCAGTTCTTCCCGATCGAGTGGAAAGTTTGATCGGAAATGGCGGGTATTGCCTGTACCATGGAAATCTGTCGGTATCGGAAAATGAACGGGCTGCGATCTGGCTCTTGCGCAGAGTTTTTGCGCGCATCAAACTCCCCTTGGTTATTGCCGGGAAAAACCCTTCTTCCAAACTTGAAAAGTTAGTCCATTTTTATCAGCATGCCTGTTTAGTAGCTGATCCGTCAGATAGAGAGTTAAGGGATCTGATCCAAAAAGCACAGATCAATGTACTTCCATCTCGAACCCGTACGGGTATCAAACTCAAGATCTTCGATGCCTTACAATACGGAAGACATTGTATCATCAATCGAGAGATGAATGATTCCTCTCCCTGGACAGATTCTTGCACGATTGTATCCTCGGCCGATGATATGGGTGAAGCCGTAACAAAACTATATTCTATGCCGTTCACCGAAGCGATGCGTCAGAATCGAGAAGACAAGCTTGGAGCATGGCGGAAACAATTGGACCCCATTGCTACCTTGATCAAACGGCTATGGTAGCATTTTCCGTTATGCCTGCATTTTCTGTGCGGATCATTCGGGCCGGGTATTTCTGAACAACGATATAGTCGTGTGTAGCCATCACGATCGTTGTTTGATAATCTCTCGCGATCTGGAATAACAGTCGCATGATCTCGTCGGATGTTTCAGGGTCTAGGTTGCCGGTCGGCTCATCAGCCAGAATCAATTTCGGCGAATTCAAAAGAGCCCGGGCTATATCGACACGCTGCTGCTCTCCCCCGCTGAGCTCAAAAGGCATTTTGAACCCTTTAGATTTAAGACCCACTTTATCCAATACATCCAAGATTTTTTCTTCGATCAACTTCTCGTCTGTCCAGCCGGTAGCTCGCAAAACAAACCGAAGATTTTCCGATATGTTTCGGTCAGTCAATAGTTGAAAATCCTGAAATACAACGCCCAGGTTTCTTCTCAGGTACGGAACCTTTTTCCAATCCAGTTCCCGCAAGTTGAAACCGGCTACCGACCCCTCACCGGAAGTCAGCGGTAATTCTCCATAAAGCGTTTTCAATAAAGAAGATTTACCGGTACCGGTTTTTCCGACCAAGTACACGAACTCCCCTTTGTTGACCGTCAATTGAACATTGGAGAGTATCAGGTTCGTGCCCTGATAAATATTCGCATTACGGATCTGTATGATTGGCTCTGACATAGAAATATTTATACACTAAAGTTAATGTGATTTTGTTGGAAACCGAAGCAAAGGTTTACCGGGTTGCTCGATCTGAACATAGGATGAATCTGCATCCACCACATATCCAATTTTTTGGGCCTCGACCCCAAAACCATTCGAGATGGAAATAATTTCATCCGCCACTGAAGGATCAACATAAATCTCCAACCGAGTACCCATGTTGAATACTTGATACATCTCCTGATCATCTGCTCCGCTAGCTTGTTGAATGAGTTGAAATACCGGAGGCGGCTCGAACAGATTATGCTTAATGACACCTAATGGTTTGGGTAAATACTTCAAACATTTAGTCTGCCCCCCACCGCTGCAATGTATCAAGCCGTGTACGTGAGCAAAGTGGTGATCGAGGATCGATTTTAGTACCGGAGCAAATGTTCGAGTCGGACTCAGCAATAACTTACCGATTGTTAAATTAGGCATGCCGGGAGCCGGATCGGATAGCTTATATGGGCCTGTATAGACAACCGCATCTTCCATGGAGGCCTCGAAAGATTCGGGATAATGAGTTGCATAATCTTTAGCTAGCAGATCATGCCTGGCACTGGTAAGGCCGTTACTGGCTATTCCGCTATTATAACCCTGTTCATATTTACAAGTGCCGAAGCTAGAGAGGCCAACGATCACGTCGCCCGGACGAATCTGCTCATTGGTTACGATCCGGTCAGAAGGCCAGCGAGCGGTCAATGTACCGTTCACAGCGATGGTACGAACTAGATCACCCACATCGGCAGTCTCTCCTCCTAAATATTCTATGTGGATCCCATGACTCTGCATGCGTTCGAAAAAAGAACGACTGCCTTCAATGATAGCGGACAAAACTTCTCCGGGTATACGGTGTTTGTTTCGGTCTATGGTAGAAGAAAAAAGAAAACGATCTGTGATGCCCACACATAGAAGGTCATCCAGGTTCATGACAATGGCATCCTCTGCAATTCCTTTCCAAACCGAAATATCACCAGTTTCTTTCCAATACAGGTAGGCAAGAATACTTTTGGTGCCGGCTCCATCCGCATGTGATACATTAACCCATCCGGGTTCTCCGGTCAGGTAGTCGGGATATACTTTACAAAAAGCATGCGGGAAAAGTCCGGCTGATAAATGCTGAACAGCCTGATGTACCTCTTCTTTCTGGGCGGATACACCGCGCTGGCTGTAACGGGACATATTGAACTATTTGTGCGATAAAATTACTGAATTCAAGGCTCAATTTTCCCTCAACGGGATGCTTATCTTTGCGACCGATGCAGGTACATTACTCCCTCGATCAATTGCCTAAATTCCGTAATCCGGCTATCACGGTTGGCACGTTCGATGGAGTGCACAACGGGCACCGCGAGGTCTTGAAGCAATTGAACGAAGCGGCTCATGAAAGCGGCGGCGAATCGGTACTGATCACCTTTCATCCCCACCCCCGCAGTGTCGTCTCCTCACCTATTCTCGGGATCCGCCTGATCAATACCCTGGAGGAGCGGATCGAATTATTGCGAAGCTGCGGTATCGACCATCTGGTCGTTGTACCGTTCACCGAACATTTTTCAAACCTGACAGCTGAGGAGTATGTACGAGATTTTCTGGTCGGAAAATTCAAGCCGCATACATTGGTGATCGGATATGATCACCGGTTCGGAAGAGACCGTAATGGTAATTATCTGTTTTTGCAGGAGCATGCCAATCAGTTTGGATTTTCATTGAAAGAGATTCCGGCACATCTCCTGGAAGCAAATGTCATCAGTTCTACACGCATCAGGGAAGCTATTCTACATCATGAAATAGATGTTGCAAACAAATTGTTGGGCTATACCTTTCTTTTCACCGGTACCGTGGTACATGGCAACAAGATCGGACGCACCTTGGGCTATCCGACGGCCAACATTCAAATGAATAGCGAAGAGAAGATCGTTCCCGGTAATGGCATCTACGCAGTCTTTGCGAAACCAGAAGGTTTTGAAGTACCCTTTCAGGGCATGATGAGCATCGGTTTTCGCCCAACTGTCGGAGGTACACAGCGAGTGATCGAAGTGAATCTATTCGATTTTGATGCGGACATTTACGACCGGACGCTGACGGTATATGTGATGTACTATTTACGTCAGGAGGTAAAGTTCGAGGGACTACCCGCACTAATTGAACAGATGCACCTGGATAAACAACATACCCTTCGGCTATTGCCTACGCTGTTGCCGAACGGATGATCTTTACGACCAACTCCTTCATCAAGTCTCCATCTGAAGTACCCGGATCTCCGATACCGATCGAACGAAGATTATATTCATGCAACATCAGCAACACTTGCTCTAATCCTGAATAGCCGTACTGTTGTGCTGCCGCCTGATAATCTTTTACGGCAAATACTGGCACCCCTAAAGTTGCAGCTAGGTTAGAACCCCCACCGAAAACGAGCATGGATTTACTAAAAAAACTATAAAGGGTGGGGAGTATCAGTTGAATCGGCGCCGATTTGGGATTGGATTCAAAATATTGTACGATCTCGATCGCTTTTGACAATTGACGTTGCGCCAGGGCCCTTTGTAATTCAAAGGGATTATATTCTCGACTGATCCCCACAAATTCTTCCACTTGCTCAATGCCGATAACAGCATTGGACGGTACATTGAGCAGCAATTTATCCAGTTCACTAGCCATCCGGCTAAGATCGTCACCAACGTGATCGATCAACAGGGCCAGTGCCTTTGGATCCATTTTGCGTTTGCTGGAAACCAGCCACTGTTCAGCCCAGGCACTCAATTCGTTTGCATATAACTTACGCGTGGTTAATAGCACCCCCTTTTCTTTCACAAGCTTGGAGAATCGCTTTCGGGCATCCAGCTTTTTATTCATGTAACCCACGATCAGCACGGTGCTGGACATGGGCTGCTCGAGATAGGATTCAAGTTTTTCGAGGTCACGCATCGATTGCGCCTCTCGTAAGATAACTACTTGACGGTCGGAAAACATAGGGTACCGTTTACAAGCATTGATCAGGTCAGTCCACTGACATTCCCGGCCATAGAAAACCGTGAGGTTGAAATCCCGTTGTTCGGGCGGAAGCAAATATTCCCCGGCCGCTGAAAGCAACTGCTCTATGAAGTATTCCTCCTCCCCCTCCAGCCAGTAAATGACCGATGGACGCCCTGATTTCCATTCCTTTAGAATCTCTTCCGGTTTCACGATGGCTAAGATACACCACCTTCGGGAGATTGGTTTTAAGGGCTCTTGTCATTCGTTAAAATGATGAAAAACACCCTATACACACCCCGCTGCTTTATGGAAGATTGCTGTACTTTGTATTAAACATAAAAAGAAACAAATGACAAATCAAACCGCTGAACCGAACCAAAGCCGTTCGGCTCAACAGAAAAACTGGATAATCGGAATCCTGGCCCTTGCCTTGATTGGCACTTGGGTGTATTTCCTGATGGATCAACAGGACAAAAGTTCCACCATACAACGGCAGCAAGCAGATATCACTAGTCTAGATGCCTCTAAGCTAAGACTACAATCAGCTTTTGACGAGAGCTTAGTCCGACTCGACTCGCTGGGCAGCATCAGCGACTCGCTCAAACAAACTGTTGGAGGACTTAGGTCAGAGATCGAAACCAAAAAAGCGGAGATCAGAAAGATCCTAAATGACCGTAATGCCAAACAAGCCGATCTGGAAAAGGCCCGCCTTATGATCGCAGACCTGAATGACCGGATCTTGAATCTCGATGCGGAAGTTTCACGTCTTACCGGCGAAAACAAGAAACTAAATATCGATAATGCGCAACTCAAGCAGGAAAAAGAAGAATTAGAAACAGACCTTGGCAATACTAAAAAGGAAAAAGACCAACTCAGCGCCACTGTTGACAAAGGATCAACTTTTGTTGCCTCTAACATCCAAGTACAAGCCGTGGATGAGCGTAAAAGTGGAAAGGAAAAAACCACATCAAGAGCGAAACGAGTGGATAAACTGGTCGTCAGTTTCGACATCGAAAACCGCATAGCCCGTTCAGGTCCCACGCCTATTATGCTTCTCGTTAGCGGACCCGATGGGAAGGTGATCACATCTGAACCCCTGATCGAATTAAGTACAAGGGAAGATGGGATGAAGACTTTCACCGCTCAGGTGGACGTGAATTACACTCAAGGATCCAAACAGAACGTACAATATCCGATCCGTGGTGCCTTCGAAAAAGGTGACTATAACATTGAGATCTATCAAAACGGATTTAAGATCGGTCAGGCTAACCGACCACTGAATTAAGAAACTATACCAATAAGAAAAGCCCTCCCGATTGGGAGGGCTTTTTCATGCCAAGGGTTACAGATCAGAATAAGTTATATCCATAGCTCACGTAGTACAGTCCGCCTACAGCAGGAGAACCGAAACCAGTGCGCTGATATTTGTTCATGATGTTTGTACCACCCACACGGAAAGTACTCTTCGTATTTACAGGACGATAAGTCACCTGCGCATCGAGCCAACCAAAGCTGGGCAACATACCTGTTGCGAAAGTTCCTTCATAAAAGTTCTCATCCTGCCATCTGTAAACAACGTTGAAACCGAAATTCTTGTAAACGTTGTCGTTACGGATACCCAGGTTAAAACGATATCTGGGGGCATTGAAATAAGTAACTACAGTAGGATCTACATCACTCAGTTTGTCAGAGAATACGTTACCATAAATCACGTAGTTCTTCACCCACTGATACTGGAGGCTAAGTCCCCAACCGGTAGATCGAACATCTTCAGTTGAATTCTGGGTATAAGAAACGTTGTTGGTTGTAAACGGAGAGTACAACTCAGCGTTGGCACCGTTACGTGATTGAGCAACTGCAACACCGACCAGGAAGTCCTGATACAAGCTGCTGTATACATAAGCGTCAACAAGCAATTTTTTGCCGATGATACCTTTGTAACCGAGCTCGTAAGATTTAACGGTTTCGGGTCTTACCTCGCTGTAAGTGGCACGAACCAGACGGCTGGAATCAGCAAGTGATCCTGCACGATAAGCCAATACACTCGCAGCCGTGTATCCAGGGCGCGTTGAGTTCAGCTGGTAATAGTCCTGAAAGGATGGAAGACATCCAATAAGTGCACCTGAACCGGTAACTAAACTAATGTACTGGTTTTGGTTGGTTGGGAAACGATAAGCTGTCTGGTAGGAAAGGCGAACAAAATTCTCGGATGCTACTTTGACAACCGCAGATACGCGAGGCGTGAATTTCCCTTTGAAGTTGGTTTGCTTATCGTAACGGCCTGAAGCAGTGATGGTCAACGCCTCATTGAAAAATTTCTTTTTCAATTGAACGTATCCACCATATTCATTGAGACGAATCCGCTGAATCGTATCTGCAAAGATGGTTCCTTGAGAATTCATCACCCACTGCTTCCAGCTAGCACCGGCGATCACCTCTACCGTATTGCTGAAACGGAAGATGTCGGAGATATTGAACTGTCCGTCTGCCGCATACAAGTCGGATTTGTCTAGGAACAGAGCGCCGCCACGGCGGATCGGTGTGTTTTTGATCGTGCGAGCAGCATTGTTGAAGGCAGTCGTACCGGGAATGAAACGGCCCGCATCAGCCGCATTACGAGCAGCTTGATGAAGCACGAAATCACTGGCTAACCCACCGTTCAAACGACGACCCTCTGAGAAGGTGCCGATATATTGAGGGAACCAAGTTCCGCTTGGCTTGTGGGTTTCATTCAGGAAAGCACCCAGGGCACTCGCATTGAAAGACTCACCGGCATTTTCCTGAGTTGTATAACCGCGCACGTACCAGTTCTTGTGACGAAGTTCCAGTTTGTGCTGAGCCATCTTAAGATTACGCAGTGAGTAACGATCTGAACCTGTATAAACAGTAGTTCCGTACCCGAAGTACGTATTAAAAGAAGCCTCCAGCTTATCATTGATCTTATAGTGAGCTCCACCCGTCAACTTTACATTAAAGGTGCCATAATCAACCAGGTCTTGTTCGTTGTAACCGGTACGAGAAACACTTGCACGGTTAAAGTAATTGTTACGAAGACCCAGGTAGAATGGCATCATGTTCTGAACAGCTGTCTGACCCGCTGCGCCCAAAAATCCTAGGTTGCCGATAAAGGCTCCGATCTGCGCATTGGTGGGGAATTGAGGGTTGCCAATAGCTGTGAAATAACCATTCGCTGCGTTTACTACATCGAAAAGTCCACCACTTGCCTGAAGTAATCCACGACGAGTTTGCTCTTGAACGAAATAAGAGAAAGCGTTCATATCGGCACTTGTCTCATCACCATATACGTTGATACCGTTGAAGTTTGGATCGGTAGTGCGATTTCCGTCGGTTACAGCACTGAGGATACCGATCTGGCGTCTGTTGCGGTAATCTTCGGCCTCCCAATCAGAACCGCGGACCAGCTGCGCTGACATCTTGATACCCAATTTATTCTTGTACACTTTCGCGTAACGAATCGCCCAGTCATAGAAAGGAGATGCAGAGCGCTGACGGCCATCTGCATGCATCAAACCTTGCTTGATGTTGTAGCTAAGTCCTTGATATTTGAAAGGACTTTTGGTTGAGATCAACACCGTTCCGTTCATACCGCCTGATCCATAAAGAGCAGATGAGGCTCCGGAGAGTACCTCAACGTTATCTACGTCCAGATCAACCGGACCTGCAACGCTACCTACCGCGAAGTTCAATCCGGGTGCCTGGTTGTCCATTCCATCGATCAACTGGTTCAAACGCGTGTTACCGCTGCTGACGAAACCACGTGTAGTGATGGTGCGGAAGGTCAAGCTGGCTGTGTGCACATCGACCCCTTTCAGGTTACCGATGGCCTCATAGTAGTTAGGGGCCGCTACGGCGCGAAGAGCTGTGTTGCTCAAGCGCTCAACCGTTACGGGTGACTCGAGAATACGTGTTGCTGTACGAGTGGCCGCAACAACAACTTCCTGACCCAACTTGGTGGTGGATTTAAAGTCTACGCTGACCGGACTTGCTGCACTGTTCAAAGTAACCTCCTGATCCTCGAAACCAATCGAACTGAACACCAGGGTTACGGGCAATTTGGCCACTTTCAGGCTGAAGCCCCCATCTGAATTGGTGTATGTACCCTGACTGGTTCCTTTCACGGTCACAGAAACAGCCGGAACAACTTCTTTGGAGGAACTGTTTCGCACGGTTCCGGATACGGTAACTGCCTGAGCATTAGCCAGAACAGAAAAAAGTACCGTAACGACCAATGAAGCTAAATAACGGTAGCTCATTCTCATAAAACGGGAGTTTTGGTTTTTGAAATTTGGCTGAAAATTAGGGATTGTGGGGGTATTGGGGAAATTTTATTTTCATGGGAAAGGAGAAGATGTTGAAATCTTGATCCCCAATCGATTGGGAGCGTTTTGGGAGGGTACTAACTTCGGCCTCATGTCGTCATTTCAACTGCCTGACCAAACCGGTTTTTACCGGGGCAAAGTCAGAGATGTTTATTCGATCGGTAGCAACCTGCTTGTCATGCTGGCCAGTGACCGGATCTCGGCCTTCGACGTGATCCTACCCCGCCCCATCCCCTATAAAGGACAGGTTCTCAATCAAATAGCTACCTACATGCTTGGGGCCACTCAGTCCATTTGCCCAAACTGGCTGATCGAATCCCCGGCGCCTCAGGTATCAGTCGGGTATAAATGCCAACCCTTCGCCATTGAAATGGTTGTTCGAGGAAACATGACCGGACATGCCTGGCGTACCTATCGGTCAGGCCTTCGAACGCTGTGCGGAGTAGCCCTCCCCGAGGGCTTACGAGAAAATGATTTCTTCCCCACTCCTCTGATCACCCCGAGTACCAAAGCAGCTGTGGGTCACGACGAAGACATCAGCGCCGAAGAAATCCTGAAAAGAGGCTTGGCCACACCCGAGCAGTGGGATCAACTGTGCACTTATGCCTTGAACCTTTTTGAACGAGGAAAAGAATTGGCAGCGGCACAAGGTCTGATCCTGGCTGACACCAAATATGAGTTCGGTCTACTTGATGGGAAGATCACATTGATGGATGAAGTACATACCCCCGACAGTTCCCGTTTCTTTTATGCCGATGGTTTCGAGGAACGACAGATCAAAGGCGAGAAACAAAAACAACTTAGCAAAGAATTTGTACGGGAATGGTTGATCGAGAATGACTTCATGGGCAAAGAGGGCCAAACCGTACCGGAGATGACAGATGAATGGATACAAACCATCTCGAACCGATACATCGAACTATATGAGCGATTGATCGGAAAGCCCTTTCAGCCCGAACCGATGAACGAAGAAATGGTCCTGGAAAAAATCAACGAGTCACTGAGCCGTATCCGATCTGCCCGAGGCTGATAATTGACCCAGCCGCTGCCTGGACTTATTGAAAATATGGTGACCATTGTCTACCCCCTGGCGTATTTTCTTTCGCTCCTCCTCCGGTAATTGCTTTTGCGTTTTACACACCGTGGAACAGCATCCATCCAGCGCAGCCTTGCATTCATCACATTGAATGAACAACAAATGGCAGGCATCATTCAGGCAGTTCACATGCGTATCAGCAGCCTTTCCGCAAATATGACAATGAGCCAAAACATCATCCGTGATCCGTTCACCCAATCGTTCATCGAAAACAAAGTTCTTCCCAATGAAAAGGTTAGGCAAGCCCATCTTCCGAACCTGGTTTACATAGTGGATGATACCGCCCTCTAAATGATAAACATTTTTGAAGCCGTGGTGCAACATGAACGCAGATGCTTTCTCACAACGGATCCCACCCGTACAATACATCACAATATTCTTCTCTTTGTTCTCCTCGAGCATGGAAACGGCCATTGGCAATTGATCCCGAAATCTGTCTGAAGGAACTTCAATAGCTCCCTTGAACCGACCCACTTCATATTCATAGTAATTCCGCATGTCAACGATCACTGTATCAGGATCGTTCGCCAATTCATTGAAGGCATCCGCAGAAAGATATTTTCCGTTTTGGTCAACCTTAAAATTGGGATCCTCGATTCCGTCAGCTACAATTTTTGAACGGACCTTTATGTCCAATACAAAAAACGATTTTCCATCATCCTGAACCGCTACATTCAATCTCAGTTGCTGCAACCCGTTTATCGAATCTAACTGTGATCGAAAAGCAGGTAAATTTTCCGTTGGCAAACTGATCTGGGCATTTATTCCCTCTTCTGCAACATAAATTCGACCCAGCCCCCCGATCGACTGAAAGCGTTTATATAGATCATCCCGAAAGGCGACGGGATCGTCGATCCGGAAATATCGATAGAAGGAAATAGTAGTTCGGGGTGTAGGGTCAGCCAGCAGCTTTTCTTTGAGCTCCTTTCTGGAGACCCGGTTGTGTAAGGGGGCCATGCATTTGAATTTTAATTCCGTGTCCAGAATCCCAATGGCAGGTTGGGCAAAATTCTAAACCAAGGCAAAGATAACTCAGTTACGGTGCCACCGAACTGAAAATACTCCGGAGGTGCTTACCCGATAAAGCCGCCAATCCACCGATCAATCCCCCCACGAAGGCAGTCAATAGATGCAAAAACACAACGTTTCCGCCAACCGGCAACACCAGCGCCATACGAGCCGATAAAAGTCCATCGTTGGAACGATCGATCCAGATCGTAAGACCCAGCCAAAGCATGAACACGCCGCCAAATCCACAAAGAAAACTGATGAATGATTTCTGCGGCATCAGCAGGGCGACCAATCCGGCGGCAAAGGCTACTGTCCACCATGGCAAAAATATGCCTGCAACAAAACTCAGTATAGCGGTAGAAAGAACAGCGATCAAACTTTTCATGGGAGTAAATTAAAGAGGTTTCAACGTAAGAGTCCAGCGAGCAGAGCTTTCTTCACCCCGACGCATCAGATTGAGTTTATTGTATTTACCCTGAACCCAGGTGTCAATGTAATCATCATAAAACCGGCTACCGGGATTTCCGTTCTGTCCGCCGGGATAGATACCATAGGCTTCCGTTGACGAAGTCAAGTGAACAACCATCCGCCAACTCGGACCATGACTTTTCGTGATCGCATTCACTATGTTTCCATTTCCACCGACCGGCAGCTTTTTTCTAGCAAACGAGGGCAATGCATCGCGTAATAGGTGATTAACGGAAGGCTCTTTAAACAGACTCCAGTTCAGCTTCCCCTCTCGTTCATGCTTTTGCAATACAACTGAAGCTGTTTTCAGCGAGTTCGTAACAAGCTCAGTCAGGGTTTCAATTTGATCAGTTCTTCGATCATCTATAAATGGCATGTATGTGGAATCCCGAGCCAGCCATTCCATGGTGGTTTGTTCCTCCGGCCAAGGAGCGGATGGATAGACCCTATCCAGGTCATCCTTCCAAATAGCGGATTGTAAACTATCGAACCAGCACTCATAAATGGTTTGACCTTTTGAATCTGGTGAAGCCAACAGATCCCATTGCTCAAACAGATTCAGGTAGCGCCGCTCCGTTGCGCTGAGCGCAGCTCGGTCTACATATTTCAACAAGATCGGCCGAACGTCCTCCGCAAGCGAATTAAAATAATCGGAATGAAGATCCATAACGTCCTGAACCGTCACGCTGTTCATCGCCATAAGCTTCTTCTCGATAGTCACCCCACGAGGCGTTATGTACCGACCCGGAACGAAATATGGATATGTGCCATCAACCGGCCGCTGATTGGCACTTTCTAAAAAACCACGCTCCGGATTCTTAACATGCGGATTTTCTGCATAGGGTATGTAGCCCTGCCAGAAAAAGGTGCTATCCTCCCCGGGCATGATGTATAGTCCCTGATCGGGCCAACGTGCCGGAAATTTTCCTTGCTGCCAGATAGCAATGTCGCCCGTTTTGGAGGCGAAAACGAAATTCTGCCCCGGACAAGCAAAATGCTGGATCGCGGCTTCATACTCATCATAATTTTTAGCGCGATTCAACTGGTAGAACGTTCTTCCCTCATTGCTGGCGTCATGGCCCGTCCAACGTACAGCCAGGTTTTCTCCTTTAGCCAACGTATCTGTAAAAGAGGCATCGAACATAACAGGGCCCATGATCGTGTAGGCAACCGTATCATAGATCGTCCCTTTACCTTTTACCTCAATCGCTTCGATACGGATCTTAGACTTACGCCACTGTCCATCGAACCAGTATTCCGTGCGGGAATCATCATTGAATTTGATCCGGTAGTAATCTTTTACATCGCGTTGTGAGTTCGTAACTCCCCAGGCGATGCTGTCATTGAAACCAATGATCACATAGGGGGAACCGGGTAAACTGACACCATACACATTGCTGTTTGGCCCCTGCAATTGCATCTCATACCATATAGAAGGAAGGGATAATTCCAGATGCGGATCGTTACAAAGTATCGGTGCTCCGGAACTTGTCTTGGATCCTGCCAATACCCAGTTGTTGCTGCCATTACTGGGGTCCGGTGCATGTTTTTCGCCAGATAAAACCGGCTCCAAACCACTCTTGCCAAAAAGGATGGAATCTGCGCTTGCCGGGCGAACCGGCGTGATACCGGGATCAGCAAAAGGGGTACCGGTCGGAATGATCGGCATGAGTGAATCATGCACCTGCGGATATAATTTTTTCAATTCATCGGGCAAAAAGACAGATTTGGCATTAGTCAAAGACAGATCGATCTCGGTACCGCTGGAGAGATTGCGGGCCATCATTTTCAGCAGCAGCGCCGAGCGGATATTGCTCCAACGTTCAGGCTGTACACCTAACAATTTATATTCCAATGGCAACTCAGCCTGGGTCAGTCCGTCAATGTAGGCATTAACGCCTCGTGTATAGGCATCGAAAACCAATTTAGATTCCGGATCTTTTTCAACTTCTGCCAATGCATTCTCTGCCGCGAATCGCATACCCAACCGGCGTTGTTCCAGATCGAATCGGATGGCCTTATCACCGGCGAACTCACTGGCCCGTCCTTCCGCGGCTCGGGTTTGCAGATCGATCTGGAATAACCTGAAACGTGCATGCAAGTATCCTTGTACAAAGTAGAGATCTTCGTCATTTTCGGCGAACACATGCGGCACCAATCGATCATCCAGTTGAACATCCACTTTACCTTTCAATCCGGCAAGTGATAAAGACCCACCGAAGTCATGGTCTTTTGATTCCGCGTTCTGCCAAAATCCATGCTGTGGTCCGAGTAATGGCCCAAGGGGTGGCAAGGCGCCAAGTGGACGATCAAGAAGGAAAATCAAACCGGCCGTTAGGGCCGAAAAAAGAATGGCAAGGAAGTATCGCATAAAAAAAAATATGACCCACAAGGTAAGAAAAGGAATGTACCAGCGGTCAGGACTTTCCCTTCAGCATGGGCACGAAACTGAATTCATCGAAAACTTCTTGCTTTATTTCAGATGCTGAAACCCGCACGATCCGGTGCATCCGCTGCGCATCACCCTCTCCTACCGGAACAACCAATACGCCACCAACTTTAAGTTGTGGAATCAACCCCTCCGGTACGGCCGGTGCGCCGGCAGTGATCAAGATCCGATCAAAAGGAGCGAACGTAGGCTGACCGGCATAGCCATCCCCATAAAAAAACTTGATGAGTCGATAGGTTTCCATCAGCCATTTGAATTTCTTTCGCTGCTCAAATAACTCTGATTGACGCTCAATGGTGAACACCTGTGCACCCATCTCCGCCAGCACCGCAGCCTGGTATCCGCTTCCCGTACCCACTTCCAATACCTTGCTCCATTTGCTTACTTGCAACAACTCCGTCTGATAAGCAACTGTATACGGATGAGAAATGGTTTGACCAGCCTCGATCGGGAATGATCGATCGGTATAGGCCAGTTCATCAAAACCGATATCCAGAAAAAAATGACGGGGCACTTTGCCCATCGCCGTTAAAACCTGCGGGTCTTTAATCCCCTTGGCTTCCAACTGAGCGATCAATTTATTTCTCAACCCTTGATGTCGAAGCGTGTCCTCTGTTGGTCTGCGCATTGCTTATCCGTTCAATTTCATATCCTCGATAATTCCCAGTATGCGCTCCTCCAACAGGGCATCAACTGCATCATGATCCGAAGCCTGTGGCAACTCAGCGTGTACACTGAAGTAAAACTTGATCTTTGGCTCCGTACCGCTTGGCCGGGCAGCGATTAGACTACCATCTGCCAGTTCAAAGATCAATACGTTTGATGCTGGAAGGGATAAGGGCGTACTGACCCCGCTTCGCAGATCTTTACATTGCTGCAATTGATAATCATAGGTCCGAAGCACATCCACCCCATTGATCTGAGCCGGAGAAGCTTCCCTGTAACCATTCATCATGGCTGCGATCTGTGCTTGACCATCCATTCCTTTCTTGGTGATGGAGATGAGCTTTTCTTTATAAAGTCCATACTCTACGTACAAGTCGATCAGCTTCTGAAACAAACTCCTTCCTTTGGATCGTTCTACAGCCGCCATTTCACATAGCAAGGCCACGGCACTAACACCATCTTTATCACGGATCTTGTCTCCGATCATCAGACCAAAGCTTTCTTCACCCCCAATGATGTAATGCTCCTGCCCTTCTTTTTGGCGAATCAGATCGGCGATCCACTTAAAACCTGTCAGTACCCGATAACATCCGACCTGATTTTTTTCAGCGATCACATCGATCATCGGCGTCGTCACAATCGTAGTGATCACCATGTCATTTGGTTGGGCGATCCCTTTGCTCTTCCGCGCTTCAATGAGATAATTAAATGCCAATACCGCGGTTTGGTTTCCATTCATCAACACCCACTCCCCTTTGTCGTTGCGTACCCCGATGGCCAAGCGGTCGGCATCGGGGTCGGTTCCACAGAGGATATCCGCATCCAAATCCTTGGCGAGCTTCAAGCCGTAACTCATAGCCTCTGATTCTTCCGGATTCGGATATTCAACCGTCGGAAAATTTCCATCGGGAATGGCCTGTTCCGAAACGATGTGCACATTATTGAAACCGAATGCTTTCAATACATCCGGCACCAACTTGATCCCGGTTCCGTGGATCGGCGTATACACGATTTTGAGATCGGATTGTTGTTGGATGATATCCGGATAGATGCTTAGTCCCTTGACCATGTTGATGTAGGCATGATCCATCTCCGAACCGAGTGCATGAATGCGATCTTCCCCTCCCGACCATTTCACATCGTTGACGTTTTCGATCTTTTCCACTTCAAGAATCACATTCTTATCATGCGGAGGCACCAGTTGTGAGCCGTCATCCCAATAAGCTTTATATCCGTTGTATTCTTTTGGATTGTGTGAAGCGGTGCAGACCACTCCGCCCTGGCAACCCAGCTGGCGGATGGCAAATGAAAGCTCCGGGGTCGGACGCATGTCGGCGAACAGATATACCTCAATACCATTAGCCGCAAAAACCTGCGCGGCTGTTTCCGCAAAGAAGCGGCTGTTGTTTCGGCTATCATGAGCAATGGCAACTTTTACTCCATCAGGAAAACACTGGTTCAAATAATTCGCATATCCCTGCGTGGCCATTCCCACGGTGTATTTATTCATACGGTTGGTACCCGCACCCATCAAGCCCCGCAATCCGCCCGTGCCGAACTCCAAGGTTCTGTAAAAAGCGTCCGCCAACGCAGCAGGGTCGTTTTGCTGTAACTGTTTTACTTCCTCGCGGGTTTGCGCATCAAATTGATCTGATAACCACAACTCAACCCGCTTCTGTATCAGCTCGTTCATACTTGAAATTTGCCCGAAAATAACCAAATCCAATAAGCCTTGCGAACCTGATTGAATACCTTTAGGGCATGCCCCGCTTCATATTTATTGCATGTCTTTTAATGCCTTGTCTTTTGGCCGGGCAAGCATTTGATTCAACTTTATCGGACTCCACTTTTACAGACACGACTTCACACAAAAACCGAATGATCTGGGCAAGTTCTATACAGGCAGCTGCTTATGGAGGCGCCTTTGTCGCCTTGAATCAAACCTGGTATAGCCAATACCCCAAGCGAGAATGGCATGTATTCAATGACTGGGGGGAGTGGAAGCAAATGGATAAGTTCGGGCACATTTATGGAACCTACATACAGGGTAAAACCAGTATGGAGTTGTTCCGGTGGGCTGGAGCCTCCAAAAAAACGCGTATTTGGGTCGGAGGTTTGGCCGGTACTGCTTTTCAAACGCTGATCGAGTACATGGATGGAAGAAGTGCCGACTGGGGCTGGAGCTGGGGCGATGTTGGAGCTAATATGATGGGTAGTGCTTTACTTATCGGACAAGAATTGGCTTGGGATGAACAACGCATACAGATCAAATTTTCCTTTCATCCTACCCGATACAAAGAGCCGGATCTGCAGCAACGAAGCATCGAACTTTTCGGGGAAAGATGGTCGACCCGCATGCTGAAAGACTACAACGCACAAATCTATTGGGCTAGTTTCCGCATCGGTTCCTTTTTCAAAAACACGAACCTTCCGCCTTGGCTCTGTCTGGCCGTTGGCACCGGAGCTTCCGGTTTATGGTGAGGTGAATCGAACGTCAAAAAAGACGCAAATGGGAATACGATCTTCGACAGAAGCGATATACCCCGACAAAGACAATGGTATCTGTCGCCGGATATTGATTTCACGAAAATCCCCACCAAAAAGAAATGGATGCGTGTGGTTCTTTTCACCCTGAATGCATTCAAATGCCCGCTTCCCACGCTGGAATACCAAGCTGGAAAATGGAAGCTACGCCCCCTGTACTTCTAATCCTTAATTTCGTTTTACTATACTGACCAACCTATGACCTGGATCGCTCAACTTGTTTTTCTGCTGTTGCTTGGCGCTGGCTCCTATTTATTCGCTAAACGCATTCGAAGTATCCTAGATTCTATTTCGAAAGGTCGCACCGACCTACCCAGCGATCAACCTGGAAGAAGATGGGCGCAAGTATTTCGCCTGGCGCTCGGACAACAAAAAATGTTTCGAAATGTCCCCGTCGCTTTGCTGCACGTAATCATTTACGTTGGCTTCATTATCATTAATATAGAAGTACTGGAGATCGTGCTGGACGGGATCACCGGTGCACATAGGCTCTTCCTAAATCCATTGGGTGATCTTTACCCGATCCTGATTAACAGTTTTGAATGGCTGGCACTTGGCGTACTGATCGCCTGCGTTTTCTTTTTTGTCCGCAGAAATGGAATGAACATTGCTCGCTTGCGTTCTGCCGACCTAAAAGGATGGCCTGCCAGTGATGCAAACTTGATTTTGGTAACTGAAATCGTTTTGATGAGTCTTTTTCTGTTCATGAATGCCTCCGACACCTTACTTCAATCCAGAAACGTCGGACATTATGCAGAAGCGACCACTGGTCCGTTTATTATCTCCTCCTACCTACATCCGCTGTTGAATGGAATGAGTGACAATTCGCTCATCTTCCTGGAACGCAGTTGCTGGTGGCTTCACATCATCGGCATCATAGCCTTTCTGAATTACCTGCCATACTCTAAGCACCTGCATATTTTATTTGCCTTCCCGAATGCATACTATTCACCACTCGAACCCAAAGGGAAGATGACCAATATGCCTTCCATTCAGCAAGAAGTGTTGCTGGCCATGGATCCGGCTGCTGCAAGCAATGCGGGCACAGTACCACCACCGGGAAGGTTCGGCGCAAAAGATGTGCAGGATCTGGGGCAGAAAAATCTACTTGATGCGTTCAGTTGTACGGAGTGTGGCCGCTGTTCGGCTGCTTGTCCGGCGCAGCAAACCGGAAAGCTCTTGTCGCCCCGACGCATCATGATGCGCACACGTGATCGCATGGAAGACCTGGCCAAACTGCCAATCGATCAAAGAGAAAATGATGGAAAATCGTTGCTTCACGATTATATCAGTGTTGAAGAATTGAGGGCTTGTACAACTTGTCAGGCCTGTGTAGAGGAATGTCCCGTCAGTATCAATCCGATGGATATCATCTTGCAAATGCGTCGTTATCTAGTGATGGAAGAAAGCAATTCACCTGCTGAATGGACTGGTATGTTCGGAAACGTGGAGAATAATTTTGCGCCGTGGAAATTTGCGCCGGATGATAGAGATGTGTGGACGAAGCCAGGAAATTGATCACTCGACTTCTTTCAATTGATTTGACCGGGATGAACGAATCATCCGCCAAGCTTGCCAAATGGCAGTTCCTAAATAAAAACTACCGATCACCCAATGCAAAAGGGATGGGTTGTTCTGAAATCCCTTACCGGCTAATTGTCCTCCGTAAATAAATATGCCGTTGGCCAGAAAAGTGCCGATGCCTATACCCAATAAGTACTCCCAATAGGTGCCGCCATTCGGATAAAGGATTTTCTTCTCCATCAAGATAGTAGACCATCCAAGCCAAAAAGGAATTTGTGCCGTACTGATGGAACATAGAAACATGCCGAAGAAAAGCGGGGGTAGCACTTGACTGATAGCAATGGGTGATGCTTTGGCCGGGTGAAGCGCCGACTGAAAGCTCTCATAAGTCAATAATAACAGAATCAATAAGGTTATCGCATTGAGATAACGCATGACTGTTTTGTTCCGATGCAGCCAATCGACTGCAAACAACGACAATCGAACATAGATCAATTCAACAGTCAGGGATCCGATGGAAAAGTAAATGGCTGCCAACATGCCTCTGTCGATCGATAGCTGCATGGCCGCCACGTTGGTTGTGCCCAATGGCAATGACCCCAAAAAACTCACGATAAGTCCGGCCAGAAATACTTTTAAAAAACGAGGCATCGGATAAAGTTACAACGTCGGACGTTGGGCAGCTTCGAGCTGTTGAAAATGTCGTCCAGATTCCCGCAAGAATTTCAACCCTTTCCAAAAGCCCCAATGACGATGTCCGCGCTGATGATTATACCGACTGATTGCGAAAAGGGCTTTCCAATGTTGCAGGATGACTCCGTATGCCTCAAACAATCCCATGCCACAGTCGTAAATATGATTGGGTTCGGCCCCGCATCCGTTGAATTCCAAGATCGAGCAGGCGCCACCCGAACAGAATTCGTCGATCGATCGAACCTTCAGGTCATAACGTCCGTAATAAAAACTCGTATGCTTGCTCCAGGCATCGAAGCGCTCGAGCATACCGTCGTGTATCCGATCCGATAAATTATAAAAGAACGCACCCCGGTTGTGATTGGCGGCATAGGATAACAGATACACCTCTTCGGCTGGAATCACCTCTTCAAACCGATTGGCGTGAATACGGGAAAGCTCCTCAATCCGGCCAGAGGCCTTGGGGTGATTACGGATGAGTTCTATCAGCGTCGATTGCCCATCTCCTTGCACCTGCAACAAGGTTTTGTGAATGAATCCGGTTATTCGTCCCTGTGCTGCTTCCGGGTGCCGATAATAAAAAACGCTGAGTTCAATAGGCCAATCGACCCACTCTTGGATCACATATTCTACCGGAACGGCTTTGTGGTAACGGATCAATTGATCGGGTCCGTCGATGCGCTCGAACCAAAGTCCCTTCATCCCCACATCGGGCTTCACCACAAACGGATAACTGAATTCCGCTTGAAGAACCTGGTCGATCAGCTCCGATTCAGGCAACTTAGGATCAACATAAATAGTTTTGGGATAGGTATCAGCCGGTAATTGGTCGTACATCTCCCGCTTCCCCTCACCTTCCATCCCCCCGAAGGTAATCGTGGGATTGGAGGAGCTGAACCACCAAAAGGATCGGCTGCGTAAACAATACCAAAGCCAAACAGGGGTTAACGGGAAATAGATCAGCTTGAAGGGCCATTTTTCCCAATGCATCCAACCTGGTTTACGAATCAGCATATGCAAAAATAACACGGGTTCATCGGAGGCGCCTGAATTAGTTTATTTTTGAACTTATAAAAGCCAAAAGCAATGTCGCTTCCACCTATCAAAACCATGGCCGATTGGGCCGCAGAAGGGAAAGAACCGGAAGTATTGTTCTGGGTGGGCTGCTCAGGCAGTTTCGATCAACGGGCCCAACGAATCACACAGGCCTTTGCCCGAATCTTGCAGAAACTAGATATCCCCTTTGCCGTATTGGGAAAGGAGGAAATGTGCACAGGTGATCCCGTCCGCAGAGCCGGTAATGAGTTCCTATTTCAGATGATGGCCTATCAGAATATCCAGATCCTAAATAGCTATAACATCAAAAAGATCGTTACCGCTTGTCCGCATTGTTTCAATACTCTGAAAAATGAATATCCCGCTCTCGGCGGAAACTATGACGTGATCCATCACACCGTTTTCATCCAGCAATTGATCGATGAAGGGCGGATCAAACTTCAAGAAGGGGGCGCGTTCAAAGGGAAACGCATCACCTACCACGACAGCTGCTACCTCGGCAGAGCCAATAACATATATGAAGCACCACGAAAAGTTCTCGAAGCACTGGATGTAGAACTGGTAGAAATGAAACGTTGCCGATCGAAAGGAAGCTGTTGCGGTGCCGGTGGTGCACAGATGTTCAAAGAGGAAGAACCCGGACAAACACGCATAAACATCGATCGAACGCAAGAAGCGCTTGATACCAAGGCCAACATCATTGCAGCGGCTTGCCCATTTTGTAATACGATGATGAGCGATGGAGTTAAACTGGCTGAGCGGGAGTCCGACGTGCAGGTACTTGATATTGCAGAACTGGTAGAGGCATCACTCAATCAGACGCTATGAATCTGGATTTTCAACACCTGATTGATCCCACCCTCTCCGATCGTTCCAGAGTATGGATCTATCAATCGAACCGCGTCTTCTCCATCTCGGAAGCCCTGCAATTGGAATACGAGTTGTCACAATTTGCAAAGGAATGGACCAGCCATGGAGCTAATGTGAAGGCTGCCGCTTATTTGTTTTTCGGACAATTCATTATTCTGATCGCGGATGAAACCCTCACCACTGTTAGCGGATGCAGCACAGACTCCTCGGTACGGTTCATACAAGCTGTGGAAAAGGAATATGGGGTGCAATTGATGGATCGGACTACGCTGGCTTTTTTGATCAAAGACAAGATTCAATTACTACCACTTTCCCAGTTGACGTATGCCATCGATCATGGATTTATTGGTCCGGCTACGCTCTATTTCAATAATCTGGTAAGCACCTTGCTAGAATTGAAACAGGAATGGATACTTCCGGCCGGGCGATCATGGCTCGCTAAGCGTATGCCTTCCCTCGCGATCAGCGAGCCGTCTTGATTGGTGTCTTAGGCTTCGGCTGAATCAACCAAGCGAGGGACAGTCGGTAATTCCGCGTTCGGGTCCGACTGAAATTTTCCAATGAAAAATTCGGTCCGTACGTGAAGGTATATCTCCTCTGATCCGTCACTGGATCGATCGCATTCAATGAGATGGTCATACGCTTCTTCAGCAGTTTAACTTGAGATCCCAGGTTCAAACTCATGTTCCATCTGGCAAATCCTTGTGGGGTAGCAAAACGATTCAAATTAAATTGACCGGTGAAAGTCAGCCGGTCGGTCGGCAAGTAACTCGTACCCAGTGTGGAGGTGAATGATCCGCCGTTCCTGAATCGACGAACCGTCCGATCAAAGATGCCATATAAATTGTAGGTATAACTGGTGCTGGCATTTACTTTCCATTTTTTGAAGAAGGTCCACCCCGACCACATACTGGCCTCCCACTCCTTTCTGTCGCTGATATTCTCCCAGCTCAACTCCGTTCTTCCGGCTTCTTTCAGGGTTCTTACCTGGCTGAAGACATCTTCCACAATGTTGTAACCCAGACCGATATTCAGGAACCGACCCGAACGATTCCATCCACCAACTAGATCGAAATTATGCGCAATGGAGGGCGATAATTCCGGATTCCCGAACCGAGTGTTGTATGGGTCAGAGAAATCAACGGTGGGATTCAATTCACCCAAACCCGGGCGACGGATCGCTTGCTTGTAAGAAAGTGTCAGGTTGTATTTCTCATTCCAAGATCTGTTCAAGGTCACAAAAGTGAGCCAGTTTCCATATTGATTCTCTCGGATCAACCCCTCTTTGATCAGTTTGAAACGGATCAGCGTATGCTCATATAGAATTCCCGCTAACAAACTGAAACGCTCCGTGAAAAGATGCTTAACAGAGGCGCGGTATTGCTGAATATTTTGACGGAAATCAAAATCCTGATCCAATGCTGGCAGGTCAGCCAACTGACCTTCAGGCATTTTCAGGTATTGAGCAACCACGTCTACCCAGTTGAGCGATTGGATATAGAAAACGCCGGCGGAGAGATATGTTTTCTTAGGCACTAACATTTTATCGTAATTCATCCGTGCGCTCCATCCCAATACCCGAGTATAATTATCTTGGTATTGAGTAGAATCCTGACCGGTTGGAGCTCCATTATTAAAAAGAAAATTCTGCTCGAAGCGTCGAAGATTCGAATTGTCGGATGCAGAAGTCTGTGCAATGATCCGAAGCGTTTCGCCTGGTCGAGGCCGCCAGGTATACGTGAAGGTTTGGGACAGTGATTGGTTGGCTCCCTGTGCGCTGACAGCACGTCGGCTAAACCGCCATTTTTCCCCCAATCGGTTGATGTTGCTGAAATATGTACTGTTATTATTATCGAATCGATTGTCGTTGTACTGCCACACCCAATTGATCGAATGCTTCTTTTTCCATTCATAATCCAGCGATATACGCGCTGAGGGTCTTTTTGCCAGATTCACGTAACCGGTTTGGGTATTGAACTGATTGGTTGAATCGGCATAGATGTTTTGTCGGTTTGAGTAGCCGTCGCCGGCGAAGCGATTTTCGTTAAAACCGATATTGGCTTGAAGTGAGAGCTGGTCCTTTCGGTAGGTGAATTGTCCGCTGGCAGACCATTCTCCTCGGGTTCCGCCTGATATCGACACGCGTCCAGATTTACCCACACGTCCTTTACGGGTAACGATATTAATGACGGCTGATTCTTGTGCAAATTGAGGCGGCGGATTGGTCATCACCTCTATTTTCTCAATGGAACTACCCGGCATCGACTCCAGCAGGTCTTGCAATTGTTGCATGTTCAATTCAACCGGCTTATCGTCGATTAGGATCTTGGGTTCTTTGCCGCGTACTGTCAATTTACCGTCCGGGTCTTTATTTACCAACGGAACCTGCGTCATCAGTTCCGAGGCATTGGCGCCGGCGGCTAATGGAGAATCACCCGCTAAAAAACTGATGTTCCCATCTTTTGATTGGATCAATAAGCGGTCTGCCACGATCACTACTGCCTCCAGCTCGGCAGAACGACCCAAACCCAACCGGATCTCATCGAATGTATAAGAGCGACGCTCAACTCCGATCTGTATGCTATCAATGCGTTGAGAGCGATATCCGACAGCCGTGATCAATATCTGATATTTACCGTCAGACAGGCCCTCGAAACTGAACACACCGGAAGAAGATGTTTGTATGGTTTTTCGGGCCACCGAATCACCCATTGAAAAAAGCTTGATGGTAGCACCCACAACAGGCTTCTCGGTTGAATCACGTACAAGTCCCTGTACAACACCATCCTTCCCTTGAGCAAGGAGAGCCTGTGCAAATAAAATTCCCACAAAAAAAAGGATCCTACGTACCCAGAGATTGTACACCATGATTGGACGTTCAAAATAACGATTACTCGCAGAGCATTTAAAATATTGTCACAATCAACTGTTAATCAATGCATTTATGAAGACTGACAGGTTGTCACCAAAGCCTGATTTTCAGTATATTTGCAGCTCGATACGCTCCCCATGCTTACCCTCGAAAAGACACATGATGAAGCCCGTCAAGGAGAAGCATTCGCTCCTTTTGCGGAAGACCCGAATCAATACAGCCGACATTTCTACATTGAATGTTATGTTTGTTACTAACTTTCCATAACTTATTGATTTACAATACTTTATAAAATAACAAATTCAGTTATTTTATTTTATTCCCCATTTATACCCCATTTAATTTTTTAGTTCAGTTTTCTATTTTAAATTTGAATAGAAATTAGTTCAAATTGAAAAGATTAATCAATAAGGATAAGCTGAAAATAATGAAAGGATTCGGATGGAGTTCCGAATCTGAAGAATTATTTAAAAAATACAACAAGGATTTGTTCATAGATAATGCCGGCACATTCACTATTATGAAAGTGAGTGATATATGGTACTGGTATTTTAAACTTAGCTCACACAAATCAAATAGATTAAAGTACCTATGTAAGTGTGAGATTGATATTCAAAACTATGATGGTACATC
>CANGWB010000023.1 GCA_947457465.1 Chitinophagaceae bacterium | reverse complement strand
TGCTTTTCGATGGATTGGCGTTTATCCTCCAGCATACCGGCTACGTCAAAATCAATTTTTTGCTCCAGCCATTTGCGGATCGGCTTATCGAACCAATCTGCTGCCTTACCGAGTATTCGGTGACGTGTATTTAGATCAAAATCAATTTCTCGCAGTCGGATCTTCCCGGTAGTTGAATCCCAGATAGGTACTCCGGAGAGGTCCAATTTGCCGGCGTATTTCCCAGAAAGGAATAGCCGGCATTGCAACCGTTGAGCATCTGTTCCATTAAGTTGCACGGAGTCGATCCTGATATTTTTTTGAAAGGGCCCTTTTTCCGGCTTGATATCTACGGGCAAGAAACTCCGGTTTAGTATATGACTCAAGGAGTCAAAATCCAGTTCAATGCCTAACCGGATTTGAAAGCCTTCCGATTGGTAGGGGCCATCCCAGTCCGCCGGCACTTGGGTCATATACGCCTGTGGAACACGGCTAACCACCACGGGCCGGGCGCGAAGTCCAACCGAAAGATCGATGCTGTCGCCTTGCGCCACCAGCCGGTTTACCCGAAACCCAAGCGGACGGATCATTAGCCATCCGTAATCTGCAATCGGAATGGGTTGATTCATGCGTGACCAGTAGGAAATAATATGCGACTTCAGATCGATCTTTCCGTATTGCTTTTCTATCGATTGTTTGGAGGAGAGCATTTCCGCCTCTAGGCCCTGCATGACATTCTCCGTGATGTCTTGCTCCCAAAAACACACTTTGCAGGCATCTGTCGGTTTAGGTTTTTGTGGGTTGACTTGAAGCTTGATCAGGTAATTGGGTTGGATCGATAGGGAACTGATAAAATTCACTTCCACTTTTCTGGGGGCTTCTCCGAAACCACAGCGACAGGGAGGTGTCCAGGGGCTGATAACCACACCACTCACACAAGCCCTTGTCGATCCCTCAATTTGATAATTACCGGTAAAACCAAGTTCCAGTGTCTGCCCTTGGGCTCGAAGCTTTAAGGGACCACGGGTAAACTTATATCGATATCGGACACCGCAGTTGGGCTGTTCCCACCCATCCGGATAACCGGTAGAGGTAAATGTGGTGTCAACAGATCGCTCAGCCACATTGAAAAGGGGGCGCAGACCGATCCGCATGGGCAAGTTGATTTCAGAATCATACTGGTCAGCAGTTTGTGAGCATACCCTGTAACCGACCAGTTGCAGCAAAACAAAAAGAGGGATCCACCTTGATAACATCCCCCAAATCTAGTTCGTTCATACGGACCATTGGACAGGTTGACAATTTGCCCTGTTTTAATCGCATGAGGAACAACTTGTCGGGCTTTTGTGCTTGATTTGCCCCATTACTGACATTTTTTCATCCGCCCAACACTCGGCATGGCAATTGCCTAAATCATACTGTAAAAATTCAAAATCATGGGAAAAATTATCGGAATTGACCTGGGTACCACCAATAGCTGTGTTTCTGTCATGGAAGGAAACGAGCCGGTGGTCATCGCCAACGATGAAGGTCGTCGTACTACCCCCTCAGTAGTTGCCTTTCTGAAGAATGGTGAACGTAAAGTGGGTGATCCGGCCAAGCGTCAGGCCATTACCAATCCGCAGAATACCATTGCTTCCGTAAAGCGTTTCATGGGTCGCCGCTTCGATGAAGTGACCGAGGAGATCAGCCACTGGAGCTACAAGGTTGCACAGGGCGACAACAATACAGTCCGCATCGATATCGACGGACGTCTCTACACCCCGCAGGAGATTTCTGCCATGGTGCTACAAAAAATGAAGAAAACCGCTGAAGATTATCTGGGTCAGGAAGTGACCGAAGCGGTGATCACTGTACCTGCCTATTTCAACGATGCTCAACGTCAGGCGACCAAAGAAGCCGGTGAGATCGCCGGTCTCACGGTGCGTCGTATCGTGAACGAACCTACCGCAGCCGCTTTGGCCTATGGCCTGGATAAAGCCAAAAACGATCAAAAGATCGCTGTTTTTGACTTGGGTGGAGGAACTTTCGACATCTCTGTACTTGAGCTGGGTGACGGTGTGTTTGAGGTGAAGTCAACCAACGGTGATACTCACCTCGGTGGCGATGATTTTGATAAAGTGGTGATGGATTGGCTGGCAGAGGAATTCAAAAGTGATGAGTCGATCGATCTGCGCAAAGACCCCATGGCCCTACAGCGTCTGAAAGAAGCCGCTGAAAAAGCTAAGATCGAATTGTCCTCTTCTTCCGAGACAGAGATCAATCTTCCATATATCACTGCGGTTGATGGTGTTCCTAAACACTTGGTAAAAAAACTCAGCCGTGCCAAATTTGAGCAGCTGGCTGATACGCTTTTCGCCCGCTGTCTGAAACCTTGTGAAGCCGCTTTGAAGGATGCCGGACTCTCCGCCTCGCAGATCGATGAGATCATTCTGGTTGGAGGATCTACTCGTATTCCCAAAGTGCAGGAGATCGTTGAGAAGTTCTTTGGTAAAAAACCCAACCGGGGTGTGAATCCCGATGAGGTGGTAGCCATCGGCGCCGGTATTCAGGGTGCAGTACTCACAGGCGAAGTCAAGGATGTATTGCTCTTGGATGTAACACCGCTTTCTCTCGGAATTGAGACCATGGGCGGTGTGATGACAACGCTGATTCCTTCAAATACTACCATTCCGACCAAAAAATCCGAGGTCTTTTCGACTGCTAGCGACAACCAACCTGGTGTACAGATTCATGTACTTCAAGGGGAGCGCGCCATGTCTAAGGACAATAAGAGCTTGGGTATCTTCAATCTTGACGGCATTCCGCCCGCACCAAGAGGGGTACCCCAGATCGAGGTTATATTCGATATCGATGCGAATGGCATTTTGCATGTGACGGCTAAAGACAAAGGCACCGGCAAGGAGCAAAAGATCCACATCGAAGCAGGTTCAGGCCTCAGCAAAGAAGAAGTGGAGCGCATGAAGGCAGAGGCGAAAGCCAATGAGTCGGCCGATAAAGCAGAAAAGGAAAAGATCGAGAAGCTCAATCAGGCAGATAGTCTGGTGTTCCAAACAGAGAAACAACTCAAGGAATATGGCGACAAGATTCCGGCTGATAAAAAAGCTGCCATTGAAACTGCCGCAGCTCAGTTGAAGGCCGCTCATGAATCAAAAGATATCGCGGCCATCGATGCGGCCATGGCCACGCTGAACACGGCCTGGACAGCTGCCAGCGAGGATATGTATAAAGCCACACAAGGCGCTGGTGGACCTGAAGCACAGGCCGATGGCGCAGCTGGTGGATCGGCGGCTACGGATGACGTCACAGATGTCCCCTACGAAGAGGTTAAATAACCGATCGGATCAAGTTGAAAGTCCCCCTGCTTAAAGCACGGGGACTTTTTTATGCCCTCATGCTTGCAAAAAAGATATTTTTGCGTCTTCTCTCGCCCCAAAACAGCATAAATGACGAACTCTTATTTCGACCTGGTCAAACAAACTTTCAATTTCCCGCAAGAGGGAATCGAAGTGGAAGATGGGAATCTGATCTTCAATGGCCTAGACCTGAAGGAACTGATCGCCAAGCATGGCACGCCCTTGAAGCTGACTTATCTGCCCAAGATCGGAATGCAGATAAAAAAGGCGAAGCAAATGTTTGCGGCCGCATTTAAGCGACATAAGTACGAGGGCAAGTACTTCTATTGTTATTGTACCAAAAGCTCCCATTTCAGTTTCGTAGTGGAAGAGGCTCTTAAAAATGAGGTACACCTGGAAACATCCTACGCCTACGATATTGAGATCATCAAAAAACTGTACGCAAAAAAGAAGATCAATAAAGACATTCATATCATTTGTAACGGGTTTAAACAAAAAGGCTATACCCGACGGATCGCCAACCTGCTCAACAGTGGCTTTCACAATGTTATCCCGGTGCTTGATAATAAGGAAGAGTTGAAGGACTATGCTCAATCCGTAAAAGTTCCATTTAAGTTGGGTATTCGCGTGGCCGCTGAGGAAGAGCCGAACTTTCCTTTTTATACATCAAGGCTGGGTATTCGGGCAAAGGATATTTTGGAGTTCTATGTAGATCGAATTGAGGGGTATGAGTCCAAGTTTCAGCTCAAGATGCTTCACATCTTTCTGAATAAAGGGATCAAGGACGATATCTATTATTGGAGCGAATTGAATAAGGTTGTTAACCTTTATTGCCAACTCAAAAAGATCTGTCCGGAACTGGATTCGATCAATATCGGTGGTGGATTTCCGATCAAGCATAATCTTGGTTTTGAATACGATTATCAATTCATGATCAATGAGATTACTCGAAATATAAAAGTAGCTTGTAAGAAGGCGAAGGTGCCAATGCCGAATATTTATACCGAGTTCGGCAGTTACACCGTAGGGGAGAGTATGGCGCATATCTACAGTGTGATCGCTGAGAAAGTGCAAAATGACCGCGAAACCTGGTACATGATTGATTCATCTTTCATAACCACCTTGCCTGATACTTGGGGTATCGGTGAAAAGTTTCTCATGTTGCCGGTGAATAAGTGGAATTCAGAATATCAGCGTGTTGTTCTGGGCGGCATTACCTGCGACAGTCATGACTATTACGATTCGGAGGAACATATCAATGAGGTATTTCTTCCAAAGACTAATGACGGCGTGGAGCCGCTCTACGTGGGATTCTTCCACACGGGTGCCTACCAAGATCAGATCAGTGGTTACGGCGGTATCAAACATTGCTTGATCCCGTCTCCCAAACACGTGATCGTCGGGTATGATCGAAACGGGAAATTGGTCGATTGGGTTTATGCCAAGCAGCAAACAGCTCAGAGCATGCTCAAAATTTTGGGTTATCAATAATTCTTACATGCGTATATCATTATTGCTCATCACCCTGTTTTTTTCTACTTCTTTGTGTGCTCAGACATCTGCTGACTCTGTCCAGCAGGTTATATCAGATTTCTTTTTGGGAATGAAGACAGCTGATACGGCTCGAATGCGTGCAGCACTCAGTCCCTCCGTACATTTCGAAGGCACACAGCCGCGTCCGGATTCGGAGCCTACGTTGGTGCAGGAGTCCGTATCAAATTTTTTCGCCTCAGTTGCCCGTAGTGCGGCCGGGATGTTGGATGAGCGTATTCGATTTGAGGTAGTAAAAGTGGATGGTCCGCTTGCCATTGTTTGGACACCGTATGAATTTTATTATAACGGTCGCTATAGTCACTGTGGCGTGAATTCCTTTCAATTGGTTCGTTTGAACGGTAAGTGGATGATCCAGTACCTGATCGACACCCGGCGTAAAAATTGCAAGTAGCTTATAATCGTATATACATGAGATCTATTGTAATTCTGGCTGTCGGTTTTTTATATGCCACTATCGCATTCGCGCAAACTCCCGTCACTCTACAATTGCCTGCGGGTTTTGAGGCCAAGCAAGTGGCGGCTGATTGGGGACGAGTCAGGCACATTGCCGTGAATCAAAACGGTGATCTCTATATGAAACTTGATCGTCTCAAACAAGGTTATGGGATCGTACGGTTGAGGGACAAGGATCGGGATGGTTTGTATGACGACACCTTGCTTTTCGGTGACTACACAGGTACGGGCATCGCACTCGGAAATGGTTTTCTCTATGCTTCCTCCAACAAGGCTGTTTTCCGATATGCATTGGATAAAGACATGAATCTGGTCGATCCGTCGAAACCGGAGCGGATCGTTCACGGACTGATCGATAAAGGCCAACATGGTTCAAAATCCATCACCCTCGACAATCAGGGTTATGTATACGTGAACATCGGGGCCCCCTCCAATGTATGTCAGGTAAAAGATCGAATGCTAGGCTCTCCCGGTATGATGCCTTGTACCTTACTCGATTCTGCCGGCGGAATCTGGCGATTCAGGACCGATCGCACGGATCAATCTTATGGAGATGGCATGCGATACGCTACCGGATTACGCAATGTGGTTGGGTTGGACTGGAATCCGGTCGTAAATGATCTGTATGTAACGGTGCATGGTCGGGATATGCTTCATCAACATTATCCCGAAATCTATGATGCCAAACTGGGTGCTGAGATGCCCGCTGAAACGTTTTATCGAATTCCGAAAGGAGCTGATGGCGGTTGGCCTTATGTGTATTGGGATCACCTGCAGAAAAAGAAAATACTTTCTCCGGAATATGGTGGTGATGGAAAAAAACAGGGCGCTCCGGGGGCGATCGAACCGTTGATGGGCTTTCCTGGGCATTTGGCTCCTAATGCGCTTCTTTTTTATCGGGGTGATCGGTTCCCTAAAAAATATCGGGAAGGTGCTTTTGTTGCCTTTCACGGAAGCTGGAACAGAAGTCCGGAAGTACAGGAAGGTTTTTACGTAGTCTTTATACCCATGAAAGACGGAAAACCTGTGGGTGATTGGGAAGTGTTTGCGGATGGTTTTACCGGAAAGGGAAAAGTAGCTAATCCTCGAGATGCCATGCATCGCCCGTGCGGACTCGCTATGGCGCCGGATGGGTCGATCTATGTCTCCGACGATGCCAAGGGGATGGTCTGGAAGATCGATTACAAGGGAAAATGAACATGATCGGCTTACATATCGCCGTTTTAACCGGACTTATCCTTGTTTCCTCGAGTGTAAGCTCACAGGGTCTGAACAGTGCGACAGCCAAAAGGGGTAGGATACTTTATGAAAAGCACTGCGCTTCCTGCCATCAGCTTGATGGCAATGGTGTGCCCCGCCTCATTCCGCCACTTACCGGTACCGATTTTGTAAGCGGGTACAAGTCTAGGCTGATCCGTATCCTGCTAGAAGGATTGAATGAGCGGATCGTGGTGCAGGATGAAGAGTATTACAGCCCGATGGCTTCATTCAAGCATTTGAGTGACCAGCAGATCGCTGATGTTCTCAGCTATATACGAGCCGGCTTTGGTTCCGGCGCTACAGTCATTACCGTACCGGAGGTTAGCGCACAACGGAAAAAGCTTAAATAAAAAAAAGCCCTCCGTGGATACGGCGGGCTTTAACCAAAACCAACTGCTTATGAGAAAGAGATCGTTTGTTTCATTTAATCAGATGGTTTATTAACGAATGAAGTTGCAATACGGTGGCAACGTTTTTCTAAAAGATTTGTGAAAGGCATTTTAGCCGATCAATTTTCATCCTTTCCATGGCCTGTTTTTGAATTACCTTTGCCATAAATATTTCAGTTATGTATCCTCCTGAGATCGTCATACCCATGAAAGAAGAGCTAACCGAAAGGGGCTTTACCGAATTACTGACACCAGCCGAAGTAGATACCCAGTTATCCAAAGAGGGCACCACACTTGTGATGGTTAATTCCGTTTGCGGTTGTTCCGCCGGTACGGCTCGTCCGGGAGTACTCGATGCCGTAAGTGGTATGGGTAAAAAACCGAATTTCCTCACGACTTCGTTTGCCGGATTTGATATTGAAGCGGTTAAAGCGGTCAGGGAGCACATCAAACCTTACCCGCCATCTTCGCCGGCCATTGCCCTCTTCAAGAACGGACAATTGGTGCACTACATTGAGCGTCATCAGATCGAAGGTCGATCTGCTGCTATGATCTCCGAAAACCTGCGGGGTGCCTTTGAGGCCTACTGCTGATCGAAACCGCTTTCGTACCTTACCGGCTCATGTATCCAAACTTATACTACGCATTCAAAGACCTTTTCGGTCTGGAGGTTCCGTTCCTACGGTTCGTCAATACGTTCGGTTTTTTTGTGGCCTTAGCATTCTTATCTGCTGCTTGGGTATTGTCGAGAGAACTAGCCCGAAAAAGCAAAGGAGGGTTATTTGTCCCAACCGAAACGGAGATTGTCATCGGCGAGCCGGCCTCTTGGGTGGAATTGCTTAGCAATTTCGGTCTTGGATTTTTATTTGGGTTTAAACTTTTGGCACTCTTTTTCTTGCCGGATGAACTGACTGCCGACCCACAAGCCTTTTTATTCTCAAGAGAGGGTAATCCGTTACTTGGGATTGTAGTTGGATTCCTGTTTGCTTATCTGAAATGGCGCGAAAAAAATCAACGTAAGCTGGATAAACCGGAGCGCCGAACCATCCGTATCTGGCCGCAGGACAGGGTGGGAGAGATCACTATGCTGGCTTTGATCTTTGGATTGCTGGGAGCTAAGATCTTCTCCATTTTTGAGGAGTGGGAGAGTTTTACCCAAGATCCTTTAGGGACCTTCTTCTCACCGGCCGGACTGACCATGTACGGCGGGTTGATCTGTGCGGCACTGGCGATCTGGTTCTATGCCAAAAAAAATCAGATTTCCTTTCACCACCTCAATGATGCCACGGCCCCTGGACTGATGTTGGCATATGGGGTGGGTCGATTGGGTTGCCATTTTGCCGGGGACGGCGACTGGGGCATACCCAGTGATCTGGCCAATAAACCGTCATTCCTGCCCGATTGGATGTGGGCTTACCACTATCCTCATAACGTCCTTAAAATGGATACACCTATCAATGGGTGTGAGGTCGACAAATGGGGTGATTATTGCTACCAGTTGGGCCAGGCTGCTTATCCTACCCCCCTTTATGAGGCGATCACCTGTATTTTACTTTTCGGTGTCCTTTGGCTACTTCGGAAGAAGATCCGGGTGCCCGGTCGAATATTTGCCTTATACCTGATATTTAATGGTTTAGAGCGGTTTTTTGTGGAAAAGATTCGGGTGAATAATAGACTTGATCTGTTCGGTTTTCATCCGACCCAGGCCGAGGTGATCTCTACTTCACTCTTCTTATCGGGTGCCCTGCTTTGGTTTTGGTTGGGTCGCCGCAAGCAGTGATGCTTTTTTTTGTTAATTTTGCACCTGAGCCTCAATTGTTTATTTTTTGAAGCTCATGCAACGTTCTGACAACTTTTAGGGTCAGTTTACGTTGAGAGTCTAACCCCACATCGATCCATGCGCCAGTTAAAAATTGCCACCCAGATTACCAACCGCGACTCACAAGCGGTTGAGAAGTATTTACAGGAGATTTCAAAGATCTCCATGATCACGCCAGAGGAAGAGACAACTCTTGCTCAGCGGATCAAAATGGCTCATCACAATCCCGTCGATTCACAGCGTGCACTCGATAAGCTGGTACAGGCGAACCTTCGTTTCGTCGTATCGGTTGCTAAGCAATACCAGCACCAAGGTCTATCTCTCAGTGATCTGATCAATGAGGGAAATCTCGGTTTGATCAAGGCGGCTCAGCGTTTTGATGAGACCAAGGGATTCAAATTCATTTCATACGCCGTATGGTGGATCCGTCAATCGATCCTTCAGGCGTTGGCAGAGCAGGGACGTTTGGTACGTCTCCCACAAAACAAGATCGGTACGTACAACAAGGCGAATAAAGCATACATGGCCTTCGAGCAGGAGCATGAGCGTGAACCATCGACTGAGGAGTTGGCCGAGCTCTTAGAAATGAGCGAAACGGAGATCAATAATATTTTTCAAAGCAATACCCGTCATACATCTTTGGACGCACCTGTGCATGAAGCTGAAGATGTTGCCATGGGAGACCTGCTGGAAGGAGGAGATGATACAGACGACGAAGTGATGAAGGATTCGCTGCGCAATGAGATCCGTCGGGTATTGAAATCACTGTCTCCTCGTGAGGCGGAGATCGTAAATGCCTATTTCGGTCTGGATGGTGAGAACGGCGTAACCATCGAACAGATCGGCGTTAAATACGATCTGACCAAGGAACGCATCCGTCAGATCAAGGAACGTGCCATCAAGCGCTTGCAGAAAGCTCGATACAGCAGTGCGCTTAAGGCATATCTCGGATAAGGATATATGGGTTAGTAAGTGGATATCGATCCGGAGCCCTGGCTCCGGATTTTTTGTAAGACAATTTTATGTATCGTAACGGAGTTTTATTTTGTATTCTATTGACAGGACTAGTCTCCTGTGAAAAAGCTGTCGACTTGAAACTCGATACGGTGGCACCTAAGTTGGTTGTTGAAGCCACGATAGAAAATGATCAGCCTCCTCAGGTGATCCTAACCCGGAGCTTCCAGTATTTTTCTACTATCAATCTGACTGATCTGACCAGCTCCTTTGTACGGGGTGCAGTTGTTGAGATATCGAACGGTCAGACCACCCATCGTTTGAAAGAATATCGGTTGGAGCCTTTTCCAGGGATCTCTCTTTTTTATTACGGTATCGATTCCACTCAACTTTCCACGGCGTTTATCGGGAAACTTAAAACAGACTACACCCTGACCATTCAGGTCAATGGTGAACGATACACGGCAAAGACACGCATCCCTGACACAACTCGAAGGATCGATTCTTTCTATTGGAAACCCGCTCCCGCCGTTTTGAATGATCCTACCAAGGTTTCGCTGATGTTCAGAGGAACAGATCGCCCGGGTCTGGGCGACTATATCCGTTATTTCACCAAACAGAATAGCGATCCATTTTATCCGGGACTCAACTCCGTTTTTGATGACCAGTTCATCGATGGCAGTTCCTTCGATGTGCAGATCGAAAGAGGCGTACCCAGAGGGGCTCCATTGGAAGAAGGGTATTCATATTTCAACCGCGGCGACACGGTTGTCTTCAAACTTTGCAACATCGATAAGTCAACCTTCGATTTCTGGCGAACGATGGAATTCTCCTATGCTAGTATCGGTAATCCGTTTTCCTCGCCGACCCGAGTGATTTCGAATATTCAAGGTAATGCCTTGGGCTATTTTGGCGGATATGCAGCTCAATACCGAACAATGATCATTCCAAGGTAGGTCTTGCTGCCAGTTTTATCGAATCGTGTATTTTCGCCACAAATTCCATTGTACATGTCAGCATCTGAACGCGTTTCCTGTTTGATCATCGGTTCCGGTCCGGCCGGATACACAGCGGCCATTTATGCCAGTAGAGCCGGCTTGAAGCCTGTTCTTTATCAGGGGATACAGCCTGGTGGACAATTGACCATCACGACTGAAGTGGAGAATTATCCAGGTTACCCGGATGGGATCCAAGGTCCGGATATGATGGTACATTTCGAGAAACAAGCTGCTCGGATGGGCACAGACATACGCTACGGACTCGCAACGGCTGTAGATTTTACAGGTCCAATCCATCGGGTTCAGATCGATGAGGAAAAGTGGATCGAAGCCGCATCCGTGATCATCAGCACGGGTGCCAGCGCCAAGTGGCTCGGGCTGGAGAGTGAACAGCGACTGAATGGTCATGGTGTCAGTGCTTGTGCCGTATGTGATGGTTTCTTTTTTAAGGGGAAAGAAGTCGCGATCGTTGGTGCCGGAGATACAGCAGCTGAGGAAGCACTCTATCTCTCGAAGATCTGTTCCAAAGTCAACATGATTGTCCGTCGCGGTGAAATGCGCGCCAGCAAAGTCATGCAAGACCGTGTATTGAAAACAGAAAATATCGTTGTTCATTGGCACGCTGTCACCGAAGAAGTAATAGGCGATAAAACCGTTTCCGGTGTCCGAATCAAGAATACAGAAACCGGACAGACCGTTGAGATCCCGGTTAGCGCCTTCTTCGTAGCCATCGGTCATGAACCCAATTCATCCATTTTCAAACCTTGGCTTACTATGGACGAGGCCGGTTACATCACTACGGTTCCGGGTAGTTCAAAAACTAATATTGCTGGTGTTTTTGCCGCCGGAGATGTGCAGGATAAAACATACCGACAGGCCGTGACGGCCGCTGGTAGTGGTTGTATGGCTGCCTTGGATGCCGAGCGTTATTTAAGCGCTGCGGGATATCATTGATCAGATGCAAGGACAGATCACCCTTACCTTATTGGATCTAAGGTTCTTTGCCTATCATGGCCTGTATGAAAAAGAGCAGCAGGAGGGGCAGCATTTTCTAGTTGATCTGTGGATCACCTATCCGGAGTTGGATAAAACGGTTCATCAATTAGATCAAACACTCGATTACACAGTCGTATTTGGCAAATTGAAAGAACAGATGGCGAATCCTCGTCATCTGTTAGAAGATCTGGCTCAATCCATACTCTCTGAGTTAAAGGAGCTATTTCCTCCGATAACCGAAATCCGCATTCATATACAAAAAGAATCAGCCCCAGTTTCGGATCTGGATGGGCGACTGGGTGTTCAACTGACCCGTCAATATTAGATCTGCTTATTTTTCCACCGGCCCGATCGCATATACCACCAAGCTGGTAGGAACATCCCAAACCAATATAGCCATTCACTCATCCAAACATATTGGATCGGTAAAAAGTAGTACTCAGCCGTCAGGTACACGTATACACAATACCCGATGATGGCGCCAACTTCAATAAGAAAAGTGATTCGAGTGTTGCCGGAACCAGTAACAGCATTTAAAAAGATGGTGCCGAAAGACATCAACATCATCGCACCGGTGACCACGCGCATGACCGGTATGGATTCAGCAATAAATGATTCGCTTTGTCCGAATGGCATCAGAAAAAGTTCAGGCCAAATATTCAGGCAGATGCAAACGACAAAAGTGATGCCGGTACTGAGCGTCAAAATCCTTTTGATCAGTAAGGGTACTTCCTCCGTTCGCCCCTGACCGATCAGGTTGCTGACCATCGTACTAGTGGTAGTAGCAAAGGCCCAGGTTAAACAACCCGGTAAACCAAATAAATGACGCATGACATTGGATACGGCCAGTGCCGTTTTACCATGGTGCTCGATAAGTAGAAAAAAATATTGCCAGCTGATGATGCTGATCGCTGTTTGAAACATGAGCGGGGCAGACACCTCTAGAATATGTCCTATGTATTGGCGGTTGATTTTCGATTGGCGAAACAGCGAAAACTGATTTCCGATCCCCCGGTTATGTATGACAAAATAAATGGTGATCAGTCCCACCGCCTCTGCCAAAATCGATGCCACAGCTGCACCATTGAATCCCCACTCTGGAAAACCGGCCATACCGAAGATCAACAGATAATCGAAAAGTACATTGGTAGCTGCTTCAGCGAAGGTGCCAACAGCCAACCATTTACTCTGATTGATGCCGACAAGCAAAGCATTTCGCAACTGATATATGTAAAGCAAGGGGAGCCCCCAGATGCGGATCTTTAAAAAACTGATCGATTTTTGATAGAGTTCTTCATCATGCAAGATCCATCGAAAAATGGAAGGGGTCAGGGTGTAAGTGACCGTTATTCCAAGCACAGAAAGGCCGATCCCGATCCAGATCGCCTGGGTGAAAAGTTTACCGATGTCTTCCGGCTGATCCTGTCCGGCCCTTCGGGCGATCAAGGTTTGGAGACCATTATTCAACCCATAACCGATGGCGGCAAAAATCAGGTAGTAAACACCCGTTATTCCGCCTGCAGCGATCGCCAGCGGATCTTGGGTATAATGGCCCAGGAAAATGGTATTGATAAAGAAATTGATCTGTGGAATGAAAATGGCAAAACTGATGGGTAATGCCATCTTCCAGATCTGACGATAGGAATTTGATAATTGCAAGGAGGAGGGGGCGGGCGTATTCATTATGGGTTGACAAACCTAGGCAAATTAAATTTGTCTATTATTGCAGCAGACATAGATCATGAGCAACGATAACTTTTTTTACGACCCATCCTGTCACCCAAACAACTTGGTTCTCTGCATCAGCCATGATCAGTTGGGTGTCGCAGCAATCGATCTGAATGAGAAGAAAATAAAGCAGATCGAGTACAGGCCTTTCGATCTTTATCATTCCGATACATTTTCCGATCTGTCCAAGGAATGGGTATTGGCTACAAATTCAATAAAAAGGCTTCGGGTTGTTTTTTTACTCAATGATTGGTGTTGGACGCCTACCTCGCTGACTTCTCAGCGTGAGCAAGCCTTAGAATGGATCAAATCGTTTTGGCCGGAGCGGATCGGGCATGCCTGGATAGCCGATTCAACTGGAACGGCAGATGCAACGGCCTGGGTTCGGGTACCCGTTCATCTGCTTGATCAACTAAAAAAGATTTCTTCAGATCTGACGTTCACACATGCTTCTTTTTTCAATCCCAGACCGCCTTCTTCAACTTGCCAATTATCGATCGTTCGAATCGGTTCAACTTGTTGTTTTTCTGTTTGGAAGGAAGGCCGTTTTTTATATGGACAACCTCACCTGATTGAATCTGCCGAGGATCTGACTTATGTTTTGTCCTTGCTGATCGAAAAGTATTCCTTACGGCCGGATCAGATGGGATTAGACCTATCCGGACAATGGCCACTCGATATTGAATGGATGGACTTGCTGCAGAAACACTTTCCAACGATTCAGGGCAGGGATATCCATTGGACGGGTATTGAAGCCGGACTTCCACCGCATTGGTTCACCCCGCTTGAAGATATTTTTACATGCGTATAATCAGCGGACAGTTCGGAGGGCGACGCTTTCAGCCGCCTGCACATATGCCACACACCCGTCCAACGACCGACCTGGCAAAAGAGGGTTTGTTCAATAGTCTGCAACACCAACTTGACTTCGAGGAGTTGAAAACGCTGGATCTCTTCGGCGGAACAGGGAGCATCAGCTATGAGCTGGCTTCTCGTGGGGTGACAGACCTTACGATCGTTGAGAAAGATCCGACCATGTTCGCCTTCATCAAAAAAACAGCTGAACAACTGGGCGTGCAAGGACTGCAGGCAATTCGTATGGATGTATTCAAATTCCTTCAGCAATGTACTGATCGGTATGATCTGATATTTGCCGGCCCTCCTTATGCGCTGACACAGATAGATGATCTGCCCAGACTTATTTGGGAGCGCAAACTATTACTGCCCGGCGGGCGCTTTATTTTGGAGCATACCCCCCGCAACCAGTACGAGAACTTCCCCGGTTACAGCGCTGTCAGGCACTATGGAACGACGCTTTTCACCACCTTTCTGGCAACCGAATCAGGTACTAAATTGACGGATGCACCCAACGACGCACCGAATCAGTAACTTTGAAATACGCGTATGCTTTTCCCCCGTATTTTTTTACGTTCATTTCGTGTGCTGCTATTCCCGGTCGCAGTACTGTATGGTGTTGTTATCCGGTTTCGAAACTGGCTATACGATAAAAAAATATTGAGCTCTGTTCCCTTCGGACTGCCATTGATCAGTGTTGGTAATTTGGCTGTAGGAGGTACCGGCAAATCTCCTTTTATCCAATACTTGGTATCCAGTTTAGGCGATCCTGACTCGCTTGCTGTTCTTAGTCGGGGATATAAGCGTCGGTCCAGAGGTTATCGATTGGCCAAGCCGGATTCAACCGTCTCTGAGATCGGTGATGAAGCCATGTTGCTACACCAGCGTTTTCCAACCCTGACTGTTGCTGTAGGCGAGAAACGTTTATTGGCCATTCCTCAAATTTTACAGGATCGGCCCAATACGCGTTGCATCCTGTTGGATGATGCGCACCAACACCGATCTGTACAACCGGGGTTTCTAGTACTACTCACGGACTATACCAATTTATTCACGCGCGATTATTTTCTCCCGACCGGGGATCTTCGAGATGAAAGGCGTAGCTATAACAGAGCTGATGTAATCGTGGTAACCAAATGCCCCTCGCAGTTGTCTGAATCGGAAGCGGCGAGTATTAAAAAAGAGATCCAGCCTAAACCAGGTCAGGAAATTTTCTTTACAACCATGGAGATGGAGCTGCCAAGCCAATGGCATAGTCCCCAATATTCCAGATCACCGGAAAAACAAGAGGTTTTGCTGATAACAGGTATCGCCAATCCGGCCCCCCTCAAAGAGTGGATGGAGCGCGAGGCCTCGAGTTATCAATTCATGCCATTCTCGGATCATCATCTTTTCAATATAGAGGATATACGGGAGATCAGAGACCAGTATCGACGAATGAATAATCCGGATGCGTGGATCTTGACCACGGCAAAGGATGCTGTTCGTTTACAGTCTTTTGCCCGGGAGATGCAAGACTTGCCCGTGTATGTAACTGATTATAAACATCGTTTTCTTTTTGATGAGGAGCGTACATTTCAACGACTCTTGCATCGTTCTATACAGGAACAAACAACAATGCTACATGGGCCGGAAAAACAATAAGCGTGTCAAACAAGCAAAGCAGGTTCGATCGCTTCCCAATATTTTAAAGGGATCTCTAGAGATCACACGCTCCGGAGTTGGCTATGTGCGGGTGATGGGTATGGATTTGGATATTTTGATTCGTCCGGGTGATTTCAATACAGCCTTGCATGGTGATCAAGTGGAAGTGGGCGTGAAACAGATGCGTTCGAACGGAAGACGAATGCAAGGAACGATCCGTCGAATCCTGAAACGTAGAAGAACTGAGTTTATCGGTGAACTGGAAGCCGGTAAAAAAGGAATGTTTTTTCTTCCTGAGTACGATAAACCCATGCCGGATCTTTTCATTCCTGCCTCCAAATTAAATGGTGCGGTTTCCGGTGACCGAGTGCTGGTTCGATTACTTGAATGGGATAAAGAGGCAACAGGCCGGCCAACCGGGGAGGTGATGACGATGCTCACAAATGAAGAGCCCCAGGAAATTGCCATGAAGAACATGCTGCTGGATGCAGGGTTCCCCTTGGAATTTTCAGATGAGGCGCTGGAAGAAGCGGCACGCATTTCAGAGACCATTACAACTGCCGAAATAGATAGCAGAAATGATTTTAGGAACACGTGGACAATTACTATCGACCCCTTTAATGCCAGAGACTTTGACGATGCCTTGTCGCTTCGCTACCTGGACGGCATGTGGGTGGAAGTTGGGGTGCATATTGCGGACGTTAGTCATTACCTAGAGGCGGGCACCTCTCTTGACGAGGATGCCTATGAACGCGCTACCTCCGTATATCTGCCGGATCGAGTATTGCCGATGTTGCCTGAACACCTTTCTAATGTTTTGTGCTCACTTCGCCCCAAAGAAGATAAACTTACTTTTTCGGCTGTATTTGAAATGCATAGTGAAACAGGCGCTTGCCGAAAAACATGGTTCGGGAAAACGGTTATTCATTCAGATCGACGGTTTACTTACGAAGAAGCTCAGCAGATCATTGAAACGGGCGAGGGAGACCATTCGAAGGAGATCCTCTTGCTGAACCGAATGGCCAGGCAATTACGAGCGCAACGATTTGCGAATGGGGCCATTAATTTTTCATCACAAGAGGTGCGGTTTCAGCTGGACGAGCAGGGGGCACCTTTGGGAATCACCATCAAGGAGAGTAAAGAGGCACATCAGTTAATCGAAGAATTTATGCTACTGGCCAACCGGGCAGTAGCTGAATACCTCGGTAAAATACGCGTAAAGGAATCGCCACTCTTGTTCCCTTATAGAACACACGATGATCCGGATCGGGAGAAGTTGCTGCCTTTTGTCGCATTCGCTAAAAAATTCGGTCATCGATTCGATATTTCTTCAGCTGAATCCATTACCGATTCCTTCAATCAATTGTTGCAGGATGTGCAGGGTAGACCCGAGCAACATGTGCTGGAGCAATTGGGCATACGTACAATGGCAAAGGCTAAGTACACCACTGAAAATATCGGGCATTACGGACTGGGTTTTGAACATTATTGCCATTTTACCTCTCCGATCCGTCGATATCCGGATGTACTCGTGCATCGGCAATTGTTTTCAGCCTTGCAGAAGTCTGCTCAGATCGATAAGAAGATGGCTGATAAATGTTTGCACTGCAGTGAACGGGAACGAGGCGCGATGGAGGCGGAGCGTGCATCCAACAAGTATTTGCAAGTACGTTACATGCAGCAGTTTTTAGGTCAGGAATTCGATGGTGTGATCAGTGGGGTGGCAAGTTTTGGTTTCTGGGTCGAAACAGTTGAACACAAATGTGAAGGATTGGTATCGGCTCAGTCACTTTTCGAATGGGATGATTTCAGGCATGTGGAATCGGATTATTGCTTATTGGGGATGCGTACCGGTATTCGCTTCAGTATGGGAGATAAAGTGAAGATCCGGGTTGTAGCCGCTAATTTGGCCAAACGTCAACTCGACTATGAATGGGTATCTGATATGGATACCTCTTCGAAAAAAACGAATGCCCGAAAGCCGAAAACCCGCAAATGATGTTTATTTTGTCGCATGCACTCATTTGAGGATTTATCTAAGTTGTTCGCGCAACGATTTTCTGCCGATCACTTTCCTGCGGAACCCCGGTCATTGTACGATCCGAATCGTTCATTTCTGCAATTAGGCGGTAAACGGATCCGTCCTGTACTATGTCTGATGGGAAATGAACTCTTTGAGGAAATCACGGAGGAGACCTGGCAACTCGCGATCGCGGTTGAACTGTTTCACAATTTCACCCTCATTCACGACGACATTATGGATCAGGCCCCGCTTCGTCGGGGTCTTCCGACCGTTCATGCACAACATGGCGTAAATACCGCCATTCTCGCCGGGGATGTGATGCTGATCCGCGCATATGAATACTTGAATAAAATCGGGTCCCCTCGTTTATCTCCGGTTTTGCATCTATTCAATCAGACGGCCAGAGAGGTATGTGAGGGGCAACAACTTGATATGGATTTTGAGTCGCAGGATCAAGTTAGCCTCGACCAGTATCTACGCATGATCGAATTGAAGACATCCGTTCTGCTCGCCGCCAGTTTGCAAACGGGTGCCATGCTGGGAGGTGCTACTCAACGCAATCAGGAAAAGATCTACGAATTCGGAAGAAAACTTGGTCTTGCTTTTCAGGTGCAAGATGATTATTTGGATGCCTTTGGTGATCCTGAAAAATTTGGCAAACAAGTAGGCGGCGACATCTTGGCAAATAAGAAAACCTTCCTGCTTATTCATGCGCTTGAAACCGCCGATAGTCAGCAACGGAACCAATTAGAAGAATTGTTGAATACTAGTCCATCCGATAAGGTGCAACAGGTCTTGAATTTGTACAAACAAACCGGGGTGGACGCTTGGGCCATTTCATTGAAGCAACGGTTTTTACAAGAGTCTCTACAGGCCTTGGATGATATAGCTGTGCTAACTAACCGCAAACAACCACTGATCGAACTGGCTCAATACCTGATCCAGCGAGAGCAATAAATTATCTCTGATGTTATCCAATCTTTTTCGAAAAAAATCGATCGAATCCATTCAGTCACAATACGACGAACAACAAAAAAGTGGCCAGGGATTACAACGGATCCTGGGCGTGAGAGATCTGACGTTTCTAGGAATTGCGGCTGTGATCGGTGCCGGAATTTTCTCGACTATCGGTGGTGCTGCTTATAACGGCGGCCCGGGTATCACGATCCTGTTCATATTAACCGCAATCACCTGTGGCTTTTCAGCCCTCTGCTATGCGGAGTTTGCCAGTCGAGTTCCGGTGGCAGGAAGTGCCTATACCTACTCTTATGTGACTTTCGGTGAGCTTATTGCCTGGATCATCGGTTGGGCTTTGATACTTGAGTATGCGATTGGGAATATGGTGGTGGCCATTTCCTGGAGCGGATACTTCAATAACTTACTGGTACATATATTCGATATTCACTTGCCTGGTTGGCTTCTGATCGATCCGGAAACCGCTACGGCGGCCTATCTGGAATCATCCAAAGCGTTATCGGAAACCGCTTCTGCTGCCGTCGATCCATCAAAATGGGAGTCTTATAAATATGCGGTGGCCTCTTATGAGCAAGCGCCCTCATTGATGGGCTATAAAATATTCTTCAATTTGCCGGCACTCTGTATTGTTTTATTGGTGACCTGGCTATCCTATATCGGTATAAAAGAGAGTAAGCAATCAGCTAATGCCATGGTCATATTCAAGATCGGGGTCATTCTTTTTGTCATCATTGCAGGAGCATTTTTTGTTGATACTAATAACTGGCAGCCGTTTTTACCCAATGGATTCGAAGGTGTTTTGAAAGGGGTCTCTGCGGTTTTCTATGCTTACATCGGCTTTGACGCCATTTCAACTACCGCAGAAGAGTGTAAAAACCCAAAGCGTGACATGCCGCGTGGCATGATCTATTCGCTTCTGATCTGTACAGTACTATACATCTTGATCACCTTGGTATTGACCGGCATGGAGCGGTATGATCGATTTGATGGCGTTAATGATCCATTGGCATTTGTCTTCGAGAATCGGGCACCCTGGATCGAGAAGATCATTTCGGTGAGTGCGATCATTGCCACCACGTCTGTGTTACTTGTCTTCCAAATCGGTCAGCCACGCATCTGGATGAGTATGAGCCGGGATGGTTTATTGCCTAAAAAGTTTCAACAAGTACATCCCCGTTATCAAACGCCAGCCTTTGCAACAATCGTGACAGGAATTTTCATTGGCTTAGGTGCTATGCTCATCCGCAGTGGCTTAGTAACGGATCTCACCAGTATCGGTACATTGTTTGCTTTCGTACTGGTTTCAGCAGGTGTGCTATTACTTCCGAGGGTTAAGCCTGAACCTGGTAAGTTCTCCTTGCCTTATATAAACGGCAGGTGGATCATCCCTGTACTATTTGGGTTGTTGATCTTCTTATTTAAGGAACGATTGGCAACTATTTTAGAATTGATAGTAGGTTGCCAATGGTCTTCCGTAACGCTGGTTCAGTATTTATTTCTGGTTTATGTAGCAATCGGCACCCTTCTTACCATTCTCACATTCCTGCGTCAATATTCTTTAATTCCCATCATGGGCGTACTATCCTGCATGTACCTGATGATCGAGATTCCGGCGATCAGCTGGATCTGGTTCTTATGTTGGATGGGTGGTGGGTTATTGATTTATTTCTTGTATGGATATAGGCACAGTCGGTTAGCCGTTAAAGAATAGGGACTGATTCTTCCGTAATTTTGTAGGGCTACAAGCCAGGTCATCGATCCCGCGCTTCCAGTGGGGTAGGAAAGTCCGGACAGCACAGAGCCATGCACCGGTGAAGAGCCGGGTTCCGTGAAAGCGGAAACAGACAGTGCCACAGAAAATGACTACCGTACGGGAAACCGTCCGGCAAAGGTGAAAACGTGGGGTAAGAGCCCACGGAGGGTTTGGGTGACCAGATCTTCGGGTAAACCTTGCATGCTGAAATGCCATGTATAGTACCGATTGAGGGCGGCTCGTCCGAGGTACAGGGTAGGCAGCTTGAGCCCGTTGGGTAACTAACGGGACAGATCAATGATGACCCTCGACAGAATCCGGCTTATCGGCTTGTAGCATTTTTCTCTCATTTGCGGTTATCTTTGCCTCATGACAATCGAAAAATTACAGGATATGCGGTCCCGCGTTACCGGGATAAGGAGGTTTCTTTGACGTCGAGAACCGACTATATAAAATCGCACAGGATAAGCAGCTTTCTCTAAGCCCAGGTTTCTGGGACGACAACAAGCGTGCCACGGAGATTCTAAAGAACATCAAGCTCAACGAATTTTGGGTCAATCTCTTCGAACTCACGGAAACAACCGTGGAGGACTTTGCCGTGCTTTTTGAATTCTGGAAATCAGGAGATGCTACCGAAGCTGAAACGCAGGAAGCTTATGACAAAGCCCTGAACCAGATCGAGGATGCTGAATTCAAGGCAACGCTCAATGAACCGGAGGACGAGCTTCCCGCCGTACTTCAGATCAATTCGGGTGCCGGTGGAACCGAGAGCCAAGATTGGTCAGAAATCCTAGCCCGTATGTACCGCATGTACGGAGAACGTCAAGGCTGGAAAGTGACTGAGTTGGACTGGGTCTGGGGAGATGGCGCTGGAATCAAAACTGCCACGCTACAATTCGAAGGACCGTTTGCTTATGGTTTCCTGAAATCGGAGAGCGGTGTGCACCGCTTGGTTAGAATATCCCCCTTCGATAGCAATGCTCGCAGACATACCTCTTTCAGTTCCATATTTGTTTATCCCCTCGTGGATGACACGATCAACATCGAGATCAAAGATGCCGATGTGAAAATGGAAACCGCTCGAAGTGGAGGGGCCGGTGGTCAGAACGTAAACAAGGTGGAGACAAAAGTTATGTTGACCCACTTACCAACCGGCATGGTGGTGGTGTGTCAAACCGAGCGTACCCAGCTAGGTAACCGGGAGAAAGCCATGCAGATGCTCAAAAGCCGTTTGTATGAGGAAGAACTGCGGAAACGCAATGAGTTGAAAGATGCGGCGAATTCCAAGAAAAAGAAGATCGAGTGGGGTAGTCAGATCCGTTCTTACGTTTTCCATCCCTATAAAATGATCAAGGATCATCGTACCGATTTTGAAACCGGAAATGTTCAACCGGTGATGGATGGTGAACTGGATGGTTTTATTAAAGCCTACTTGATGACCGAAAAAGAATCCGAAACAAACTAATCCTACAATTTCAAGCATATGTACGGAACCTTTTCATACCCACTTCCTGCCAATGAGCCTGTATTGAATTATTCGCCCGGTTCAATCGAAAAATTGAATTTAAAAAAGGCGCTTAAGGAACTGAAGTCTCAGCGAGTGGATGTTCCAATGTACATAGGTGGCAAGGAGGTGAGAACAGGTAAGTTGTCGGACATACGCCCTCCACATGAGCATGGGCATTTACTTGGACAATTTCACATGGGTGAGGAAAAACATGTTAAATTAGCCATCGACGCTGCATTGGAGGCTCGTACTTCCTGGTCAGCTATGCCTTGGGAGCAAAGGGCACATATTTTCTTGAAAGCCGCTGATTTGTTGGCTACGAAATATCGTCCATACATCAACGCGGCGACCATGCTGGCTCAAAGTAAAAACGCTTTTCAAGCAGAGATCGATGCTGCTTGTGAATTGATCGACTTCCTTCGCTTTAATGTTCATTTTTTATCTCAGATCTATACGCAACAACCTATCAGTAGTCCGGGTATGCACAACCGGATGGAATATCGCCCGCTGGAGGGATTTGTGTTGGCGGTTACGCCTTTCAATTTCACAGCCATCGGCGGAAACTTGCCAACCTCAGCAGCTCTTTGCGGGAACGTCGTTGTGTGGAAATGCGCCTATACTCAAGTTTACTCAGCGCAGTTGTTCATGCGGATCCTGAAAGAAGCAGGTTTGCCGGATGGGGTCATTAATCTCATTTATGTTAGTGGTCCGACTGTAGGAAAAGTATGTTTCTCTCATCCTGATTTTGCAGGGGTACATTTTACAGGGTCTACAGGTGTATTCAATCAGATGTGGGAAACCATTGGCAAGAATGTTCCGATGTACAAATCCTATCCTCGAATCGTAGGAGAAACCGGTGGTAAAGATTTTGTATTGGCCCATTCATCAGCTGATGCAGATGTGGTGGCTACTGCTTTATTGCGTGGTGCTTTTGAATACCAAGGACAGAAATGTTCAGCCGCATCAAGAGCTTATATTCCGTCGAATATCGCGGAACAGGTGAAGAAAAAGTTGATCGCCGGGGTTAAGAGTTTCAGTATGGGTTCAGTTGAGGATTTCAGAAACTTCATCAACGCCGTGATCGATGAAAAAAGTTTTGACAACATCAAACGATATATCGATTCCGCTAAAAAAGATCCGCGTTCAGAGATCTTGGTAGGTGGTAAGTGCGACAAGAAGACAGGCTATTTTGTTCAACCTACGGTGATTGAGACAAAGAATCCAAAATCACTGACTATGTGTGAGGAGATCTTTGGACCGGTGCTGACCATCTATGTGTATCCGGCCGGACAATTCGAAAAAGCTATGGATCTGGTTGATTCTACATCCCCTTATGCGTTGACTGGTTCCATTCTAGCTCAAGACCGAGACGCGATCGAACGAGCTACCACCCGTCTGCGTAATGCCGCCGGTAATTTCTATATCAACGACAAACCGACTGGGGCGGTGGTTGGGCAGCAGCCATTCGGCGGGGCCCGGGCCAGTGGCACGAACGATAAGGCAGGTTCTATGCTGAATCTGCTTCGGTGGTTAAGTCCCCGTACCCTAAAGGAAACCTTCAATCCACCAACGGATTATCGTTACACTTTCCTGAACGAGCAGTAAATTGTGCGAATCAGCATGAAGACTATTCTCCATAACACCGACTATCTCGAAGCAGTTGTTTCTCTGGCGGGTACACTGTTGATGAAACATCCTGGGTTAGAAAATACCGTGTTGGTGGGCGTGCAACAGGGTGGTGTTGTGTTGGGTTGGGATCTTGTCCGAGAGATCAAAAAGCAAGCGGGCTTGAAAGAATTGGAACTTGGGCTGTTGGATATCACCTTTTATCGGGATGACTTCCGAACGTCGGTGCTCGCTCCTGACAGGATGAATATTCCTTTCTCCATTGAGGATAAAAATGTGATTTTAATCGATGATGTGCTTTATACCGGACGTACGATCAAGGCGGCATTGGATGTTTTGCTCGATTATGGCCGTCCTGGTCGCGTAGAATTGCTTGTTTTGGCTGATCGAAAAGAACATCGACAATTTCCAATACAGGCTGATTATGTGGGACTTACCGTGCCTACTGAAAAGGGCCAAAAACTAAAACTGGTGGCTGCTGAAGGGGGAGGACATAATCTGATTTTACGCGATTCCTGAAATTATTCTAATTTTGTCCTTTGATGCAACTATCCACCCGCCACCTTCTGGGCATCAAAGAACTGACCCCCGACGATATCTCCCTTATTCTGTCGACTGCCGAACAATTCAAAGAAGTTCTGCAACGGCCGGTCAAGAAAGTGCCCTCCTTACGCGACGTTACTATTGTAAACCTCTTTTACGAAAATTCAACTCGTACTCGATTTTCTTTTGAGTTAGCTCAAAAGCGATTAAGTGCTGACACCTTGAATTTTGCCGCCTCCAGTTCTTCGGCAGCTAAAGGAGAAACCTTGTTGGATACCGTCAACAACATTTTGTCGATGAAAGTCGATATGGTCGTAATCCGACACAGTGCTACGGGTGCTCCACATTTTTTGGCAAAGCATATTCCGGCAGCAATCATAAACGCCGGAGATGGCATCAATGAACATCCCACTCAAGCCTTACTGGATGCATTCTCGATCACAGAGAAATTCGGCTCGTTGAAGGGGCGAAAGGTGGCTATAATCGGAGATATTCTACACAGCCGGGTGGCACAGAGTAATATACACCTCTTAAAAAAGATGGGGGCGCAGGTGGTGGTATGCGGACCGCCCACGCTTATTCCAAAACACATTCAGGCCGCGTTGAACGTTACGGTAAGCTATGATCTGAAAGAAACCCTGGAGTGGTGTGAAGTAGCCAATGTATTACGGATACAGCTTGAACGCCAAAATCAGGTCTTGTTCTCCTCTTTACGCGAGTATCGGTTGCATTATGGTATTAACCGTCGGCTTCTGGACAGTTTGTCGAAACCGATCACAGTGATGCATCCAGGGCCAATTAACAGAGGAGTCGAACTTGACAGTGATGTGGCTGATTCGCACCAATCCATCATATTGCAACAAGTGGAAAACGGGGTTGCTGTCCGTATGGCGGCTCTTTATCTGCTGTCCAATCGCAATAATGCGTAGTTTTAAATAATGAGCCGTATCTGTTTATTTCCCGGAACATTCGACCCCGTGACACTGGGTCACGTCGACATCATTAATCGCGCCCTTCCCTTATTCGATAAGATCATTGTGGGCATCGGCTTGAATGCATCCAAGGCACCCATGTTCACACCCGAGCAGCGCTTGAACTGGATCAATGAATTATATGCACATGATTCGCGGGTAAAGGGCGCCGTTTATGAAGGGCTCACCGTTGATTATTGTAAGTTGATAGGGGCGAAGTTCATACTCCGGGGTATTCGATATGTAAGCGATTTCGAGTACGAAAAGACAATCGCCGACGCGAATCGCACGATGGATCGTTCCATTGAGACCATCTTTCTTACCGGGGAGCCCAAATACACCTCTGTGGCATCAACTATTGTAAGGGACATTCTGCGTAACGGCGGAGATGCTTCACCTTTTTTGCCGGAGCGGGTCGCCCATTCAATCAAATTATAACGCTTTTTAAGAGGGGTAGAAGAGATGGGTAGATTTGATCTTCTATCGATCTGATATCACTGGCTGGCATCCATTGGGCGTCTTCTATATCTTCTTCTTTTTGTAAATTGATATGTTGGGCAGCATCTGCATCAAAGAGAAACCAATGTGTTTTCTTTAGGACCCAGTTATGATCAATCTTATAAATATGATAGGTTGGACTCAGTTCAGTCTCCATTTGTAGAGCTCCTATCCCGGTTTCCTCCTCGATTTCT
>CANGWB010000022.1 GCA_947457465.1 Chitinophagaceae bacterium | reverse complement strand
TGATTGATCAACAGCGCTAATTCTTGGTTGCGATCTACGACGCTATTCGGTGGAAATCCAAGTGTGAACTGGATTTGAGGTTGAAATAATTTTCCGCTCAACTCAGCATTCACAAAAACATCCCCTCGGGCATTGCTCATGCTGTTGTTTAGATTGAGGGAATTTGCCAATGGCGCGAAACTTACTTTCTCGGCCCGATATACAGCTTCCAATTTTATGTTTGCATCGTAGGGGTCACCGCTCCATTCTACATAATGTTGCCCGCCTTTTTTGATCTCAAAAGGTTTTTTGAAAAAAGACTGGAACGTGAACAGGTAGTTCCCTTCTTCGATGTTATATCGGCCTCTTAAGGAGAGCGGTTCATTACTGCCGGATCGTAGCTTAAGGGTTCCACTTCCTCTGCCTCTGATCACATCTCCGGTCAACTCATCCAGTACCACTTTTGCATTCACAAGTGGTGTGGCGGTGATCTCAATGTCGACGGTGAAATTATCTGCAACCCCTCGGCTTTCCTTGCCCGACATCTCTCTGCCATATTCACGTTCGATCAGAAAATCAGCATCACCCGACTCCCTGCCATCTTCCGATAGCAGCGTTAAATAACTACTGTCGCGATCAGAGGCACGAGCTTGCATATTCAGGAACAAGTCCGTTTGGGGTCCGCGTAATTGCAGATTCAATGTGCCTCTTGCATTTCCATAGTATACCTCCTCCTGATTCCGATCGGTATTCAGTAGCAGAACAGGACGGTCGATTCCATTGAGCGGTGAACGGGTGGTGGCCGATAAGTCGTAATACATATTTCGGAACGACTCATGCGCGATACCACCTCTTAGGTAGATGGGATTGCCGGTGGCGGAATCTTTTAATACCCATCCATCCAGGTCGATCAAGGTTGGGGTGATTTCAATGTCGGCGTCTTGTATCGAGTAAAAGCAGTTGGTGTAATCCACACGAAGCCCTGCACCGGATAATCGGCCTTTACCATAAAGTGTTGGGTTGTTCAGGTCTCCCGATAATTCCACCTCACCGGTCAACTTGCCGCGGATATCACTGAAGAGATGTCCAAGGAATCGCTCCAGTATTTTGATCGGATAAGCGTTGGCTTTTAAGACGACCCGGTTACTGTCTAACGGTCCGTTAATGAAAATATTGGCATCGAAGGTCAGGTTCTCAGAGGGGTTTAGAGTGCCCCCCAGTAAACTCAGTTTGTTCGATACGGGATCGAAGGCCAAGGCAGCCCTCAACTCACCGATCGAATCGGCATCAAACCGAAGCAACCGGGTCCGTATAGAGTCTGCCTCAATGCGAAGAGTGCCTGTCGGATCGGTCAGACGAAGTTTTGCAGACAGCAATCCCTCGAGTTCATTGGTGGGAAGAAAGTAGGGGGCAATGTCATGTAGGTTGAGGGATTCAATGGAAACTTCGATATCGTTGTCATCACTGGTTTTGGAAGGAACGGTTCGGACCTCAATTCGCTGGTCTCCTTCACGCAGGGTGAGGTTGCCAATGGCCGGCTCACCTTTTCGTATCACCAATTGACCGTTGTCGTCGATCGACCAGAGTTTTCCTTGGACTAAAAAAGTAGAAGGGGAGAGATCCAGTCGCAAACCATCAGGATAGGCGATCAACCTGCTTCGAATATCTGCTTTATCAACCGCGCCGGGAAGTCCTGCGAGTAAACGTATATCTGCCGTGTCTCGGTGTGCCGTTACGTTTATGCTCGCCTCGGGTATGCTGATGCTGTCATTCAGTTGGATCTGTTGGAATTTTGCGGTCAGGCGAATCGAGTCCTGGTCACCATTTGTTTCCCACTCGGCTCCTTTAAATTGATACTTTCCAATTTTAAGATACGGTAGGCTTGCCCGCAATTGTGTGATTCCCGCATCCGGCCGAATGCTTCCATTTATCTGCGCATTGCTTAATCCACTGAATGGGAGATGCAACAGTTCCAGGTAGGATTCGATGTTATAGGTGCGTATTGAAAAGTCGATGCTGTCGTGCAATGATTCGGTATTAGGGGCTTTGATCCAAGATGGAAAATGCTGATGTCCTACTTGTATGAACAGCGCCGGTAAGGAGGTCCAGTCGAACCACCCATTTATATCACCATCTATTTCATTGGAGCGAAGTGAAATATTTTTTGTTTTTCCGGATTGCTGCAGGGTCAGGTCAAAATCTTGTAAGCTGAGTGGAACTTCATTTCGGGATAACTCGAGTGCGTGTCCCTGCAATGTGCCGTTCAGATCATTCAACTCGTTGCCACTGAACTGACCTTTCAATGATCCCTTTAGGGTCAGCCCGTCCGGATTCCATCCGAGTTTTGTCAGGTCCATCCATTCCAATCTTGCATCCAGGTCCCAAACTGGTTTGTTGGTGAACGGATCACCGCTGAGTTGAATAACGCCATTCAGGTTTGGATCTTTTGTGTCTAGCCGTAGTTGCCAGTCGGGATCCAACGCCTGTAAGGCAAAGCGGATCGGTTCGTAGCGGTATGAACGTGTCTGTAGTTCCGAGATCTCACCACTGGCCTGGACGCGTTCCTTTCCAGCGCCTTCTACAGACAAACTGATTTTAGCAGAGCGTATGCCGGTTTCCGGAATGATTCCGGCAAGTCCGTCGAGTTGCCCACGTAGATTTAGCTGATAACGGATCGGTTGGTTGGCGGTGAATTGCAAACCAGCTTTGCCATACAAGGATCCGAGCTGTGATCGGATACTGCCTTCCCAATCTCCTTTATTGGCACTGATCTGTCCTCTTCCACGTATTTGCGCAAATCCGATTTTTTTAAGGTATGGTTTCTCTGCTTCGTTCAGCGAGATCCATTTTGTGACCGCATCAGTGCCAACAAAAATTTCGGCTTTATTAAAGGTCAAGCTCCAGTCTTTCTCACTGCGCCAACGGTTCCCGGAAATCTCCCCACTCAGCCGTAATGCATTTCCCCACTGGGCCCATAGTGATCGCGCGGACATACGATCTGCCCCGATGCGCAGCCCTCCTTGGAGGAGCAAGTCGTCTGTGATGGGAAGTGTTTTTCCGGTGAGGGTTTTTATGTCAGCCGGACTGATCCGCCCTTCTTTGATCTCTGATTGTATTTCAATGCCTTCGGGGGTATGACCCCAATAAATGTCTTGCTTCAGTGAACTCAAATCTGTATTCAATTCAAAATTCTTCACCTGCCATCCATGAACGTCACCAAGTAATTGCCCCGACAGATTCTTTATATGCAGACCACTTGATTCGTTACCAGAAAGGTCGAAGGGCATCGATAAACTATCCTCGCTGGCTTTTAAGTGATTGATTTTTACCTGCAGGTCTGTCCACCGCATACGGGAGGTGTTGAATACGGATGGCGTTTTCGGAGTACCCCGTTTCGTCCATTCAAACCCTCCCTTTTCCAATTGAAATTCATCCACGGTAATGGCAGGCCCAGCCCATGTCGGCATCCATTCAAATAGGTCTTTTTGGGGGGCTGCAGGAGCATCGGGACGTTTGCCGTTGAATGCTTCAATGGATACTAGCGGTTCACTGACGATCAGCTGACGGATATAAAAAACTGAATCAGCCGGATCAAGTCGATCTGCCAGCAACGTTAATTTTCCAATCGAAGCGTTAATTCGGTTTCCCTCCCATTTGTCGTCTTGAATGAAACGAATATTGATCAGCTCTAGTTCCCGCAGATTAAAATGGGATACTGATCCAGTACCTTTTGGTTGCTGGTTGCCGGAGCCTTTGAACTGGCTCAGGAATTTTTCGTGTTGCCAGAGGGAGTCGGTGCGCTGGATTTTAAGGAGTGCATTTTCAAGTCGTATCGGACCTAGATCATTCTGATCGCGTAGAAAAAACCAATTGCTAATATGCACCTGAATTAAGCCGGCATGTAACAAGGTGTCTGACCGGGAGTCGTATATAGTCAGTCCTTCTAGTTTCACCCGATCGAATAAAGAGAAGCGGGCGTTTTTTAACTCAATACGAGTGTCCCATTGTCTGGCTAAATAGCCAACGATCCGCTGTGTCATCCAATTCTGCCCAAAAGGAGTGAGCAGAAACAGGTAAACGGACAACAGCAGGAGCAACAACACTCCGATCACCCATTTAGATATCCGCAGAAATTTTTTCAGACGATGGTTTGGGTAAAATTACAGCATGTGCGTCCTGCCGCCAATTCAGTTGGGTACGGATTTGTTAGGATTGATGTAACATTGAGCTATGCATGTCTGTTTATCATACCCCCGCCTGATCCTAATCCTGATTCCGTTTTTTGTCCTTTCGACTGCCGGAACTATTCGTGCACAATCTTCGGCCCGTTACACGCTGGTGATCCATGGGGGTGCCGGAACCATTACCCGTGCCAATATGAAGCCGGAGATGGAAAAAGCTTATTTGCGGTCGCTGGAGGCAGCACTGGATCAAGGGGAAAAAATGCTGGCTTCTGGTCGGACCGCACTCGATGTGGTCGAAGCTGTCGTGCGCTTACTGGAGGATGACTCATTATTCAATGCCGGTAAAGGTGCGGTCTATACCCATGCGGGGGAGCATGAGTTGGATGCTGCGATCATGAACGGGAAAAACCTGATGGCGGGCGCTGTGGCCGGAGTGAAAACGATCCGTAATCCCATTACCGCCGCCCGAAGTGTAATGGAGCATAGCGAGCATGTGATGTTGAGCGGAAGAGGGGCTGAAGAGTTCGCCAAGCAACGAGGCCTGGAAGGGGTCGACAACAGTTATTTCCATACAGAGAGTAGGCGAAGAGCATTGGAGCGCGCCCTGGAGGCAGAGAGAAAAGAGGCAAAAGAAAAGCAAGTCCCCTCCGCTAAAAATACCGCAATGAAAAACGATTGGAAGTATGGAACGGTCGGTGCCGTGGCCTTAGATCAATACGGCGACCTGGCAGCTGCCACCAGCACCGGGGGGATGACCAATAAAAAATTCGGACGGATCGGAGATGCCCCCTTGATCGGCTCGGGTACCTATGCAGATAGTCTTGTCGCCGTCAGTTGCACGGGCTGGGGCGAATTTTTCATTCGCATGGTAATGGCAAAATCATTGGCCGACCGGATGCGTTTCGGCAAGCAGACACTCACGATAGCCGGTCATGAGTTGATCAATATTGAATTGCCCAGGATGGGAGGGGATGGCGGGTTGATCGCTGTGGACCGAAACGGGGAACCCATCATGCCATTTTGTACCGAAGGGATGTATCGGGGTTTTGTTCGAAAACTTTCAGGTGCTGCATTGTCTCAAAGACAAGTCGCTATTTACAAGGACTGATCAGCTTTCTATCTTGATACCGAACGTGAGTACCACCTGCGCACCTCCTTGCCGAATACGCGCCATCGGGAAGTTGCTATTAGCCAGGCGATAGGGGGTGTGTACATCTTTTCCGGTCAGGTGCACATAGGTGAGATCGACATAGATGCCTCGATCCCGGTAACCTAATCCGCCGCTCAATTGCATACGGGATCCTTTTTCGCCAGCGAGATTTTCATAGGGATTGCCCAAGAAAGCGGCTCCACCGCGGACCATCCAGGTATTTACTTTGATCTCTCCACCCATGCGCAGATTAAAAACGGCTTTGTAGGCACCGTCGATGGCACGGTTCAGCGATTTTAAATAAGATTTGGTTTCAGCACTGTTATCCACTTCGGGATCTGTGTTGTATTGTACCGCCCGGTGATTCACATATTCGAGATCAGCAGTTAAAAACCCTCTTTGTTTACGAATGTCTTTTGTGGAGCGTAACACATAGGAGGCACTCACAAGGGCGCGGTAGGGCGTGGCCATAAAATACTGAAAGGATCCCGGCGCGCCGTTATTGAACAGCGCTGAGCTCTGTGTTTGTTCGCCTTTATAGTTTTCCGTATCAGTGGTAATAACGGTACGGTAACTGTCTTTCAATTGAAACCAAGTAGGGGTATGGAACGCAAGCCCCAGTCGCCAATAGAGGTTCGGCCGGTAGATCATACCCAGTTTCAGGTTTATACCCATTCCTTTTGTCTCCAGATAATCCTCCACGCGGGCATAATCAAAATTATTCAACGCGGTTGTTGCATCGGCTTCAGTGAATTGTCCAACCCGATTGTATTGCAAAAAAGGAATGCCAAAAGTGGCGCCGTAGTATAATTTATCATTTGTAGTTCCTCCGTATCCGATCGCCACTTCAGTGATGCCACCGGATTGACGGATCCAGTTTTCCTGCAACAGGCCGGTCGCAATGGGCGCGCGGCTCTTGAATTGAAAATTGCCATTGGTGCCGCCAGCGATCGTATCGATCCAATAGGTATTGAATGCCAGGCTGGCACTATTTGGAAATTGGTTGGCCACCACGTTCGCATCTCGGGTGCCTTGTATCTCCTCTAGGAATTTATTTGAATAGCTGGATTGATTGTTTTGTCCGCGGTAAAGAATGTCGTTACGGAAATGTGCCGATCGGTTCACGGCCAATGAGAGTACGGATACTTGTTTTTTCCCCTTTCGGTTCGCCTCATAAGAAGTTAAGACCAGGCCGCTGGTGCCGAAACTCAATTGCTGCCTTTGGGCCGATTCCTTTCGGTTCAGGTAATCGGCTTGCTGACGGATCTGTTGAAAGGCCGGAGATAGAACCAGATCGCCTGTCCGGAAAAATGCCAAGCCGGCCGGATTCACAAACGTTGCTGATAGATCGCCTCCAAGGGAGGCCATGGCACCACCGATGGCCTGTTGACGGGCTGTTCCGGCCGACTGTGTCCAGCTCCATCTCAAGGCATCCGTCGGATCCTGTGCATATATTGTTGAAGTGGAAAGCAAACAGGTCAATATTGCGACACGAGCCGATGTGGTATAGAGGGCGATTCGTTTCATGTAGACAGATTAGAATTTTCGAACGGGGGCGGAGGGCGCAGGAGAAGAGTTGTTGTTAGATGGTCGGGAAGCAGGCGAGTCTCCACCTGAACTTCGGTTGCCATTTCCGTTTCCAAACACCTCTCGTAATCCGCCACCCACGGACCTTGTATTATTCGAAGAGGAGCCGGATCCCGTTGTGCGGGGCAGATTCAATTTAGGATTCACCGGGTTGTTCTGGGTGGTAGACGGATTCGAGGGAGGTTGATAGGTGTTGAGGTTAGAAACACGCGGCCGATTCGGTGTGCGGGTATTGGTGACGGTTGACCAGTAAGGATTGTGAACAACATTCCAGTTGTAGTAGGGATGGAAGGGTGTTCCGTATGCATAGTTCAAGCCATAACTCCACCGCTCGTAGGTGTACCAGTCATTCAGGTCGTTCCAATTTCGACGGTTGCGGACTTTCATCCGCAGATAGCGGTCCTCATCGGTTTCAGTTCGTTCTTCACCACCGCGGTTGATCTCAGGCGAATAATACACGTCATCAGGGGTTTGGGCTTCGGGGAAGGCAGTCCGGCAGCCGGTCAACGTGAAACCACCCAGCAGCATCAGTAGGAAGATGTTTTTCATACGATTCATTTTTGACGTGGTGAACTTGTTTATTTTTGACCCGCCTTGATCGGGTTTACCTAACAAAGATTCGATCTTTCTGACCGAAGCAGCCGGGTTCGCTGTTAAATAATCCACAATTGGCATCCGCAGTAAAATAAATTTCATGAGCAAAGCTATCACTTCTCGCGCTACCGATTATTCGCAATGGTACAACGACCTGGTTCTTCGGGGCGAACTGGCCGATTATTCAGCTGTCAGGGGCTGTATGGTCATCAAGCCATATGGCTACGCGCTTTGGGAGAACATGCGCGATGCACTCGATAAAATGTTCAAGGATACCGGGCACGTCAATGCATACTTTCCCTTGTTCGTTCCCAAGAGCTTGTTTGAGGCAGAAGAGAAAAACGCTGAGGGTTTTGCCAAGGAATGTGCCATCGTCACCCATTACCGACTGAAAGCTGATCCGGATCGAAAAGGAAAATTGATGGTAGATCCCGAGGCAAAACTCGAGGAAGAATTGGTTGTTCGTCCGACCAGTGAGGCCATCATTTGGAGCACATACAAAGGCTGGATACAATCCTATCGGGATTTACCGATCCTCGTCAACCAATGGGCCAATGTCGTACGCTGGGAGATGCGTACCCGACTCTTTCTTCGCACCGCTGAGTTTCTATGGCAGGAAGGGCACACGGCCCATGCCACCCGGGATGAGGCCATCGAGGAGACGGTAAAGATGTTGCATGTTTATGCCGATTTTGTAGAGAACTGGATGGCAGTACCCGTGATCAAGGGGGTCAAAACAGCTAACGAGCGATTCGCAGGAGCAGAGGATACTTATTGCATCGAGGCATTGATGCAGGATGGTAAAGCCCTGCAGGCCGGAACATCCCATTTCCTGGGACAGAATTTTGCCAAGGCATTCGACGTTAAATTTTCCGATAAAGAAAATAAGCTTGATTATGTCTGGGCCACCAGCTGGGGCGTCAGTACCCGTCTGATCGGCGCACTCGTCATGGCACATAGTGATGATCAAGGGTTGGTGCTACCACCTCGTATCGCTCCTAATCAGGTAGTGATCGTCCCCATTTATAAAGGCGATGAACAAAAAGCCCAGATCGATGAGCGGGTGGCGTTGTTGATGAATGAAATGAAAGCGGCAGGCATCCGAGTTAAATACGACAACAGTGATCAGGCCCGCCCGGGTTGGAAATTTGCGGAATACGAAATGAAAGGGGTGCCGGTTCGCTTGGCCATCGGAGCAAGAGACCTGGAAAATAATGTTGTGGAGGTGGCTCGTCGGGATGAGCAAACTAAATCCACCGTATCACTTGACGGAATCGTAGGCCATATCCAAAGCCTGTTATCTGAAATCCAGCAGCATCTCTTTGATAAAGCGAAGAGATTTCAGCAAACACATATCACGCGAGCCGATAGTTGGGCCGAATTCGAACAGTTACTCGAAGAGAAAGGAGGATTCATTTCTGCCCATTGGGATGGTACATCCGAAACGGAAGAAGCGATCAAAGAAAAGACCAAAGCCACTATCCGGTGCATCCCGTTAGAAAACGACCAGGAGGAGGGGGTATGTATACTTTCTGGTAAACCTTCCATTCAACGAGTACTTTTCGCCCGTGCCTACTGATCCTACTATTCAATCAAAAGTGGATTATGAGGCCGGACAAGTGATGTTGTTCAATAAGCCTTATGGTTGGACATCCTTCGATCTGGTCCGAAAGGTTCGTGGTCTCATCCGTATTCGAAAGATCGGCCATGCCGGCACACTCGATCCGCTGGCCACCGGGTTGATGATTCTCTGTACCGGTAAATTCACTAAGCGCATCAATGAATTCATGGGACAGGAGAAAGAATATGTGGCCGAAATGACGCTGGGCGCGGTTACACCTACCTATGACCTTGAATCAGAACCGGAGCAGTTCAAGCCCTGTGATGCGATCACCTCAGAAGATATCGAGCAGGTTTTAGAGCGTTATCGAGGACCGATTCTTCAAATTCCACCGGCCCATTCCGCTATCAAGGTGGGCGGTAAACGAGTCTATGAATTAGCTCGTGCAGGAAAAGAAGTTAAACTGGAGCCAAGGCCCGTTACCATTTACTCGCTCGAATGCATTCTACAGGATGAGCACCGACTCACACTGCGGGTTGTATGTTCAACTGGAACCTATATCAGAAGCCTGGTTAATGATATCGGACAATCATTGGGATGTGGTGCCTACCTGAGCGGATTGATCCGAACGCGTATCGGTGATCAAAAACTAACCACTGCCTGGGAGATCGATGCCTTCGAACGCTCGATCAAAGGATAAAGGGATAACTGATACCCAATTGGAATTGGTCACCATCCGACCAGCGCTTATATCCGAACCATTTATTTTGAACGGCAGCATTGGCCGGCGTAGGGCTGGGATCTTTTGCTTTGTAAGAATAGTCAAGTCGTACCACAAAGAAGGAAAAATCGATCCGCAGACCGGTACCAACACCAACGGCGAGATCTTTCCCGATCCGTGAAAAAGAAAATACCTCATTCGGATCTCTGCCCATAGTCTGTTTCAGGTACCAGACATTTCCGATATCTGTGAACAGAGCGCCTTGAACATCGAATCCCGCAAAGCGAAAGAAGGGAAAACGGTATTCGATATTCGCTTCCAGTTGCATGTCTCCATATCGCTCGGGCAGTCCGCGGTTCCCGAAATCCTGTATGGCAGAACCGGGTCCCAGTTTGCGAAGCGACCAGGCTCGCATACTGTTAGGGCCTCCCGCAAAATATTGCCGGAACAAGGGGAGATTGTTTCGCTTCAGTGGATTGCGGGTAGAGTTGAGTTCAAATCCAGCACCGGCAAACAGGTGCAGTGCCAAGGAAGATTTTTTGAATTGGATCTTATGCGCAAGGTCTAAATCGAGCTTCACAAACCGAAACAGATTTGAATCCAGGAATTTATTCCTGATCATGCCGGTGAGCAGTCCGGACTCCTCGAGATTGACACGAAAATTCGTGGTCCGGTCCTTTGTTTGTTTGCTCCAGCTCGCACCTGCCATTCCGGAAACGATCAATCCGTCTGCAAAAATATTTCTCAGTAATGCATTACTGTCGATCAGCTCTTCCAGTTTTTCCCGCTTTTTGATAAAGGATAATTCAATGTTAGGAAGACGAAAAGTGAAGAGCGTATTTCGCATCCTGAAATCATAGCCCCAAGCGGCATTCAAGTTGGTCACATTCACCAGAAAGCGTCTTTCTGTATTGGAGGCGCTGATCGATAGGATGGAGCGGAAGTTGTCGCGAATGCTATCCGATAGCCAACGTAAGGCGGGTACGGCTCTAGGGAAATATAGGTTATGACTGATCGAGATCTGTTGGGTCTGTATGAAGCGCACATCCGTGAGGGTGTCTCTTCCAGCCTCTACACCATAGCGCAGATTGGTGGACGACTGGATGGCTCTTTTTGCAAGGTTTCGATTTTGAAAGCCGACGTTAACAGCCAGACCAAACAGATTTCCTGATAAGATACTTTGGTTATTGCTGCCCTCGATGTTTGCTTGGAACCCACCTTTCTTTCCGGGAATCATTCGGATCAAAAAGTCGGTCGTGTCTTTTCCCGGCCGTGGCAATTGGTCGATGTTGACCAACCGCCAGGTACCCAGCGCATTCAGTCGGTTCAATGTTTTAATGAAATTTCGTTGGTCATATAGATCGCCCGGATGCAGGTAGATATTCGGTTCCAGGATTTGGGGTTTGAAAAGATCCCGCTTGCTGATGACGGTCAGATTGTCGGTAAAAGTGGTGTCGCCTCCTTGTATCTTTTCATCACCCTCAAGGTCAGGCATCACTGTTATGGTACCCACTTTGTAAGCGGTGAGTTTACCGGGATCAATGCCATCACGCAGCACCCATTCCAGGTTTGCTCTCGGATTTTCTTTTCTTTTTTTAAGACGCTCGATCTGAAAAAGTTCCTCAAAAGGATCCAACGTAGGGGTGAGCACACTGCGGTCGAGGGTATCCCAGATCGCGAGCAGGTCCTCCCTTCCAAAACGCAGATAACCATGGTTGCGAAAAAGGCTCACGAGTCGACTCAACTCCAAGCTGATGACGGATTTGGAAAACGGATCACCAGACTTTAGAAACGACTCATCGGAATGATCTTGTACTAATTGCTGAAGATTACTGTCGGAGAAGCTATATCGGATCGTATCCAACAAAACCGGTTTACCGGGCCATACTTGAAATTGGACGGTCGTGCGCAATTGATGATCGCGCACTCGTTTCACCGTTGTATCTACCCGGATGGAATCATGGTGATAGCCCTCTGCTACCAACAGATTTCGCATGTAGGTGACAGATCGTTTGGCAGCACCCGCTTCATACTTTGGCGGATTCCGGAGTTCGCTGTAGAACATTTTGGAGACAGGACGGGCCCGAAGGCTATCATCTAACTGCCCTTTCAGCCGTGATGCAAGGCGATTTTTCTCTGTATTGGTAAAATTGCCCTGAACTTGGATATTTGTCTGGAAAACAAAGGGCGTGTCTGGGGGATACTGTTTCGGGATTACGCCACAACCGGTGCCGAGGCAAAATGCCAGCAAGGAGATCCAGATCGAATGTCTCCACGTCTCAGGACCGAAAATTTTCATGAAAAAAATGCCATGATTAGCAAGGCTTTAATCAAAGATATTCAAAATCTAGCCCATAGGGAAGCTCGCGAGGCGCAGGGACTTTTCTTGGCCGAGGGATCAAAGTGGCTGGATGACCTTTTGGAAGCGACACCTGATCATATTCAATCCATCTATGCAAAGAAGGATTGGCTCAATGCCCATGCATCAAAACTTGGTAAGATACCTGTTCAGGAAGTGGATGATGTCATGATGAATCGGTTGTCTCAATTGCAGTCGCCACAAAATGTACTGGCAGTGGTCAGGCAGTTTTCTCATCAGCCGGCAGATGCAGTCAGTGGTATACATGTGGTATTATCAACGATACAGGACCCTGGGAACATGGGCACACTGATCCGCACGGCCGATTGGTTTGGGATCAAACAAATCATTTGCAGTCCGGATTGCGTCGACCTGTACAATCCGAAAGTTGTTCAAGCCACGATGGGCAGTCTGCTTCGAGTGCCGGTGGTGTATACCAACCTGTCTGTTTGGTTGGCGAAACAGACGAATGTCACCAAATGGGCTGCTGTCTTAAACGGGGCAGATTATAAAACCGTATCCGGACCCGGCATTCTGATGATGGGAAATGAATCAAAAGGTTTGTCCAATGAATTGATCCGCCTCTCCACTCATCCGATCACGATCCCCAGAACTGGTGGAGCCGAATCGCTGAATGTAGCCGTTGCCACCGGGATCATCCTGGCTCAATTATCCAGATGATCAATTAGCGAAAACGGATGGCTTGTACGGGTTGAATACGGCGAACCAACCAGGAGGGTATCCAGGCAACCAGTAAAGAGATCACTGCGGTTCCTCCCAGGATCGCAAACACTTCCGACCAAACGATCTTGACGGCTGCTTTGTCGATGTAATAAGCTTCTTCTGGTAATTTGATAAAGCCTGTTGCGGTCTGCAGATAGAGAAGTCCCAATCCCAGCGCAGCACCGATTGTGAGGCCGATGGCCAACATCCAACCGATCTGGTGCAGAAAAAGTTGCTGAATATTCCAATCGCTGGCGCCTAATGCTTTCATGGTTCCGATCATCCGTACTCGTTCCAAGATCAGGATCAGTAAACAAGTGATCAGGTTGATCAAGGCCACAGCGATCATGAGTACGATCAGTAATACCCGGGTGTTGTCCATCAGTGACAACCAATCGAAAATATTCGGGATGAGCCGAGTGATCGGTACCGGATCCCAGGTCTGTGGAAAGGCCTCCAAGCGATAAATCCGATCCGCTGTTTTTTCGACCTGATCAGGATCATTCACCAGCAACTCATATCCGCCGATCTGTTCGGGCGGCCAACCATTCATCTGTTGAATCAGTCGAATGTCGGCGATCGCATATAGTCGATCATACGGCTCGATACCGGTTTTGTAGATTCCGCTGATTACAACTTTTCTGGGCCGGGGCGGCTGATCCGCCTGTAGAAAATAAAGAAGTACACTGTCGTTCACCTGTCTTTGAAGTCGATCGGCGGTGTATTGCGAGAGTAAAATGCCGCGACTGTATCCACTGTCCGGCAGAGTGGGGGCGTGACCTTTTTTTAGAAAGGGAGTCAATTGGTCTGAGAAAAAGTCACTGTCTACTCCTTTCACGAGCAGCCCTTCCATATCCTCCGATGTTTTCATGATGCCGTACCGGGTAGCAAAGCCATGAACGGCCCGTACGTTAGGTTGTTTTCGGATGGAGTCTATCAGGAATGTATTGCGTTGTATGGGCAGTTCTTCTGCGATCATGGATTTAGGTGGCTGACGTTCCTGTATGCGGATATGTCCCCAAAAGCCGAATACTTTTTCTCGTACGGCTTCCTGAAATCCATTCACCAAACTCATGGCGATGATCATTACGGCAACACTGATCGCCGTGGCACTGATCGAAATCCGCATGATGAGTCGCGCAAAACTTTTTTGCGGATTCCGGGCAATACGCCGAGCCATGAATGGGATCAGTCTTACGGTGTCTGACAAGTCATCGATTTGTTCAAAATTAATCGACTGCGGCGGATATATTGGCTAATTTGCTTTGCATGAGGCACCGGCTGTTTACATTGATTTTACTCGGCTTAACTGGCGTAGTACCCTCCCTGGCACAACGGGTTGATACAATATTGTCGGGTAAAATTCGAACCGTGAAACTTTTTCGGGTTGGCGATCCTGTCTCATACCCGATACTTTTTATGCAGTCCGGGGAGCAACTCGAATTGCATTTTGATGACCTGGACGGGGATGTCAAGTTCTACTATTATTCCATGCAGCTCTGCAATGCCGATTGGCGTCCGGCCAATCTGCCACCATTCGATTACTGGCGGGGTTTTATCTCGAATCGGATCAGTAACTATCGTATCTCCAGTTTGGTGCAGACTCGCTATACACATTATCAGGCGGTTTTGCCGGAGCGAAACGCCGGCCCGACAAGGGGAGGAAACTATTTGCTTCGGGTATATCTGAATGATGACACCAACCGCGTTGTATTCACTCGTCGGGTATTGGTGGTGAATAAGAAAGTGGCTGTGGGCGGCGCCGTGTTGCAGGCATTTCGGGGAGAGTTTTTTCAATCACATCAACGTATTTTGGCAACGGTCAACACACAGGGGGCGAATCTGCAGACGTTCTCTCCGCAAGACCTTAAACTCACGATCCTACAGAATTATACCTGGCAGACGGCTCGGACCTTGGATCGTCCCACCATTTTTCGATCCAACTATTATGAATATGCAGAAGAGGAAACCACCCGATTCCCTGCCGGAAAAGAATGGCGATGGGTCGATCTTCGGAGCTTTCGTTTGCGTAGTGAGCGGGTGAGTCGGATCGTGGATAGTGATACAAGCCGTCGAATCGATATTTACGTAGCGCCTGACGAAGACCGCCAACGGCAGGTCTATCTTTTTTACCGCGACCTCAACGGTCTTTATACGACGGAGAACCGTGACAATCCCAATCCCTGGTGGCAAAGTGAATATGCCTGGGTCCATTTTACATATGTGCCACCCGGGAAACGTCCATTGATTGGGCAGCGGGTATTCATTCAGGGCGAGCTGAGCGGGTATAGTGCCGCCGCTGAAAATGAAATGCGTTACAATGATTCCCTTGGCGTGTATGAAGGCAAATTGTACTTAAAGCAAGGATTTTATAACTACCGTTACGTAACCCTGCCGGAGCCCAACAAAAATAATTCAGTGCTGAGCGCTTCAGCAACCGAGGGGGATTTCTGGGGGACGGAAAATCAGTATCTGTTGCTATTGTATTTCCGTCCGTTCGGTGCAAGGGCGGATGAGCTGATCGGAGCCACCGAACTCCGTTCTAATTTCATGCGCTGAAATGGATGTCCTATCTTCGCGCCGGCAGGTCTTACACGGCCAGCTCCTGCTGAACCCTCCCAGGGCCGGAAGGCAGCAAGAGTAGGTGGTTGAGCGGCGCGATGTAATCAGCCTGCCACTTTTTTTCATCTCTTCCAAATCATCATATGAAATTTTTTATCGACACCGCTAACCTCGCACAGATCCGTGAGGCTAATGAACTGGGTATTCTCGATGGTGTAACTACCAATCCCTCTCTTATGGCCAAAGAGGGCATTAAAGGAGAGGCTGCCATCATGAACCACTATAAAACCATCTGTGAATTAGTGGATGGTGACATCAGTGCCGAAGTGATCAGCACAGAGTATACCGCCATCATCGAGGAAGGGAAAAAACTGGCAGCCATTCATCCGAATATCGTGGTGAAGGTGCCGATGATCAAGGATGGCATCAAAGCGATCAAATGGTTTTCAGATAACGGTATCAAAACCAATTGCACCCTTGTTTTTTCAGCCGGTCAGGCCATTCTGGCTGCAAAAGCAGGCGCTACCTATCTATCCCCTTTCATCGGTCGGGTGGATGATACCAATTGGGACGGCATCGACCTGATCGCACAGATCGCCAATATTTATTCCCTTCAAGGCTTTAAAACACAGATTTTGGCAGCCTCGATCCGTAACGCACTGCACATCGTCAAATGTGCTGAGGCAGGTGCTGATGTTTGTACCTGTCCACTTGATTCAATTCTCGGCTTGCTCAAACATCCGTTGACCGATATCGGACTGGCTAAATTCCTTGAAGACGCTAAAAAGACAGCCTGATCAATCGCACGATCATAAAAAAAGCCCCCGGAATCCCGGGGGCTTTTTAATGTGGTTAAGGCGCTTACCGAAGGAATAGCATCTCGCGATACTTTGGCAAATCCCATTCCCGGTCATCCACGATCAATTCCAGTTTATCGACATGGTAGCGAATGGTATCGAAGTAGGGGTCCTTCACCGTTTCTTGATAGGCAATGGCCTTCTTGCGGGTATCGGAGAGTTGATTGCAAGCTTTGCGGGCCTGTAGCATTTCATCCACCAATGTATTCACTTGGTTCACATGTTCCGTGAGCTTGATCAGCATGCTGCGTTGCGTGGCAAAGGCTGCATCATTCAGTCCGGCCTCTTTCAATCCGCGGATGTTATCCGTCAACCGACTCTGATATCGAAGTGCGGCCGGGATGATGTGGCTGTGGGCCAGTTCTCCGACCATCCGACTTTCGATCTGCACTTTCTTGATATACTTCTCGAGTTCGATCTCATGTCGCGCCTCCAGTTCCTCATGGGTATAGATGCGATGATCCTGGAACAACTTCTTAGCTTTTTCCGTGACCATGGCGTCAAGGGCACGAGGCGTCGTTTTGATGTTCTCCAAGCCTCTTTTTTCAGCTTCCTTTTCCCAGGCCTCGCTATATCCATCGCCTTCGAATAAGATGCGCTCACTATCGACGATGTATTGACGGATCACATGCATCAGGGCGATCTCCTTCTTTTCTCCTTTTTCGATGTGGGCATCTACTTCTTTCTTGAACTTCTTCAACGTGTCGGCCATGATCGTATTGAGTACGGTCATGGGATTGGCGCAGTTGGCCGAAGAACCCACCGCACGGAACTCGAACTTGTTACCAGTGAAGGCAAACGGTGAAGTACGGTTGCGGTCGGTGTTATCCATCAATAGTTCCGGAATGCTGCGGTGTATGTCGATCTTAAGTAGACTTTCGTCTGCTTCATCCATTTTCTCCGATACGCGCTCCTTTACATCATTGAGGACTTTACTCAGGTATTGACCGATGAAGACCGAAATGATCGCTGGAGGTGCTTCATTGGCACCGAGGCGATGATCGTTCGGGGCAGAGGCAATGGAGGCCCGAAGTATATCGGCATAGTCATGCACCGCTTTGATGGTGTTGACGAAAAATGCCAGGAACATGAGGTTGGTCTTCGGCGTCTTACCCGGAGCCAGCAGATTCACACCAGTATCAGTAGCCATGCTCCAGTTATTGTGTTTGCCACTGCCATTGATGCCGGCAAAAGGTTTTTCATGCACCAGTACGCGCAGTTGATGGCGGCGAGCAACACGGTCCATCACGTCCATTAATAGGGAGTTGTGATCGACCGCCACACTCACTTCCTCAAATATGGGGGCACACTCGAACTGGGCGGGTGCTACTTCATTGTGACGGGTGCGAAGAGGGATACCTAATTTGTAGGACTCGGCCTCAAAGTCGCGCATGTAAGCATAGAAACGCTCGGGAATGGATCCAAAATAGTGATCCTCCAGCTGCTGGTTCTTCGCTGAACTTTGTCCGAATACGGTACGGCCGGTCATCACCAGGTCGGGACGGGCATTGAACATGCTCTCGTCGATCAGAAAATATTCCTGCTCCCAACCTAAGGTGGGCGTCACCTTAGAAACATTCTTATCAAAATAATGGCAGACGTCAATGGCGGCTTTATTGATGGCTTCGACCGACTTCAAAAGAGGCGCTTTGTAGTCCAGTGATTCACCTGTGTAGGAAACAAATATGGTCGGGATGCATAGCGTTTTACCGGATCCGATCTCCATGATGAAAGCAGGGGAGGATGGATCCCAAGCAGTATAACCTCTTGCCTCGAACGTAGCCCGGAGTCCGCCGCTGGGGAAAGAGGACGCATCCGGCTCCTGCTGAATCAAGGCATCCCCGTCAAATTGCTCAATGGGTGTTCCATCACCTTTCAGGGTGAAAAAAGAGTCATGCTTCTCAGCCGTTGTACCGGTCAGTGGCTGAAACCAGTGCGTGTAGTGTGTGACCCCCTTGGTCTCTGCCCATGCCCGTACACCATTTGCGATCTGATTCGCCATCGAACGGTCGATCTTCTGGCTGGCTTTGGTCGAGGATACCAGACTTTTATAAGCCTCATCGCTCAGGAACTCACGGGCCGTCTTTAGCGTAAACACATTACTTCCGAAGATTGCTGTGATCTTGGAGGATCCCTCTACCCGAACCTCTTTTTTCTCCGAAAGCGATTTGATCGCATTGAAACGTAATGACATGGGTTAAATTTTGGCAAATCAACAAAAATTAACCGAATCAAGCCTCCAAAAAACTAAAAATGTGGATTATTTGGAGATAAAAATGAATAAATAAGGCTAGTTGGGCTAAAAAATTACAAATAACCACTTAAAAAATACATATTAAATAAAATGTTATTTGTATGTGGTCAGATAGATCAGCTTTTTCCAGTCGATTCCGGCCGTAAGCGGAATAAGGAGGAGGATCAGGATGACACTTCTATATCTTGCTATCGCACCTAAATTATTGATACTGAAACCTATAATAAGTATTACCGAAAAAGAAAGTGCAATAGAAAAATAGTCGATCGAGGTGGTTGGCCATTTGGTTGTACGGTCTGGAAATCGGAGCCGTAGCAGGAGTAGTCCGGCCCAAAGGAGTACTTCCAGGAAGGCAGCTAAGGAGAGAAGGTGTCGCACATTGCCGGGGTGTGGCCGGGTTAGGGCCATGTCGACGGCTTGGGGTAAATTTTTAAGAAAGCCGACGGCTGTGGGTTGGAGGCTGTCGACTTCGAGTGAGCTGTTGCCTTTGAGTTGCAGGAATTCGTTTTGCTTGGTGACTACTGCTTGGGGGAGGTTGGCTTTGGGGTGGATCAGCGGGCTCAGGAAGAAGAGTAGTAGAAAGGCGGTGTAGAGTCCTAGGCACAGGTTTGTTTTATTTCTTGGGAATCGTTCCAACAGGAACCATAGCAGTAGTGCTGGCAGTAGGGCAAAGAGCAGGTGATTCCTGAAAATCAGAATCGTGAGTAAGGATACGAGTAGGATCAATATTTTTTTTAGTCCCCAATGCTTTTGTTGGAAGGCGAAATAGGTTGTGTAAACAATACCGCCCAGTGCGGTGAAAAGCAGGCCTTCTTTATGAATGCCACTGGTCCAGAACAGCACAGATGGGATGAGTATGCAGGTTATGGCTACAGCGCTTCGTTGATTTTGGTACCGATCGGCTAGTACCTTATAGAATCCGATCACGCCGAACATGCCGATGAAGTTGTAGAAAAGGACATTGACCAGATAATGCCCGCCAGTGATCAGATTCAAAAGGGCAAGGGCTTTGATGAGTGCGTTGGCCTTCAGATCATTCCAGTAGGAATTTTCCGTGCCCAGCAGTTTCCATTTGCCGTCACCATAGGGGTCGAGATACAGTTCACTGAAGAAGCGTACGGGGTCGCTGAAAAGTAGTTGTTCTTCTTGCAGCGAGCTGGCATGAAAGTACCAGGTGTCGGTCATGTTGGCGGTCTTGGCATAATAAATGCCCAGCCACCCGTAGAAAATGCCTGCGGCCGATTTCAGTAAAAAAATCAGAATCAATTGCTGCCGGGTGAGTCCGGATGCAGAAAAGAAACGCATACGCGTAAGCATCCAGCTCAGCGCGATCAGATATCCGATAAAAAGCAAAGGTGCCAAGAGATGATTTGAGCCGAAAATAGCCATTGTATCGATTTGTCAGTAATGCGTTGAGAAGTTCCTCGTCATCCTTCTTTTCAGTCGTTAATTTTGTGAGCGCAATCAACCCCTATTATGGAAGTTACTGTTAAGACCGCCGAGCAGCTCAGACTCACGCCGGAGGAATTCGATCTCATCTGCTCCAAATTGGGCAGAACACCCAATTTCAATGAGCTCTGTGCTTTTTCAGGCATGTGGAGTGAGCACTGTAGTTATAAAAATTCGATCAAGTGGTTAAAAACGCTGCCTCGTGAAGGGGGTAGGATGCTTGTAAAAGCAGGCGAGGAGAATGCCGGATTGATGGATATCGGAGATGGACTGGGTGTTGTATTCAAGATCGAGTCACATAATCACCCCTCTGCCATCGAGCCTTTTCAAGGGGCGGCAACCGGAGTTGGGGGCATTCACCGAGATATTTTCACCATGGGGGCCCGGCCTATCGCCTCGTTAAATTCTTTGCGTTTCGGAAAACTGGAAGATCCAAAGACGCAACACCTGCTGGCGGGTGTGGTGCATGGCATCGGTCATTATGGAAATTGTTTCGGTGTGCCAACCGTAGGTGGGGAGATTTACTTTGATGCATGCTACCACACTAATCCTTTGGTGAATGCGATGAGCGTTGGCATCGTGGAAGCCGGAAAGACGGTTTCGGCCACAGCGGAAGGGATCGGCAATCCGGTCATGTTTGTGGGCAGTGCTACCGGAAAAGACGGCATCGGTGGGGCCTCCTTTGCATCAGCGGATATCACCGCAGAGAGTGTACAGGAGTTGCCGGCGGTTCAAGTGGGGGATCCTTTTCAGGAGAAGAAATTACTGGAAGCCTGTTTGGAAGTGATTCGAACCGGTGCAGTGGTGGGCATGCAAGACATGGGTGCTGCCGGTATCATTTGCTCAACGGCGGAGATGAGCGCCAAAGGTGGGGTGGGGATGCGCATCGAGCTGGATAAGGTGCCGACTCGACAAGCCAATATGAAGACCTGGGAATTGTTATTAAGTGAAAGCCAGGAACGGATGCTACTGGTGGCCAAGAAAGGACGGGAGTCGGAGATCACAGCCATTTTTGAGAAATGGGATCTTCCCTGCTCGGTGATCGGAGAGGTGACTACTGATGGCTTGTTGTCATTTTACATGAATGATCAATTGGAGGCGCAGCTGCCTGCCAACGAACTCGTACTTGGAGGTGGGGCTCCTCAATACGAACGGCCATATAAAGAGCCCGCTTATATGGAAAAAGTTCGCGCATTCGATCCGCGTCAGGTTCCGGTGCCAGAGGATTTACGCGCGGTGGCTGAATTTATGATCACTCGCCCAACACTGGCATCTAAGCAATGGGTATATCATCAATATGACAGCATGGTGGGTGCTGCTAATACCAGCACCAATGCGCCTTCCGATGCGGCGATCGTGATGGTCAAGCCAACTGAAAAAGCGCTGGCCATCACTACGGATTGCAACAGTCGATATGTGTATGCGGATCCTTTCAAAGGTGCCATGATCGCGGTGGCAGAGGCGGCGCGAAATATCGTATGTAGTGGGGGCACTCCGCTGGGGGTGACCAACTGTCTGAACTTTGGAAATCCTTACGATCCGGAGGTCTATTATCAATTTGTAGAAGCGGTAAAAGGAATGGGAGAGGCCTGTCGTCGTTTTGAAACACCGGTCACGGGAGGCAATGTGAGCTTCTATAACCAGAACCCCGATGGACCTGTATTTCCTACACCTACCATCGGTATGGTTGGCTTATTGGATTCACTCGATCAGCGGATGACACTTGATTTCAAATCAACCGATACATTGATCTATGTGTTGGGGCCATTACATGATGATCTGAGTTCCTCCCAATACCTCGCGCACTTTCATCAAGTGATGCATTCTCCGGCACCGGTCTTTGATCTCGATACAGAGCAACGTTTACAGGTCCTGATCAGTCAGTTGATCCGCGATAGACAGATTCTCTCGGCGCATGATATCAGCGAGGGGGGACTGTTCCAAGCCCTTTGTGAATCATCATTCCCCAACGAATTGGGCTTTTCGATTCAACTCCCACAAGGGATCAGAACGGATGCTTTTCTTTTCGGCGAATCGCAAAGCCGCGTCGTTGTATCCGTGTCAATGGAACAGCAAGGATCTTTCCTTCAGGCGGTAGCTGATTTCCCCTGTACTCAGCTGGGGGTGGTCACCACCGGCGATTTTTTTGTGGATGGCAACCAATGGGGCACCGTGGTGGGTTGGAAGGATAAACATGAAAAGGCAATTGGCCAATTGATGCGAACCGAAACGGACCTCTGACCCGGTTATGGTCACTACAAGAAAAACCATATTGATAACAGGTGCTGCCGGCTTTATTGCGGGGCATCTTGCGCATGTATTGTCGGGATATGGAAACTACCAATTGATTTTGTCGGATGATTTTTCTGCTGCCGACAAGACCCCGAACTGGTCCGACCTGAACGAAGCCATATTGATTCCACGTGATGTTTTGATTGACCGGTTGGAAGCGGAAGAATTACTGCCTGATTGGGTCATCCACCTGGGAGCGAGAACTGATACCACCGAATTCGATTATGCCGTTCACGAGAAATTAAATCTTCACTATTCTCAGGCCATTTGGGAATACTGTTGTCGGCATCAAATACCATTGATCTATGCCTCTTCTGCCGCTACGTACGGCGACGGACGAAACGGATATTCCGACGCCGAAGATCAGTTGAGTAACCTACATCCATTGAATCCATATGGTTTGTCGAAGCATCAGTTCGATTGCTGGGCGATGGAGCAGGCGAAGCGTCCTCCTCATTGGTTCGGACTAAAATTTTTCAATGTTTATGGATTCCGCGAGGCGCATAAGGGGCGGATGGCCAGCATGGTCTATCATGGGTTCAATCAGATCCGGTCGCAGGGATTTGTCAGGTTGTTCAAATCGCATCGGCCCGAGTATGTGGATGGCGGACAGCAGCGAGATTTTATTTATGTCAAAGATCTGGTCCGAGTGATCCAGTGGCTGATGGAGGCTACACCTAAAAGTGGTATTTATAACTTGGGTACAGGGGTTGCCCGCTCTTTTAATGACCTGATCCATTCGGTTTTTCAGGCGATGGGCTTGCCTGCCCGGATTGAATACATCGACATGCCGTCGGACCTTCGGGAATCTTATCAGTACTACACGCAGGCAACGATGGAGAAACTCCGGAAGGCCGGTTATCCTTACCCTTTTTACACGTTGGAGGAAGGGGTTTTTGATTATGTTCAGCAATATCTGATGCGTTAGTGGTTGGATTTTGGTCACGGATTTTCCACAACTTCAATTCCCTTTTCGGATAGGCGTTTTTTTCAATTACCTTTACACGACCTCTCGGATTTTCCCATTCATTCCGCCGGTCGATCGCCTACTGCAAATTCATTTGCCGGGGCTTCATTTTCAAAAGATTCGCCGCATGGCCAAGTATATTTTCGTGACCGGGGGGGTAACCTCTTCATTGGGTAAAGGTATTGTTGCCGCATCGCTGGCTAAACTGCTTCAAGCTCGCGGATTACGTGTTACCATCCAGAAATTCGATCCCTATATCAATGTTGATCCGGGTACATTGAATCCATACGAACACGGTGAATGTTACGTGACGGAGGATGGTGCCGAGACCGATCTGGATCTGGGTCACTATGAGCGGTTTCTGAACATCTACACGTCCCAGGCGAATAATGTTACAACCGGTCGGATCTATCAGACCGTAATTGATCAGGAACGCCAGGGTGCCTATCTGGGCAAAACCGTTCAGGTTGTTCCCCATATTACCGATGAGATCAAGCGTCGGATGCGATTATTGGGAGAGAGCGGACAATATGATGTGGTGATCACCGAGATCGGAGGCACCGTAGGGGATATTGAAAGTTTGCCTTTCGTGGAATCGGTCCGACAATTGCAATGGGAACTGCCTGAATCAGATACGGTGGTGGTTCACTTAACACTGATTCCTTATTTGCGAGCAGCCAAGGAATTGAAAACAAAGCCTACTCAACACAGTGTTCGCATGCTTAGTCAGGAGGGTGTTCATCCGGATGTGATCGTTTGTCGTACGGAGCACTCCTTGTCACCTGAATTGCGCCGCAAAATCGCACTCTTCTGTAATGTGCGTCTCGAGGCGGTAATCGAATCAGCCGATGCGCAAACGATCTACGAAGTGCCCTTGATGATGATGCGAGAGGGGTTGGATACCATCGTGATGAAAAAATTGGAGTTGACGCCTAAGCAGGAGCCTGATCTGAGCAAATGGAGTGATTTTCTTAATAAACTGAAGCGTCCAAAACACAAGGTGTCGATCGGACTGATCGGGAAGTACATCGAATTGCAGGATGCCTATAAATCTATTTTGGAGGCGTTTGTGCATGCAGGCGCGATCCAGGAAACTGAAGTTGAGGTTATCAATCTTCATAGTGAACACATCACTCCTTCCAATGTGGGCGAGCAATTAAAAGGGTTGGACGGATTGTTGGTGGCTCCCGGATTCGGCCATCGTGGAGTAGAGGGGAAGATCGAAGCGGTTCGATATGCACGGGAGAACGGATTGCCATTTTTTGGAATTTGTTTGGGCATGCAAATGGCGGCTATTGAGTTTGCCCGTCATGTATTGCACCACCCTCAAGCGCATTCAACGGAGATGGATGCGAAAACGCCGGATCCGGTGATCGATCTCATGGAGGACCAGAAACAACTTCAAGCAAAAGGGGGAACCATGCGACTGGGGGCCTATCCTTGCGCACTGAAATCGGGTAGTTTGGCAGAGAAGATCTACGGTTCTGACCGAATCTCTGAGCGACACCGCCATCGTTGGGAGTTCAATAACCGTTACCTGGAGGCGTTTGAACGTGCCGGTATGCAGGCCAGCGGCGTCAATCCGGATACGGGACTGGTTGAGGTGATCGAATTGAAAGGACATCCGTTTTTTATTGGTGTCCAATACCATCCGGAATTAAAAAGTACAGTCGAAAACCCACATCCCATATTCGTCCATTTCATTCAGGCAGCATTGCATCAACAACAGGTGGGCGCCTATGCAAGCCCCATAAAGGCAGCATTGGAGTCCTGAGTCGTTTCCTATCTTTGACGCCCGCTAAAACATTCACATGAATTTTGACCGCAATACCGTGATCGGCTTTGTGCTGTTGGCCATCTTGTTCTTTGGTTATTTCTATCTGCTCAACAACGAACAGTCAGAGATGCGTCAAAAACAGGCGAAAGAGCAGTTTGTACGTGATTCGATAGCTGCTGCAACCGCACCAGCTATCGACCCTAAAAAGGCTGCAATTGACTCGCTTCGTTCAGACTCTTTGGAGCGGGTAATGGCCGCCGGCACCTTCACCCCGACAACGGATAGTAACGAGGTCAGGGTTCGGTTGGAAAATTCAGCTGTCAGCGTAGTTCTCTCGAGCCGTGGCGGACAGATCGAACAAGTGGAATTAAAAGAATACCGAGGGTTGGATAGTAGCCCCGTAGTCTTAGCGGGTAAAGGGACATCATTGGGATATCCCATCAAGACCGGAACCGGTCGCACCAGTTCCTCTACTACACTTCTTTATTCATTGATCGATTCGGGCCGAATGGCAGATGGTTCTAGTTTCGTTCGATTCCGATTGAACGGATCTGACAGCATCCGTTCCGTGGAGCATCGATTCGAGTTGCCAAAAGACGGATTTCTGATTCGTCAATCGATCCAGGTCAAGGGGGCAGAAGCGTTGGTGGACGACAGAACACTTCGCACCGAATGGAATTATACAGCCTATCAGCAGGAGCAGGATCTTCCATTTGAGAAGCAGAATACACAGGTAGGCTATGTTGAAAAAGGGGAATTTGATTATCACACCATTGGGCGGAGCGCCGACCGTAGTTTTGAAGGATCGGTGAATTGGCTGGGTATCAGGCAGCGATTTTTCCTTGGGGCTGTGATCGCGCCGAATGCATTTCAAAAGGGGGATATCGTTTGGTCGGACAGCAGCTCTAAATATGTGGTTGAATCCCGCTCTAAACTCTTGTTGCCACTGAACGGTTCCGGAGTAGCTGACCTGCAATTCTTTTATGGTCCTTCCGATTATCACATTCTGAAACAATACGGATTAGGACTGGAGCAGATCGTAAATCTTGGGCAGGGGGTATATGCATTTGTTCGCCCGCTGAATAAATATATCATTTTACCGATCTATGAATTCTTCCGTGGTCTTTCCGGAACAAACTTGGGTATTGCGATCCTGCTGCTGACCCTGTTCATCCGCCTGTTGATCTCTCCGCTTACCTACTCCAGTTATCTGAGCGGTGCAAAAATGAAAGCACTTCGTCCCGAGATCGCCAAGCTAAAAGAGAAATTCGGGGAAGACCGTCAGGCCATGAGCATGGAGCAGATGAAGCTTTTCCGAGAGGCAGGTGTTAATCCACTGGGAGGTTGTATTCCAGCCTTGCTACAGATCCCGATCTTCTTTGCGCTATTCAGTTTCTTCAACTCCGAAGTAACCCTGAGAGGGGCTTCTTTTCTATGGGCACATGATCTGTCGACCTACGATGCGCCCATTCAGTTTGGATTCTCCATCCCCCTGCTGGGCGGACACCTGAGTTTATTCAACGTACTGGCAGCACTGACCAGCTTTCTGATCGCCTGGTATAGCATGAGTATGACACCAGAGCAGGATAATCCCATGCTGAAGCACATGCCGTATATTTTCCCGGTATTTCTGCTATTCTTTTTCAATCAATTACCTGCTGGTCTTACCTGGTACTACACGGTCTCCAACTTGGTTACCCTAGGCTTGCAATTCATCATCCAGCAATACATCATCGATCATGACAAGATCCTAGCCAAGATCGAAGAGAATCGAAAGAAGCCAAAGACCAAAACAAAATGGCAAGAACGTTTGGAGCAGATGCAGGAACAGCAAAAACAGCTGAGCGACCGTAAAAACAAACTTAGTAAGTGATCATGCAACCTGTCAAAAGGTTTCCGCATCAGATCTCTGAATGGCTTCACATGAGCGAATTCCTTACTGTTATTTGTTGTTCACTACTCACGGCTGGGGCCTTGGCACAACCCATTACGAATCAGTCTTCCCGTAGACTTTCGGAGGCCACGATCACATACTCTGTTGCCATACGGACCACCAACACCGAGCCAAAGGCGGCCGATTTGATGGATGGAGCCATCAATACAGTTTATTTGAAGGGGAATATGAGCCGCTCTGATCTCGTCAGTTCGCTGGGCAGGCAATCTACACTCGTGGATGCTAAGACCGGAATCGCAACTGTAATCAAAGAATACGGAGAACAGCGCTACCTGATCAATATGACTCCAGCAGAATGGAAAGGATCCAATCGTGCTTATGACAGTGTGCGATACCAATATACTGGCCTTACTAAAAAGATCCTGGGTTATGCATGTGAGGAAGCGATCGGGACCTGGGGGAGTGGTAATTCCTATGTGGTTTATTTCACCCGGGCCCTGCAACCAGTGAATCATGAGTTTCAATACCTCAATAGGAATTTACCGGGTCTGGCATTAGAGTACCATGCCGTGGTAGGAAAAAATGAATTGATCTATCAGGCCACCCGGATTGATTTTGACCCGGTGCCTCAGACGATATTTGATCTGCCTGAAAGCGGATATAGAGTAATGACGTACGAGGAAAGTAAGGGTGGAAAACAGTGAGAAAATCCTAGTTGCGACGAAGTGACTGATTGCCGATGCTTAATTTGACTTTGTTCAGCAGTACTTCTTTTTTCAAGGGCATGGAATACACGTTATTTCCTTTCTGCAGCGAAACAACAGTATTGATGCGTATGGTGCTTTTATCTTCAACGCGCAATACAGAACTCCCGCGATAGAGATAACCTGAACGGAGAGAGAATGTGCCGGGTGCATTCTCGGTGCGATTGGATAAACGCACAACACCTTTTTTCTTCGCTGTTTTGCGACGACCTTCACCCAGGGTAGCATAGGCGTAAAGACCACTGAATAAAGTCAGTGACAGGGTAATGGTAAATATCAGTGAGCGCAGCCGCATGTTGCAAAAGTATAGCTAAAAATTGAATCCGCTCCAAATTTCGGCTTGTAATAGGCAGGGATCTGACCAAAAACCGGGAATTTTGCTCGGTTGAGGCCGTGTTTTCCCCAGTTGGGGATATTTCCCTTCTTTCGATTAGTTGAAATTCAGCAATTTAAGAATCAATATGAGGGAGCAGTTTTCAGAGGATAAAGAGAATCTCGACGAGCTGATCGCCCTGTACGAACAACTTCGTCGGGGTGGGGGCGGAGGGTACTTGGAGGAAGATTCCTTTGAGCGGATCATCCTGTATTTCCAGGACAAGGAAG
>CANGWB010000021.1 GCA_947457465.1 Chitinophagaceae bacterium | reverse complement strand
GTGTAAAACTGCCTACCTCAAAATTGTCGTTATTAAACGCACTGTTCTTAGGAGTTGCCACATCAAAAGACTTCAGCACTTTCCAGTCATTATTAACGAGGTAAAAGTTAATCACTTTGTTACCGCTAAGCAAAACCAGACGTTCATTGGTGGTACTGTCCTCAAAAATATGTCCGCTCATCAGCTTTTTGCTGAATGCATTATTCTTGAACCTGTAGGGTTGTTGAAAAATGATTTTCTGACTTAAGATGCCCTGTTGTGCTGATGAAACGACTGAGCAAAACAGTAAAGAAACAAACATTGTCAACTTTCTGCTTGAAATTTTCATGGACTTATCTTGTATTATACGAACATAAAATTTATATGTATTCCTTTTTCGCAATAAACGAATCAAATAAGTATCGGATTTCATGCGAGCCAGGTGTGGACGGCTATAAGGTGCGACAGAAATATTCTGAAAATCTATCTTCTTTCATTCAAGAACCGGTTGAATGTTGCTTTCCCATCTGTACTTACAAAAAGTCCATTGTGTCCCAAACCAGGTAGTTCTAAGAAAATTCGTTGCGCGCAATCCGTGCAATTCTGTACCTGTTGTTTGAACGTAGGCCAGGAATACATCTGAATGGGGGAGTCATTTAATCCTTGTACGAATAATATGTCCGTTTTAAAGCCGCTTGTGAAATTGAGTAACGATCTGTTCCAATAAGGCTGAGGATTCGCGGTGGTGGTGCCATAGGTAACTTTCAATTGAGTGCATTGAAATCCGTTGGCTATGGTGCCATTCTCTTCCAGCTGACAGCGATATGCCAGATTCAATGGACCCGGCGCACTGGCAATTACGCCATTGGTACTATGCATGGTGTTTAACCGAGTAACAACATATCCCCCCTGTGAATGACCAGCCAGAAAAATCTTCTTTGGCGTGATTCCCAACTCGGCTTGCATTTTATTTTTCACCCAAAGCAATCCCGCTTCCGCAAAGGTTACATTATCACCCATCAATAGATTTTCCTCCGGATAGGCAATACTAACAATGATCATATCCTTTCGGTCTAATAACTTTTTGAATTCATCGAGTGCGGTATTGGCGGCCTGTAGGATTTGGCTGTTATACCAGACTGTTCCATGATAAACGACCAATGCATCCAGCTCTGTTCCAACTGGTTTGTCGATCACCACATCCACCAAAACATTGTTGTAACGAATGGTTTTTGTGATTCTAAAGGGGTCGGACGGGTTTGTGCCGGTATTTTCTTTTTTCTTACAGGCAATGAGTACCGGGAATAAGGCCAGGAACATGGATTGACCAAGGCGATATAGGGTCGATTTAGCAGCGCGGGACATATTGCTCTATTATCGGGTTGTTTTACGCATGGCTTGGATGCGAATAAAGTTAAAGGGTTTAAGAGTGTTGTTTTGCACAGTCATGTATTTTTGACTTGCATGCTTGTTAGTCGCTTACTATTTGTGTTGACCCTGGTTCTGGTCTCGGGAGCGCTCATTGCACAATCCGGAAAGTGGTCATTGACCTTTACCCCGGCGGTGGTGCCGGCTCCCAATCTCCGGTATGCAGTTCAATTCGGTGCTGCTTATAACCTGAACGATCGGTTTCAATTGTTGGCCGAATTGGCAACTGCTACCGGACGGCCGTATAATCAAGAGGTTTCGAACAGCCGCTACGTTCGAGTTAAGCCCGAAATACGATTCATGTTTCCTGGTTTGGGTCGTGAATTGACTGCCTATACCGGATTGCAGTTTTCTTTTTCGCAACGTTCCTGGGTTAATAATGGGAGTGGCTCCTATTTTGAAAGCAATAGCCTCCGGGATAGCGTGTTTACATATAGCTCCGCTACCATTCACTCACCGGTGGTGACCGGTTCCGTACAGTTAGGGGGGATGGCCAAGTTGGGTAAACACCTGTTTTTTGATCTGTTCGGGGGGCTGGGTTTGCGGTCTGTTTTCACCGAATACACTTCCGTGGTGGATCAGCAGAAAGTAGAAGCATATCCCCCTCGTTGCATGATCGTTTGCGTGCGCCCGGCCTGGACCATCGAGGGATCACTGGTTCGATTTCAACTGAATATGGGTGCAAGGCTGATGTATCAATTCTAAAACTTTAAAACCGAATATATGCCTGAACAAAATTTTTCCAACCATACCCGGATGCATCCCTTTTATCATTATTTCATCTTGCCTCTAACGTTGATAGGGATCGCAGCCGGTTTGCTTCATACCTTCATGGCCTCCGGCCCTGATCGATTTGTACATGCACTGATTGCCTTGGCCTTTTTTATTCTTTTCTGTGTTGCCGGCTTGGTGCGAATCTATTCACTAAAGGTGCAGGACCGTGTGATCCGTAGCGAAGAAAATTTCAGGCATTTCTTGTTGACCGGCAAACCCTTGCCCCAAGGCATTCGGTTGCGACAGATAATCGCGATTCGCTTCGCGTCAGACGATGAGTTTCCAGATTTGGTAAAAAGAGCAGTAGAAGAGAAATTGTCAGCCAAGGACATCAAATCTGCTATAAAAAACTGGCGTGCCGACCATTATCGGGTTTAACCTCATCAAACCTAATTCCATTAAACTTTTAAGTACCATACCGCTCTAAATCCAATGCTCAAAAAACTACTTATTCTGTTTGTGATTACCGGCACCTTGTCTTCCTGCGATAAGGACAAAGGCGATGGCTCTATCCCCCCGGCCAACACAAGTTTATACTTTCCGCCTGTTTCCGGAACAGAATGGCAATCACTGACCCCAGCGTCTCAGGGTTGGAACGAGACCCAACTCAACGACCTATATACCTATCTCCAGTCTAAAAACACCAAGGCCTTCATCATATTGAAAGGAGGGAAGATTGTAGCCGAGAGATACTTCGGAACGTTCACCGCAGATAGTGTCTGGTATTGGGCCTCAGCCGGAAAGACCATGACGGCCATGTTGGTGGGGATTGCGCAGCAGGAGGGGCTGTTGAATATCAACACCAGAAGCTCTCAATATTTGGGCCGGGGTTGGACTTCGCTTCCTGTCCTGAAAGAAGATTTGATCACCGTTCGTCATCAGCTGACCATGACCACCGGATTGGACGATGCTGTACCGGACGATGATTGTACCCTGCCTTCCTGTCTGATCTACAAAGCGGATGCCGGTACCCGTTGGTCATACCATAACGCTCCCTACACCTTGCTTGATAAGGTTGTAGAGAATGCCACCGGATTTTCATACAATGGCTATTTCCAGCAGAAGATCCGTAACCGGATCGGCATGAACGGACTGTGGGTTCGTAGCGGATACAACAACGTTTACTTCAGCAATCCCCGCAGCATGGCCCGGTTCGGCTTGCTGATGCTGAATAAAGGCAAGTGGGATCAGACCCCCATACTGTCCGACAGCAATTATTTTAATGCCCAAATCAACTCCTCGCAATCGATCAATCCATCCTATGGGTATTTGACCTGGTTGAATGGGAAATCAAACTTCATGGCTCCCACCACCCAGCTCTTATTTCCCGGGATGTTGATACCTAATGCCCCGGCTGATATGTACTGTGCCTTGGGAAAAAATGACCAGAAGATCTACGTAGTGCCGTCCCAGAAACTGGTAGTTATCCGGATGGGTGAGTCTGCTGGAACGGTTTCCCTGGCTATGTCCGGGTTTGACAATGAACTTTGGGGAAGGCTGAAGCAGGTGATCGGGTTCTGATCGGTTCCCTTAGTCAGTCAGGTTGAATATAATAGGTTTGGGTGCGAATCGAAATCCCGGTTAATTTTGTCTTTCACAGACTCTAACCCCAATAATTGTTTTGTATGAAACGTTTTATGACCGCCCTATTTGCAATTACTGTTGCCAGCACGTTCACCATGTCGGCACATACACAAAAACTCAATCAAGTTTTGAATGAGGATGAGGCCTCCTTGAAGGCATACTTTGATAAAGAGAAACTCAATGCCATCGAAGGGGTTTACAAGAATTTCAATGGATCCTATTACCGGCTGGGCATTAAGAAGATGGGGGATGTTTATTGTGCGATCATCCTTGAGTCATATGATAAAACGAAGTGGAAGCCAGGAACAGTGAAAGCTATTTTCGAAACGACTGCAGTAGACGGTGTCTTTGCCATGCGTTGGCTGATGGGAGACCGCTCAACCAAAGAAACGGTCGCTCAACTGGAGAACGATGCAATACTCAAATTCAAGATGGCGACGGGGGAGTTCGGAGAAGTGGTACAGAATCAGTTCATCAAGTTATATCCGAAGGCGAACTGATCAAGCGGGAGTATTATCAGAGGATGGGTTTTTAGCGGCTTTCGCCAGGAATTTATATTCCTGTATTCCCCATTTGATCCATAAAAGTCCCACCAACGGAAGCACAATGAAGCTTCCCATATTGTAATAAAAGGCGCTCTCAAAATCCAGGTGCATCAGGTGTTTGCAGGCGCGGGTGAGTCCGCAACCGTAACATTCCATATCAAACATGATCCGGGAAAGGCACATGGGCTTGCCATGATCGAAGAAATCGATGGGCAATAAAAAGATCACTACCGGTACGGCGATGATTAAAAGCAGTGTTGCCCTGGATAGGGCAACACTGGCTTTCGGAGATAGATTAAGCTTGAAAATCGCTAATCTATCAGACCATTTATGCTTAGAGGTCTTTGGATGCATAAGAACCATTCTTAGGCTGCAGACTTCCGGTCAAAATACGGATGAAGTCGATCAGTGCCCAGATACCGCAACCACCTGCAGTCAACAACTGGACAACACCTTGCCAAGTGTAACCCAGGTAGAAACGATGGATACCCAGTCCGCCCAGGAACAATGCAAGCAACCAGGCAACAGTCTGACTTTTCTCTCCAGAGGCAGGAGCAGGTGCTTCTGCGGCCAGCTTGTTGAGCTTCTTGTTAAAAAGCTTGATGGCCAGCTTCTCTTTCAGAGAAAGCTTGTCTTGCTTTTGTGCTTCAGCCATCTTGATCAACTCCTTAGAAGTATAACCTACAGTTGAAGGCTCAACAGCAGATTTAGGAGCAGGGTGAGAAGAGGTGAGCGTTACGAACAGCGCTGAAAGAATCAGCACGAGGGAAAGAGGTTTTAATAGTCTCATAAAAAAAATTGGTTTTAGCTAAAATAAAGTCAAAATGTGAATCGCCAAGCCTTATGGCTGGAAAGTAATCCACATGATTATTAACTATCCAAAGTGAATAGTTAAACACTAACATTGAACTCCCTCAATGCATCATTCAAGCTGGTTTTCTGATCCGTGCTTTCTTTTCTTTTTCCTATGATCAGGGCACAGCCCACCCCATATTCGCCTGCCGGGAATTTTTTATTATACGTGCCGGGTATCACCACACTGCGTGCGGGCACCCGGCCCTTCATTTCGATTGGTTCCGGTCCGCTCACATCGATGATCTTGGTGGACTGGGTCAACACCACATTGGCGCCGAGCACAGCTTCTTTCTCCACGATCACACCCTCCACGACGATACAGCGACTACCGATAAAGCAACCATCTTCCACAATAACCGGACTGGCCTGCAATGGTTCCAACACGCCGCCGATACCCACGCCACCACTCAGGTGTACCCCTTTTCCGATCTGTGCACAACTACCCACCGTTGCCCAGGTATCGACCATGGTTCCTTCATCCACATAGGCCCCGATGTTGACGTAAGAAGGCATCAGCACCACATTCTTTCCCAGATATGCGCCATATCGAGCAATGGCATGTGGCACGGCTCGCACGCCGATCTCGGCATAATTTCGTTTCAGCAACATCTTGTCGTAAAAGGTGAATGGATCCATATCCCAGGCCTGCATAGGCTGGATCGCGAAATACATCAGGATCGCCTGCTTCACCCACTCATTTACCTGCCAGCCGGAAACGGAAGGTTCGGCTACACGCAGTTCACCTCGATCGATCTGCTCTATGACCGACCGGACGGCATCAGCGTATTCCTTGCTTTTCAGTAACTCTCGATCTGCCCAGGCATCCTGTATCAGCGCTTTCATGGTTGTTATTTTGCTGCGAATTTAACCATTTCAGTACTCGCTATCTTTGTTCTATGCGGATCGGATTCGATGCAAAAAGAGCTTTTCATAATGGTACCGGTCTAGGTCATTACAGCCGAACACTTATCCGTTCACTGGCGGATCTGTACCCAACGCATTCATATTTTCTGTTCAATCCAAAACCCAGCGGTTCATTTCCACACCCCTGGGATGGTATTGAAAGGGGGAATGTACTTGAAATCAATCCTACGCGTCAGATCGATAAGCTGTTTTCTGCTGCCTGGCGGTCCTCTTGGGTAAAAAAAGACCTCCGAAAAACTCAGATCGATCTCTATCACGGTCTAAGTCATGAAATTCCCAGAGGGATCAACCGGCTTGGCATTCGAACCGTGGTTACGATCCACGACTTGATCTTCGAACGCTATCCCGCGCAATACAACCCGATCGATGTTCGTATCTATCGGAGTAAATTCAAATATGCCTGCGAGCATGCCGATCGCATTATCGCGATCAGTGAACAAACCAAGCGTGATATCATTGAGTTTTATCAGATACCTGCCCGTAAGATCCGTGTCTGTTATCAAAGCTGCAATCCGGCTTTCTTTCAGCAAGTGACCATTGAAGAAAAGCAACAAGTAAGGGAGCGTTATCAACTGCCCGAACGATTCTTTTTATACGTAGGTAGCATCATTGAACGAAAAAATCTTGGGCGACTGGTAGAGGCGATGCATACGATCCGTAAAGAGACCGATATTCCATTGGTTGTTATCGGTACCGGCGGAAAATATGAGCGTGAAGTGAAACGAAAAGTGGAGGACCTTGGAGTCAAGGACCGGGTAATCTTTTTGTCTCGAGCAGTGGCGGCGAAGCAACAGCCGCGTTTTCAGAACGCGATGGATTTTCCGGCTATCTATCAATCTGCTACCGCCATGATCTATCCATCCGTTTTTGAAGGTTTCGGTATACCGGTACTGGAGGCATTGGCAAGTGAAGTGCCGGTGATCACGTCGAATATTTCATGTTTGCCGGAGGCTGGCGGGCCGGGTAGTCTGCTTGTCGATCCCCATTCACCGGCTGAAATAGCAAACGCCATGCGCCGTGTCTTGAACGATCCCAATAAAGTCACAGCAATGATCGAGTCCGGTAAACGACATGCAACTACATTCACAGCTGAGGCAACGGCCCGAAAGGTGATGGACCTTTACGAATCCATATGATCGGTTTTGAATCGGATATCCTGGCTTGTTTGGACGTCTTAAAAAGAGGCGGCGTGATCTTGTATCCGACGGATACCGTATGGGGACTGGGTTGTGATGCTACTAATGAGCAAGCAATTGACCGGATCAATGAATTGAAACAGCGACCTCTTGGTGCTCCAATGATCGCGCTGGTTACCGAGGGACAAGACATATTGAAGCATGTTGCCGCACCCGATCTCGCACTATTTGACTACCTGAAGGAATCTGAGCAGCCTACCACGGTGATCTATGATGGTGCGATCGGTTTAGCTGATAATTTACTGGGATCCGATGGAAGCGTTGCCCTTCGGATCTGTTCAGATCTTTTTTGTCGACATCTCATCAAACGCTTTGGGAAACCGATCGTTTCTACTTCTGCTAATAGGCATGGAGATCCGACTCCGAACTCTTTTTCAATGATCACTGAACCGATCATACAAGGTGCGGATCATATTGTCCAATATCGAAGGGGAGAAACGCTATCCAAGCAAGCCTCAACCCTGATTCGATGGGTAGAAGGTGCTCCGCATGTATTGCGTCCATAGACGACGGCTCGTTGTATCTTTGGCAGCTGATGAAAATTCTATTTACAAAGATAGAGCAGGGGTGGTTGACGCAAGTTGCCCAGGCAGCTTCTTCACTTGGACTGGAGACCTATCTGGTCGGTGGATTTGTGCGCGATAAGTTGCTGAATCGCCCCACCAAGGATGCCGACTTTGTTTGTGTAGGAGATGCCTTGATGCTGGCCCAGAAAGTGGCCGCGGGGATGACGCCAAGGCCAACGGTCAGTTTATTCAAAACATTCGGAACGGCACATATTCAATTACCTGGTGGATGGGACCTTGAATTTGTCGGTGCTCGTCGAGAAAGTTATCAATCTAATTCCCGGAAGCCCCAGGTAGAACCCGGTACCATTCAGGATGATCAGTTGCGCCGCGATCTGACGATCAATGCGCTGGCTATTTCATTGAATGCCTCCAATTACGGCGACCTGGTGGATCCATTCGGTGGAATTGCTGATCTCGAGCAAAAGATTCTTCGTACACCGCTTCCCCCTGATCAGACGTTTGCCGATGATCCGCTTCGAATGATGCGCACGATCCGCTTCGCTACGCAATTGGGATTTACCATCGACGAGAATACTTGGACGGGCATTTGCCAGCAAGCGGAGCGGATCAAGATCATTTCACAAGAGCGCATCACAGATGAATTGAATAAGATCATTTTGGCCGACAAGCCCTCTGTTGGATTGGATCTGCTTTATCGCTCCGGATTGATGGAGCGTATTTTCCCTCAACTCGTTGCTTTACGTGGAGCGGAGTACAGAGATGGCCTCGGGCATAAGGACAATTTTTATCATACGCTGCAAGTACTGGATAATTTATCTCTTAACACCAATGATCTCTGGCTTCGTTGGGCCGCAGTTTTGCACGACATCGCCAAACCGCAGACCAAGCGTTTCGAAGAAGGACATGGGTGGACTTTCCACGGCCATGAAGTAGTAGGGGGTAGAATGGTTCCTAAGATCTTCACCCAACTGAAGTTGCCGCTGAACGAGCACATGCGTTTTGTTCGTAAACTGGTGGAGTTGCACTTACGGCCCATCAGTCTCACAAAAGAAAATATCACGGATTCAGCCATCCGTCGTTTGCTGTTCGAGGCTGGGGATGATATTGACTCCCTGATGATGCTCTGTGAAGCAGACATCACGTCTAAGAACAAACAGAAAGTGAATCGGTATCTGTCCAATTTTCAACTGGTTCGTGAGCGGTGCCGGGAGGTGGAGGAGAAGGATCAGATCCGTAATTGGCAGCCGCCGATCTCGGGTGAGCTCATCATGCAGACGTTCGGTTTATCACCTTCCAAGCCGGTAGGTATCATCAAGGATTCACTGAAGGATGCCATGCTGGATGGAGTGATCGCCAACACCTATGAAGCGGCCCATGCCTATATGCTGGAGAAAGGTAAAGAGTTGGGGCTGACCCCCGTAAGTTCTTGACTAGCATTGATCCTCATAACATAACTTTGAACTATGGCTATTTTACGTTTCCGCGTTTATTTCGAGGAGGATGAATCGGTTTACCGCGACATTGCCCTTCGGCATACTCATACGTTTTTAGATCTGCATCAGGCTATTTTAAAAGCCTATGAGTTCGACAGTAAACATGCGGCCACTTTCTTTCGCAGCAACGATCAGTGGCAGCAAGGCAGAGAGATCTCGTTTGAAGTGTATGATAAGCCCTACAAAGCACCGCCGCTCCTGATGGCTGAAACCAAGATCGCCTCCGAGATCAAGAGTCCGAACCAGCGATTCATGTATCAATATGACTTTGTGAAAGGTTGGAATTTTCTTATCGAATTGATCAACGTATCAAACGAGGAAGATCCCAATAAGGAATACCCATCGATGGTTCGGGCAACCGGATTGGCTCCCAGTCAATACGGTACCAAGAGCATGTTGGGAGAGAAGTTTGCAGACATTGAAGAGAAATATGATCTGCTTCAGGCAGGCGATGGATTTGGAGAGAAAGATGAAGAAGGAGAGGATGTAGCTTCGGAAGATACATTTGGCGGAGAGGAAGAGGAATGAGCTCGAAGGCTACCACTCAGAACACCGTGATCGCTGTTGTGGGTCCCACTGCAGTTGGAAAAACGGCACTCGCCATCAAATTAGCAACGCATTTTCAAACGGAGATCCTATCGGCTGATTCACGCCAATGCTACAAGGAGCTTGCCATCGGTGTGGCAAGTCCGGCAGAATCGGAATTGCAAACCGCTCCCCATCATTTTATCGCATCACATACCATTCACTCAGCATTTACGGCGGCCGATTTTGAATCGTATGCGCTCCGTATGGCGGAAGAACTTTTCCGAAAGCATGATCGGTTGGTGTTGGTGGGCGGAACCGGTTTGTACATACGTGCATTTTTGGAGGGGTTAGATTCCATCCCCGAGGTGGATGCTGCCCTTCGAACGAATGTGATCGAGTTATATCAGCAGCGTGGCATAGAAGGGTTAGGAGCCGAGTTGAATCGGCTGGATCAGCAATACGTCAATGAAGGAGAGATGCAAAATCCACAGCGCATGATGCGTGCATTGGAAGTGGTGATGTCCACGGGTAAAAGCATTCTTACGTACCGGACCGGTACATCCAAGCCAAGAGATTTCAGCGTGAAATGGGTCGGACTCGAACTGCCTCGAGCCGTATTGATCGAGCGGATCGATCGACGAGTGGATGAAATGTTCGAGGCCGGTTTGGTTGAGGAGGCAAGAGCCTTGTATCCATACCGCGAGCTTAATGCGTTACAGACAGTCGGATATAAAGAACTATTTGAGCATTTTGATGGGAAGTACAACCTGTCGGAGGCTATCGAACGGATCAAGATCGCTACTCGTCAATATGCAAAGCGACAAATGACCTGGTTCAAAAGGATTCCTGAAATCCGTTGGTTTGCACCAAACGAAGAGGCAATGATCATAGATTATTTGTCAGCAGAAGATTCTGTCAGCTGACGTTTGTAGAGCTGTATCGTATTTTCAAATCCCAGATAGATGGCATCGCAGATCAATGCATGGCCGATGCTCACTTCATCCAGATAGGGGATCTGTTCATGTAAAAATTTCAAGTTGAAGCGATCCAGATCGTGACCGGCATTGATTCCAAGATTCAACGATTTTGCCAACGCAGCAGCTGTCACATACGGAAGAACAGCTTCTTCTTTTTTGCCAGTGGCGTACCGTTGGGCGTATTGTTCTGTATAAAGTTCTATCCGATCCGTTCCGGTATCTGCAGCCGCTTTGATCAGGTCGGCGACCGGATCGATGAATAAGCTTACACGGATGCCGGCTTGATGAAAGGTTTGCACCATTTCTTTCAAGTATTCGCTGTGTGTGATCGTATCCCAGCCGTGGTCGCTGGTTAGCTGACCGGTGGCATCGGGTACCAGCGTGACTTGTTCAGGTTTTACTTCCAGTACCAGATCTATGAATTTCTGTTCACGACAATTGCCTTCTATGTTGAATTCGGTGTGAACGAGCGGACGCAGGGCCCTAACATCGGCATTACGGATGTGTCGTTCATCGGGTCGTGGATGTACAGTGATACCATCCGCCCCGAACGTCTGCGCATCGAGTGCCACCTGCAGCAGGTCCGGATTATTTCCACCCCTGGCATTGCGCAGGGTGGCGAATTTGTTGATATTGACGGAGAGTTTGGTCACGAGGCAAAACTACGAACCTAGAGCTCTTTCCAGGTATGATCGGCAAGCAGTTGTACGGCAGCCAGAAATTGTTTAAACGGACCGTTTGCCCCCCATTCTTTCGGGGCTACCAGGGAAAGCAGGTGCGTCCCATCTTTTCGTTCGTAGAGGTAATAGGTTTGCCCGATCTGCGGTTTGAAGGAAAGCTTGGCCTCGTAGATCAGCATCGAGAGGTCCTTTCTTTTTTGGATCTCTTGTGCCTGTAGGGCCAGCAGTTCGATCTGTTTGCGGATCTGTTCGAGTTGCATGTTGGTCTGCTCCTCCATGGCGGTTAGGGCCTTGTGTTTGATCATCCCTTCTTTGGTAGGGCGGATCACGGCACCTGATACAGACGCCGAGTAGGGGAGCACACTGAGCTGCTTATGGTAGATCTCCTGATTGGTATAGGTGCTGCCGTCTTCCCGAGTTCCTTTCTGCGTCAATTGCAGGTATCCGTTCGGAAGAATCTCATGATGTACCTGTAAATGGATCTGTTCACTTCGATAAAATCGAATATCGAGATTGAGTCCGTCAGGAATATAAACCTCTACCGTGTCTCCTAGGGCCGGATCCTGAGGCTTGTTTCGCTCGCCGTCTGCCAGAACCTGGTATTCGGCTGCAAGGGATGTATTGTCTGGCAGGACGCGGTTATGAAAAATGCGCAGAGTTTTGGCAGAATCGGTTGCTTCAAGCCGATAAATGCCGCTTTTAGGTACCACTCCGTTCTCGTAGTTTGATTTCTCGGGAAAGAGTTGCCAGGAGGCCAGAAAATTGTAGGCTTGTACCATGCTCGGCATAAATACAAAAAATCAAACGAATTGTTCTTTCACGGGAAACATCGTCTTTCCGAAATTTGTGTCATGGAAAGTTTCAATGGAACCTATCAGGAATGGTCCGGCGCCGAAAAGCACCCCATCTCTCTGATGGTGTTGGAAGAATATGTGCAGATCGGTTTCATCGGTTCCAACACAAGGATCCGTTGGAACTACTCGGAATTCAGCCCTGCATTGTCTTTTGATTCATCGCAGACAGAACTCCGTCATCTAACCGGACCCGGTCGGATCGAAGTGGCCGGAAGATTCGCATTTGAGTGCATCCAGCATCGCCAACAAAAGCAAGAGTTGGTTTGGTATGCCCGACCCAAGGCAAAGGAATGGATCCGGAACGGATCGCTATTGATCGGGTTGGTGGTAGTCGTCATGTTGATCTACAGCCTCATCGTCCCTTTTTTAGCCGAGAAGCTGGCCTCAACGGTTTCAGTAGAGACCGAACAGCAACTAGGGGATGGGGTATACGATGCATTGTCATCAGGATATAGGATTGATACGACGCGTACCCGATTGGTATCGGATTTTTTTGCAGCGATGAAGGTGCCATCCGCCTATTCGATTCGGATCGCGGTGGTGAATAGCGGCGAGTTGAATGCTTTTGCGTTACCCGGTGGTCGGATCGTTGTATACTCGGCATTGCTCGACAAGATGAAGTCGGCACCCGAGCTGGCGGCTTTATTGGCTCATGAGTTCACGCATGTCGATCGTCGGCATGCCACCCGATCGATCTTTCGGAAGTTGGGCTCCCAGGTGTTTCTCGGACTTGTTTTTGGTAAAGTGGGTACAGTCAGTGGTGTATTGGTCGACCATGCCGATGAATTGCGATCGCTGACGTATTCAAGGTCCTTGGAAAAGGAGGCCGATCTGAAAGGGCTGAAAATGCTGACCGACCGGGGCATCGATCCAACTGGGTTTGTCGATCTGTTCGATCGGTTAGGGGAGGGTGGATCGAAAGGCAGTATGCCGGAATTCCTGGCCAGTCACCCCGATCTGCAGAGCCGAACTGGATATATTAAAGAATCGTCAAAAGGCGTACAGATCAAGCCACAGCCCGTTTTAGATACTATATTCGCTCAACTAAAACCTTAGTTCATGATCGTTACAACAACCAGTACAATCGAAGGAAAACCCGTTCAGGAGTACCTCGGTGTCATCAATGCCCAAAGCATCATCGGGGCCAACATGTTCAAAGATATTTTTGCAGGATTACGGGATGTGTTTGGCGGACGAAGCAAGACCTATGAACGCGTTTTGGAAGAGGCTAAAGAAGATGCTATGCGTGAGTTGGTCGAAAAAGCTCAGTCTATGGGTGCCAACGGAATCGTAGGTGTCGATCTGGATTTTGAAACAGTTGGAGCCGGAGGAAGTATGTTGATGGTGATCGCTACCGGTACGGCGGTTCGTCTTTGATATCATGAAAAGAGTCCTCTCTTTCATTTTCTTTTTTGTAGCTGTCCTTTTTAGCGCGACAGCGCAAGACTGTGCGCTCATAAAGAATGAAGATCCCTATACTCGATCGATCACGTATTCGACCGGATACAATAAATGGCCCGGGGGGTCTGTTGTATTGGATGCCAGCAAGGCAGAGATCGACTGGATGATCGAGCTGGGATCCGGCAATATTTGTGTAGATGATGAGGCGACGATTCAGGTGTTTTTCGAGGGCAGCAAGATGCGGCTGATGTTCCGCAATGCCGGAACCATGAACTGTGAGGGATTGTTGCATGTGTTTTTCAAGAATGGTCCCACTACCAACTATCAGTTGAGTAAACTGGCCACGTTGCCGATTCAGCGGATATTGATCACCACATCCGCCAAAAAAGAATTTTCCATTGAGCCCGATGCCACTCAGCGTGCCGTTTGGATCCGATCGGCCACTTGTTTGATCGATCGGGGTAAGCAATTACTTACACAATAAAAAAAGCCTTCCCTAGGGAAGGCTTTTTTGTTCGATCCGTTCGATCAATACCGATAATGTTCTGGTTTGAATGGACCGACTTTGGGAATACCCAAGTAGTCCGCTTGAGCGGTAGTAAGTTCATCGAGTTGTACACCGATCTTGGCGAGGTGCAGGCGAGCTACTTTCTCATCCAGGTGCTTGGGTAATACATATACTTTGTTCTCGTAGTTCTTGTGGTTGTTCCAGAGTTCGATCTGAGCAAGGGTCTGGTTCGTGAAGGAGTTACTCATTACAAAGGAGGGGTGACCCGTAGCGCATCCCAGATTCACCAGGCGTCCTTCCGCCAGAATGATGATGTCGTTGCCATCTACATTGTAGATATCTACTTGTGGCTTGATCGTGTCTTTGGTGTGCCCGTAGTTGGTATTCAGCCAAGCGATGTCTATCTCGATATCGAAATGACCGATGTTACAAACGATCGCTTTGTCTTTCATGCGCTTGAAGTGTTCGCCGGTGATCAGGTCGCGGCAACCGGAAGCAGTAACAATAATGTCTGCTTCTGCAACGGCATCGATCATGCGTTTTACTTCAAAACCGTCCATAGCGGCTTGCAGGGCGCAAATCGGGTCGATCTCCGTTACGATCACGCGGCAACCGGATCCAAGTAAGGAGGCTGCAGAGCCTTTACCAACGTCGCCATATCCACCTACTACAGCTACTTTACCGGCCATCATGATATCCGTAGCGCGACGGATCGCGTCTACCAGTGATTCCTTACAGCCGTATTTGTTGTCGAATTTGGATTTAGTAACAGAATCGTTCACGTTGATCGCGGGCATGGGAAGTGTTCCTTTGGCTACACGCTCGTACAAGCGATGTACCCCCGTGGTGGTTTCTTCTGAAATACCTTTTACATGCTGGGCCAGTTCAGGGAATTTATCCAGCACCATGTTGGTGAGGTCTCCGCCGTCGTCCAGGATCATGTTGAGGGGCTTGTCAGCACCGCCGAAAAACAGCGTCTGTTCGATGCACCAATCGGCTTCTTCGATCGTCTGACCTTTCCAGGCAAAAACACCGATACCGGCGGCAGCAATAGCAGCGGCAGCGTGATCTTGCGTAGAGAAGATATTGCAGGAGCTCCATTTTACTTCTGCACCGAGTGCCACCAGTGTCTCGATGAGAACAGCGGTTTGGATGGTCATGTGCAGACAGCCGGCGATGCGGGCACCTTTCAAGGGCTGAGAGGCACCATACTCGGAACGGATGGCCATCAGTCAGGGCATTTCAGCCTCGGCCAGGCGGATCTCTTTACGACCCCACTCGGCTAGGGAGATGTCGGCTACTTTATAGGGGAGAGAAAAATCGATTTGAACGGTTTGTGTGGACATGGGTTTTGTTTTTGTTGTAACGGCCGCAAAGGTAGTGGATTGAAAGGTAAAATCCCTGTCAGGCAGGCCCTTCATTGAATCGGGCACCCCATGATGTAATCATTCATATAAAAGCCATGTCCGATATCAAAATCTTCTTCCCGAAGGATATGAAAACCAATTCGTTGATAAAAGCCCACGGCCTTATTCCGCCGATTCACCTGAAATTCCAGGTGGGTACCTCCGGCCTGTTTAATGCCAGCCATGACGTGCTTTACGAGCTGCTTGCCGATTCCTTTCATTTGCAGGTTGCTTCGCACATAGAGTTTATCCAATTTCCAATGGGTCGACTCCAAACATCTGTATGCTGCAAAGCCCAAGAGGTGGCCTTCTTTATCCTCCGCCAATAGGAATTCTATCCCGGTTTTTAGTTGTTGTTCCAGCGAAGATGAGCTGTACATCCATTCGAGCATGAAATGAATCTGTTCGGTCGTGATCACGTCAGCATAGGCCTTGGGCCATACTTCATGTGCCAGTTCACTGATAGATCTGATATCCGACGCAGTTGCTTTTCGGATCGAATGATTCATGATTCTTCTTTTGGACGAGCGGGCGGCTGAAGGGGGATCGTATCGTTGTTCGTATCCGGTTCGGGATCCAGGGGTTCGTCGTAGTCGTCAACAGTACCGGCACCGGTATTTTCACCGGTGGCACCGGGTAGTGGGTCGGTGTCGCTGATGATGATATCCGCTGCGTTCATTTCGACGGATAAGTTTTCAGGGATCAGGAATCGGGCCGCTTTTTCTATGCCAGTACGATTGTCGGCCAGCACCCTGCCAAAAAAATATTCGCAGATCGGTCGGGCCATACGTGATCCATCTCCCTGGTTTTTTATAAATCGGTCGTCAAATCCCACCCAGGCACCAACCAAAAGTTGGGGGGTGTATCCGATGAACCAGGCATCAGCATTATCGTTGGTAGTACCGGTCTTGCCACCCATTTCAAGTGCACCCACACGGGCGCGCATTCCGGCAGCTGTTCCCTGGTCAACGGCGCCTTGCATCATACGTGCCATGGTGTAAGCGGTTGCTTCACTGACGACCTCTTCACGATTGGCCAGGTAGTCGATCTGTTTCAGAACACGTCCGTTTCGGTCTTCGATACGGATAATGGACCGTGGTTTTATTGTATATCCTCTTCCGGCAAATAGGGTGTAGCCCCAAAGCATCTCATAGAGAGAGAGATCACAGGAGCCCAGGCAAATCGAGGGGAAGGGTTTGACGCGGGTTGGTATTTTAAGACGCCCTAGAAATTCGACAAATGATTCGGGTCCAACTTGCTTCATGATGTAGGCCGTGGCACAGTTTTTTGAATAGGCCAATGCATTGGCCATGGTGATACTGCCGCCGCCACATTCCCGCTGAGCGGGTACCCAACCGGAACCGGGGAAAAACTGTGCTTCATTCTGAATGGGGGATTCGGGTCGTAAACCTCGTTCTTCCATTGCCTGCGTATACAGGAGTGGCTTGATGGTTGAACCGACCTGACGCTTCGTTTTCAGGTTGACGTGATCGTATTTGAATCGCTGAAAACCGATCCCACCTACCCAGGCACGTACTTCACCTGTTACAGGGTCCATGGCCAAGAATCCGGCCTGCTCCATCTGTTTGTGGTATTTGATCGAATCAAGCGGACTCAGCATGGTGTCTATCTCGCGTTTCTCATTCCACGAGAACACACGCATCGCTACTTTTTGGGTAAATGTTTCTTTGATCTCCGGTTCCGTCAGCCCATCTTCTTCCAAATTCTTCCATCGATCCGAATCACGCATGGCACGGTCCAGAATCGACTCCTTGCCTTTCCAGATCGATCCGTTGCGGATGGCCCCGCGCGCGTTAACCGCTTTTTGCAATTGGGTCATTTGTCGCGCTACGCCCTCTTCAGCGTAGTCCTGCATGCGCAGGTCGATCGTGGTATAGATCTTCAGTCCGTCTTTGTATATGTTATACTCCTCGCCATCCGGTCTTCGTAGGTCCTTCAGCATGTCACGAACCTCCTCCTTCAGAATTTCCCGGAAATAAGGGGCATGACCTGTGTTCTCATCCAATTTCTTGTACTTGAGCTCAATCGGCAGTGCTTTTAATCGGTTCGCATCAGCAGTGGAAATTTTTTGATTGACTTCCATCTGTCCGATCACGACGTTTCTTCGGTCGAGTGCAGACTTTGGATTACGGATCGGGTTGTAGATTGTATTTCCTTTAAGCAAACCTACCAGCAAGGCAGCTTCCTCCACTTTCAGATCGATCGGCTCTTTTTGAAAAAAAGTTCGAGACGTATTTCGTATGCCATACAAGTTGTTTCCAAATGGAACAGTATTCAGGTAGAGCGTGATGATCTCTTGTTTGGAGAAGTTTCGTTCCAGTTTGATTGCAATGATCCACTCTTTTAATTTCTCGATCACGCGCCAGGCTTTGTTCTTGCTCCCCTGTTCCAGCAGGGCCTTGGCTAATTGTTGCGTGATGGTACTGCCTCCACCTTCAGTGCCCAACGAAAGTACAGCGCGTAAAGTTGATTTGAAGTCGATGCCGTTATGGTCGTAGAATCGCTCGTCTTCCGTGGCGACCAGGGCATCGATCACGTTTGGGGAGATCTCCCGGTAACGGACCGGAGATCGGTTACCTCGCTCCGTGTAATATTTCCCCATCAGTGTGCCATCCGCTGCATAAACCTCTGATGCCTGCAGGATCGCCGGGTTTTCGAGCTCGGAGAGGGAAGGCATGTAGCCGAACAGACCCCAATTGGCTGTTAGTACAAGCAGTAGGACGAATCCTGCGCCGATACCGAAAACTTTCCAGAACATTCGGTTCCATCGGCTTTGCACCGGGGTGTTGTTTTTAGCAGCTGGATTCATGATGGATCAAAATTACTGTTTCAAATCAGCTCATTGAAATAAGCCGGGCTGCTCCTTCCGTAAAAAGTTTTCGTACCCTTCATAGCTTTTATCGGTGCGGACTTTATTCAGGTTGTGTGCATCGATGATGCTTAGCCGATAACGGTCGGCCGGTAGCCACGGAAAGATATCAGCAGGCCCCAATCGTTTGATCTCTTTTCCGTAATCGGTGGCCATTTTTACGTTTTTGAAAGGGCTGACCAGCAAAAGTTGCTGTCGATCATTCAATTTGATCAATTCCAGCTGAAACGAGAGATTATAGTAGTTGCTTCGATTGAATCGGAACAGCGCATTTTTTGCTTCATTCGAATAGGCGGCATCTACATCCAACAGAACAATCACAAACTGTTGTGGTCCGTTAGGTTCAAATTGAAAATCAGATTTACTGGTGGAGCGTTTCGCGCTGTCTGCAGGTTTGTCAGCCGGAGGTATACTGCCCACTGGCTTATAGTCTCTCAATTCCCTTTCAATACTGTCTCTTCTCACCAGTACACGGATCATCGTCTCTGCTTTTGAGGCCAGCGGAGAGGATTGAAAATTTTGTACCAAGTAATTCAATCGGTTGATGGCAATGCTGTCGGCTCGCTGCTGTACGTAGTAAACAGACTCCACATACATCAGTTGAGGTGTCCAGTAATTGCGTCCATACAGAGAATCGGCTGACTTTTTCTGCTGCATCGCTTCGTCGTATCGGCCGGAGAGGAACAATTCATAAACAGACTGGTAGGTGGCCGTAGCCTGTTTCTTTTTTTCTTCAACCAGGTCTTTCCCGCTGACGATCAATGCTGTTTTCTCTGAACCGGAGAAATCTGTTTCCATTCGTTTCCGAATGCGATTGGCGTTTTCCGTATCGTTGTTTCGAGCGTAGCAATAATAAAGCAGGAAGAGTGCCTCATCCATCGGTTGGAAGGAGGGATACAAATTCAGCATGCGATCCAGTGCCCCGATTCCATTGCCACAATCTTCCATCCGCTGGATATAGGTCTTGCCAAGTACGAACCAAGCTTTTTGCAGGGAGTCGTGTATGATCTTTTGTTGTTCCGGACTGAGAGGGAGTGATGCATAGAGTGATTCAAAATTCAGATCACTGCCGCCTGCACCTGCACCGGATCCGGGTTGAGTACCACCTACGATCATGGGTTGCGCACCGCTACCCAACACGGATGATCTTCGCCAGTTATCAGCATTGGGTCGATTTCCCCAGCGAGCCTGAAATTCAGCTAAACCTCTTGAACGTGAATTGGCATTGTAGAAATACCATTCTCCTTTGGTGTCATTTACCCCGCTGAACATTCCACCACCCACGGTAACTGGTTTCACACCACTTCCTGGATCATCTTTAAGTCCTTGTTTACGGCGCAACTCCTTGAGAAGTTTACGTACGAATTCTTTTCGTTCTTCCTCCGGTAGAGAAATAATTTTCAGCAGGCTGTCTTGTCGTTCTATGATTTCCATCTGCGTAGCGATCAGACCCAGTACTTCTTTTCGCTGACGAATCGAATCGGGGTTGGGTAATTTGGGGTCGTTCAGCTGAATGCTGTCGTAGAAATTATACGCTTGTCGATATTCTTTTTGTTGGAAGCAAATAGTAGCTAGCTGCTCGAAGGCTTGGTTTCTTTGGGAAGGATTATTGGAAGCCACCTGAACGCTGTTCAGAAGGAGATCTTTTGTGGCCACCCAATCACCGATCTGACGTTGCATTTGCGCCGCCATGAAATAAATGATATCGCGATAGTCGGTATACTTATCGCGTTTGGCCATGGTTCTGAGATCCCGGATGTTGTCGTTCAGTTGATCTGAGTCTTTATCCCGGTTGGTACGGATCGATCCGAGCCGGGCATAGATTTCTAATATCGGGTCGGTGGTGCGGGGTATCGCGCGGCTATAAAATTTCTCTGCTTCTGTCCATTTATTGCTTCGTTCGTAGAGTTGACCCAGGAGAAATTCCCACCGGGCTCGTTCATTTTGATTTTGTGCTTGTCCCAAGGCCTGGCTGAGATGATGTGCGGTGCTATCCCATTGTTGTTGTTGATAAAACCACCAGGCTTGTACCTCATGTAGTTCTTCCTTCAACCGATCCGGGAAGCTGGGGTCTCGTCGGAGCGCTTCGATCAGGCTGGCAGCTTCGGCCAGTCTGTTATCGGCAATATAATTTCGGATCTGCCACAGAAAAGCATCATTGCGTCGGGGTGGGGCACCGGAAAATACTTTTCGAAGCCGACCTTTTTTCTCCGGGGTGGATATGCTCAGTGCACTGTTCCCATCCCGTGCACTGCCGATGGTTTTGGTATACCCGTCTTTTTCCCGCGGAGCGTATGCCTGGTTGATGAATTGAAAAAGGATGCGGGCCGAATCGAATTTTCGTTGAAAGTAGTAGGCAGCTCCCCAAAGCAGATAGAGGTCGTCTGTCCAATCGTTCCGCAGATCATGCAAAGCGATTCCGGAATTGCTTTTCCAAATGATGGAATCCAATTGGATCGCATCTTCGGCTGTTTTCTCTAAGGTGTAATTGTAGAAGGGTAGGAGTGAAGCGAATTCGTCCCGGAAAGCTGTTTTTGCCCGACCGATCACTTCATTGAGCTTATTGGACGCATTGAAAAAATAATTGTATCGGGTGATGGTATTCTGCAGGATGCGCTGGAGGGTGCGGATCTTTTTTTTCGGCGTCCGCTCACTGCGCAACAGACGTTCCTCATACTCCTGGGGTTTGTCGAGTTTGATCTGAAAACCGGGCTGAGCGAACAGTTCACTACTTATCAGCAGCAAGGAGAGCAACAAGTAATGATATGTACGGGGGGCGGTCATGTTTGGTGGCCTAATAACTCTTTTTTGGCTTTTTTAGTATGGTGGCGGCTGCCAAAAATTCCGCAGGCGATGGCTTCGGCCATAACGGATTGGCTTCGAAGCGAAAATAACCATTTTGAGTTGAGCATTCGCTTTCTGGAAGGATCCGGTTTCCTATCTTTATACAAAGGCAAACATGATCAAACTAGACGCCGCATCAGCCTGGAAGCGTTTTCAGAATCGCTACCGGATGGTGGTCATGAACGATGACACGTACGAGGAGATGGCAAGCTTTCGCCTAACCCGTGGATCGGTCTATGTTGGGATGAGTGTGGTGTTTGTATTGCTGGTGGGACTGACTACCGCGCTTATTGTCTTTACACCCCTTAAATACTATATCCCTGGTGCAGGAGGCGGCTACCAAACGGTGCGTCAATTGAGGCAGTTGCAATTTCGGGTAGACTCGATCGAGCGGCAAGACGCGTACAAGGCACAATACATCCTCGGGCTTAAAAAAGCTCTTTCGGGTGTGGGTACCACCGTGCTGGATACCGCAGCACTTAAAATTCCAGCCCCTGAGATCACCACCGATTAAAAAAATCACTATGTTCAACTCAAAAATCAAAACAGACTCTATGGCACAAATCCCTGCCGCTACACATTCTGCAACCATCATTGGTGCAGGAACTACCCTGAAAGGTGATATTCAAAGTCAACAAGATCTTCGGATCGATGGCACCGTGATCGGTAACGTAAAAAGTATCTCTAAGATCATCATTGGTCAAGGCGGGGTTGTTGAGGGGGATCTCGAGAGTAGCCACTGTGATGTAAATGGGAAAGTGAACGGCAACATTCGCTGTAAAGAATTACTTCAACTTCGCGGGGATTCAGTATTATCGGGCAACCTGTATGCCGGTAAACTGCAAATCGAACCCAGCGCCACCTTTAACGGACAATGTCACATGGGAGCGAATATTGTAGAGATGGGCAACAATGAGCAAGCGAGTGCCGTCTCCGTCCTCTGATCGTTCCGGTTGGCGCTACTTAGGATTGGCCACACAACTGATGGTTTATTTGATCGTAGCGGTTTGGGTTGGATATCGGTTGGATAAAGCCTTTTCGATCTTTCCGCTACTAACGGCTCTATTGCCCCTTATTTCATTGGTTGTCGTCTTTTATAAAATTATTCGGGAAACCCGACATTGAATTGATCATGAGTACCCCCTTATCGGATAGACTTTCACAATTGGCACCGATCGCTTTTTTATTCGCCCTTTTGAGCGTTCTGATCATACTCCTTGAATCTAGTCTCCATCAATTGGGGGTAGACGGACGGGTGCTGCATGGAGCCAATATGCTTTTGTTTATCACTGCAGGGTTGTCTTCCTTGTTACTCTTGCTGCAATCAAAAAAATCGGGTGGACAGGCCCTCTTAAAATCTATTTACGGAGGATTCATGATCCGCTTTTTCGGAATCGCACTTGCGGCCCTGATCTATATTTTATTGAAGCGAAAAGAGGTGAATATTCCCGGTTTGATCGGTGGTGCGATTTTTTATGTTCTGTATTGGGTGGTGGAGATTCGGTCTCTGAGAAAAATTCTGAAATCAGATTCTGGTCATGCCTAGGAAAGAGGTACCGCTTCAGACCCTTTCCGACTTTGTACCGCCCGGCACCGCCGACCCTGTTTTATCGTACTTGAAAAAATATGGAGTGCATCTTACTATCACGCAAGCCCGACGTTCCGTATTGGGGGATTACAGGCATCGGTATCAGCACCAACCGCATCGTATCTCTGTAAATGGCAACCTGAACCCTTACGCCTTTTTGATCACGCTGCTGCATGAATTGGCTCATCTGTTAACCTTCGAACGTTTTGGTAACCGCGTTGCTGCACATGGTGCCGAATGGAAATCCTGTTTCGGTGATCTACTGAAGGTTTTTTTGGAAGCACGCAGTTTCCCGGTGCCGCTTGAAAAAGAATTGATACGTACCATGCGAAATCCGGCTGCCAGCAGCTGTGCGGAAGATGGACTGATCCGAGTATTACGTCAATATAACGACCCGGAGAAGAAAGAAAGACGCGTGCTGGTCGAAGAATTGAGTTTGCAGGAACTATTCAACACACCCGAAGGACGACAGTTTCGGATCGAGAAGAAAATGCGAAAGCGATTCCTGTGTACGGAACAATCCACCGGGAAACAATACCTGTTTTCACCGGTTTACGAAGTGATACCCGTAGACCGATCAGGCGATCGCTTCCCGTACTAATTCGGCCGCTTCTGACAGCAGGATGGCAGAGCGAACTTTCAGGCCACTTTCGTCGATCAGTTTTTTCGCTTCAGGTGCATTCGTTCCTTGCAAACGGACGATGATGGGAATATCGATATCCCCCAGATTCTTATAGGCATCGATCACTCCTTGAGCGACCCGGTCGCAGCGAACGATTCCGCCAAAAATGTTGATGAGGATCGCCTTTACGTTGGGGTCTTTCAGGATGATCTTGAATCCTGCTTCAACCGTTTGTGCATTGGCCGTGCCACCAACATCCAGGAAGTTGGCAGGCTCACCGCCGCTGAGTTTGATCATGTCCATGGTTGCCATGGCCAGTCCGGCCCCGTTCACCATGCATCCCACGTTTCCGTCCAGTTTCACAAAGTTCAGATTAAATTTCCCGGCCTCTACTTCGGTCGGATCTTCTTCTGACTCATCTCGCATCGCAGCGACCTCGGGGTGGCGCATGAGTGCATTGTCATCAATGTTCATTTTACAGTCGACGGCAAGAATCTTGTCGTCAGCTGCCTTGAACAGGGGGTTGATCTCCAGCATGGAACAATCGAGCCCCACATAGGCATTGTATAGGTTCGTTACGAATTTGACACAGTTCTTGAATGCTTCTCCGGAAAGGCCGAGGTTGAATGCGATCTTACGGGCTTGAAATCCGGGCAGACCGGATCCAGGATGAACCCACTCTTTAAATATTTTTTCTGGCGTATCGTGTGCCACCTCTTCAATGTTCATGCCGCCTTCCGTGCTGTACATGATCACATTCTGTCCTTTGCTGCGATCGAGCAGGATGGATAGGTAGAATTCTTTACGCTCACTGGGACCATCATAATACATGTCTTGTGCGATGAGAACCCGGTTTACTTTTTTTCCGGCCGGACCGGTCTGCAGGGTAACCAGTGTTCCGCCCAGGATCTTGGCAGCAAATTCTTTCACTTGTTCTGCGCCCTTACCGACTTTCACGCCGTTGATCCCGTTCTCCTGGATCGTACCTTTTCCTCGCCCACCGGCATGGATCTGTGCTTTGATAACCGCAAAGGGACTGCCACTGGTCGCTTGTATCTGCGCGATGGCTGATTCAACTTCCTCTATGGTTGCGCAGGCAACACCCTCTTGAACGGGCACATTATATTTTTTTAGCAGGGATTTTGCTTGGTATTCATGAAGATTCATGCCGTGAAATTTGGCGCAAAGATAGGCGCATCTTAACAGATTTTTCCTTCGTTTCTTGAGAAGGAAATTTAGATTTGCCGCCATGCGTTTCCATTTTCCTTCAACTCTGCTTCTGACAGCCTTCCTGCTGATTAGTCTCGGCTTTTTGAACGCTCAGGACCCGGGTATCCGTGGAATCGGTGGGCGGCTCGGCGGGGCCGGTGGTGGATTACCCGGTCGAGGAGGGGGCGGATTTCGTGGTCCGGGTGGCTCAGGAGAAGGATCTGATAGTCTCAGGCGTCGGAACAAACAAGAGGACTCGATCACCATCAGCTTCCGGTTCCTAGAATCGCCGACGCAGCAATTACTCGATTCTTCCGTCAACGAGATCGACAGGCGCTTCCCGATACGGTCCGATTGGGTGCACTTGGGCAATCTGGGAACCGCCGCTCGTCCCTTGGCTTTCTCACCCAGAATGAATATTGGATTCGATCCCGGTTTTCACGCCTTGGATATCTATGCCTGGACACCGGAGCGGGTTCGTTATTTCCAGACAACTCGCCCATACACGGAACTGAATTACCAGCTCGGTAGCCGGGCAGAACAAGTTATAGAGCTGATGCATACGCAGAATATCCGTCCCCAATGGAATTTCATGGGCGGTTATCGGATGATCAATGCACCGGGGTTCTTTCAAAATCAGTTGAGTAACCATCATAATTACGTCCTCTCCAGTCGTTATCAATCCACCAATCTTCGTTACACGCAATACTTTTCGTTGGCATCTAACAAGCTTCAGATAGGTGAGAATGGGGGCATAAATCAAACGCCCGGCTTATTGGATGATCCGGTTTATAAAGAGCGGTATAATCTGCCTACGCAGATCGGGGGGGCAAATACATTTTCTGCCAATTTTTTCAGTACGCAGATCCGTACGGGTAATTTTTATCGGACCACCACCTTTCTGTCGCGTCATCAGTATGATTTCGGGAAGAAAGATTCCATCGTCACAGACTCCACAGTCATTCCGCTTTTCTTTCCTCAGTTTCGGGTAGAGGCAACGCTTCGATACGATAAAATGAACTTTCGGTTTCTTGACGAGCGAGGAGACTCTGGCTATTACAATCCTAACTACGGATTCAGTTGGTTGCAACGGATGGACACCGTTGAGCTTCAAGATCAGTGGAAGGTCTTCTCCGGTGAATTCGCACTCTATCAATTTCCCGACCCGAAGAATCTGCATCAATTTTTTCGGGCCGGTGTCAATGTTCGAGCCATACAGGGGATTACCCGCTTTGCGGCACCATCATTTGTCAACACCTCCATCGAAGGAGAGTATCGGAATCGTACACGCAACCGGAAATGGGATCTATTGGCGGCAGGTGAATTTTATCTGACGGGCTACAATCAGGGCGACTACCAATTGCAAGCATCCTTGATGCGAACCCTTTCAAACGGCAATAGTTCGTTGCGGTTGCAGTTTGAGCAAAGCAATCGACAGCCCGGGTTTTTATTCGATAGCCGAAGCAGTTTTAATGGGTCTAATTTGCCTGTGAACCTGTCCAAAGAGAATCTCACTCGTATGAGCGGAGAGATCCGATGGAACAGGCTGGGACTAGAGCTGAATGGAAATTATTACTTGATCAGTCGGTTGGCCTATTGGGAATCGTATAACAAAGCCGGACAAGTAGATGCGCTATTCAATGTTATTCAGCTTCGCGCTGCCAAATCATTTCGCTTGGGAAAGTCCTGGCGATGGCACGCTGATTTTTTCTGGCAACAACGGATCGGCTCCGCGCCGGTCAATGTGGTTCCCTTTTTTACTCGTCAACGGATCGCCTATGAGGGTAATCTCGGGTTCAAGAACCTGCAGCTGGCCACCGGGATCGAGATCCGTTACCGCCCTGCTTACCGGGCGGATGGATATTCACCTGTTATCGGACAATTCTTTTTTCAAGACACCCAAACGATCCGCAACCCATTACCAGATCTGGCAGCCTATGCCCATTTCCGGATCAAGCCATTTACGGCTTTTGTACGAGCCGAAAATCTGAATAGTGCCAGGAATATGGGTGGATTTGGCTTTACTCGTAACAACGAAGTCGCCCCCGGCTACTTTTTACCCGGATTGCAGGTTCGAGTGGGTATCTATTGGCGATTTGTGAATTGATGTAACTTCGTATCTCATGCGGAAATTCTTTTTCTCCCTGCTGGTGACCTTCTACCTGATCCTCACATCAGGGGTAGTGGTGCATCTGCATTATTGCATGGATCGTTTGGCGGCAGTAGGACTGTTCGCATCGGATCACAAAGATGCCTGCGATGACTGCGGGATGGACATGACTGAGGCAAATGATTGCTGCCATGACCGGACCGATGTGATCAAACTCAAGCAGGATCAAACATCTCATTCTTCCCTGGTTGCTAATTTCAAAAAAGCTCAAGCTGAACCTATCTCAATCCTGCCGAATACGGAGCCAGTTCCGCTCGTACAGGTTCAGAATGGTTTGTCCTATCTGCCAGGCGATCCCATTTCCGGGCGATATAGGTATCTTCTTATCGAAGTATTCAGGATTTGATCACGATTCAGTTGTTTTCATTTCGTGCCAATTCAATCTTTCAAAACTTTAATTTTCTTAAGATGAAAAATATTTTTATTGCACTCGCACTGGTCGTTTCAATCAGTGCCTCTGCTCAGCAAACGACCACCTTCTCTGTATCGGGTAATTGTGGAATGTGTAAATCCCGTATCGAAAATGCCGCCAAAGAGGCTGGCGCCAAAGAGGCCAAGTGGGATATGGAAGCCCAACTGCTGACGGTTAAAGTCGGCGCCAAAAGTTCTGTATCGGCTATCCAACAAAAAGTTGCCGCTGTCGGCCATGATAATGCAGGTGCTAAAGCGCCGGATGCCGTCTATGATAAGTTGCATGGTTGCTGCAAATACGACCGTAATGCCGCCCCAGCTGCAGCCGAGAAAGAGACTTGCTGCAAGTCTGGTGAAACATGTAAGAAAGACGAAAAAAAGACTTGTATGCCTGGCTGTGAGAAACCTTGCTGCAAAGACGGAAAATGCACAAAAGGTGGAGAATGTACCAAAGAGTCTAAGAGTATGAACTGTTGCAAGGACGGCAAATGCAGTATGCCGGGCCATGACGGTAAGGATTGCTGTAAGAAAGGATAATGCGTAATATTTTGAGGAGTATGATCATCGGGTTCATGCCGGTGATCATACTCTTTTGTACGCTGACTGCTTCTGCACAGTTTAGTCATGGCCGACTGCAGGCTACAGGACTTACTTGTGCATTATGTAGTAAATCCATTCATCAAGCACTCACTAAACTTCCTTTCATTGATTCGGTTCAACCGGAATTGAAGACCTCCTCCTTCGAGCTGAGATTCAACGCCCAACAGCCTGTGTCGATCCCGGCAATTCGGGCAGCAGTGGAGGATGCTGGATTTTTTATCGGTGGGCTGACCTTGAATTTATCTCATCCACTCTCGGATCAAGAGCGCCGATCAAAACAGTTTTCATTTGGCCCGGATGTATTTCAATTCCTGGACGAGCCCAAAGCAGGGGAGTCTTTGCAAGTGATCGGAAAAGGAATTCTATCCGGGAAAGACTTTAAACGGATGTTGACTCGTTATGCAAAGGAGATAAAGTCCTCGGGCTCTCATATTTTATTGATCCCTGTTAAAAACTGATCATGTTTATTCGTGTGATTATTTTATTTCTATGCCTGTCTGCCACGACGCTCTCGGCTCAATCCCTGATCGGAAAGAAAGCATTTCCCATCCAATTGAAGGATCCAGCCGGCAAGTTGGTCTCCCTGGATTCTTTCATTGGTAAATGGGTTCTGGTCGATTTCTGGGCTTCTTGGTGCGGGCCTTGTCGTTTATCCAACCGTACCGTTCGTAATTTTTATCCCGCATGGAAAGAAAAGGGGTTGGAAGTGTTGGGGGTATCGTTGGATGAAGATCAAAGTAGCTGGATCCGGGCGATCAAAAAAGATCGGATCCGTTGGCCACAAGTGAATTCGCCGGCACAATGGGACAGTCAGTTGGTGCTTCAATGGCAGATCGAACGGATTCCAACAACCTATTTGATCGATCCCAAAGGGATCATTCGGGCCATGGATCCCAACCCGGGGTCCATTCTTTCATTCATCTCAACGAATTGATCTATGGGTCAGATTTTTTTATTGATACTTATTTTTTCCGTCAGCACCATTCAAGCACAGGAGCTCTATGTGTTCACTGATCCGGCATCCAATATCCCTGCCCGTTCGATCAATGTTAAACTTAAAACGCATGGGGTAGGGGACGATAAGCGCTATGGTCGGTTTACCTATCGGGTCATGCCACAGATCACAGCCGGATTAACCAAAAAGGTTCAGTTGCGATTGACCACTACCGCCGCCAATATGCATACGAATTCATTTGATGGTGAATCCCTAGGGCTGGGGGTTAAGTATAGGTTTTTATCCTTCGATGGTATCCAAAAGCATTTTCGAATGGCTGCTTTTTTAGATGGAAGCCTCACGCGCGATGCTTTCCATTTCTATGATGAGATTTCCTTGATGGGCGATAAAACCGGCGTGGAGTTGGGGCTCATTGCCACTCAGCTCTGGCATAAGTTCGCTTTGTCTGGAACATTGAGCCGAACAGAGGTGCTCGATCCAACACGTTACGATGGTATTGCCTATTTCCCTAAACGACAATATCGGTCGCTCAACTACGCCGTGTCTGCCGGCTATTTATTGTTTCCGCGTGAATACCGCGACTACAAGCAACCGAATTTCAATCTATATGTGGAATTACTGGGACAGCGTCTGTTGGGGGATGACCTTTTCTATCTTGACCTAGCTGCGGCTGTTCAATTGATCCTCAATAGCACTACCAAGATCAATGTTGGGCAGCGTTATCAACTGCAGGGGAACATGGGTCGTATGGCTCGTAGAAGTTGGCTGGTCAGCGTGGAAACGAGCTTTTTGCAAGCCTGGCGATAGTTTATTTTTTCTTGACAGGTGCTCGGAAGGAAAATCCGACGGCCAGGTAATAGTCAGTTGCCGCCTCCGTTAATCCATAAGAACCTGATACATCTATCTTGGTATCATCAGTAAAGTAATAAGCGAGTCCACCGGCAATGGAGTGCTGCGGGCTGCTGCCACGCCGAACGGATCCATAAAGTTCCATGTATGCATAGCCGTTCTTCCCAATATTATAGCCGGGTGCCAGCGTGTATATCCAGTCGGGGTTATTGCTGAATCCGTCCCACTCGGCGCCAACATTATATCCAACGGCGGCTTTTTCGCTCAATGTGTTTTGCATCACAAAGCGAAAGTTCGGAGCCCACTTAGGTGTTTGGAACTCGGTAGCGCCCCATCTGGGCAAAGAGGTATGGGCGATTAGGGATGTTTTAGGCCTCAAACCTTTTTCTTCGGTGAGGGCAACTTTACCACCCAGTTGTATCGGCAGTACACCGGTCCGACGTCTTGCGATCGTAGTGCCCGATTGTAATTGAACCGTTTGCATTTCGGTGATCATTCGGAATTCAAAGCGGTTATTCAAACCATATTTCCAAAGGGCGGTTGGATGTACCCATTGGGTGAGTCCATCGACCCGTTCGTAATTAAAACCGAATTCGGCCTGCAGGTAATTTTTTCTTGTTAGAAAAGGGGATTCAGTTTGATCCGGTCGATCTGTTTCCATCCGACCGGTTTGCTGTGCAGACAGGATCGTTGTTGTCGTCAAAAGAACAAGGAGTATTATATAATTTTTCATATCTGATTTTATTGCTCAAAAAAACAAATACTTCCACCTACCCACATGCGATCTTTATTGTATCGGGTGCCCACCATTTTCCCTTTACTTAGACGCGCGAGATTCAGGGTAGGGATAGGTTTGGGGGCATCGTCCGGCCAGAAATAAAATAAACGGATCTCCAGTTTAGCCGGGTCATCGGGTGTGGGGATCGCTGAAGCGTAATTCACTTTTCGTTGCAGGATCCAATTGGAAGGATCTTGGATTTGCTGTAGGTCTTCCGGTGTTGGATCGATGATCACGCCCTGGCCGGCAAAAGAGAAGAGTGGTTTTAATACATAATGAGAAAGGTCGGGGGGGATCTGTTTCACATCATTCAGGAAATAGGTCGTTGGTACGCAGGGATGATGT
>CANGWB010000020.1 GCA_947457465.1 Chitinophagaceae bacterium | reverse complement strand
TCCTTATTTTCTTTATTCTGATCGTCATTTTTTTACTGTTTCGCCCTCAAACGATCAATAAAAAAGCAGAGCGGATCTTCATCAAAGACACATTGGAGGTCGCTGAATTCTGTGACCTGCTCCAGGAAAAAAACATCCTTAACAACTCATTCGACTTTCGGAGTGCCGCGGCGGTGACGGGTTTGAAACAAATCAAACCCGGATCTTATCGAATTCAACCAAATGAGAATCTTGTTCAATTGATCAGGCGATTTCACCGCAGCCGGCAAACACCCCTTAATCTGATCATTGGCAACGAGCGTGTCCGCATCCGCACGATCGAGCAGTTTGCTGCTAAAATGCATCGATTCAATTATACACTGGCTGATTCCGCACAATGGTCAACTTTTCTGCAGGCCGATGACTCCCTGCGTGACCTCGGGCTTAATCATTTTAATGTATTGACTCGCATGATGCCACTCTCCTATGAGATCTACTGGACCGAGTCACCCAGACAGGTATTACAAGTCCTCAATAGAAGCTGGGATCGTTTTTGGGACACGACAAAAAAACAAAAGGCCAAACAGATCGGACTGGACCCTACAGAAGTTAGCATACTTGCCTCGATCGTAGAGGAAGAAACACAGCATGCCCCGGACCGGGGGCTGATCGCGAGCACCTACCTCAATCGACTCCGTATCGGCATGCGGCTGCAAGCAGACCCTACCGCTAAATATGCTTCCGGTGATTTAAGCGCCAAGCGGGTTACAGGTGTACACCTTAGCCATCAATCGCCCTACAATACGTATTTAGTGAGTGGTTTGCCACCCGGACCGATCTGCTTACCCTCTATTGCTTCATTGGAGGCGGTACTGAATGCACCTAAAACCGATTACCTATATTTTGTTGCCAGTCACCGATTTGACGGCACCTCCGTTTTCACCAAAGACTATTCCGAACACCTAAAAAATGCCAAGCGCTATCAAGATGAATTGACGCGCCGAAACATCCGATAACGTGCATGAACATCTTTCAGACCTTTACACACCGACTCTATCAGAGTAAACCCATTCAGGGTATACTGCGTTGGAGTAAGGCGCATTCCCTCCCGGGTTTTCGAAGTATTCCGATTTACGACGTGGTGGAATTCTTTTTCGGACAAGTGAAAGCCATCGGCATGACCGAGCGCGCATCAGCTATTGCCTTCAATTTCGTGATGGCCATCCCGCCCGCGATCATCTTTCTGTTCACACTCATTCCATTCTTCCCGATCACTCAAGCCTTCCAAGAAGAATTATACAGCCTGATACGCGATGTGATCCCGGGCGAAAAAGACAATTCAGTTCTCATTGGATTTTTGAGTGATTTTATCAACCGTCCGCGCAGCGGTTTACTATCGATCGGCGTCCTGCTCTCATTGTTTTTCTCCTCCAATGCCATGATGGGCATCATGCGATCCTTCGACCAGAACTATGCGGGATTCACTAAACGAAAAGGATGGCAAAATCGTTCCGTCGCCCTCAAGATCACTATGCTATTGTATCTGTTTGTGATCGGCTCGGTACTCCTACTCGTCGCGCGCGAAGCCGTCTTGCGCTGGCTGGGAATCACGGATAGCTCCCTGATCCGATTGATCGATAATTTTCGTTGGATCGTGATCGTACTACTTTATTTCTTATGTATTTCGATCATTTATAAATATGCGCCTTCCGTCCAAAAAAAATGGAGATTGGTCAACCCCGGATCCATCCTGGCTACCGGGTTGATGATATTGATGACACTTGCCTTTTCTTGGTGGGTCACCCAATTTGCCAACTACAATCAACTCTATGGATCGATCAGCACGGTACTGATCATCATGATCCTGATATTTGTGAATTCACTTTTTCTGCTGATCGGATTTGAACTGAATGTCAGCATTCAATCACTTTTGCAACGTGCGGAAGAAAGAAAGGCAGAGATGATCGATTCGGCTTAATCCGTATTGTTATTTACAGACCAGGTGTTCCAAACGTTTTGTTTGAACGCTGAATGCAGATCTTGACGATCATAATGACCGGCCTGCTCCTTTTGTCGGAATGCTTCGTATAAGGTTACTGCACAGGCCACACTGATATTGAGCGACTGAATGATCCCTACCTGCGGGATCAGAAAATTACCATCTGCCAATGCCCGAATTTCATCACTCACGCCACTATGCTCATTTCCGAAAACAAGGGCGGTAGGTTGGGTTAGATCGATTTTATATAAACCGACAGAGGATTCACCTAAATGTGTGGTTAGAATACGCTCATATCGACGTTTGATCTCCGAAAAACAGGCCTCGGCATCATCGAATTGGTGTACTGTAAGCCACTTAGCAGCGCTGGATGAGCTTCTGGCCCCAAACTTTTTGTGACGGGGAATCTTGGTGTTGAGTATAAAGATCTCCTGCACCCCCACGGCATCGCAGGTTCGCATCACAGCTGAAATGTTATGGGGGTCGAATACGTTTTCGAGCACCAAGGTCAGGTCGGCTTGTCGTTTGGCAAGTACACGGGTCAACTTTTCATGCCGAGCAGGTGTCATGTTGCGAAAATATCGATTCATAACGGATTGGCTTCGCCGCATCAAAGCTTCGGGGGGATGTAAATAAAAAAGCCCCTGGGTGACCAGGAGCCTTCGTCGGGACGACTAGATTCGAACTAGCGACCCCTTGCACCCCATGCAAGTGCGCTACCGGGCTGCGCTACGTCCCGAACTAGAAAAGGGGTGGCAAATGTAGGCAGAAAACCTCAATTTCCCATTACCAACGAGGTTGCTTATCTTCGCTCTTTAGTGAAACTCCTCATTAAAAATGCCCGGATCATTGAACCGGGAAATACCCTGAATGGTCAACGGATGGACCTCCTGGTCCACAACGGCCGAATCGACCAAATTGCCCCTTCCCTTTCCGTAACAGCCGACAAGATCATAGAAGCCGATGACCTGCATGTCTCTCCAGGTTGGGTAGATATTTTCGCACACTTCGGTGAACCGGGATACGAAGAAAAAGAAACGATCGAGTCCGGCTCCAAAGTTGCATTGGCCGGTGGATACACCGATGTTTTTCTAGTACCCAATAATAAGCCTGTAACAGATGATAAATCTGGTGTAGAATACCTCAAACAATCCGCTCGCAACAACCCGGTACAAATACATCCGATCGGAGCGATCACAAAGTCTACTGAGGGTAAAGAACTGGCCGAGCTATATGATATGCATCGTTCCGGTGCCGTAGCGTTCAGTGATGGAACAAAAAGCATTCAAGCTGCCGGTCTGCTATTGAAAGCGCTACAGTATGTTAAGGCCATTCAAGCCCCGATCATTCAATTGCCTGACGATCGCAGCATTCAGCCACAGGGCTTAATGCACGAGGGCATTACCTCCACACAGATCGGTTTGCCCGGCCGACCCGACATCAGTGAATCGATCCAAGCCAACCGCGATATCGTACTCAACAAATACACGGATTCGAACCTACACTTAACAGGCATCAGCAGCTCGGCAACGATCGATTGCATACGGAATGGGAAAAAAGAACAAGCCGGACTTACTTGTTCAGTTACGGCGCATCACCTGATGTTCACAGAGGAAGACATGATGGGCTACAATACGCTCCTGAAATCAAATCCTCCCTTTCGAACACAATCGGATCGGCAAGCACTCATACAAGCCATTCACGATGGAGTCATTGATTGCCTCGCGTCGCATCATTTCCCGCACGAAACCGACCGAAAAGTTTGCGAGTTCGAACAAGCCTCCAATGGCATGATCGGACTGGAAACCAGTTTTGCGATCGTTCGAACGGCTATGCCCGATCTTCCGTTAGATAAGATCATAGCCTTGATCGCCTGCAACCCCAGAAAAATCTTCGCCTTACCAAATGCCACTATCGCCAGCGGCGAAATCGCTTGTCTCACTCTTTTCGATCCAAACCATAAATGGTTGGTAGAAGAATCAAGTTTACGATCCCGATCGAAAAACTCTCCCGTACTGGGTAAGGTTCTAAAGGGGAAAGCCATCGGAACGGTTTTACATGGAAACTTTCAAACAGCTTAACGTGTTACAATTACTTCGCAAGCCTGTTGGAAAAGGCCTATTGACAGCTTTGCTGATGATAGGCATGGGCCTATGGATCAAAGAATCAGACAGTCAGAATGAGGCTTGGTCTCGGTATGTGATGTACGTGATTTATGCAGCTGGTATCAGCTGGACCCTTTGTACAGCTAAAAAAAATCCGTCGAATGCAGGCAGTTTCGGCAGTTTGTTCCAACAGGGCTTTCGTCATTTTGTGGTGACGGCCTTGATCATGGTTGCTTTTACGTTGTATCTCTTGTGGAGTCATCCCGAATATGCCCAAGAGGAAGCCAAGCATCAACGCACCTTGCTGATCGAAACCAAAAAATACACGCCCGATCAGGTTGAAGAGCTGGTAAAAGAGGCCGAGAAACAATACCCGGTCCGATATATATCCGCCACGGTTTTCGGATATTTGTTCATGGGCGCTGTATTCGCTGCCGCCGGCAGTATTGTCTTAGCCCGTAAGAATTGACCACATGGACATTAGCATAGCCATTCCCCTCTTCAATGAAGCCGAGTCGCTGCCGGAACTGACCGGTTGGATCGAGCGCGTGATGCAGGAACATGGACTATCCTATGAAGTGATCTTTGTGGATGACGGCAGCACCGATGATTCTTGGTTGGTGATCCAGGCCCTGCGCGCAAAGAATAATAATATCAAAGGCATCAAATTCCAGCGCAATTACGGGAAGTCAGCCGGCCTATATGAGGCGTTCAAGGCCGCCAGCGGACATGTGGTAATCACGATGGATGCTGATCTGCAAGACAGTCCGGATGAGATCCCCGCCCTGCGCCAAATGATCCTGGAAGAAGGATACGACCTGGTCAGCGGATGGAAGAAGAAACGATACGACAACGCCCTCACAAAGAACATCCCCTCCAAATTTTTCAATGCCGTTACCCGTTCCATGTCAGGCATCAAACTGCATGACTTCAATTGCGGACTCAAAGCCTACCGACTGCAAGTCGTTAAGGGCATCGAAGTATACGGTGAGATGCATCGTTATATTCCCGTACTGGCAAAATGGGCCGGATTCAGAAAGATCGGGGAAAAGGTTGTGGAGCACCGAGCCCGCAAGTATGGTGTATCCAAATTTGGATGGAACCGATTTGTGAACGGTTTCCTAGATCTACTTTCCATTTCATTTGTCGGAAAATTCTCCAAACGCCCCATGCACTTTTTCGGACTATGGGGTAGCTTATGTTTTCTCGCCGGATTCGGCATGGCGGTTTATTTACTTGCTTCCAAGATCATCGACCCGGCTTTTTCCATCACCAATCGGCCGGCTTTTTACCTCTCACTAACCTCCGTTGTTTTAGGAATGCAACTTTTTCTGGCAGGATATATTGGGGAACTGATTGCACGTAATTCGTCTACCCGGAATCAGTATTTGATGGAATCGAAAATCGGACTCTGATGAAACGGGTGATGATCATCGGGCCCGCCCATCCACTGCGTGGCGGTTTAGCTACATTCAATCATCGACTTGCTCAAGCTTTTCAAGAAACCGGTTGGCAGGCATCGTTGGTCTCCTTTTCGCTACAATACCCTTCCTTTCTTTTTCCCGGCACTACACAGTATTCAAGCGATCCGGCGCCAACAGGCATCACCATCCATACCTGGATAAATTCAGTGAACCCTATCAACTGGTTCAGGGTCGGCAACAAGATCAGGAAGATAAAACCCGATCTTATCATCGTACGGTTCTGGCTTCCATTCATGGGGCCCGCGCTGGGTACCATTCTTCGGATCGTCAGAAGGAATCAACATACGCGTATTGTCTGTATCGCCGATAATGTGATCCCGCATGAATCAAGACCCGGTGACAGACCCTTTACCCAATACTTTGTGAAATCGTGCGATTCGTTTTTGACCATGAGTGAAAAAGTTAAAAACGACTTGGATTCTTTCCGTTCCGATCAAGATGTACAACTCGCAACACATCCGATATATGATACATTTGGCGAGATCATTGAGGCTGGAACCGCTCGAAACAAATTGGGGATCCCAGCAAATGAAAAATTGATCCTATTTTTTGGATTTATCAGACGATACAAGGGATTGGATCTGTTGCTGGAAGCCATGGCCGATCCTCGCATCCGCAATAGTGATATTCGGTTGGTTGTAGCCGGAGAGTTTTACGAGGACCGTTCCACCTATGATCAATTGATCGAGCAGCTGAACATCGGAGATCGACTGATCTTACGGACCGATTTCATTCCGGATTCACAGGTACGTGATTATTTGTGCGCAGCAGATTTTGTGATACAACCCTATCGAAATGCTACACAAAGCGGTGTCACCCCCCTCGCCTATCATTTCGAAAAACCCATGTTGGTGACCCGTGTGGGCGGACTGCCGGATCTGGTTCCGGATGAAAAATGCGGATTGGTTTGTGAACCCGAACCAACTTCAATCGCTGATGGGATTCTAAACCTTTATTCAATGGGAGCGGATCATTTCCTGCCGCATATCAAAACACTCAAAAAAGAATTAGGCTGGAACCGTTTCGTAGAAAAATTGATTGATTTAGCAAATGGCATACAGAAGTAAAGCCCCTTTACGGATCGGATTGGCCGGTGGTGGTACGGATGTGAGTCCGTATAGCGACCTCTATGGCGGAGCCATCCTGAACGTCACCATATCCCTCTACGCGCGCGCCACGTTAGAATGGACAGATTCAACAACTATTGAAATCATTGCGTTAGACCGAGGAGAATCTGTTTCGCATCCCCTTTGCCCGGCTTTACCCATCGATGGACAGCTGGACTTGGTAAAGGGCGTATACAACCGACTGAACAGAGAAGGAAAACTTCCTGCGAGCGGGATCCGGATCAGTACCCAGGTAGATGCGCCCGCGGGCTCCGGATTGGGCACCTCGTCGACCTTGATGGTAGCGATACTGGGTGCCTTTGCAGAGGCCTGCAAGCTTCCTTACGGCGAATATGATCTGGCACACTTGGCCTACGAGATCGAACGAAAAGATCTTGGGCTTGCCGGCGGAAAACAAGACCAATATGCCGCCACATTCGGTGGGGTGAATTTTATGGAGTTTTATGGCGATGATAAAGTGATCGTAAACCCCCTAAGGGTGAAGCCTGAATACCTGGATGAGCTGGAAAATAATCTGTTGCTGTACTATTCCTCCACCAGCCGCGATTCGGCCAAGATCATTGAGGTACAACAAAAAAATGTACAGGATAAGAATGCCCGTTCGATCGAAGCCATGCACCAATTGAAAGAGCAGGCACAGCAGATGAAGGAGGCACTGTTGCGTGGACGACTTGATACGATCGGCGAGATACTGGATTATGGATTTCAACAGAAGAAAAAAATGGCCGAGGGCATAAGCAATTCCTGGCTCGAAGAGATCTATGACACGGCGCGAAAAGCCGGTGCCAGTGGTGGCAAGATCTCGGGAGCCGGAGGGGGTGGATTCATGATCTTTTATTGTCCGGGTAATACCCGTCATCATGTAGCCGAGTCACTCACAAAACTGGGTGGTTCCGTACAGCCCTACCAATTCACGCTGAGCGGCATCCGGTCATGGAGCACTTGAGATTCTACCGCTATCTTTGAGAGATGGAAAAGATCAGATCCATTCTAGCGGCATCGATCGATGTCAAACAACAGATCCTGGCAGATCCGGAGCTATTGAACAACATAGCGGCCAGTGCACAACAGATCACTAAGGCATTTCAACAAAAAAACCGAATCTACCTCTGTGGCAATGGAGGGAGTGCCGCGGATGCACAACATCTGGCAGCTGAATTCTCCGGCCGATTTTATACTGACCGCAAGGCACTTCCAGCAGAAGCGTTACATGTGAATACTTCCTACCTGACCGCCGTCGCCAATGACTACAGCTACGATGTTGTTTATGCTCGACTGATCGAAGGGATCTCAAATCCGGGCGATATCCTGATCGGGTTGTCTACTTCGGGTAATTCTGCCAATGTGGTAAAAGCCTTTGAAACAGCCCGTACGATGGGCGTCTTTACCATCGGGTTCACCGGTAAAGACGGCGGAAAGATGAAAGGTTTATCCGATATCTGGATCGGTGTTCCAAGCCAGGATACCCCGCGAATTCAAGAAGCGCATATCACCATCGGGCACATCATTTGCCAATTGGTTGAGGAGTCCTATTTCCAATCGAACGATCCGACTTCATGATACGAGAGGCGATCGTATTGGCTGGCGGACTAGGCACGCGCCTACGATCTTCCGTAACGGATCTACCCAAATGTCTGGCGCCGGTTGCCGATAGGCCATTCCTTTTTTATGTCATCAATTATTGGCGATCTCAGGGCATCGAACGATTTGTATTCTCTCTGGGATACAAAAGAGAGATGATAGAGGCCTATTTGGAGAAACAATTTCCGACACTGGCCTATGAAATCGTGACGGAAGATGAACCACTCGGTACCGGAGGTGCGATCCTTGCCTCTTTACAAGCCTGCAAACAACAACAAATACTGGTGCTGAACGGTGATACGTTATTCAAGGGCGATTTGCACGCCGCTGCCCGATTTCACCACGAACAAATGGCTGCCTGCACCTTGTTATTGAAGGAGATGCAACATTTCGATCGGTATGGGGTGGTTTGTACAGATGAAAAAGGAAAGGTTACTGAATTCCAAGAAAAGAAACCTGTCCAATCCGGTAACATCAATGCCGGTGTGTATTTGATCGATCGACATAAATTCTTGGAAGAAGAGTTGCCACAGAAATTTTCCTTCGAAAAAGACTACCTGGAAAAATGGGTGGGACAACGAAAATTCATCGGACTCTCACAGCATGGATATTTCAGAGACATCGGAATACCCGAAGACCACCAGCTGGCCGACCATGAATTACGGTCATTGCCATTGGATCCCGATAAGATCGATCAATCGTGGACCTTATTTCTCGATCGCGATGGGGTGATCAACCAAGAAAAGCATCAGGATTATATTCGATCCGTAACCGAATTTAAATTCTTAGCGGATGTTCCTCAAGCGATCACCCGACTGAGCCAGCGAGTCGGACGGATCATTGTCGTCACCAATCAACGCGGTGTAGGTAAGGGATATATGACCGAAGCCGATCTGAGGGACGTGAACCAGTATATGAGCGAAAAAATAGCTGCAGCCGGAGGACGGGTCGATCGTATTTTTTATTGCACCAGTATCGACAACTTACATCCCGATAGAAAGCCCAATCCGGGAATGGGCTATCGGGCCCGTCAGGAGTTTCCGGAGATCGACCCCGAAAAAACGATCATGGTGGGAAATAAACATAGCGATATGCTTTTTGCCCGAAATGCCGGCTTCTATGCCTGCTATTTGGCCACTACGAATCCAGAATTCAATTTCCCACATCCGGATATTGATATACGTTTTGATTCTTTACCTGAACTGGCTGATTGGATCGTAGGGTGAAATATTGACAAAGCTTTCACGAAGTCGGATACATAACCAGCAAAAATGATCCGTTAGAAACGTTATTTTCGAAACAATGATACGCCCCCTCCTACTTATTTTCTCTCTGTGTTTTTTGATCTCAATAGATGGGATCGGACAGTTGAACTTGATCAAACAATCCGATCAGAAAAAATTACAAGAGAAACAAGACACCTTAATAAAATTATCCTTCCTGTTAAATAAGGATAGCATACAGGCGACACGGATGAAAGCAGACAGTCAATTCACGCGTGTACTGGTCCGGACCTTGCAGATCCCCCACTCCTTTCAGTTTCCATTTGATTCGCTCCTGGGCATATCCAAACTATATGCGCCGGATAGCAGTTTTAGGATCTTCAGCTGGAATCTCTCCTATGACGATTATTATCACCGCCAACGCGGCACCATTCAGATGCGAACCAAAGACGGGAGCTTAAAGATGTTTCCATTACGCGACGTATCTGAATTTGTTGACAATCCGATCGACTCGGTCCGCGACCGAATGAATTGGATCGGTGCCTATTACTACAATATGGTCCGCACGCAACATGCCGGAAAAAATTATTACACGCTATTCGGTTTCGATCCGAACGGTCCGATGAGCAGTGTCAAATGGATCGATGTACTACACTTCAATAGTAAGGGCGAACCGGTTTTTGGCGGCCCTTTCTTTAGTTATGAGGAGGACTCCATCCCACAAAAAACACAAGATCGATTTCAAATAGAGTTCAAGAAAGATGCTCAAGTCCTTGTCAACTACATCAAAAATCTGGACATGATCCTGGTCGACCACCTGATCTCGGAAAACAACGATCCGGAAAATAAATGGACCTACATCCCGGACGGAGATCAGGAAGGATTTGTTTGGAAAAAGGGAAAGTGGGTACACATAGATAAAGTCTTTACCCTGAAACTCAAAGAGGGAGAAGCACCCAGGGAGGTTCCTATACTGGACCAGAAAGCCAATCAAAAAATAGGTAACCAATAACGATAATTTACGTTTCGGCAATTTTCATATCAGCTACTAAACGCGATTATCGGGTTATTATTCCCGCTGATCACCTACCCTTATTTAACCCGTGTTCTTGGACCGGAAAGACTGGGAGCCGTTCAATTTGTAGACAACTCCATGGGGCTAATCTTTAGCATTGCCACAATCGGCATTCCAGCGTTTGGCATGTACCGAATTGCACAATTGCAATCATTAGGCATTGACTCCAGAAAAATCTACCGATCGTTAACGGGCTGGAGTATCGTGCTCAGCTTACTGGGTTATGGCATTTTTTTCCTATTGACCAAAGATCATAGTGGTTGGTTTTTCATACACGAAGTCCTTCCCATTGGTGCCCTTTTCATAATAGCCAATAGCCTATCTGCCGAGTGGTATCTTCAAGGGAAACAGCGTTTTGATATTCCAGCAATTCGGAACCTGACACTTCGCCTATTGGGGTTAATTGCAATTATAGCGCTGATCAAATCCCCCTCAGACTATAAAACATATATTTGGATCATTACGATCACCATTTGTCTTTCCGCTTTAGTCAACACGCTATGGATACGTAATGACCTATTAAAAAACCCACTCAAAGAAGTAAACGAATCGTTTAAATGGAATGAACTATTTCTTTTTTACATAGGCACAGTTTTTATTAGTTGCACAGACTTTCTGGATGTCACCCTCTTGGGCGTGATGAGCAGCGAGGAGCAGATCGGACTATATGGGAATGCCGCAAAATTGGTTCGGCTCTCCCTATTGCTACCTATGGCGTTGAATCTGGTTGTTTCTCCTAAGTTTTCCAGCCATCATGCAAAAGGGAATTCAACTGATGCCACTGAGTTGCTTGAACGATCGATCCGCTGGATTACCTATTTGGCTATCCCGATCTCCGTTCTCTATCTGTTGTACGCCAAGGAACTGGTTTGGGTATTTTCCGGATCTGCATTCACGGGTTCGATTCAGGCCATTCGATGGATGTCGGGAATCCCGCTCTTCATTAGCATGTCGAACCTGCTTATATATTATGGATTAAGCGGCACAAATACCAAAAACAAAAGAAGTATTGCCATCGGTGTAGGCGCCGGTATCGCCATCAGTATCGGCTTAAATTACTGGCTGATCCCGCTGTTCGGAGCTATCGGGGCAGCTATGAATTCGCTGCTGATCGAATTTGGCTTTATGCTTTTCTTTCTGTTGCTACTAAAACCGTCGATCGACTGGAAAACTCAACTCAAAACAGGCATGACCTGTCTGGCGTTCATTCCGATCTACATGATCTTGGATGGAATGGAGTTAAGCAACTTGGTTAGACTACTCATCGGAGGATGTGCATCCGGCCTTATCTATTTGTTCATCCAACATACACTCTGGAAGCACCCGTATATAACTGAGATCTCAAAAAATCAGTAGACTTTATTCATCCAACTTCAAGACCGCCAGAAAGGCTTCCTGTGGCACTTCTACGTTCCCGATTTGACGCATCCGCTTTTTACCCTCTTTTTGTTTCTCCAGAAGTTTCCGTTTACGGCTGATATCACCTCCATAACATTTGGCAGTCACGTCTTTGCGAAGCGCAGAGATATTCTCTCGAGCCACGATCTTGGCTCCGATAGCTGCCTGGATGGCGATCTGAAACTGCTGGCGTGGCAATAACTCTTTGAGTTTTTCACAGAGCTTCCGGCCAAAGTCTTGTGCCCTACTGCGATGGATCAACGCTGAAAGCGCATCCACTTTGTCGGCATTCAGCAGAATGTCCATTTTACAGATATCACTGTCGCGGTACCCGATCGGATGATAATCGAAAGAAGCATATCCACGGGTCTGAGACTTCAGTTTATCGTAAAAATCAAATACAATCTCAGTCAATGGCATCTCAAAAATGAGCTCCACTCGGGTCTGCGTCAGATAACTCTGATTGATCAAAATCCCTCGTTTACCCAGGCATAGAGTCATGATGTTACCGATGTATTCGGGCTTAGATATGATCTGTGCCTTGATAAAGGGCTCCTCGATTCGCTCAGTCTTGACCGGGTCGGGAAATTCCGTCGGATTGTTCACGATCACTTTTTCCCCCTTGGTCGTGTAGGCAAAGAAGCTCACGTTGGGAACCGTTGTGATCACGGTCTGATTAAACTCGCGTTCCAGCCGCTCCTGAATGATCTCCATGTGCAGCATTCCCAAGAAACCGCACCGAAAACCGAACCCGAGGGCCTGAGAGGTTTCCAATTCGAACGTAAGAGAGGCATCATTCAACTGGAGTTTATCCATGCAATCCCGTAACTCTTCAAATTCATCGGTATTGACCGGAAAAATACCTGCAAAAACCATTGGCTTAACTTCTTCAAAACCCTTGATCATCTCGGGGGTCGGATTGGAAGCAAGCGTAATCGTATCACCCACTTTCACCTCCTTGGCATTCTTGATTCCGGTGATGATATAGCCTACGTCGCCGGCATGCACCGCCTCTTTTTCCGTGAGTTTTAATTTAAGTATCCCGATCTCTGCGGCCTCATACTCCTGACCGGTACTTACGAATTTTACCTTATCCCCCTTTCGGATCGAACCGTTCAGGATACGGTAATAAACGATAATACCTCTGAATGAATTGAAAACAGAATCAAAGATCAGGGCTTGCAAGGGCACCTCTGGCTTGCCCGTTGGTGACGGAATACGCTCCACAATCGCCTCCAGAATCTTGTCCACCCCGAGCCCGGTACGGGCACTGGCATGCAGGATCTCTTCCCGCTTGCAGCCAATCAGATCGACAATTTGATCTTCTACCTCTTCCACCATGGCACCGTCCATATCGATCTTATTGATGACGGGAATAATCTCTAAATTATTATCAATTGCCAGATATAAATTGCTGATTGTCTGGGCTTGAATCCCTTGTGTGGCATCCACCAGAAGTAAACAACCCTCACAGGCTGCCAACGCGCGGCTGACCTCATAACTGAAGTCGACGTGACCAGGCGTATCGATCAGGTTCAGCGTATAATCTGTACCGTCTTTATGCCGATAGTTGATCTGGATCGCGTGGCTTTTGATGGTAATGCCTTTCTCTCGTTCGAGGTCCATATCGTCCAACACCTGGTCCATCATTTCCCGTTCAGTGATGGTATTAGTCGATTGAAGCAGCCTGTCCGCCAGAGTGGATTTTCCGTGGTCGATATGGGCGATAATACAAAAGTTCCTGATCTGCTTCATGGATAAGAGGCCATTTTGGCCGTGCAAAGGTACGGATTGACGGGGGGATGGTCAAGCAATTTACTCGGATCGCTTGACTTCATTCCAAAGGGAATCCAGTTCCACCAATCCCATCGTATGCAGCTCCAAGCCCCGTTGAGCCGCCAGCACTTCAACCGCCTGAAACCGACGGATGAACTTCTGGTTCGTTCGGCTGAGTGCAGATTCTGGGTCAACATTGATAAAGCGGGCATAATTGATCCAGGCAAACAATAAATCGCCAAATTCAGCTTCTTTCTCCTCAGGGCTCCCCTGTTCAATCGCTTGATTGAGCTCAGCCTCCTCCTCACGGACTTTTTCCAATACCTGTCCGGCATGATCCCAATCGAACCCAACCTGGCGGGCTTTTTCCTGCAACCGAACGGCCTTGACCAGCGCCGGAAGCGAAGCCGGGACACCCTCCAACACGGAGCGTTTCCCTTCCGACAATTTGATCTGCTCCCAATTTCGCTTCACATCCTGTTCATCCTTTACCTCAACGTCGCCATATATATGAGGATGTCGCTTAATCAACTTATCGCATATCCCATCGAGCACTTCCGTCATCGTAAAGAGCCCCTTTTCGGAGGCAATCTTTCCATAAAAAACAAGGTGCAACATAAGATCTCCAAGCTCCTCCCGAATGTCTTCCCAGTTGCCACTTGTAATGGCATCGGCAAGTTCATAAGTCTCCTCTAGCGTAAGCGTTCGTAAACTGTCTATGGTTTGTTTCTTATCCCATGGACATTTCTCCCGAAGCTCATCCATGATCTTCAATAAACGAGCAAATGCTATAATTGGTGTTTCCGAACGAGTAGATGATTGCATGCTATAAAAGTAAAAATGATGAGGTAGATTTGGGGTATGGGTTATCAACATTCAAAATTTTGGTTTGGTCTGACACTTGCCATGTTTATCCTACCGGCACAGGCACAATACTATTATAACGACTTGATCGCACTAAAGCAATGGGAACGCAAGGTTCAAACCTATCGAAAGGAACAGGTAGTTCTGATCCAGGAGACAGCCATATTACCCACAGGCGAGAAACAAACTGATTACAAACAATCCTGCACACTATCGCGTGGTGGCGACACTTTGAATAAAATCAGATCAACAAGCGAATTCGATATAAAAACTACCTACGTTTTCAATCCAGCTGGCGCCCTGGAATCTGAAACTGAGATACAACCAGGCATGTATACTCAAATTGCCTATAAAAGAGATGAAAAAGGAAATGTCGTCCGGATCGAGAACACGCACCAAGATAGCCTGGTTGACTTTAAAGACCACGAAATACATGTGTGGAGCTACGACATTAAAAATCATCCAACACAGCTCTGGCGCATCGTTGAACAAATTGATGGCAGATTCGATACAACTATGATCCGGTTTATTGTAGACACGAATGGCCTAGTTACAGAGGAACAAACCTATAAAAAGAAAACATTAACAAGTTTTATCTACTACTATTACGATGAGAAGGGCAACCTCACCGATGTAGTAAGATATAATGAAAAATGGAAACGACTCCTACCCGATCAACTATTTGAATACGATGATGCAGGGAATATTATTCAACGAATGCAATTGACCGGTAGTCGTGATGTATCATACTTGATTTGGCGCTATGGTTTCGGGAAAAATGGCCTACTAACAGAAGAGGCCCTTTTTAATAACAAAAAAGAACATACCGGATCCATCCGATATTCCTACCGGACTCGGACCCCCTGACATCCTTTACAGATCAGAAGTTCTAATAATTGTGATCAGTATTAAGCTGACACCCCAACCGTATGTTGAGGTGTGAATAGCATTATCCAAGAACCGCGAAAGGAAAGGAATGAATTCAGAAGCCCGGCAAATGACTGGGAAATTTCCGGATTTTATATGGCCTGGCTGCCATTTAACAAGGTGATGAAAGGGGAAGACGACCCTTTTCAAAATCTGATAAGAAATGATTTAACATCGTATGGAAGTGAAAAATTAAAAACACGAACTAACATCATCAATAAATGGCGAGAAACTGCCAAAAGCTTTATTCCCTATTTCCCAACAAATAGTGTAGTACTTATCTGGGAAAATGAGGGTGTGGACATATACCCGCTAAAACAACCAATTAATAATATTGGCATAGCCAATTCGAAAGACGGATGGCGAGAACTGTTGAAGGAACTCATAATGTCGCCTACTAGCTTTCTGATCGAGCTGAAAGAGTCTGTCATCAATGCTTATGAGATCAGACTTAACAAGCTTGAAAAATTCTTGTCACTAAAAAACGAAATCAATTCCAGGGATAAGATAATTATACTGCTATGTCAATCATTCAAACAATTGAATGCGAAACATCAGGGAATCGTAGCGATATGTAATAATGGGACTGATTCAGCCGCATCAGATCATAAGACCATAAAACGAGAACTGTTTAATGATAAAGACTACTTAATATCAAATGAAGATGAGAGAAGCAATGTCATGAAATCAATAATCAGAAAAAGATTTCCTAGCCAATTGATAAGATACAATAGTTGGAATCCAGATCAAATTAATATGATTAGTAGCAGCAGACATAGCACATTTGACATCAATAATTTGCTGCTTGATAATAGCATAAATGCATTGTCTATACAAAATATGAATAAGTTTATATGGAGCATAGACAATTGTCTTGCACGACATATAATCATAAATCAGACTCATTTATTGCAAGAATGACATTAACTCGTAGAAGAGTTTAATAGAAATAATTAGACATTATTGCATATATGCAATACATTATGGCATAAATGCTATTCATTTAGATTTCAATAAACAGTTGGTCATTTTGGAATGTGACTTTAGTCATAGTTCTGTTTAACGAAAAGGATATACTTTGTTTTAAATCTTAATATTTTATGTCAGTCATTAAAGTTCTCGAATTGATGTCAAGCTCGGAAAAGAGCTGGGAGGATGCAGCGGCACAAGCTGTCTCAGAAGCAGGTCGTACCGTCAAAAACATCCGGTCTATTTACATTCAAGACCACAGTGCGGTTGTAAGAAGTAATAAGATCACCGAGTATCGAATCAATGCTAAAGTAAGTTTTGAGGTATCGCCAAACTTACCTGTAAAAACAAAAAAGTGAGGTTGCAATTTGAAATTAAATCTTCCGATTAGTAAGTCGTTTAGCCATTAAAACTGAAATCTCTATCAAGTTCATTTCTTAAGAAAACACCAAGACATACATTAGAACATGAAAAGAGAACTGCAATCACATACACCAATCAAAGAAGACGTAGTACGAATCGACCTTAATATGGCCGGATCAGCAGAGAAGAGCGAGAATATATTGGTTCACACCTCAAAGCTTCTTGACCACAATACTTGCCTCATTCAAGCGAGTCAACGAATGCAGATCATTTCTATCAGTCAAGACTCCTTCATGGGCTATTCTGTCAATGAACTATCGAGGAAGAGTCTATCCATGGCTGTATGGTTGTTTACAAAAAAGAAGAATCCATTCAAGATTTTATACCAATGGCAGAAGTGGATTGAAGCTGGCGGCCCACCCATCCGGATATGGTTCCAAGATCCAGAACTAAATTTGTTACCAACGCCTATAGAGGTGAGAATGATTCCTGATCCCACCCTTGAACAAAATGATGATTCAATCTGGTTACTTGTAAAAGATCTTACTGATACATGGGAAAAACGTAAGAAATGCAGGAAAAAACTTCAACGAGTTAGAAAACAATATGAGCAACATACCATCGATTTTGACTCTTGGTTACATGATTGGAAAGGTCCGCTCAGCACGATTGAATCTTCAGCCTGGCTATGTCTTCGTTATCGTACTACTGAAGATGGAGAAAAACAGATCAAACATTTGCAGAAGATTGCACGTGCAGTACAAGAAATGAAGACAGGATTAATGGATTGGCAAACCTGGCATCAACCGCCCTCCATTCGAAGCATCAAACGCATCAACATCTTCAGTCTAATTCAAGAGCGCATTGCCCAGCTCATACTCAAACCCAGTCAAACGATCGATTTCCTGCATCAAGGCAATAAGTTTTTCAATACCGACTCAATAGCCATTCAACACATCCTTGATAATCTCCTTTCCAACGCCAGCAAATACTCCCCCGATCATACACCGATCTCCATAAAAACCTGGAATAGTAACTCCATTTTACAGATCGCTATCACGGATCTAGGTATAGGTGTTCCACAACAAGAGATCGACCGGCTATTTGAGGCTCGCTACCGCGCATCTAATGCCGTCGATTTGCCGGGGAATGGCTTGGGATTGTCTACTGTACATCGGCTAGTAAAAGAATTGGGCGGTACCATTCAGATCAACAGCCAAATCAATAAAGGAACCACTTTTACAATAACCCTTAAAAACCAACTGCAGACCTATGAAAAAAGTACTGATCATCGAAGACAATCAAGAACTACGCTCTAACATTGCTGAAATTTTGGAATTGTCCCATTATCGAACACAAACGGCCGATAATGGAAAGGCCGGATTGGAAATGGCTTTGGAATTTCAGCCAGATCTTATAATCTGTGATGTAATGATGCCAGAGTTAGATGGCTATGGAGTGATACAAGCCATACAAAAAAACCCGGGGATGGCACAAACGCCATTTATTTTTCTAACCGCTAAATCGGAAAAAGATGATATCCGAAAAGCGATGGACCTGGGAGCTGACGACTACCTGACTAAACCCTTTTTTGCAACTGAACTGCTGACGGTTATTGAAACGAGGATCAAGAAAATGGAGTTAATCCGCCAAGACATAAGCCAGCAACTTGAGAAAGACAACGGACATACGGATAGCCTCAGCGAGGTAACCCTATTTCAGTCTTTGACAGAAGGCAGGGTAATCAATCGATACAAGAAGAAACAGGTCATATTCACGGAAGGCAATCACCCTAACCGACTGTATTATGTACTTAAGGGTAAAGTAAAGGCCTATAAATCGAACGACAGCGGGAAAGAGCTGGTCACAGAGCTCTATAGACCTGGTGATTTTCTGGGACATGTATCTCTTCTTGAAAATTCTGTTTACAAAATGAATGCAGAAGCAATGGAAGACACGGAACTCGCTGTTATTCCGAAAGAGGATTTCATGGAATTGATCAATAACCACCCTCAAGCACTTCGGAAATTCGTACAACTGCTCGCCAGTGATGTTTCCGAAAAAGAGGAACGACTCATCAATATGGCCTACAATTCGCTCCGCAAGAAAGTGGCTGATGCGCTACTCGCCCTGCAGGCTAAATACAAAAATAATAATGAACAAGAATTCAGCATTGATATCAGCCGTGAAAGCTTGGCTTCGATCTCCGGCACAGCAACCGAATCATTGATCCGCACCCTAAGCGACTTTAAGCAGGAGGAACTGATTGCTATCAAAGACGGAAAGATATTCATCACGAACACCTCAAAGTTGGAACGCATGTATAATTGATGCAAAATCAACTGATCGCAAGTCTCGATCATTAAAAATGGCTTCTGGTTGTCAACGAATCACCAGAAGCCATTTTAATTTTACTCATTGCGAATCATTTACTTCAAAACACCTTGTTCAACCATTCGTACAATCATGGAGCGAGCATATTGATGACCGAATGCGGAAGCAGTTCCGGGCTCAAAACTTTTGGACTGAGCTGAAAAAAGTAGAAGCTGCGCTTCACGAAGGGAATAAAGATTCGTTTCCCAGAAATATTTGGTGTCCGAAACATAATATCCAGGTTCATAGACTCTTTGTACAAGGACAGTCCTATACCCCCAGAAACGGTTATAATAAAAAACGTAGGGTGTATACATGACCCGACCCGGCACATAATGACGTTCTTTATCCTTATCAAGCATAACAATCGTAAGAACGGCATCGTATCCAGACTGCTGAAGCTTATTTAAGGCTTCTTGTTCCGATAGCCGATCAAAATAGTGTGGCCCGAAAACCGAAAGAGCCGAACTGGCATTATAGCCTCTCCCACGCAGATCTTCGCTGAGATGCTTTTCCATTTCAAAAAGCAGGGAACGGTCACTCTCCCGGTTTAGCCCCATAACTAGTATACTTTTCATTCCGCTGGATGGCTGTGGGTCGAGCTTCCAACTTTGCGTTATTTGCAATGTTTCACAGGAAGCAATTAGCAGAACGCTACTAAGAAATACAATTACGTTTCGCAGCATACATGAAATAATAAAAGGCCCGGAGAAGATCCGGGCCTGCTGGTTAAAAGCTTATTTTATCGAAATATGTTTACTGAGATGCTGTTTTCGCGCTTCTTCCTTCTTAGGCAGCATCAAAACCAGTACCCCATTTTCATAGAATGCATCAATACGCTCCCTGTTAACATCATCCGGCAAGGTGAAACTGCGCTCAAATGAATGATAAGAATACTCCTTTCGTGTGTATTTGGCATCCTTTTCGGTCTGCGACTCCTCTTTACTACATCCGATGGTCAACTGATTCCCGTCCAAATCGATCTCAAAGTCACTTTTTTTCATACCTGGAACAGCTACTGACAACCGAAATCCATCATCATCCTCCGTGATGTTAACCGCCGGAACTTGTCCAATTCGCCTATTTCCATCATCAAACCACTCACTCCAAGGACGCATGAAATCGTCAAAGAAGGCAGGCATACGCAAGATTGTTTTTGTACTCATTTTATTTGTTTTTAATAGTTAAACATAAACACATTTAAAAAATCAGAGAAAGACGAACATCATCACAATAAAACCATGCTGTCAATACACTACAACTCTGGAGATACCATTCAATGTCGGATAGGCAGCAATTGGAAACTGAATCGTTAATAAACCACGATGGTATTCGGCCGCATACCATGTCGTATCCGCATCCGGCGGAAGCGGGATCTCCTGGCAATATCGAATCGAAGAGCAGCATTCACCATCAAGTCGAGGCAAGGTTGAATAAACAGATAAATGGATCCTGTGATGCCGAATGGTCAATTCTATATCTTCTCGCTTCACACCCGGAATCCAACAACGAATAACAACTTCTCCGGCATGATGCAGCACCTCCCATTGCTTTGAGGGCTCACTGGCTGGACTTTTGTCTGTCTTGCCCGTGAATGTTGGGCGATAGGTACCTGGGTAGGACATGAATTGCATTTTTGTGATTATTAATCAGGATATCGGAGAATCAAGGCCACCCGTTGAGCGGAGCCCAGGGAATTATTTTCAACAAGTCTGACATCACCTCCCTTTTCAAGGGTAAGGTGCATCAACGCATCCAAAACATCGGGATACCAAACAGCATCTGCTGAGCATTTTTGACTTGAAAACGTTCCGGCAGGTGATCTGAACAAACCCTCCCGGAAACCCCTTTCTACCAGTAGCATACGCCCCTGCCCTTTCTCAATTGCTTCCCAACAGTCTGCGATACCACAACGTGCTAACCCTGCTCCCCAAGACTCGAAAAACGCAGACACCTCGTGCTGCAGCTGTGATTGACGATACTCCATCATCACGTGATTGACCTTGTCTCGAAAGATCTCCTGATGAGCATGCTGAAAATTTCCACTTATCTGAGCGATCACATTACGGCCGGTGGCAGCCACCTGCCGGAACAATGAAATATCTCGCTCAGCCCCCGCCAAGATCAACGGCTCCCCATGCATCAAGTATGGATTGAGCGCTGCATCTGTATCGTGAAAGTAATCACATAGACGTATCTGTTGCATTTCGGTCTTATCTCGTTCATAACTCTTTACATGCGCTTGTCCAGCATACGAAGTAGAACGGACCGGCTTGGCATATTCATGATCGTCAAAGAATACACGAGGAAAATGATGATCTTCAATGGCATACCAGTCCCCATCCCTTATCTCTTCTAAACGAGCAGATTTTTCTGACAGATTAAGCAGATAGACTGGTCGATTTATCTGCATACGCCAAAGCCATTCACGGATCAGAAAACGGTCATCAATTTGAACCAATGGCGGTACCGCAAAAGAAAATAGCTCAACCCGGTGATAGGTAGGATTTAGATATATACCCAACCCCTTAGGAGGCCTTACCAGATCGATCTGATTCATCATGACTTCGAGCTGATGCAACATCTGATCAGCTTGCACTGGTTGCCAATGCTGCTTGATCAACATCGCCGCTTGCTGAGACATGTGTTTAAGAGATATCCGATCCCCCGAACGATCCGGATTAGCCGGATGCAAGGGGCAGAGCATTGTTAAACATCTCTGCCACGACTGCATCATCATGCTTGATAAATCCTCTCCCAAAAGTTCAGTAGGACCAGATGATTGGTGTGTTTGTAGCATTTTTCAAATTGTTTTTTAGACTACTCCTCAAATGCATACGCCGGCTCTTCGATCTCCAGTTTGCTATCAACGAGATTTACCCCAGGGGCATTCCAGGCTGCATTTTCGGCATCCTCTTTTTCTGCAAACGAGCGTACTTTACCCCTCAGGATAACCTGATGACCATTGACCTCCACCTTAATAGTCTCGGAATCAACGGTAGCACTTCTATGGAAGGCTGCACTGATCTTCTGCTGAACATCGAATGGCGTCACTTTCGGCTTGATGGTGATCAAATTGATAACTGAACGCACCCCTGTCAGATTCTCAACTGCCTTACGTGCATTGATACGCTGATATTCCCATTCAACCTCGCCCTCCAATTTCACATTCCCATCCTCAACCTTCAGCTTAATCTTTTCCTCTTGAACTGCCGTATGCCATTTTAAAGCAGCAATACAAGCTTCGGCGATCTCAGCATCAGTTTTCCGAAATCCTGTGGAAACCCCAACCTGAATATCCTCGGCAACAGCCTTAACCCCTTGAACACGCTTGACAGCTTTCTCCGCTGCCAATTTTTTCGAATAAGAATCGACCAGACCGGATAAGGTGACTACCCCGTTCTTTACCGAAACCCCTACTTCCGATGAAGTAAGCAACGGCTCCCATTTTAACTCATCCATCACATCTTTTTGAAGTTGTGCATCCGTTTTCATGTGCATTTTGTTTTAGTGAATAATTCGGTTTATATACAAATCAATAAAATTCTATTCCGCGAGAAAACGAGGCGAATCAGTCGATCCGCTGATCTATGTTCATTGCTTTTCATATCGACCCGTCATTCGCTCTACTTCGATCATAAAGAGGACTGGTTTGACTCGATCTTCATCCCCCACGAGTGATTCAACGGCATGTTCATGTGCATGTGCCTGTGCTGGCGTACTCAGCGGATAGATACGATTGAATAACCACTGCCTGGCTTGTGGTAAGAAGGTCTCTGGCGCCAACCTGAATGTCCCGAAAACGATCACACTTTTCCAATTACGCAGATCAATCAATTGATCTACCTCAAAACAAACCTTTGGATTTTCTTTTAATATCCTGAGCTTAAGACCGGCGACCGTTTGACCTAAGATGTTTTTTCCATCATATGCATAGGCCATCGGAACAATGTAAGGTGCATCTCCCTGTATGCACGCCAAACGTCCGACCAGTTGACTGTGCAACAAATTATCCATTTCCAATTGTGTTAACTGACCTGTCATTTTAATTGCATCAAACGTAATTCCTCCTCTGTAGAGAACCCCTGATCAATAGCATATCAGCAACTGATTCCAGTCGACATGATCAATGACAGTTCAGAAACTGACTAACACTAATGTATTAGCTTAGCAATTGAAATTGATTTGCAATCAAACACAACCATGAATAAGCCAAAAAGAAAAATTGAAGTAGATAAATCCGTAAAGCCACCAAAACATGGCACTCATGAAAACAAAAACGAAAAACCGAAAAATCCGGTAGCAACGATACCGGTAGACATGGAAGAACCCTTAACAAATGAAACAGATGTCCATGAACGCCTTCCTTGGGAAAACGAAGATGAGGGGAATGTAACTGATGATGATGGGGAAGAATAATTATAAAACTAAACCACACACTCATGCAAGACGTCAATTTAATCAGTATTCCTACTACCTCGATTCGCTATGCGACCCTGCGAGTCAAGAGCCGCGCCTTTTCTGAGAATGGACAAATTCCGCCTGATTTTACTTGTGATGGAGAAAATATTAATCCGCCGCTTCAGGTAGATGGCAGCCTTGAGGAAGCCCAATCGCTCGCTGTTGTCGTAGATGACCCCGATGCTCCGGTGGGCAATTGGACACATTGGCTGATTTGGAATATTCCGGTCACCCACCTGATACGATCGAATCACCCGCATGGAGAAGAAGGATTGAATGACTTTCTGCACAATCAATACGATGGTCCCTGTCCGGCCAACGGAAGGCACCATTATCGCTTTAAAGTTTATGCACTGGATTGTATTCTGAACCTCAGAGGAACGACCCGGCAGCGTGACCTGGAAAAAGCCATGGCAGGACATATTCTGGCTTTCGGAGAGCTCGTCGGAACCTATCAACGTAAATCAACCAACAAATAATGCTTCATTTTATGCTAACCCTCCTATTATTATTTATCAGTCTTTTCACTACCATCATCGGAATCATTTTCATGATCATGCCTGCAGAAAATTGGATGCTATGGCCACAACAATGGCTGGCTGGCACGCCTTTCAGTGACCTTCGGATACCAGGGCTAATGTTGATCAGTATTGTTGGCATCACAAATATTTGGGGATTTTGGAGTGTATGGAAAGAACACCCAAAACAATTCGATCGTGCTATGTTGGGTGGCTATGCCTTGATCGGCTGGGTGGTGACAGAACTCTTGCTAAGTCGGGAGTTATACCTTATCCACGTTTCAAACTTATTCCTAGGTAGCATGCTAGTATTGATCGCCTATCAGCAAAAAGAAAAATGGGCGGTATAAACAAAGCTCACAATTATTAGATACTTATCCACAAATCAAAAAACGCTGAAAAACGAATGCAGCGTTTATAACGTCTTAGCATACAGCAGTTTGAAAGCTGGAAGACTGTTAAAAAATAGGTGTATAAAGCTTTGACAAAGAGAAAACGAAAAGTATTTAAAATACTAATAATCAATTGTTTACAAAATAGCATACGTGAAAGTACTTGTAATGTTAAAATTTTGAACTTTCTGAATCCTTCTTCGTTTGATGTAAATTGATAGTGCTTGTCAATCTAATTTTTTAACCAAACCCAAATCGTATGTCAGCATTACTGGACATCACGTTGTTAGCGGATGTGTCAAAAATCGACCCAACCGACTACACTTCGTTCACCTTCTTCATTGGCTGTATGGCCATGATGGCTGCGTCAGTGTTCTTCTTCTTTGAGATCAGCAACACCGACAAAGCTTGGAAAACATCACTCCTGGTTTCAGGATTGATCACCTTCATCGCCGCCGTGCATTATTATTACATGCGCGACTATTACATGGCGAATCACGAATCACCCACGTTTTTCCGTTATGTGGACTGGTTGTTAACCGTTCCTCTGATGTGCGTGGAGTTTTACCTCATCACCAAAAAGGCCGGTGCGAAAATCGATCTGCTCTGGAAATTGATCTTCGCCTCTGTTGTGATGCTGGTTACCGGTTACCTCGGTGAAGTAGGCGCTGCTGCCGACAACACCAATGCTACCTTGTGGGGTACCGTTTCTGCTATCGCTTACTTCTACATCGTGTACCTGATCTGGGCCGGTGATGTGAAGAAGCTGGCTACAGCTGCGGGGCCTGCCGTTGCCAAAGCAAATTCCGTCCTCGGATGGTTTGTATTGGTTGGTTGGGCGATCTATCCGCTCGGTTACCTGGCTGGTACAGGTGCCGGACAGTGGTATGAGTCTCTCTCCGCATTGGGCAACATCGATGTTTATTACAACATCGCTGACGCCATCAACAAGATCGGATTCGGTCTGGTTATCTATAGCCTGAGCCGTTCGAACTCCTAATCTAGTTCAAGAATAAACCGGGGGAAATCAAGTACCCCGGTTTTTCTATTTCTATGAGTCTCCCCTTTCGATCCCAACTCTACTTACTGGCCTTTGGTTGGGCCCTTGCCTTGATTTGCGGACAGACCGCCATTTCTCAGCCCTGGCAATGGGGATTTTTCATATTGACCATTGTCGGGCTCGGTATCCCTCATGGAGCACTCGACTTCATTGTGGCCCGTCACAATGCCGAGCGTCAGCAAACAAACTCCTATTCGATCAATCGATTCCTTCTTTTTTATGTTGGCCAGTCGGTTTTATTCTTGATGCTTTGGATCTGGCCGCCGCTGGCATTAACACTGTTCCTTATCTTCTCCGCCCTGCATTTCGGTGAAACAGATTTACAGGAATTCAGACTTCATTCGATGGTGAAATCATTGGCCATTTTCCTGTATGGCTCTTCCACCTTCGTACTGCTCTTACTCGGACATCACACCGAACTGATCAACTACATTCCCGAGATCGGATCCTTCATCCAACAATATGATTTTTTGGGATGGTCGATCGAACATTTTGATGCCATTTATCGGAGTACACTATTTAGCTCACTACTGTTGCTCTTGATCTTTTCGAAGAAAGACGAAATGTTGTTCTTCCGGATCATGGTGTTGGTGCTGGTTCAGTACCTGGTTGCCAATCTCCCCTTTCTGATCGGCTTTGCTTTTTATTTCGGTCTCTGGCACTCTGTATTATCTATACAGGCCATCCGCCAGGAAGCTCAATTCAGCACCCTGACATACATGCGTCGATATTTCACGCCACAAACAGCTTTGTTCGCCGGACTTGCCTTCATCATCATGATCGGCTTGTACTATCTGATCGATCTCTATTTTGATTACAGTAACGGACTGTTTATTTTCTTCATTGGCCTATCCATATTGGCCATCCCGCACATGCAGGTTATGCATGGTTTTTTCAGCAGAGCGCCTCGTTCCTGAAATCTTTTCTGTTCTTATCTTCATGGCATAACATCATTGCCATGAAAATGCTTCAGCGACTATTTTTCATCCTTATTTTTTCTGCCGCTAACCTGATTGCTTTTACGCAGGATCCGTTTGGGTATCAAAAACCTCCAAAAGTCATCGAAGATCTTTTATTAGCCTCCCCCACTCCCGGTGTCAGCATCGACGACAAAGCCAATTGGATGTTGCTGATCGAGCGAAATAGTTACCCAACAGTAGAGGAATTAGGTCAACCTGAAGCTCGTATCGCGGGCTTGCGGATCAATCCGGCTAATTTTTCACCTAGCCGACAGAACTATATCAACAATCTTAAACTGAAGGATCTACCATCCGGAAAAGAATTCCAGATAAAAGGATTGCCCATGGGTTTACTAGCTGGTCAACCCGCTTGGAATCCAGCCCAAACAAAAATTGCCTTCACCCATTCAACCTCGAGCCGAGTAGATCTTTTTGTGATCGATGTTAAAACCCAAACAGCCAAAAAGATCAATCAAAAACCACTTAATACCGTACTAGGCAGTTCATTTTTTTGGGTAGACGATAACACACTGATCTACAAAACCACGTTGAAACCCGCCACAGCCGCTCCCAAGCGCCCCATTACCCCCACCGGACCAGCCATGCAGGAGAACTACGGAAAGGCTGCTCCGATCCGGACCTATCAAGACCTGATCAAGACACCTTATGATGCTCAGCTTTTTGAATTTCTGTCTACCGCCCAATTGGTGAAAAATGTGAACGGGATCGAAACCAATGTCGGAATACCAACGATCTATTCCTCGATCAATATTTCTCCTGACAGAAAGTACTTGATGGTCCGTACGATCCGTAAACCCTTCTCGTATTTGGTGCCGGCTCAACAATTTCCTTCAACTGTCAGCATCACGGACATGAATGGGAAAACGGTCAAGGTACTGGCTGAACTTCCTTCAGGCGAAGGCGCTCCATCCGGATTTGACAATGTGCAGGATGTAGCCAGGGGATTTGATTGGCGGGATGACGAACCGGCTACTGCCATCTGGTGTAAGCCACTTGATAGTGGTTTGATGAAGAATAAAGTGGAATACCATGATGCCGTATATGGAATCAGTTCGCCATTTAACGGTCAACCGAAGGAGTTATTCAAAACAAAATGGCGATTCCGGGGCATTTCCTGGGGCAATGAAACATTGGCGCTTGTTAGTGAAGGTTTGACCGGCTCTCAAAAAGCGAGAGTTCAGCGCTACAATCCCACCACTGGCCAAATGGATGTCATGTTTGAACGTTCCACAAACGATGCTTACAACGACCCAGGTCAGCCTTATACCTCTAAAAACAAATGGGGTCGATCTGTCATTACGCCGATCGAGAACGGAAGCAAACTGTTGATGATCAACAATACCGGCTCCTCTCCAAAAGGAGACCTTCCCTTCCTGGCTAAATTCGACCTTACCACGAAGCAAAATGAAATCCTCTGGAGATGTCCGGAAGGGATGTTTGAATCGATCGTAGACATTCTGAATGCCGACCGACTAACACTTATCACACGCAAGGAATCACAGCAGGATGTGCCTAATTATTTTTTGAAGGATTTGAAAGCGCGCATCGCTGATAGTCCCTTAACTGAATTCAAGAATCCATACCCCGCGCTGGAAGGAATCAGCAAAGAAAAGATCAAATACAAGCGTGCCGATGGTGTAGACCTGACCGGTAATCTTTACTTACCGAAGGGATATGACAAATCGAAAGATGGCCCTCTGCCCGTACTGATGTGGGCCTACCCAAGAGAGTTCAATTCAGCAGCTGATGCCGCGCAGATTCGTGGCTCCAATGACCGATTCACCACGATCAGTTGGGGAGGACCGGTGTTTTGGGTTACCCAAGGCTATGCCGTACTCGACAATGCCGAAATGCCGATTGTGGCAACGGATGCCGACAAAAAACCGAACGACAATTTCATCGATCAACTGAAGATGAATGCCGAGGCAGCGATCAATAAATTATCCGAAATGGGCGTGGGCGATAAAAATCGAGTTGCCGTAGGCGGACATAGTTATGGTGCCTTCATGACCGCGCATTTGCTATCGCACACCAACCTATTCAAGGCTGGCATCGCCCGAAGCGGTGCATACAACAGATCGCTAACACCGTTCGGATTTCAGAATGAGGACAGAACCTATTGGCAAGCTTCGAATTTATATTTTGACATGAGCCCGTTCAGCTATGCCAATAAGATCAAAACGCCAATTCTGCTGATTCATGGTGAAATGGACGACAATCAGGGTACTTTTCCCATTCAGAGCGAACGATATTATAATGCTGTTAAAGGACATGGGGGAACCACGCGGTACGTAGTGCTTCCTTATGAAGCACATGGCTATCGGGGGAAAGAAAACTTACTACACATGCTTTGGGAACAGCATCAGTGGTTGGAAAAGTATTTAAAGGGAGCAAAGTGATACTTTTCTGACACCTATTTATTGAAAACATTCTAACAAGTAAATCTGAACTAAAAACTGAATCCCACACCCATCTGTGGGGCATTGGTCAATGGCATGAGCTGGATTGGCAAGCTGGCTTTTCTGGTTCGATATGACTCCGGGGCCGATAATTTGTTAAATGAGTTAATTGAGATAAAGCAATCTACATAAATTGCATGTTCGTGAAATACAACGAAAAGTCCATGAAATTTTCAAACAGAAAATTGGCAATATTTGCTGCATTGATGTTTTGTACAGTCGTACTATCAGCACAACAGGGCATCTTAAGTCAGAAAATCATTTTTCAACAACCCTACAGGTTCAAGAATAATGCATTCAGCAAAAAGCTGATGAGCGGACATATTTTTGAGGACAGTACCACCAATGAACGGCTGGTTTTGCTTAGCGGTAACAAAGTGATTAACTTTTACCTCGTTAATAATGACTGGAAAGTGCTGAAGTCTTTTGATGTGGCAACTCCTAAGAACAGTGCGTTTAATAACGACAATTTTGAGGTAGGCAGTTTTACACACAAAGACGATCGCTGGACGCTTATTACCGGAAGCAATACTGATTTTAATGCAGAAGTGGTGGACACTAAGGACCAGACCTTTGTTGTGGCGGGGGCAGTTTTCCAGGATAAAGACAAAAAGTATTTCAGTAAAACACTATACGATGGCAAACGGTTCTTTAGTGTTTATCCAAACAGGAGCGGAAGTATTACCGTAGGTGCCATTGATGAGGCGGGGACAGTGAAGAATTACCCCCTGGACTTGTCAACGCAATTGCCATTGAAGAAATCGAAAAAGTATACGCCAAAGGATGTCTGGGAGATGTTTGAACATATTGACACGATCACCTCCCAAATAATTTATCTTACCCGTAAGAAGGTTCATTTCTATAAGAATACTTCGGCCTACATCTTTACTGTATCAGATACAGAACCGGTAACGGAAGTAAGCTATTTTGACAAGAATACCTGGAAGAAAATTCGTTCGGACATTTTTTCTGTGGAGGAACTGATTCCTGCACAGGAGAGAAATAACACACTCAATACCTCAAGCCTAATTTTTGATAAGAAAGTGTGGGTGTTTACAGCGTATAAGGATGGTGCTGTACTAGGCGCTTTCGACATGGAGAGCAAAAAATTGGTGTACAGCCTGAAACTGGATGGCAATACATCGGAAAGTGCCTTTGCCTATGGTCCGATATTGTATAAGTCGGCCCCCGCAGCAGGAAAAATTTTCAGCGGAACCTACGAGATAAAGGAAAAAGCAGAACCAATTTCAGTAAAGGAATATATCAAAGAACTGGGCAAGCGGGATATTGCCTTATACCTCCATCATTTTAATGACAACGAATATGCCGTTTCGTTAGGTTCTTATTCAATGATAAGTTTTCAAACGCCCGGTGCTCCCAACCGTGATTTGCAGAGCAGTATGTCGAACCCAAGTGTTTATGAAAGTGCAGTAGCCGGCCTGGCTTTTAAGAAAAATGAAGCAAATCCGGTTGTCCGAAAAACAAGTTTTAATGAGGTGAACTTCAGTAATGCGACTACAAAATATACTGTGCAAAAGAGTGAAAAAAAGGGCCCGATGCAGCAACCTGAATTTAGTGATAACCGCAGAGCCTATGTAATGAAAGAACAAGTAATTAAGAACCGGGTATACACCTTGTATTACCTCGATGAAATTTTCAAGATATTCGAAAAAGTGACGTCATTCGACTTATCGGCATTTGGTCTTAAATAGGAAAAACAAGAGAGTTACAAAAAACACGTTAGAACAGAAGGATCATTTTCATTTACTCTTTTTGACCAGTAAGAGGGATAAGCTGCGCTGATCCAATACGTCTTGCTGAAGAACTTAATCGCATTATCAGTTACTTATACACGAAAAGCTTATTTGATAATTATGCTGTCCAAATGTAACTTCGAAAATCTTTATAAATTCACTTTATATGACTTTCTTTAAACCCGCTTTCATATCAGTTCTTTTTTCACTTTTCACATCACTCATTTATGGACAAGTTGGAATTGGAACAACCAGCCCGAATGCTTCCGCTCAGCTTGATGTTAGCAGTACTACAAAAGGGTTTCTACCACCCAGAATGACCCAAGCACAACGTCAAGATATCAATTCACCTACTGCCGGACTTATGGTTTATCAAACAGACGGCACTGCTGGTTTATGGTATTATACAGGAAATGCATGGATCTATATCATTAATAGCACTTCAGCTACTTTACCTGTAACGAATGGAGGAACAGGCACTACCACTGGCTCAATCACAGGAACAGGTGCATTAACATTCACAGCTGGTGGAACAAATCAAAATGTGACGCTCACTCCTAGTGGTAGTGGTAGAACAATCTTGAATGGCAACGTAGGGATTGGAACAGCATCACCATCATCTAAATTAGATGTGATAGGCAATGTAAATGTAACAGGGAATTTAATTGTAGGAAGTAGCAGTGGTGATGAAGGTGGTGAACTACATTTAGCAACTGCACAAACTAATACCACTCTAACAGGAAGTCATATAATAACTGATATTTACCAAAATAGATTAAGAATTTTTGAAAATGGGGGTAATTATAGAGGTGTACAAATTGATTTAAGCAAAGCGCCTGCTAGTATTGCAGGTGAATTGATATGGAAAGCAAGCGGAATAGTAAATGCGGGAACATTTATAACTTTAGATAATATTAAAGCAACGGTAACAACAAGTTATCCTAGAGGATTAAGTCTTGCAACTGTTTCAGGCTCATTTAGTGCTAACATAGGTGGAACATTTTCTAAAACTTCTAATAATATCGGTGGCATGGCAGCAACTATAATAGTAAACACAACGGCCAGCAATTCTATATTTAGTTGGGATTTCCCAGGTCAAGCAGATACATCAACCTATATTCTTAATGATATAACAAATAATAGAGCATATCGTATAACATTATTAATAGGTGGTAGTTATAATAACAACTTTATTTCAATTGAAAGGTTACATTAACACAAGCTGAATTGTATAGTTTAGCATAAAAAACTACAAACCCTATCAAAAAGAATTAACTTGGCTGATCCAGCTGTCCTATAAGGTGGCGACGAACATAAAAAGTCCCCCAGTTAGTCTTTAAATAAAATTACCGACATTTGGTCAACTAACGTCTCAGCAACTTAATGAAGGACTGTAGAAACTTAATGTAACAAGCTTGCAAGGGGCAGTATACAGCCTAAGAGCGGAAAGTGAAATTATCGCTATAGCGCTTAAATAACCACCTTATAAATTTAACACCAACCAAGATGACTATAACTATTAAATTAATCTTTGCCCTTTGTTTTTTACTGTCGGCAACTACACTGCTTCAAGCCCAGGTAGGGGTTGGTACAAGCACTCCCGCAGCCTCTGCGCAATTGGATGTAAGTAGCACTACAAAAGGATTTTTACCTCCTAGGGTGGCGTTAGTCTCCACTGATAATACTTCCAGTCCTATTTCCAGCCCAGCTACCGGTCTTCTGGTTTATAATACTGCCGAAGTGGGAAGTGGAGCTACCGCAGTTACGCCCGGATACTATTACTATAGTGGCTCTGCCTGGGTGCCATTGACAAACGGGGTGAAGAAAATTGCTGGGCCTATTAATATCTCACACTATTCTGCTGGTGATGTAGTGTACGATCAAAGTAGTGCAAATTATTACTTCTTTAAACCGGAAGTTTCGCAGTCATCTTCTTCCTATAGCAATCCAACTTCAGCTTTTCCCATTTTTGATGTCGGGCGTGTGGTAATAAGAATGAGGCCTGATCGAAGCCAAAGTATTGCATCAATAACTTTGAAAACATGGGGAGTTGATAATGGAGTTTTATCTATGTACTCAGGACTCGGAACCAATAGCGCTTCTTGTGGTTGGTCCAATCCCGTTGTGGCCGTTGATGTAAATACGTTAATGGGTTCTTCTACCTCTACCTCCGGATCAGGATATGTCACATACACATTTGGTACACCCATATCTGTTACCGCCAATACTGATTACTATCTAACCTTTTCCTCTGCATGTATTGCAGGCGCAGGTATTGAAGTAGTAGGCAATACCACTTCGACAAACTTTGCTATCTCCTATGGCGGTACTACAATTGATCAGGGAATCCCAGCTATTAGAATTAATGGTGTTTCACATGTAGTACTCTAGCAAAGGTCTGGTGCTCTTCTGGCGTTAGTGTTCAGCTTTTACAGAGCGAGTCACTTGAAACCCTTGACCTCCTCCCACTAATTCGGACCGTTTAAAACTAGAAAATCGGGCAATTTTAGGTACCTTAAAACCAACAAATTGCACATGAAAAAGACAAGATTTACGGAACAGCAGATTGCCTTTGCGCTAAAACAGGCAGAAAC
>CANGWB010000019.1 GCA_947457465.1 Chitinophagaceae bacterium | reverse complement strand
ATCTGCCAACAGCCGGTATGAACAGGTTTTTGAAAAAATGATGGAACTGCAGGGCTGATCACATTAAAGTTTATCGATCTGCTGATCGACCACTTTTCGGATTCGCTCTTCTTTTATCACAGCCTCTTTTTCTATTTGAGATCCTTCCTCCAAGACACTCCGAACAAATGCTGCATCCGTACAACCCGCAGCGTTTATCCGAACATTCATGAAAGCTCCCAGCACAGCCGTTCTGGCACAGAGTGCCCCCACTCCGGCATCAGAGACAGAGTTGGGATTCCCATTGTTAGCCATCGCTTCGATGACGTCCATCGATTGCAGGCAGAGTCGCATCACTTGAAGCGGCACCTCCATAGCTAGCTTTGTGGCATTTTGTATCGCCTGTGTACGAATACTTTTTTCAGCGTCCGTTGATTTTGGCAAACTAAATGCTGCCATGATCGAATCAAAGGCACGGGTGTCAGCATCAACTAGTAACAACAATTGCTTCCGTAGGTCCTCTCCCTTTTCTGCCCAATCACTGAACTCCTCCCAACGTTCATCCCATCCCTTTTTGTGAGCAGACAGGTTGGCAACCATGGTAGCCAGTGATATACCCAGTGTTCCGACATAAGCAGAAATGGATCCTCCGCCTGGAGCCGGACTTTCGCTGGCGGTTTCTTCGGAGAAACGAATTAATGACTGACGGATCAGTTTCTGTTCAGCAGGATCCTGAAGCAGGTATTCGATGACACGCTCCTCGGGCTTGAAGGGTGTAAACTCATCTAATCCCATTGTACGCACGGCCATATCGATCAGCGCCTTTTCAGACACACCCACGGATCGGTTTTGCTTGCGAAGAAAATATTTACCGGCTTCGGTCAAGGCTTGCAACGGCACCAAGCCAACCAGCTCACTACCCGTCACACGCAATCCCCGGTCCCTCGCCCGCTCACAAACTTCATCAAAAGCGATATGCAATGGAGTCACCCGAATATTTGTCAGATTCATACTGATCTGAGCAATACCATATTCCTCAATGAACCAACCGATCGCCTTGACGGATTTCAACGATCCGGGAATGTTAACAGGTTGGCCATGGGCATCCTTCACTACTTGACCATTTTCTCTTTTCACTCGTCCGGCTTCCCGCACATCGAAAGCAACTGCATTGGCCCGACGCGTGGAAGTGGTATTGAGGTTCACATTGTAGGCAATCAGAAAATCGCGGGCGCCGATCACGGTAGCGCCTCTTTTGGCATCCATCACCGCCGGACCAAAATCAGGTTTCCATTCGGGCTGAAGAATTTTCTTGAAAAATCCTTCATACTCACCTGCTCGGATCACCGATAAATTTTTTCGCGCTGGGATCGATTGTGCCTCCTCATACAAATAGACCGGCAATTCAAGCTCCTCTCCCACCCGTTTCGCCAGCTGCTGCGCATAAGCCGCCGTCTCTTCCATGCTGATACCACTGATGGGGATCAACGGACAAACATCAGTCGCCCCCATACGTGGATGCTCTCCCGTATGGTTCGACATATCGATCAGTTCACCGGCCTTTCGTATCGCTTGAAAGGCTGCTTCGATCACAGCCTCCGGTTCACCGACAAAGGTGACTACCGTCCTGTTTGTTGCCTTTCCGGGATCAACATTCAATAAACGTACTCCGGCCACTGATTCAATGACACCGGTGATCTGGGCGATTTTTTCCAAATCCCGTCCCTCGCTGAAATTCGGAACACATTCGATAATCCGTTTCATATACTTCGTATTATAATTCAATTATAAAATTCACCGTTGACCATTACCCGATGGATGGGATTCTCCCCGAATGAATAGGGAAGATAAGCAAGCGAGTTAATGGGCTTTGTCAAAATAAGATTAGCTGATTTTCCGACAGCGATACTACCCACCGAACGATTCAGGTCCATGGCAAATGCCCCGTTGATCGTAGCGGCATTGAAAGCCTCTTCCGGCAGCAGACGCATTTGTGTGCACGCGAGTGAAACAACCAAGTTCATGTTGTAAGAGGGCGAACTACCTGGATTGAAATCGGAAGCCAAGGCAATCGCTGCTCCTTGTTCTACCAGTTTTCTGGCCGGTGGATAAGGCGCCCGTAAGAAAAGTGAACACCCGGGTAGCAGAGTGCCGATGGTCTCCGCATCAGCCAAACAAGCAATGGCAGCATCATCCATACATTCCAAATGATCCACACTGCGCGCTTGATTTCGAACACCCACCTCTACTCCGCCCGAAACGGAGAGTTGATTCGCATGAATTTTAGGTCTCAATCCGTAACCTGCGGCCACTTGTAAAATTGTTTCCGTCTCCTGTGGATCAAAGAAACCTTGCTCACAAAAAACATCCATGTAATCAGCCAGGTTCTCAGCAGCCACTTGAGGAATCATTTCCTCTGTCAGGATCCGAATATACTCGCTTCTGTTTTCCTTGTATTCGATGGGGAAGGCATGCGCACCGAGGAAACTTGCTTTGATGGGTATCGGAGATTTTTCCTTCAGTCGTTTGATAACTCGAAGCATTTTCAACTCGGATGCCGTGGTTAGCCCGTAGCCGCTTTTGATCTCCATAGCACCCGTGCCCAACCGGATCGCTTCTTGTAAACGCTCCCATGCTAACGAGAACAATTCATCTTCTGAACATGCTTGCAGCTTTCGGGCTGAATTCAAGATACCTCCTCCTTTAGAAGCGATCTCGGCATAGGTCATCCCTTTGATCTTATCGACGAACTCCTCTTCCCGAGTGGCAGCAAATACCAGATGGGTATGACTATCACACCAGGCAGGAAGTATGAAATGATCAGCCGCATCGATCACTCGATCGAAATCATCTTCGATAAATGTTCGTTCGTTCATCTTACCGAAGGCGGTGATCTCGCCTCCCTGAATGATCAGATATGCATCCTGTATCGAAGGGAAAACAGATAGGTCTTCCTTACGAAGCGGGGTCTTAGGGTCCTGCACGCCCGCCAAACACCGGATATGCTTGATCAGTGTATTCATTCAGCAGCACGTTCGATCACCAGTGCACTGGCACCGCCACCGCCATTGCAAATACCGGCTGCGCCATATCTCGCTTTTTTCTTTTCGAGAACATTCAGCAGGGTAACTAGGATACGTGCTCCGCTGCAACCCAATGGATGTCCGATTGAAACAGCGCCACCGAATACATTCACCTTGGTTGCATCCAATCCCAACCGTTTGATGTTCTCCAGTGCTACCACGGAAAAAGCTTCGTTGATCTCCCAATAATCAATCTGCTCGGATTCCAATTTTGATTTTTTCAGGGCAGCCGGGATCGCCAGCGAGGGCGTCGTAGTGAACCACTCGGGCGCTTGTTCTGCATCTGCATATCCTTTCACATAGCCCAATGGGGTCAGCCCTAATTCACGGGCCTTTTCGGCAGACATCAACACCAATGCGGCTGCTCCATCGTTCATCGTCGATGCATTGGCCGCAGTAATGGTTCCATCTTTAGCGAAGGCAGGTGATAACTGCGGTATCTTGTCAAATTTCACCTGAAAAGGCTCTTCATCCTTTGTAATCAAAACCGGATCACCTTTTCGCTGTGGGATACTGACCGGGATGATCTCGGATTCAAAAGACCCATCGTTCCAGGCCTTTTGCGAACGCTGGTAACTTTCAATGGCAAAAGCATCCTGATCGTTTCGACTGATCTGACAGGTTGAGGCACAGAGCTCAGCGGCAATACCCATGGCCTTTCCATCGTACACATCTGTCAGTCCGTCTTTGGCCAGTCCATCGACCAAACTCACATGTCCATATTTATTTCCCCAGCGAAGGTGTTCAGAATAAAAAGGAACATTGCTCATGCTTTCCATGCCCCCTGCAACTACTACCTCGGCATCTCCCAATTGAATGTGTTGTGCTGCCATGGAAACAGCTTTCATTCCGCTGGCACAGACTTTATTGACTGTCGTGCAACGAACGGAATCAGGAAGTCCGGCAAACTTCGCAGCCTGCCGCGCCGGAGCTTGTCCGAGGTTGGCTTGCAGCACAGAACCCATGATAACATCAGTCACCTGGGCTGGATCTAGACCGATCCGATCGATCGCTCCACGGATTGCAACTGACCCCAATTGTGTGGCAGATAATGATTTAAGCGCACCGCCGAAACTCCCTAACGGGGTTCGTACAGCTGATACAATGACAACATCACGCATGGCAAGAAAAGTTTGAACGAAGTTACTGCATAGCGGCCGTCTGACGAATCCATTGATTCATATCAATTTTTTAAAAGAGGGAATCGATTTGACCTACCTTTACATAACTGTATTGCCAACTAATATTCAATACCTATGAAACTTTTTGTAGCCGGTTTGCCTTATGACATGGATGATGAGGAATTAATGGAATTTTTCGACAAATTCGGCACCGTTTCCTCAGCCAAGATCACGATGGATAAAGAGACAGGCAAGAGCCGTGGTTTTGCATTCGTTGAAATGCCGAATGAAGAAGAAGCAAAGGAAGCCATTGAGGGATTGAACAACCTGGGTATTGGCAAGAAAGTTATGGTAGTCAAACCCGCAGAAGAAAGACGCGGGCCTGGTCCAGGTGCTCCGGATAACAGACCTCGTTTTTCGCCCGGTGCCCGCCCACCCCGAGATCGTTATTGATACAGAACGGTCAGGGTGGCAGGCTTGACAATCAAACTGCTCACTTCCTCTTGTGAATAAATCATTCTGTTATTTAGAATGGCTGGCTTCCATCCGCCACCTATCTTCCATTCTTTGGTGGCACCATCCGCTTGGTACCGGACCCAGATTTTTTTCCAGGCATCATTTACTGTTTTTGTATCAACCTGAAAACTGACTACGCCGGCTGTATCAGTCTCAACAAATCGGATAGCGGCCAGTAGCGCGTCCGTGTTATTGAACCGAAAGCCGGGATGATCTTTTCTAAGTTGAATGAGCGCTCGCACATACTGATAGAAATCGGTTTCCCGATCTTTATAGGTCCAGTCGATGGCATTGATGCTATCCGGACTTTCGAAAGAATTTTCGACTCCTTTTTTTGTTCTTCTGAATTCGGTTCCGGCATGTATAAATACGATCCCCTGGCTGGTCAGCAACATGCCTAATGCCAGTCGATGCATCTCAGCTTGAATGGAATCCGATTGGTCGGTTACTGACAACCTGAGTTTATCATGCAGGACATGATTGTCGTGGCACTCTGCATAGGTCACTGTATGATAAGGTTGCGCTGCGTAGGGTTTATTTGAATAATTCACCCGTTTGAAGTCAACCTGATCATGAGGCAAAGAGGCTACTACGCCAAATCGAATGGATGATTCGAGTCCGGGCTTTCCGGAAACAAACCCTTTATCGTAATGATCGAATACGCTCCCCTTGATTCCATCTCGCATGTCATCACTGAAAACAGCGATCCGATCCAATAAATGCGCATTGGCTTTCAATGCCCGTTTGGCATCAGGCAAGGGACTTTTCCCAGCAGTCCACCCCTCCCCGTAGATCAACACATCAGGACGGATGCGATGCAACTCGGACGAGATCAAATTCATGGTTTCTATATCATGAATGCCCATCAGGTCAACTCGAAATCCATCCACATGATATTCCTCCACCCAGTAGCGCATCGACTCCAACATGAATTTTCTAAACATCGGACGTTCACTGGCAGTTTCATTTCCACAAGCTGAGGCATTTGAAAATCCGCCTTTTTCATCTTGCCGGAAATAATATCCAGGTACCAACTGATTGAAATTGGATGTTTCGGTCAGCGCCGTATGATTGTAAACTACATCCATCACTACCCGAATCCCTTTTTTGTGCATGGCCTGTACCAATTGCTTGAACTCCTTTATGCGAACAGCTCCATTATACGGATCGGTCGAATAAGATCCTTCCGGCACATTGTAGTTCAGCGGGTCGTAGCCCCAGTTATATCGTTTACCGGGGTCTCGTTCATCCACTGAGTTGAAATCAAAGACCGGCAGTAAATGCACATGTGTGACCCCTAGTTCTACGAGGTGATCCAAACCGGTCGATTGGCCACTGGGATTTCGAGTGCCAGATTCGGTGAGGCCAAGGAATTTGCCTTTACCCTTGATGCCAGAACTGGGATGGATGCTGGCATCTCGTACATGCAATTCATAGATGATCGCATCCGTTTTATTTGAAAAAATCGGTGCACGGTCTGAGTCCCAGCCAATCGGGTCCGTCTGACGAAGATCGATCACTTGTGCCCTCTTCCCATTAACACCAACGGCTTTGGCATAGGGATCAACCACTTCATCCAACCAATTACCGTTAATTCGGACACGAACTGTATAAAACCGTCCCAACAGATCTCCTTTGATCAACCCTATCCAGGTGCCGGACTGATCACGTTGAAGTTTCTTTCTTTCCAATTCAGCCCCACCTGCCCCCTGTTCATAAAATATCCACTCCGCATCCGTTGCTTTGGGCGACCATATTCGTATAGAGGTGGCTGCCTTGGTATACGTCAAGCCCAGATCCATTCCTTGATACGTTGGATAAACAGTCTGATCGGTGTATTGTGCTTGCATATTTAATCCAATCTGGCAAACGAAAAGTAGCAGGAACAGGTTCCTCATAAACGGGTTTTCGTAAAGATAACAGGCTGTTGGAAAAAATACCTACCGATCTGGTTTCAACAGGATGGAATCAAGTAATTTGTCGGTCTAACGTTTGGCTTGATGAGCGATATACAGATCAAAAAACAACCCCGCAAATACGATGTCGTGATCGTCGGGTCCGGTGCCGGCGGGGGAATGGCCGCCTATGTTTTGGCCAATGCCGGATTAAAAGTATGCCTGCTGGAGGCCGGCTTTCAATACGATCCACAGAAGAATGTAACTCAATTGAAGAACCCTTGGGATTCACCCAGACGGGGTGCCAGTACCTCTATTCGTCCCTTTGGTGATTTTGATGCCTGCTATGGTGGCTGGTCGCTTGACGGTGAACCCTATAAAAAAGAAGCCGGCACGGATTGGATGTGGTGGCGGGCCCGTATGTTAGGCGGACGAACCAACCATTGGGGGCGCATCTCCCTTCGGTTCGGTCCGAAAGATTTCAAGCGCCGAAGCATCGACGGACTGGGAGATGATTGGCCGATCGGATATGAGGATATCAAGCCCTATTATGATGCCGTTGACAAACTGATCGGTGTATTCGGCACCAATGAAGGATTGGAAAATGATCCTGACGGGATTTTTCTAAAACCACCCAAGCCTCGTCTGCATGAACTGTTCATCAAAAACGCGGCTTCGCAGGCAGGCGTAAAAGTGATCCCCTCCCGCCTCTCCATACTGACACAAAAACTGAACGATGATCGTGGCGTTTGTTTCTACTGCGGACAATGCAACCGTAACTGTTCCGCTGCCAAAGCCGACTTTTCATCAACCAATGTACTGATCTATCCGGCATTGAAGACGGGTAATATCGATATGGTATGCAATGCCATGGCCCGGGAGGTATTAACGAACAGTGAGGGGCTGGCAACCGGCGTTTCCTACGTTAGTACAACGGACATGCAAGAATATCAGGTTGAGGGACGTGTCGTTATCCTGGCAGCCAGTGCCTGTGAAAGTGCGCGCTTACTACTCAACTCAAAATCCCCTCGACATCCAAACGGCCTCGCCAACAGAAGTGATGTCGTTGGTAAATATTTGCACGATTCGACCGGAGCTGCATTAGGCGGTATACTACCTCAATTGTTCGACAGGAAGCGTTACAATGAAGATGGCGTGGGTGGTATGCACATCTATTCACCCTGGTGGCTGGATAATAAGAAACTGGATTTCCCGAGGGGTTATCACATTGAATACTGGGGCGGTATGAGTCAACCCTCCTACGGATTCAATTGGGGCATAGAAGGGCTCAATGGAAAATACCTGGTGCATGGAAAGAAAAAAGAGGCGGGTGGCTACGGTGCCTCGTTGAAAGAAGATCACCGATATTTCTACGGGTGTGGTGTAGGCATGGCCGGTCGCGGTGAAGCGATCCCGCTGGAAAGCAACTATTGCGCCATCGATAATACAGCTGTCGATAAATACGGCATACCTGTTTTGAAATTCAATGTGAAATGGAGTGAACATGAGATCCGCCAGGCCAAGCACATGAAAGAAACGTTCAAAGAGGTCATGCATAATATGGGGGCTGTGATCACCTGGGGCGGCGACGATGATGAATCCAACTTGTGGGGATTATCCAAACCCGGAGAGATCATTCATGAAGCCGGGACCGTTCGGATGGGTAACGATCCGAAACGCTCGGCACTAAATTCCTGGAACCAGGCACACGACTGCAAAAACCTCTTTTGTGTAGATGGTGGTGCCTTTGTGAGTCAGGCGGATAAAAATATCACCTGGACCATCCTTGCGCTCAGCATGCGCACCTCCGAATACATCATCAACCAACTGAAACAACAACAACTTTAATCGTATTCAATGGATCGTCGGTCGACCTTAAAATTATTAGCCACCGGTGCACTCGCCGGACCAGTTGCACTGACCGGTTGTGAAACAGCTCAAAAAAAGGAACAGGACGTCACCTTTAATCTGGATCGCAATCCGGACGAGCTGGCACGTGAAAAAAAACTGATTGCAGAGGGCCCCTTCTTTACGCCTGAAGAAATGGCCACTATCACTTTATTGGCTGATATCATCATACCCAAAGATGAGATCAGCGGTTCCGCCAGTGAGGCTGGGGTACCTGCTTTCATTGACTTTATTGTTCGAGACATGCCCGATCATCAGCTCCCCATGAGGGGCGGGTTGCGTTGGCTGGAATTGCAATGCTTGTCCCGTTACGGCAAAGGATTTGCGAAAGCAACCCCTGTACAACAATTGAAAATCGTGGACGATATCGCTTATCCTAATCGGGCCAAACCCGAAATGAAGCCAGGCGTGCAATTTTTCAATCTCATGCGCAACTTGACCGCCAGCGGTTTTTACACTTCCTCCATCGGGGTAATGGATTTGAACTACATGGGAAACCAAGCCAATCAATGGAAAGGTGTACCGGACGAGGTACTGAAGCAATATCAACTCTCTTATACCGAGAAAGAAAATCAAGACTGTATTTAAATTTACATAATGAAAAAGACAATCCTCTTACTGACAGTCCTTGCCTCACTGACCTCCCCATTGCTGGCACAAAACAATGTGTGGCTATATGAAGGCTGCAACTATACCGGCGTGAGTTATTCCTTGGGGATAGGTCAATACCGGGTTTATCAAATGAAGGTTGGGAACGACCGTCTGCAAGGAATTCAGGTACCCAATGGACTGAAAGTAACGATCTACGAACACGATAATTTTCAGGGGAAATCAAAAACCTATTTCAATAACCAAGCCTGCCTGGAACCGGAATTCAGAAGCATGGCTTCTTCCATCATTGTAGAGCATGCCTATGAGCAACCAGGGGGTGGGTCCAATGACTTTGTCACATTCTACAATGATTGTTCCTTTCGCGGTTATACACAATCGTTCGGCCCCGGCATTTACAGCGGTGCACAGATCGGTGAATTGAAATTGAACATCTCTTCACTTAAGATACAAGGCAACTTGGTGGTCAAAGCCTACCTGAACAATGAATACAACTCAGGCCTTTCCACTACACTGGAGAATTCCTCCCTATGCCTTCCGGCTCAATTCAATGACCGAATCGGCTCCTTCACGATCGAATACAAAAGCAACAATAATGGCAATAATGGTGGCGGACCGCGCCCACGTACGTATGCAACATTATACAGTGAGTGTCAATATGAAGGAAATTCTTTGCGGTTGCAACCTGGATATTATGATGGAAGTAAGCTCGGTATTCTCAAATACGGCATTCAATCCATTGAGCTACCCGCCAACCTGCGCATCCGTGCTTACTTGAATACGGAGAATCTTACCGGCTCCTCCATCCCGATCAATAGTTCTACTACTTGTTTACCCGGACAGTACATCAACCGTATCGGCGCTTTGATCGTGGAAGAGAATAACAATCCCTGGGGCGGCAGCGGCGGTTCGGGCGGAGGATTTGGCAGTCCGGCAGTGGTGCTTTACATGGACAATGATTACAGCGGACAAGCTGTTTCCCTGCAACCTGGCACCTACTCCAGTCTGAGTATGGCCGGTTTCCCCGAGCGGGCATTGAGTTCAATACAGATCCCCTCCGGCTATCGTGTTGTTTTGTATGATCAGCCGAACCTACGTGGCGCAAGCTATACCCTAACCTCCTCCCGCATGAGCCTAAACTTGATGGGATGGAACGACCGGGCTGTATCGATGGCTATCTATCGTTAATGATCGGTTATCGGCTAACTTGCGATAGAATATGATCTCCCCGACTACCATTCAGCAAATTCAGAACCGGGCCGAGATCCTGGATGTAGTGGGGCATTTCGTCAAATTGAAACGAAGAGGCACCAACTACCTGGGTCTTTGTCCGTTTCACAATGAGAAAACACCCTCCTTCACGGTCTCTCCCGGCAAAGAGATTTTCAAGTGTTTTGGATGTGGCAAAAGTGGTAATCTCATCAGCTTCCTCATGGAGCATGAGAAATACGGCTACCCGGAAGCACTCCGCTGGCTGGCCAATCGATATGGAATCGAGATTGAGGAAAGCTATGCTACTGATGAACAACGACAACAACAACAGCAGGCCGACAGCCTTTATATCATCAATCAGTTTGCGCAGGAATGGTTTTCTGAGCAATTACTGAACACCGAGGAGGGGCAAGACATAGGCCTTGCTTATTTCCGTGAACGAGGGTTCAGCGAGGAAACGATCCGAAAATTTCAATTGGGTTTCTCCCCTGAGAAGCGAGATGCGTTCACGCAGGCTGCATTACAAAAACAATACAATCCGGAATTGCTTCAAAAGGCCGGACTGATCGCCAACCGAAATGATCAATGGGTCGATAATTATCGAGGTCGTGTCATATTCCCAATTCACAACCACAGCGGAAAGCTATTAGGATTCGGAGCCCGTATCCTAAAGTCAAGTGATAAAGCTCCTAAGTACATCAATACCCCGGAGAACGAGATCTACGTAAAAAGTAGGATCCTCTATGGATCTTATTTCGCTCGGCAATCGATGGACAAATCCGATGAATGCCTGCTCGTAGAAGGGTATACTGACGTGATCTCCCTCCATCAAGCGGGTATAGATAATGCAGTGGCCAGTGGCGGTACAGCTCTTACCCCCGATCAATTACGATTGATCCGTAAATACACCGACAACCTGACGATACTGTATGACGGTGATGCGGCCGGAATCAAGGCTGCACTTCGGGGAATGGATCTGGCATTGGAAGAGGGACTGAATGTTCGGTTGGTCTTGTTACCCGATGGACATGACCCGGACAGTTATGTACGCGCAGTTGGGGCTGCAGCCTTCCAGGAATTTATTCGCCAGAATAAAAAAGACATCATTCTTTTCCAGCTGGAGGTCGCGTTACAAGACGCTGGATCCGACTCCATCCGAAAATCAGCGGTCGTGAACCGGATCGCAGAGACGATCGCGCGTATCAACAAGGCGGAGGATTTCACCCGTCAACAGGATTATATCCGGCAATGTGCAGACTTGTTGAAAATTGATGAAGCTGGTCTTCATAGCCTTGTCAATAAATATATACGCGACCGCGTCTCGCTGATCGAAAAGAAAATGCCTTTTGACGAGGCAAAGACCTTCGAACAGAATGCACAAGAGGCTGCTAAAAATGAATACGACGATACCACATTTCAGCTGCTTTTTAAAGACGATCTGCAGGAAAAGGAGATCGCCCGGATATTGCTGGAGCACGGTATGAGACCCTGGGATGCTGATAAACTGGTGGCCGACCACATTTTTGAGGAACTTCTGGATGAATCCCTGATCGACAACCCCGCCGTTGTCAACCTGATCCACCAATACAGAGCATTAAGACAACAACATACTGAACCGGTCAGTCGAACCCAATTTGTTTATCACCCTGATCAAGAGTTGAGCCGATTTGCCGTTTCGCTGTTGCAATCGCCCTATGAGGAGAGCCCCCGCTGGAGAGACAGCTCAACTACTTATAGTGGTTACCAAGCACGTTTGTTCGAACAGAACTATGAGGAGATCGTAAGACTTATCCAATCCCCCGGTGCGGACGGGTTACAGAAATACCTATTGATCGAAGAAGACAGAAGCCTGGAAGAAGTTCATTCCGCCATCACCTACCTGAAATTGCGGAAGATCAAACGCATGATCCTGGAAAATCAGCAGGACATGGAAAAACCACATTCCCCGGAAGAATTCAGGATCCTGCACCAAACGCATATACACTTGAAACAGATGGAGATCAGCCTGACCCAGACCATGGGAACAGTCGTATGGAAATAAAAAAAGGCCCCCAAAGAGGGCCTCGTGTACTTACTAACCGAAATATCTTTTAGTCTGAAATAACTTCTTGCGTCAATGTAATAGTTGCGGCAACCAATTCTGCGCGACAGAAACGCAGTGCAGACCAAACATGGTCCAACTCCACCCGATCAATGCTCTCAAACCCCTCTCCGGTCAAACAATTCCAACTGGTATCCCGATTCAGATCGGTCACGATCTTAGAGGTCGTTTTCGGATAGGCTACCCAGAATTTGGTTGAATCCTTCAACGCCGGCAATACATCCCGAACAATACCTGTCAACTGATTTTCATTGACGGCAAAGATGAGAGCAAAGTCAACCTTGCGGGATTTAAGCAGCGGGGTAATATTCTTAGCGAAAGATAATTTACTGAACTGCTTTTCAATCGAAGAGGGTAAACCTTGGATCAGCAAGTTCTTTTCATCCGCCAATAACAATTTCTCAGGTAGGGTCTGTGACATGTTGTACGATTGGTGAACAGACCGGCCACTGATTCAGATCATTCAGCCGGGCGACAAAAGTACACCAATTTTTGGCTATTGCCAAGGAAAGCAGCGAATGAAATCAAACAGAATAATCAGTTGAAATAAGGCCTATAAGTCATTGAATATTATATTCTTGACTTTTCATAAATCTCCAGCGCCTCGGGCATGATACGCTCCAGGCGTTCGATTCTCTTTCCTTCCGAGGGATGGGTCTTCAAAAATTCAGGAGCCTTGCTACCACCGGCTTTTTCCATTCGCTCCCAAAGACCAATTGCTGCACGTGGATTATATCCTGCCATGGCAGCCATGATCAGTCCCCAACGGTCTGCATCCAGTTCATGACTTCTGGAAAAGGGAAGCATAACCCCAACCTGTGAGCCCACACCGTATGCGAGCAAAAAGAGATTTCTGGTTTCCTGAGGCTTATCAGATAGCGCCACGGAGAGCGCTACACCACCCAATTGTTGTACCAGGGCTTGGCTCATGCGTTGGTTCCCGTGCTGCAGCAAGGCGTGACAAACCTCATGGCCCATCACCGCCGCTAAAGCATCCTCATTTTGAGTGATCGGTAACAATCCTGTGTACACAACGATCTTTCCTCCAGGCATGCACCAGGCGTTCACTTGGTTATCCTGTACTAGGTTCACTTCCCAATCATATCCCTTTAATCGATCGCTTAAGCCTTTCTCGGCGTAGAGTTTATTCACCGCATTTACGATTCGCTCGGCGACTCGATTTACCATACTGGCATCTGCGGTAGCGTTGGTTCCGATTACTCGTTTCCCCGTGAGGAATTGACGGTATTGATTATTGGCAAGTCCCTGCAACTCGGATTCAGGCAAGAGCGTAAATTGCTTCTTGCCGCTCAACGCATTTTGAGTGCATGAAATGGGAAAAGAAGCCAGCAGAAAAAACACGATTAATGTACGCATGGGAGATTGTTATACCAATCAAATCTACTTATCTCTTCCTTAAAAAAAAATGAAAGTGGACAGTAATCAATCTGCTTTTTGCTGCTTGCGCCGGTCACGATGCTTGAAAAGGGGGACCTTGCTTTCATCTCCACGCAACAAACGGCCGATATTCTTTTGATGCGTCAATAGCACCAAGAGAGCTACCGATATGGCAAATACCCGATAGAGCGGATTTTCAACATTAAAAACAACCAGGATGAACACAGGAAAAGCGATACTGGCAAGAATTGAACTGAGTGAAACGAAGCGGGTCAGGTAAAGAACAAGCAGAAACACCCCTACACAGGATACGGCTGTCCAGGGAGATATGCCCAAAATCATGCCAAATAAAGTAGCTACTCCTTTTCCCCCTTTGAATTCAGCCCATAAAGGAAATATATGCCCCAGAACCGATGCCAATCCGAGGCAAGTCTGCAGATTGTCCATTCGCCATTCCGAATCGATGTACTCCGGGAGTAACCAGGCAAGTTGAACGGCGGCCATTCCTTTTAGCATATCCAGCATCAGCACGGCTGTACCCCACTTGGATCCCAATACCCGATAGGTGTTGGTAGCCCCGGGATTTCCGCTTCCGTAGTCCCTGATATCAAAACCAAAAAAGCGCTTACTGACCCAGACAGAAGTGGGTATACTACCGATCAGGTAGGCCAGAATAAGAAGTAGAAATTCGTTCATCGGACGTTCAAGGAAATGTAAAACTAACCAAAAACAGAATCGGTAACAAAAAATTAATACGACCTATCTTATTGATATTGAATAGCTTGAATACAGATCCAGCCTTTCTCCTGCGTATAATCGGTGCGTTTGAGTCCGACTTCCCCCAGTGCCTTATCCATGACCGAAAGGTCTTCTTCCAAAATCCCGCTGAGCAAAATCATACCTCCGGGGGCCAGTACGGCACCGATTCGACCCATATGATCCAGCAATATATTCCGATTGATATTCGCCAGGACGCAATTAAATGGTCCCTGTTGTTCGATCCGGTCCGAGCAATGAAAGGAAATATCTGAAACCTCGTTTATCCAGGCATTATCGATTGCATTTTCAATACTCCAATCCTCAATGTCGATACCGACCACCTCTGCTGCTCCCATTTTTTTAGCTAGGATCGCAAGCACACCCGTGCCCGTTCCAAAATCCAAAACCCGATCACCCAACTTGATCGATTGACGCATTTGCTGAATCATCAATCGAGTCGTAGCATGGTGACCGGTACCAAAACTCATTTTAGGCGTCACCACCAGCTCCATTTCAACACCCTTGATGGGTGCATGGAAATCCGCCCGAATACCTACAAAATCATCAACCACCACCGGCTCAAAATTTGATTCCCAGAGCTGATTCCAGTTTGTCTTTTCGATTTCTTCAAGTGTATATCCGATCGATCGTTGATCTAGCTCATCAAAGACCTCCTGGGGATTCCATTCATTATCCGGTCGATAGGCCTTTAGTCTACCATCCTCCTCTTCAAATCCTTCGAAGCCCTCAGCTGACAAAAAAGCCACCAAAGCATCCGATGTTTCGGTTGAGTCAATCACCATATTCAAGCACAGATAGCGTTCCATTGGCTGAAATTAAAAAGACCCTGACAAGCAGGGTCTTGATCCATTATTGATTGGGTTGTTCGTCTTCCGGATGTGGAGGACGAGGTCCTGATTCAGGTTTTGGCATCAATACTTTACGAGAGAGTTTGAACTTACCGGATTTAGGATCGGTTCCGATGAGTTTCACTTTCATGTGATCACCCTCTTTTACGATTCCATCCAATGTTTCTAAGCGTCTCCAGCTAACCTCTGAAATGTGAACCAGTCCCTGCTTACCAGGCATGAATTCAACAAAGGCTCCAAATGGCATGATCGATTTGACGGTAGCATCATAAACATCGCCCACTTGAGGTACTGCCACGATTCCTTTGATCCAAGAGACGGCTTTTTCAACACCCTCTTTGTTGACGCTGAAGATGCTGACTTCACCTCGGTTGTTGATCTCTTCGAGTGTGATGGTTGTACCGGTCTCACGCTGGATCTCCTGAATAACCTTACCGCCTGGCCCGATCACCGCACCGATGAATTCCTTATCAATGAAGAGCTTCACCATTCGAGGTGCATGTGGTTTCACTTCTGCACGAGAAGCCGGTATCGCATTGTACATGTGATCGAGGATATGCAAACGAGCACGACGGGCCTGATCAAGGGCTTGTTGCATCACTTCCATTTTCAATCCGTCTACTTTGATGTCCATCTGTACACCGCAGATACCCTCACGAGTACCGGTGACTTTGAAGTCCATATCCCCCAGGTGATCTTCATCGCCGAGGATATCGGTCAGGATTGCATATTTATCAGCTTTTGAGATCAGTCCCATCGCCACGCCAGACACGTGCTTGGGAATACCCACACCTGCATCCATCAAGGCCAGTGAGCCGGCACAGACGGTTGCCATGGATGAGGAACCATTCGACTCCAAAATATCACTTACAACACGTACGGTGTAAGGAAAATCTCCACTCGGCATCATCTGCTTGAGTGAACGCTGGGCTAAATTTCCGTGTCCAATCTCACGACGGCTTTGTCCACGCATCATCTTCACTTCTCCAGTGGAGAAAGGCGGGAAATTATAGTGCAGATAGAATTTAGAATCAACTGACTTGGCAGCACTTTCCACCAACAACTCGTCCATAGGTGTTCCCAGTGTAACCGTGGTCAGTGACTGCGTTTCACCGCGAGTGAACAAAGCGGAACCGTGTGGGGAAGGAAGAACATCCACTTCCATATCGAGGGAACGGACTGTTTCCAGGTCGCGACCGTCCAAACGAACACGTTCGTTCAAGATCATATCACGAACCACATCGTACTGCAGGTCGCTATAATATGTCGAAGCCAATTTCTTGGTCAGGTCTGGCAACGACTCACCTGCTGCCAGTCCCAGATCCTTTTTCAGGAACTCAATCACTTCTGCTTTGATTGCACTGAACCGTTCGCTACGCTCATGTTTGCTGAGTTGCCCCTTAGCTACCTCATATACTTTAGGCTGTGCAAAAGCATAGATCTTATCACGAAGTGCTTCGTCGGTAGCAGGCTTTGCATAATCACGTTTGCCTTTCACACCGGCTAGATCACGGAGCTCTTCTTGGGCTTTCACCTGAATACGGATGGCATCGTGAGCGATCTCAAGAGCCTTACAGAGATCTGCTTCAGAACATTCTTTCGCTTCACCTTCCACCATCATCAGGTTTTTATCCGTAGCCGCAATGATGAAATCAAGATCTGAAGTCTCCATTTGTGTGCGCGTTGGGTTCACAACGAACTGACCGTTCACCCGTGATACACGCACTTCAGAAATGATCTCTTTAATGGGGATATCGGAAACAGCCAGTGCAGAAGAGGCCGCCAAACAGGCTAAGGCATCCGGCATGATCTCGGGGTCACTGGAGATCAATGAAACCAGCACCTGCACTTCACATAAATAATCCTCCGGAAAAAGGGGACGAAGTGCCCGGTCGATCAATCGGCTCGTGAGCACTTCATAGTCGTTCAATTTAGCTTCACGCTTAAAGAATGACCCGGGGATACGACCGGCAGAAGCAAACTTCTCCTGGTAGTCGACCGACAGCGGAAAGAAACTTTGTCCTTCTTTGGGTTCTTTGTTGGCGACGACTGTGGCGAGGATCATGCAATTGCCACAGGAAACGGTAACGGCGCCGTCAGCCTGACGGGCCAGTCGGCCGGTTTCAATGGTGACTTGGCGGCCATCACCCATATCGAACGTCTTACGAATTGGTTGTTGTAACATGTACGTTGTTTTGTGATCGCAACAGAAAATACAGTAGCGATCGGTGGAAATGATCCCGATACTACGGCCCGTTGCCTCGATCTGCTTAGGAAAAAACCCTACGAACGGTAGGGTGTAAAACGAAGCAAGCCCCGGCCGTGTAGCGGGGGCTTGTTATTATTTGCGGATACCCAGTTTCTCGATCAGGGCGCGATAACCGGTCAGGTTATGCTTCTGCAAGTAGTTCAGCAAGCGCTTACGCTTACCAACCAGTTGCATGAGCCCGCGGTGGGTAGAAAAGTCTTTCTTGTTGACTTGCAAGTGACTGCTGATGTGGCTAATACGCTCCGTCAACAGCGCAATCTGTCCTTCAATAGAACCGGTATTCTTTGGATCACCGGCGTAGGTCTTGAAAATGTTCGCTTTTTTTTCAGTTGTTAGTGACATCTTTTTTCTTTTTGGTTCATCCGATTTTTTTCATCCGATTTATAAGGGGGCAAAGGTACAGAGCATTCCTGTAACGAACAAGTGAAATTTTATGGGAAAATACCATGAAAGTCAAGGCCTTAGCCACAATCCAGTAGCTTTGCAGAATGGAAATGTCTGCCGATACCCGTGCCATTTTGGGCCTGCAGCTCCCCACCGACCCCCGCTGGGTAGACCTAGCGGCCCATTCACTTGGGGAGATCCTGACCGATCATGCCTATTGTGAGCAGAAGGCTGCCACCACCTGCATCTCGCTGATCCAGCGCTACAGCCAATACGAGGAACTAGTAAGCGCACTGGCTCCGATCGTAACCGAAGAATGGGGACATTTTCGATTGGTTTTGGCGGAATTGCATAAACGCGGACTCACGCTCGGCAAGCAGCGAAAGGATGAATACGTCAATGCCCTCCTGGAATTTCAGCAAAAAGGGGGAGACCTCCAAACACGGATGCTCGACCAACTGCTGACCATGGCCCTGATCGAAGCCCGAAGTTGCGAACGGTTCAAACGATTGAGTGAAGGACTGGAGGACCCCTACCTGAAAAAATTTTACCGTCGATTCATGGAGAGCGAAGCCGGACACTACACACTTTTTATCGAGTTAGCAGAAAAATACATGGACCCCGTGCGCGTTAAAAACCGTTGGAAAGAATGGCTCGAGTATGAAAAGGAGGTGATCGGAAAATTGGAAATACGCGGCGACCGCATCCACTGACCATGACACTCCCCCACTCCCTCAATCAACTCCTGACCAACCAAGGCGAAAAGTTTCTTATAGTAGCACCCATCACAAACGGACTGATCCACCAAACCTTTCGGCTCAACATCGATGAGAATTGCTACTTGCTTCAATCGATCAACACGAATATTTTCACCGATCCACTCGGATTGATCAACAATCACCGAAAGCTCTACCAGCATTTTTTATCGGACCAAAACCCTTTTCCCCGACCACTGGCCCGTCCGCTGCCATTCCCGAATGACCAATGGGTAGTTGAAGATGAACACCAACGAAGCTGGAGAATCAGCAGCTTCATTCGCAACACACATACCCGAAGCGCTGTAGAGAGCCCATCACAAGCAGAAGCGCTGGCCCGGTTTTTCGCCAGCTTTACGTTACATGCTTCCCATCTGCAAACAGATAGCTGGCATATCCCCATCCCCCGCTTCCATGATCTTCGTTTACGATATGGACAATTCAAGGATGCGATCCAAACGGATAAATCAAACAGATCAAATAACTGTGATGGATTGATCCGGCATCTGCAACTCCGCGAACCCTACATTGCCATCTACGATAATATGTCGGAAAACGAGCATTTCCCATTGCGAATGATGCATCATGATGCGAAACTCAGCAACATTTTGATCGATGATCGATCAGAGTGCTGGCTCTGTCCGGTCGATCTGGATACCGTGATGCCGGGCTATTTTTTCTCTGACCTAGGTGATATGATCCGGTCGATCTGTAACGGCTCCCTGCGCGAGGAAAGTCCGCCCGAAGAAGTATTTTTTCAGGCCGATCTCTTTGAGTCATTATTAAGCGGATATGGCTCTGCCATGGGCGATGCAATCACGCAACAAGAAAAAAAACTCCTGCCGCTTTCCGGCATCTTGATGACTTATATGCAGGCGATGCGCTTTCTGTCCGACTACCTGAATGGGGACGTTTATTACATCACTGATCGAGCGAACCAAAACCTGGATCGGGCACTGAATCAATTCACGCTGCTGTCCCAAATGGAAGAATACCTGAAAGCTACCGGCAGACTAGATCGACTGTCCTGAGAAATAATTGAGCTCATCCGTAAGATCCAGCTCCGGCTGACGCTGCTGCAACTCGATGGTTTTTTGATAGTGACTTTTCAAAAACTGCCTGTGCGCATCCGTGTCGGGGTATTGAACCCGGTGACGGCGTGCCGTGACCAATGCCCGGATCTCTTCGGTCAGGATCTGTGTAGTATCCGAAAAAGCATAAGTGGAAAAACGCTCCAGTACAAATTGCGTAGCGGCATAATTGGGGTGTACCAGATCGATATCGTAAAAACGATGATCACGCAATACATCGATCACGTACTCATATGCTGGAAAATAATAACTATTACTTACCTGTTCGGTCAGGATCTGTACGGCTTGGATTAACCGAGCTTTACTCCTATTATTTTCCACCACTCCGTCCCGTATGTGACGAACCGGACTGATGGTGAGCATCAACTTCAGCTTCGGATTGAGTGCACGCAAACCATTAATGGAGTGCGTCAGACTATTTACGATCTCCTCCACCATCATCATTTCTTTGCTGAACCAAGCGGCCGGCGCGCGATGGCAATTTGCGACTGCCGATCCGACATTCAATCCGCCCGGGTCGGCCCATTCTGTTAAGCGATAGGTAAATGCCGAACCCAACGTCAGAATAAGCCAATCAGCATGTTGAATAAAATCATGCGTTGCTCCGATCGACCCGTTTATTCGTTGCAATGCTTCGTTTACGTCGGTAGCAGAGAAACGTGAATGATGATGCCAGCTATGCCAACACTCATTCAAATAAAAGAGATCAGTGGATTTGTATGTACGCCTTTGTTTATAATCCCCCAATGCCTGGCAGATGGCATCGGGTCCGAACAGGATACCGTGCGGGTTCTGCATCACTGGAAATTTCCATTCCCTCAGGGCATCCCCGATGTGTTCGGTGAAACAGGATCCCAACAATAAGATCCGTTGCCGATGATCGATCGGTGTCGGTAACGGGGCCGGCGTCAGTGATAATTGGAACTGCATCAGTGAAATATCGTTTGAGCCAACTGAGCGGCCGCCTGGAATCGATCGAGATCGATGAAAAGCGTTGGATCAGCGGTTGTCAGATAATCGATGAGTGAAGATGTGTTGATGTTACCGATCAGTTCATCTTCGGCAAACGGACAGCCACCATGACCACCGATGGCTCCATCGAAGCGACGACACCCTGCTTCGTATGCGGCCGCGATCTTCTGAGTTTGTCCTTCCGGTCTGGCATGAAGATGTACACCCCAATTCAGCGAGGGGTACTCATTCCTGCATGTTGTAACCAGTGCAGCTATCTGTTCGGGTGTTGCGAGTCCGACCGTATCCGCCAATGAAACTGTTTTTATCCCGGCCTGCTTTAGTTCACCTGCCAGTGCCAACACCTGATCTTCATGATACAACTCTCCATACGGATTACCGAATCCCATTGAAATGTAGATCACCAGCTCTGCTTGGTTTTGCGCTGCGCGTTCGTTCAATCGCTTAGCAAGGTCAAGGCCCTCTGATACAGACTGTCGGGTATTGCGTTGTTGAAAGGTTTCTGACACGGAAAGCGGATATCCCCAGTAATCTACAAATGAAAACTCCGCCGCCTGTTCTCCGCCTCTTTCATTGGCGATGATCACCAGCAATCGGGTATTGGTATCTCGCAGGTCCAAGGCCTTCAGAACATTACCGGTATCGGCCAGCTGTGAAACCGCTTTCGGGGAAACAAAACTACCCGCATCGATGGTGTGAAATCCAACTGATAACAAGGCTTGCAGATAGGATACTTTTTTATCCGTCGGAATGAATGCTTCTTTTCCTTGCCAGGCGTCCCGCGGACATTCGATCAATTGAATCGGATTAGCCATGGCTACGTTGTTTCATCGCTTCATACAGCATCATGCCCGTTGCAACTGAAACATTCAGGCTGTCAAAATCACCAGCCATTGGAATATGCACCTGTTGGTCTGCTGCTTTTAATAAGGCCGGATAAATACCTTTTTCTTCACCCCCCAACAGAATGGCAACCGGTTGTGTAAGATCTGCTTGACTTATGGAGACACCTGAACGCATGACACTAGCCAGGACCTGAATGCCATTTAAATGTAATTCATCGATTGCTTTGAGCAGACTATTAACCCTGCATACCGTGATCTTTTCCAAAGCGCCCGCAGAAGTCAAGATGGCATCTTCCTGCAACGCGCCAACTCCTTTATCTGGTATGATGATCGCATGCACGCCGGTACAATAGGCCGTACGGGCAATGCCCCCGATGTTTCGCACATCCGTGATGCCATCTAGGATCAGAAACAGGGGCGTCTCTCCCCGATCAACGACCCAGGAGATCACATCCTGCAACTCTTGATAACGTACACGAGCTTTTTGAGCAACACAGCCCTCATGTCCTTCCACATGAAAACTATCGAGTTTGGCAAATGGAACCATGAGGATCGGAACCGATCGTTCGGCGGCTGATTTTCGGATCTGCTGGACTGCCGGACCGAATGCCTTTTGATCCAGGTAGATACGATCCAGTGGCATCCCGGAGCCAAGTGCTTCCAGCACGGCTTTGGGTCCGATGACCAATGTACTTTTTTTAGGACGGGGGGCGCTTTGTCGGAATGATTTCACAGAGCAAAGAAAAGAAAAAAAAGGCCCATCCGTGGATGGGCCTTTATGATTCAGTCAGATTGATCAGAGACCAAAAGCTTTTTTCACTTTGGAGACATAGTCCAATTTCTCCCAGGTGAACAGTTCCACTTTTTTGTGGATCGTCTTCCCTCCGGGTGCGATGAAGCTCTTCGTTTTGACCTCGGGATTTCTTCCCATATGGCCATAGGCAGCTGTCTCGCGGTAGATCGGACTGCGCAATTTCAGACGCTTTTCAATAAAGTAAGGACGCATATCAAAAACACCCTCAATGATCTTACTGATCTGTCCGTCAGTCAGATCAACTTTAGCCGTACCATAGGTATTTACGTTGATGCTGGTGGGTTGTGCTACACCGATGGCGTAGGACACTTGCACCAATGCCTCACTGCACACACCTGCTGCAACAAGATTCTTCGCAATATGACGGGTTGCATAGGCTGCAGAACGATCCACTTTAGACGGGTCTTTACCGCTGAAGGCGCCACCACCGTGTGCACCTTTGCCCCCGTATGTATCAACGATGATCTTACGTCCGGTTAGGCCAGTATCTCCGTGCGGACCACCGATCACGAACTTACCGGTTGGGTTTACGTGATACTTGATATTCCCCTTGAAAAGGTGTGCGTAACGCTTGTAACGCTTCTTCACTCGGGGTATGAGTATGTTGATCACATCCTTTTTGATGCGCTCCAACATTTTAGGTTCAACATCGAAGTCATCGTGCTGCGTGGAGATGACGATGGCATCGATGCGGATCGGCTGGTTATTATCGTCGTATTCAAGTGTAACCTGACTCTTGGCATCCGGACGGAGGTAAGGCATGGGGGATTTCTTCTCTCGACGTATGGCTGCTAATTCGATCAACAAGTTGTGGGCAAGATCCAACGCTAGTGGCATGTAATGAGGGGTCTCATTAGATGCATAACCGAACATCATACCCTGGTCACCGGCACCTTGATCTTCTTTTTTCTTACGTTCTACCCCTTGATTAATATCGGCTGATTGCTCATGAATAGCGGAGAGGATACCACAACTGTTGGCCTCGAACATGTACTCGCTCTTGGTGTATCCGATGTCTCGGATCACTTGACGGGCGATGTCCTGCACGTCGAGGTATGCGCGCGATTTAACCTCGCCGGCCAGTACTACTTGTCCGGTTGTAACCAGCGTTTCACAGGCAACTTTTGATTGGGGATCGAAAGCCAGAAAATGATCGATGAGTGCATCGGAGATCTGATCCGCTACTTTGTCGGGATGTCCTTCACTAACGGACTCAGAGGTAAACAGATAAGGCATGCTGAATTGGGTTTCAGCAAAGATAAGAGTCGTATGCTTTTCTTTTCTTCTGTAAAAGAATCAAAGCTTAGAATAGACCAGCCGCAAGCGTAGGCGCTTGGTGGCATCCGGATAATTACCTCCAGCCAGTATGATCCGTCCATAAGCAACCCGGTCGGTCACGAACAGTTGATTCCGGAGCTGGTAGGAAGGTGAGTAGATAAAGGCCCGGATGGGTATGTAGATGCGAAGGGAATCGTTTCGAAGCCGCTGCGTGACCATGCTTTGCACATGACGGGTGATGTTGAAACGGAAGGTGCTGTCTTTTCTCAACTGACCACCGAATAAGCCTATATCATATGTAAAAGCGGTGAAGTTGTTTGAAAGCAGCATGTCGTTGTCAAAGGAGTAAGCCGTATCACCTCGGGGGCTGATCCGGTCCATGAAAAGACCCAATGGATAGGTGAAGGTTCCTGACTGCAAACCGGGTATAGGAGTTGCGATCAACTCTGCACGGTGCACTACAACATTTCGGAAAGTATCTAGCGCCGGTATGCGTATCTGAGCCATCGAGCCGGGTGTGGTGGGTAAATAGATCTTATCATCGCTAGGAATTCCGTTGTTCAAATAACTCAACCAGTTGCCACCGGGGGTACGACGTACCAGATTCGCCTGGCCGCCGGTTGCGTGGAAATAATCTGCTTGCGTCGTGTCGGTAACACCATTCTTCGTGAAACGGAAATAGACGGTGAGTTTGGTCTTCAACACATCGGTTGGATTGATATAAACCAAGGCATTCCCCGACATGTCCGCCTGAATGGCAAAACCTCTAAAGAGGCTCTTGAAGATCGAGTCGTTCCGATAGCCCCCATTGGCCGTATTCGTTGTATCGTAGTTCACGAGGCGACGACCCAAAGCGGTATCGAGCCGGATGCGAATGGCATTAGCGATCTTTGAGGTATCCCGTTTACGGATGAACTGCACTGAATCGCTCAGGCGTTTAACTTGAAAGGTCTTATTACCCAGTTCAGGACCAACCGTGCTGAATGCAGGGTGGCTGTATCTATAACCAGTTGTATCGTTGAACCCTGCATTTTGTGCAATCTCCCGGACCCGCAAGGTGAGGTTGCTATTGGTGTCGCCGTAAGAGGCCTGATAAGAAAGTGACAAAACAACGGAATCCACTTTTACGGAATCACGGTTGTAATACGGGTAGAAGAAGTAATTGGGGTGACTAATATTGAAGTAAGCATCCGCGTGTGTACTGCCGAACTCCGGATCATTGATATGACCCAAGGCTAGCTCATCATTGAAATAGACTTTTGTGGTATCGAGCAAATTGCGGTTATCGGATTCGGTGGTGAGATACGCTTCGAATGTATTGATGTTGTCGACCGGTGGGATCAGATCACCGCCCAACTGAGTCGATTCATTGATGCGTGTACAAGATGATAAAGCGATCAGGGTCAACAGACCGAAGTAGATCACATGAAATTTTCCTGAAACGATCGGTCTTGCCATAAGAGTAGATGAACAGAATAAAGGGTTAGCCGGCAAGGTCGTTATAGAGTTGTAAATAGTCTGTTAAATCCCCTTCAGGATTATAAGGCAAGGTTTTTTTGCCGCGGACTTTTGAAAACTCCTCTGTTAGTTTCTTGTCGATTTTTTCTGCCCCGAATGTGATGGCATCTGCATACTGAGCACCACCCCGGAACATAGAGATATTCGAACCGTCCTTAAAGGCTTCCAAATCTTTTTCCTTCAGAGAAGCATGAATCATCGCCTTCTGAAGAAACCCGGATCCCATTTTTTCTTTATGCGTCAGTTCTCCAAGGGTAAAGACAACCTTACTGCGAGCAAAGACAGGTTCTTTCTTATAAACCGTTTTGAGATAAGCCGGGATCAAACCGGTCATCCAGCCGCTACAATGGATGACATCAGGGGGCCAACCGAACTTTTTTACTGTCTCCAACGCCCCTTTGCAGAAGAATACCGTGCGAAGATCATTGTCGTCGAACCAGTTTTCCTGCTCATCGTGAAAAACGAATTTCCGTTTGAACAGCTCTTCATTATCTAGAAAATAAACCTGCAATCGGGCACTGGGTAAAGAAGCTACCTTGATCTGCAGCGGGAGATCGTCATTATCCACCGTCACATTGATACCGGAAAGACGAACCACTTCGTGCAGTCGGTGACGACGCTCATTGATCGTGCCGAAACGAGGCATGATGCAACGAACTTCGAAATTGTTATCGTTTGCTTTGATCGCCAGCCGATTCACGATCTCTGAAAATTCAGTCAGCTCCAAATATGGAGACATCTCATTGGCGATAAAGAGAATGCGCTTTTTTGCTGACATCGGCGTACACTTTGGTTTGACGTGTTAGGTGCTACTGCCCCAAATCACGGCATGAAGGCAGCAAAAGTACAGAAAATAAGGAAAATCAGTGTTTTCAAAATGCGGATGGGCAGACATTTGGTAGCTTTACGCATTGAGTATCATGTCGAAGCGCCTCACCAAGATCGGATCTAATTTATTCTACGCTGTACTGGCTTTGTTTTTTATTTGGATGTCCCTCAGGCATTTGAATGCCGAACAATGGTCGGAAATACGGCGGGCCTTGCAAGGGACCCGCTACGGATTGATCATCCCCGTGATCGGGGTGCTGTTTCTGAGCCATTGGGTCAGAGCCCTTCGGTGGCGATTGCTGATTGTCTCACTCGGTCATGAGGTATCACGAAAGGACACCTTTTATGCCGTTATGGTTGGGTACCTGGTAAACCAAGGCGTACCCCGTCTGGGCGAAGTGATGAAATGCACTTTGCTGGGAAAAAAAGCAGGTATACCCGTCGAGAAATTGATCGGCATCATCCTGCTGGAGAGACTGTTCGACGCCTGCTGCCTGTTGGTGTTTTTTGGACTTACGCTGGCCATCCAGCCCGATCTCTACGACAAATTAATCAAGACCTTTTTTGAAAACAGTTCCTCCGGAGATACTGCTTCTGACAGCGGACTGGCGATTTGGATAATCGGACTCCTATTGATCGGTGTCGGAGCCTTTATGTGGTGGAAACTAAGACATACCCGAATCAGTGAGATCAACGAGCGGATTCGTCGGTTTCAGCGGCAATTCCTGGAAGGGCTCCGGTCTATCCAACACCTCAAGGCAAGAGGGACATTTTTATTTCTCACCCTCATCATGTGGATCTGCTACCTGGCCGGCGGATACATCGGCTTACTGGCTTTTTCTGAAACGCAGGGCCTGGGTATTCCAGTAGCCTTTAGCATACTATCTGCCGGCAGTGTGGGTATGATCGCCTCCCCGGGTGGAATCGGCGCCTACGCCTACCTGATCCAAAAAACAATGGAACTTTATGGGGTGGCGCTAGCTCCGTCCATCGCATTCGGTTGGCTGCTGTGGTTGGTTCAGACAGGAGTGGTATTAATCGGTGGACTGGCCAGTTTTGCCGGCATTGGCTCCAAGCGAAAAGTTGCATGAGACACCCGGAAACATATCTTCAAAAAATTCTGACCAAAGAGCAGGCCCGCCAACAGGTCAACCACTGGCATATGCTCGGTCAAACCGTTGTATTTACCAACGGCGTCTTCGATCTGCTGCACGAAGGACATCTTTTTTCTTTGGGTCAGGCTGCCAAAGAAGGAACTAAATTAATCGTAGCGATAAATTCCGATGCATCGGTAAAACGACTGAAAGGATCCGAACGTCCGATACAATCTCAAACCACCCGCTCACAGATCATTGCTGCACTGGTATTTGTTGATGCCGTGATCGTTTTTGAGGAAGACACGCCAGCCGAACTGATCGAATTCATTGAGCCGGATGTACTGGTTAAAGGTGGCGATTACAACCCTGAGCAAATAGCTGGTGCTGAGAGCGTGCTCAAACGAGGTGGCAAAGTCATCATTAACCCGATCCTGGTAGGGCACTCCACTACCCATACGATCAGTCGATTGAAAAAATACTGAGAACGAATTAGCCTGTACTTTTGCGGCGCTATGCAAAAACTATTTCACCGACTCGCGCTCCTCTCCTGCTTATTGTTTTTTTCTGTTTCTGTTTTAGCTCAGGACGACCCCCTTCTTTTATCTGAAGTCAGCCTCACCGCCCATGGCAACCAACAATCGACTCGGCAAACCGGACGGAACGTTTGGGTGATCCCGGGCAGCCTGTTGTCGCGTTCACCCGTACACTCGATCGATGATCTATTGCGATTCATCCCGGGTGTAGAAGTGCAACAACGCGGACCGCAAGGCGTGCAAGGAGATCTGCTGATCCGAGGTGGAACCTTTCAACAGGTATTGGTGCTCATCGATGGGGTCCGTCTCAACGATCCGCTGACCGGTCACTTCAACGCATACATCCCCATCGATCCATCAGAGATCGATCGAATTGAAATATTAAAAGGACCGGCTGCAGCCATTTGGGGATCAGAAGCAGTGGGCGGTGTAATTCATGTTTTCACTAAAACTTTCTCCGAAAAACGATCCCCTAAAAAAATATCACTTCAGAGTTCTATCGGTACCGGAGCCTATCAGCTTTGGCAAGCACAGGTTCGAGCGGCTCTTCAACAAAAAAATGACCGATTCTCTTTATCGGCAAACAGTCGTAACAGCGATGGGGCTCCACAACGAGGAACCCGCGGGTACTTTCAACTGAACACGATACAAGCAGCCTGGCAGCACGATTTTCAAAAGGGATGGAAGCTAAAAGCTCGCACCGCTTGGGATGGACGGGATTTCGGCGCGCAAAATTTTTACACCGGGTTTGTCAGTGATACGGCTACTGAAATGGTGAACAGTTGGTGGAATCACTTGCAGATCAATAAAGCAACGAATAAGGGTATTTGGCAGGCCGACTTAAGCTATAAACAAACCTTGGACATCTATCGATTTCGTCCGGCTGCCGTGGCCAATCGAAATGAAATGGGTCTTGCGCAATTCCAGCTTCGATATCAGGGTGGAGCGGATCATGCGCTACAATATCAAGGAGGGATACAAGCCTTCCAGCGTAGCATCCAGTCGAACGACCGCGGGAATCACCGCATTGAACAATTCTCTCTCTTCGGAACCGCACATTATCAATTTAACACGGAGTGGAACGCGAATGGCGGACTCCGAGCAACACACGACGAATTATACGGTACCATACTGATCCCCCAGTTGAGCCTTTCCTTCTCTCCCGCATATCACAATTTTCGCTTCTCAGCCGGACGCTCTTTCCGGGATGCAGATTTCACGGAGCGATACAACAACTACAACAAAACCTCTGTCAGCAGCGGACGAATCGGCAATCCATCGCTTTCCCCTGAAGATGCCTGGCAAGCCGAATTCGGGTATGACATCAACATCCAAAAGAAATTTTATTTACACACGAGTATTTTCTATCGAGATCACAAACGTTTGATCGATTGGGTAAATACCCCGTATGCCAATATGCCCCGTCAGATCAATCTGATCCCAACGGGCAACTATGCATTGGCCAAAAATGTAGATCGGGTGAAGACGATCGGATGGGAAGCTGACCTGCAGTATAGAGACAGCATCGGCAATGGACGCCTGCTGGCGCAATTAGGGATTCTTTGGCTCGACAACCAGGCTCCTAATGGTGGAGCCGGAATTTATTTGAATAGTCATGCCCGCTTTTTAATGAATGGCCTAGTTGAATACCGGATCGGGAAATGGTCGGGCTCTATCGGAGGCCTGTATAAAAAACGTTCTGCCCAAACATCGTCCCCGCTTTCCACAACCTTGACTCCCTCCTATTTCTTGATGAACATAAAATTGGTATACACCGGAAGAGAAAATCGTTTTGCGCCCTATCTGCAAGCCGATAATCTTTTCAATACGCGTTACAGCGACTTACTCGGGGCGCCTATGCCAGGGAGGTGGCTCAGCGGCGGATTTCAGGTAACTTTATAAAACAATCGATAGCTATGCAATTTTTAAAGCAATTGGGATTAACCCCTGAGCATACCGGTGTCAGCACCGGATCAAATTGGCTGGAGTCTACCGGCGAGTGGCTGGAGTCATACTCACCTGTAGATGGAAAATTGATCGGAAAAGTGAAGGGCGCTGACCGGGCAACTTATGAAACAGCACTCTCTTCTGCCCAATCTGCCTTCACTAGTTGGCGTCAACTACCGGCACCACACCGGGGGGAGATCGTTCGTCAGATCGGTGAAGCATTGCGTAGCAAAAAAGAGGCACTGGGACAGCTCGTTTCTTATGAAATGGGTAAAAGTCTTCAGGAAGGATGGGGTGAAGTACAAGAGATGATCGATATCTGTGATTTTGCAGTTGGACTTTCTCGTCAGCTTCACGGACTCACCATGCACAGCGAAAGACCCTCACATCGGATGTATGAACAATATCATCCGCTGGGGATCGTCGGCATCATATCCGCCTTTAATTTCCCTGTTGCCGTTTGGAGCTGGAACACGATGCTGGCCTGGGTCTGTGGCGATGTTTGTATCTGGAAACCATCCGAAAAAACACCCCTCTGTTCCATCGCCTGTCAATTGATCGTAGGGGAAGTATTCCGTAAGAATGATCTGCCGGAAGGGATCAGCGTATTGATCAACGGAGGAAGAGAAGTGGGTGAATGGCTGAGTGCCGACACCCGTGTACCATTGATATCTGCCACCGGATCTACTCGTATGGGAAAAGAAGTGGCCGCTGCTGTTGGAAAAAGACTGGGGCGTTCCTTGCTTGAGCTCGGTGGAAACAATGCCATCATCATCACCCCGGAAGCAGATCTGGACATCGCGATCCCTGCGGCTGTCTTTGGTGCCGTCGGCACGGCCGGCCAACGTTGTACCACTACTCGAAGATTGATCATTCATCGATCTATCTATGAAGCGGTAAAAGAGCGTTTGAAAAAGGCATACGGACAGATCCGCATCGGCGATCCGCTTGACTCGAACAACCATATGGGTCCGTTGATCGACAAACTCGCAGTTGAACAATATTTACAATCGATCCAATCCTGCAAGGAACAAGGGGGCAGTTTTTTACTAGAAGGTGGCCTACTCGAAGGAAAAGGATTTGAAAGCGGATGTTATGTCAAACCCTGCATCGCAGAGGTGAAACCGGATTTGGCGATCGTACAGCACGAAACGTTTGCGCCGATCCTGTATCTCATCACCTATGAAAGTCTGGAGGAAGCCATCGCCATTCAGAATGGGGTACCACAGGGGCTTTCTTCTGCGATCATGACCCTCAATCTTCGAGAAGCGGAGCAGTTTTTGTCTGCCACCGGAAGCGATTGTGGGATTGCCAACGTGAACATAGGCACCTCCGGAGCAGAGATCGGTGGTGCTTTCGGTGGAGAGAAGGAAACCGGAGGCGGAAGAGAAAGTGGCAGTGATGCCTGGAAAGTATATATGCGCAGGCAGACCAATACCATCAATTACAGCCGAAATCTCCCCTTAGCTCAAGGCATCCGATTCGACCTTTAAACTAAATTTTTCATAAATAAACCTATAAGCGGGTAAACCACTTAGGCAGTACGAACCCATTCCGTATTTTTCCTTATCAATCATCAATATGAAATACAGATTCATTTTACGTCCTGTTGTTTTCGCCTTCTTGCTGACCACTCAATTATGGTCTGCCAAAGCTCAAACAAGCACAACAGCCACCGACTCACTCAAAGGCTGGCATCTGAACGCCAGTTCGAATGGCTTTCAGGGGATATCGATCGATCAAGCTTATCAATGGCTGAAGAGCAATAACAAGAAAAGCAATACCGTGATCGTAGCCGTGATCGATTCCGGTATCGACACGCTACATGAAGACCTTAAATCAGTTCTTTGGAGAAACCCAAAAGAGATTCCCGGCAATGGAAAGGATGATGACAAGAACGGATACATCGATGATGTACACGGATGGAATTTTCTGGGCAACAGCAAAGGTGAAAATGTAGAGAAGGATTCTTACGAGGCCGCACGGGTTTACCATGGACTCAGAGAGAAGTGGGAAGGTAAAAGAGTGGAGGTAGCTACTCTATCGCCAGAAGAGCGCTATGAATACGAGATGTGGAGCCGAGCCAAGACAGAAATGGCCAGCAATGACAATGGTATGCAGCTGATCATGATGCGCCGAGCCTTTCAAAACTTTGTCAAAAGCGATAGCATCCTCCGCAAGGCAATGGGTAAAGATTCGTTTACGGGTAAAGAGTTGGGGGATCTGACATCCGATGATCCCGAAGTCAAAAAGGCCAAGAGCATGATCTATGGATTACTCTCCGCCAATGACATGCTCGAAACCACGAACGTCGAATTTCTCAAGGAATTCAAGAACTATCTTGAATCCGAAGAATCGAAAGCTAACGCCGCTGAAACAGCACCCACCCCCTACCGAAATCAGGTAGTGAACGATCGATATGATGACTTAAAAGACCGCTCCTACGGCAATAATAACCTGATGGTGGGTCTGGATGCTGCGGTGCACGGAACACACGTATCGGGTATCATTGGTGCCGCTAGAAACAATGGTGTTGGCATGGATGGCGTGGCTGACAATGTACAGATCATGACTCTACGCGCTGTGCCCGATGGTGATGAGCATGACAAGGATATCGCTTTAGCGATCCGATACGCCGTTGACAATGGTGCTCGTGTGATCAATATGAGTTTTGGAAAAAGTTTCTCCCCACACAAAAAATGGGTAGATGAAGCGGTGCGTTATGCCGAATCAAAAGATGTTCTATTGGTTCATGCGGCCGGAAACGATGCCAAAAATCTTGACACCACTTATAATTACCCCAATCCTCAGTTGCTCGATGGAGGTCGCCCCAAAAACTGGATCACCGTAGGTGCCAGTGGTGATCCTAAGATTGGCGGGCTGACTGCCAATTTTTCTAACTATGGAAAAAATGAAGTGGATGTTTTCGCACCCGGGGTTAAGATTTGGTCTACCGTACCCGGCACCAATACGTACCAATACCTGCAAGGAACCAGCATGGCCTCGCCAGTGGTTGCCGGTTTATCCGCGCTGATCATGGAATATTTCCCTTCCCTCACAGCCGCTCAAGTCAAGCAAGTGATCGAGCAATCGGCACAAAAGCCCGAAGGAACTGTTCGCAATCCGGGCAATGGCGAGGAGGTGCCTCTCGCTGAACTTTCCCGCTCCGGAGGTATCATTAACGCCTACGAAGCAGTAAAGCTCGCCGCCACTCTGAAAGGCGAGCGAAAGCCGGTGACAAAAAACACGAAAGCCTTTTGATTAAAAGCCGGTCATTGACCGGCTTTTTTGTATCGGTATATTTGATGCGGCTCAACCTTACCATCATGAAAAGAATCATAACCATCCTCTTCCTTTTTTCCGGCACGCTAGTGATCGGACAGCAGACAACGCTTTCTGTTCCATCTATCATGCGTGATCCCAAATGGATCGGCAGCTCCCCCTCCAATCCGTTTTGGAGTCCGGACGGGCAAACCTTGTATTTTTCCTGGAACCCCGACAAATCACCCAGCGACTCTCTCTATGGTCTCCAATTGAATGAGGTGGCACCTAAAAAAATCAGTTCGACCGAAAAAGAACGGCTCAATCAAACAGGACGATATCAATACAACCTTGATCGATCCGCAGCAGTTTACACGTATCGAGGAGATATCTATCTGTGGGATATCAAAAAAAATAAGACCACGCAGATCACTTCAACCGCCGAGGTTGAATCAAATCCGCTGTTCAGTTTTCAGGGCAACCGGATCGTGTTTGCCAGCCGACAACAATTGTTTTCGTGGGACAGACAGAACGGCACACTTGAACAACTAATTCAGGTAAAGCAACCGGAAAGCGGTATGCCTACACGTGGACAGACTGGTGCCGGTACACGCAACCCAAAACAAGCGACACAGGAAAACTGGCTTCAGCAAGATCAGCTCGCCGTGATGCAAGTACTGCGTGAGCGAAAGGAGAAAAAAGATGCGGCCGACAAGTACAAAAACAGCCTGCCCAAACAAAAAGAGATCCGTAGTATTTCACTGGACGATCGCATGGTTCAACAGCTACAGCTTTGTCCGAACGGCCGCTTCATCAGTTATACACTATTTCGACCTGGCAGCGGAAAAATCGCACAAGTACCGAATTATGTGACAGAAAGTGGTTTTACCCAAGAAATCGAAACACGCACAAAAGTGGGTGCGCCACAAGGCGATTATGAAATGTTCGTCTATGATCGTCAGTTAGACACCCTGATCAAGATCGCTGCGAAGGAAATCCCCGGCATTTACGACCTGCCCGACTACATGTGGGAGACGAACGGGAAACGAACCGACTCTTCGAAAATCCGCGCGCTGATCTATGCAGGCATGTACTGGTCGCCCTCAGGTAAACAAGCCATGATCGAAGTACGTTCTCAAGACAACAAAGACCGATGGCTGCTTTGCTGGGATACCAGCAGCCGGAAGATGACATTGGCCGATCGTCAGCGTGATGAAGCCTGGATCGGCGGACCCGGCATTCCGGGATGGGGCGGAAATGCTGTCGGTTGGATTGACGACGATCATTTCTGGTACCGCTCCGAACGTTCCGGCTATGCTCATCTGTATAAATACCAAGTGTCCGGCAAAAAAACATCTCCCATCACCTCCGGTAATTTTGAGGTACAGCAAGCACAATTATCAACGGATCGCAAGTATTTCTACATCACCAGCAATGAGCCGCATCCGGGCGAGCAACATTTTTATCGGATACGTCTCTCCGATAATCAACGTACGCAGCTGACAAAAGGAGAAGGAAGTCACCAAGTGACCCTTTCCCCCGACGAACAACGCCTCGCTACCTTATACTCCTCTTACAACCAACCTTGGGAATTGTAT
>CANGWB010000018.1 GCA_947457465.1 Chitinophagaceae bacterium | reverse complement strand
TCGTCATGTTTTCCTCTCCAGAAGCCATCGTATTATTCGGCGGCGTAACAAAAGCCGGAGATATGATCCTGAATCCAACGCGTAAAGCCATGGAAGCAAACCTGGTACAGGTATTCAAGAACAAGGTTAAATTGATGTTCAGCGAACTAAAAGAAGCGGATGCAGCGATCCTTGGCGCCAGTGCTTTGATCTGGGAAGCCTGATAGGCTACTTCTTATTTGCGATGTAGAAAATACCGGGTATGGCGCGCTGACCTTCCCTGTCGGAGGGACGAATCGTCTCTTTCCCATTCACAAGTAAACAGCTGCTGCCTCCCCCATCCAGGTTCAACGCTTCCACGCATCCGATCGAAACCAACATCTCTGCCGTTTGCGTAAGAGTAGTTCCCTCCGCCCTGCCTAGGGCACGTCCTTCCACAACAAGAATGATAATACGACCATCTGCTGTATAACCCATTGCTGTTCGGGGATGTTTATCATTGATCGCCTTCCCTGCAAATTTCCATTCCTCGTTGTTCGTCACCATCACTTTACCGTTTTGAACAAGCACCGGTCCGCCAGAAACAGCCGTCTGCATTTTCCATTTCTTCAAAGGCACGGAAACTGCGCTTCTTGCAAATACAGCCTGGCTATCCAACAAATAGGGCATAGCGAGTTGACTGGCCCATGGTAACGATGCAGATGAGTCGGTATAGGTCCAGGCAAGGTCTGCCGTACGCTTCGCTGTAATGCCCAAGGTCGCGACCAATGGATGACGATATTTCAGCGTGTCTTTTCCCTTAGCAGGCAAGCTATGTACATTAAAAGCTGTCATACGGCCCTTATCCATCATCATATTCAAATTCTGATGGGTGGAGAAAGAAAAAAAACTGGTGTTGACAATTACTAACGGAGATGAAAGCTTCTGTTGGAACTGATCAGGCGTCAATCTTCTTTTATAGCTGGTATCGGAACGGAATTCGATCGATGCATCACGAAGATCTGCCTCCACATAAAAAGCTACATTGGGTTTGCCGCCTACCGGGTCAATCGTTTTAAACACCCTGACGGAGGAAGGCAAAATTCCGTAGGCCGTATCGACAGATTGCCAATTCCATTGTGCCAGGCCAGCAAAAGGCACCAATAAAAAAAATAGTAATGACTTCAACTAAGATTGTTTTTGTGCCAACCATTGATCCCGACCATAGTTGGGGATCACATGTTTTTCGCTATGGTAGGAGGATCGGACAAGCGGACCACTCTCCACATAATCTAACCCGATCTCATAACCGTAATCGCGGAATGCAGCAAACTCATCCGGGTGTACAAAGCGATGAACGGGTAAATGTTTCTTCGTCGGTTGCAGGTACTGCCCGATCGTAACCACATCGCATCCATTCGCCCGAAGATCTCTCAGGGTTTGCATCACTTCTTCTTTCTCCTCCCCTAAACCGAGCATGATGCCGCTTTTGGTGCGCATGCCTCCTTCTTTGAGGGTCCGGATCACTTCCATGCTACGCCAATATTTTGCCTGGATACGGACTTGTCGGGTGAGTCGCTCAACCGTTTCGATATTATGTGAAACCACTTCCGGGGCTGCATCGATCACCCGTTGAATATCTTCTTTCTTGCCTTTAAAATCACCGATCAATGTCTCTAGTGTGGTGTCCGGATTCAATTGCTTAACGGCGTAAATGGTATTGTACCAGACAGCAGCTCCGCCATCCGGTAGTTCATCTCTGTCCACTGAGGTGATCACGGCATGTTTGACTTTCATCAGGTGGATAGCTTCTGCCACACGCTGCGGCTCATCCCAATCGACCGGTAAAGGCCGACCAGTGGCAACAGAGCAGAATCCACAACTTCGAGTACAGATATTGCCAAGTATCATGAATGTAGCGGTACCGGCACCCCAGCATTCACCCATATTCGGGCAATTGCCGCTCTCGCAAATGGTATGAAGTTTATGTGTATCGACCAGTCCGCGTACGTGCTTATAATTCTCCCCGATCGGAAGTTTTACACGCAGCCAATCTGGCTTCTTGAAGCGAGCAGATTCGGCAGAGACGACAGGCAACTCAGTCATGGTGCGAAATTAACCCGCTTATTTACGCCTGCCAAACAGCAGGGCGATGTAACCTTGAAAAAAGAAGTTTCGGTCATTGGGGCCGGCCAAAATGGAGATTTTTTTGGAATAAAATTCGCCTGTAACGCCCAACTCAATACCGGAAACGGCCTCATTGAAACGACCATAATCGAACCGCAGAGCGGCACGGCCAAAAAGTCCGGGGGTGAATTTCATCTCATTCCATCCTTTGCTCAATCCTCCTCCACCCAGAATCGTATTACCCAAAAATAGGGAGCTGTCAGCTGCAGAATATTTAATGAATTTATCTTCGTTGGTGACCGGATCGATCACTTGTAGGTAATAGGGCCGAAGCAATCCGAGAGACAATCCACCGCCATAAATACCGGTCACTGACACCCCATTTTTATTGCCCTTCTGACCGAGTATCAACTGTTGCCCATAGCCCAACTTGGCCTGATAAAAGTTGTTGATCTTACCGTAGATGTAAGGGTTGCCAAAGAAGATAAATCCGTTGGCCGTATTCTGTACTTTATCTTCTTTCCGATCCTTGATCTCCGCGATGTCAATTCGGAAAAGATTGGCTTTACGAGCGTTTTTTACCCTTCCGTGTTCATAAAAAACGCCGTATCCCATGTTACTGACCTGTATACCGAAAATATTATGACGGTTGTATACCAGGGCTCCTTCCTCCGCCTGCCGGATCAACTGGTTGATATGTTGTTTCTTTTGTTCTTTTTTAGAAATCGGCTGCTGAGCGAATACACCCGTAACCGATAGGCAGCAAATGAACAATAAAGTGTATAGGATGCGCATGAGCAAGTATGTGGTGTAAATTTACACCAAAACAAGCTCATGACATCTTCTGTTCAATACAAAGGCGAACTTCGAACAATTTGCATGCACTTGGCCAGCGGGTCGGCCATGGAAACCGATGCACCAATTGACAATAATGGCCTGGGCCAACGATTCTCCCCCACCGATCTGACGGCCACCAGCCTGGCCAGTTGTATGCTGACGGTCATGGGGATCAAGGCCCGATCCATGGGGTTTGACCTGAATGGAATCAAGACTACAGTAAACAAAATCATGGCCGCCGCTCCACGCCGTATCGAACGCATCGAGTTGACATTTGAGATCCCGGCAGAGCTTCAATCGATCGACCCTAAAACCATCGAACTGCTCAAAAAAGTGGGCGATACCTGCCCGGTACGCTATAGCCTTCATCCCGACATTCTTGTTCAGATCGACTGGGGTGCCTGGTCCTGACACCAATACCTCCCTAGCAGGCAAGCCGAACATCGATTCGGCTGACAGAAATATTCATTCAGTTCCAACATTGCCTGCGAATCGGCTGCGGAAATGGCTGCCAGTTCAAGAGACCTATATAAACGAGTAAAACGATTGTTCTCAAACCTAAAATCACTTAATCGGAGAATGAGTTGTTCAGCAGTATATACCTCCAAATAAGCCCATAGGTTGATCAGCAGCGAATCGATCGTTGATTCACTGAATGCTGTTTGCCGTCCGGCGATCCAATAATCATTTAGCACGATTTCTTTCAATGCCATTCGTACCTCATCAGCTGTTCGCCCCTTCCACTTTTTCACCTCTTGCCACTCGCCATGGATCAAATGAGCGAGTTGTACCATCCTAAAAAGCGGATTAGCCGCCGGACGGATACGCATCCATAGCAACTGACGATATGGAGGATTGAGTGCATACTTTGCTCGTAAATTATCATAGTCGACAAACAGCTTGTCTAAATAGAGGTCGCCATTACTTTCTAAAAGCAATCCGCTTTGACCTAAGTAAATGGCCGTGACCAAGTCCGGATCAGATCGGATTTCATGAATCAGTTCATCCGAAATGGAGGCGTCGATGGATTCAAAGATTTCGCGATTGACCCAGGCTCCCATTTGTCGAGCCAATCGGTTTCTGAAACCACCCGAACCATTTTTAAACCCAGTTTTTTTTCTGTTCAATCGATGGTTCAATAATTCACATCTCCATTCTTTCCATACCAAATCAGGAACTGGTCTCATTCGTTTATGACAGGGCAATTCCCCTACTCGACTCATAAAACGAATTAATTCTCTTAAACGAGGCACTGTAAGAAACCGGGAAAGCTCAAGCGTGGGAATGTTGGGATGAAGTGGATCCTGCATCCAGACTACATGAAGTATGACTGGAAAATAATGTGGATCTCTGGTGTGATCATGGCGAAACCAATCGTTTGCTCTTAGATGAATTTCAACCGAACCCACCCATAACACTTGATCGATGAAAATTTTTGCCAGTAAAAAATCTGGCCCCTGATCCTGATTCCATTTTCCGGGATCAAGCACCAGTAAGCGTTGTCCCTTTGTAGTACGTAAGGGCCATCCGTTCCAATCCTGCCCCGCCCATAAATCATGTAACCACCGTTCTCGCATCTTGTTGGAGAGCAAACCTATTCATCTAACAAAAAGAAACAAGGTGAAAAAGACCGGTCGCTAGATAGAAAAATCACGTAAGGCCCGTACGACTCGGCTAACCGGCAACCCCATAACATTATAAAAATCACCTTGCACAGAGCGAATGCCTACGACTCCGATCCATTCCTGTATGGCATAGGCGCCTGCTTTATCAAAAGGCTTATACCGATCGACGTAGTGCTCAATCTCTGCTTCGGAAAGAGAATGGAAATCGACTATCGTACTATCGGAGAATGCATACTCTTTTTCGCCTTTTCGGATCACTACGCCCGTTATAACCTCGTGTCTGCTACCTTGTAAGGCCAATAGCATACTTATCGCCTCCTCACGATGCACCGGTTTCCCGAGAATATGATCGCCGAGCACAACAATAGTATCGGCGGCCAAGACTACCTGATCTGTTGATAATTGCTGCTGCACAGCCAACGCTTTATTGCGGGCAATATGTATCGGCACTTCTGTCATTGGAAGATGAGGCGGAAAATCTTCTTCTGTATTCGAGACGAGTACTTCGAATGAAATTTCAGCCCACTCGAGCAATTGCTTTCGTCTTGGTGAGCCCGAGGCTAGTACGATTGGATTCATAATAGAAAATAAAAAAACAAGATGGATAAGATACCTGCCAACATCACCCATTTCAGGATCTTACTTAAGTCAGCGAATTCTTCCTGTTTTTGCGCCGGGATCAACCTAGAGAGAAAAATCACCAAAGGAGCGATCAGTGCGGAGAGCGCATAAAGGGATGCCAGCCACCAACCGAATGGCAGCACATACGCATGAACGATCAATAACATGCCGATGAGGACAACTGTCCACACGGCCGTATAGATCTTCGCCGCCGGAAAACCCCATACGATGGGGAGGGTTCGACAGCCTGCGCGAGCATCCCCTATCCGATCCTCCATGTCTTTCACTGCTTCCCGGATCAGGGTGATCACGAATGAAAAGACCGTATACAAGAGTACGATACGGATCAATTTTTGGCGAGAAGCGTTGGGGGCCTCAAAAAGTTCAGCCCAGCTGAATTGAGAAAGAAAAATCACCCAGACCGTCCAGCTGGTAAGCAGTGCAATGAGTATGTTCCCGACCAATAGCGTTTTCTTTAGGTGGGTGGAGTAAAGCCAAAGGGCGATGACGCAGGCGATGTTGGCAAAAAACAGGTAAGCATGCGACTCCCAACGAACGGCCAATGCTGTACATCCTAAACCGGCGAGGCTCATGCTAAGATGCCAGAACATGGCCCATCGACGAGAAATCAATTTATCTACTACTTGTCGTTGGGGACGATTTACTTCATCGATATTGATATCGAAATAATCATTGATCACATAACCAGCCGCTGCGATCAGAACGGAGGCGAGTATCCACCAAAAAATACGCAAGTCGTTAATCCCATCGCTCTGGCTTTCGGCCAACGGACGATACAAGCAAAAATATACTAACCATTGGGTGATGGCAATGAACACCAAATTCGGCCAACGGATCAATCGTAAAAAAGCAAGGATCGGTGGCATGTTTAACGGGAAGCAATGTCGGATTGATGATTCCAATGATCATTCAAACGCAGGACTTGTTCGATCACATCGCGCACGCAGCCCATACCACCTCCCTGTGGAGAAACGTATTGAGCGGCGGATAAAATATCGGTAGCTGCATTACTCGGACAACAGGCTAATCCCACTAAAGACATGGCCCCAAGGTCCGGAACATCATCGCCCATATAGAGCGCTAGGCTAGGATCCCAGCCCATTTCACTCATTCGGGCCAACAGAAAGGATGCTTTGTCGACAACGCCAAAATGAACATCAAGAATCCCCAATTTCAGTAAACGGTCATCAACCGCGGATCGGGCACTACCGGATATGACGGTAACGGTGTAACCCATTTTGATGGCCAGCTGAAGGGCATAGCCGTCTTTTATGTTCATGCGCCTGACTTGCTCGCCACCGGGCATGACCCAAACGGAACCGTCTGTCAACACACCATCGATGTCGAAAATGAAATGTCGAACGGACTGAAAAGGAGATGTTTCGAGGCTTGGCATTACGGCCCCTAAGATACTAAAGGCGAATGAGTCAACGCTGATTGTCGCGCCATTCATAGACCCAAGAGCTTTGGATCATCTCCAGGTGGCCTTCTGTACTTTGTTCGCGTGTACCGACAAAACCGGGTATTTGTAACACCCATTCCAACAGCTCGGTGAACCGGATACGATAAATCCGTCCTTCATTGAACTCATCTCCGAATCGCTCGTAGAGTTTCAGGGCGATGTCCTCGTGATCGGACCAATGAATGGGGGGTTCGAAATGTGCCATAGGTAGTTATTATTCGCCGAGGAATTGTGTTTGATCAGGCAATGTGACGACGATCGAACCTTGCCCCTCTTGTAGAAGACACTGACAGCCTAAACGTGAATTCAGTCTGGGGTTAACAGCGCGATCGATGAAATCTTCCTCCTTATCGCTCAGCTCCTCCAGGTGTTGTTCGCCTTGCTGAACATACAGGTGGCAAGTGCTGCAGGCGCATACACCACCACAATTATGATGGAGGTCGATATCATTTTTGAGGGCAACCTCCAGGATGCTTTGTCCGGGTTCTACTCCGGTCAGCGTCCGAGGTTCCAGACCGGGTTGCTCAAATTGAAAGGTAATGTTGTACATAAGAAAGTTCGGCTGTTTCCGCGCGGCAAAAGTAAGTAAACAACGCATCGAATAAATAGTTGAATGGATGATAACTTTGCGCCGTGCTAACACTTTATCGTCTTTGGTTTCGGATCGGTGCCTGGCTTTGGCCTGCCTGGGCGGCCAAACAGGCTTTCACACTGTTCATCACCCCGCAGGCCCGCTCCCAAAAACCACTTCCTTCTATCTTTCAACAGGCGGAGGCCCTTCAATTGATAGAATCGGGCGACAAATGCCAGGGATGGAGATGGAACAAGGGTGGCTCAAGCAAGATTCTGATCCTTCATGGATTTTCCTCTTCTGCCCGAAATTTTGCTCATTTGATTGAAGCACTGTGTCATGAGGGGGCGGAAGTGATTGCTTTTGATGCCCCGGCGCATGGCGATAGTGAAGGAAAAACAATCCACTCCCTCCGATACAGAAAACTGATTCAGTCGATACGGGCTACATGGGGGCCGATCGATGGCTATATCGCACATTCTTTCGGTGGCCTTTCATTGAGTTTGGCGTTAGACGAGCAACCGCCTCGAATATCGGATCGCGTAGTGCTGATCGCCCCAGCCACGGAAACCCGTTCGGCCTTGCAACAGCTCCAGGCGACTCTACAATTATCAACTAACATCATGAAACGGATCGATGTGTTGATCGAACAAAAAAGCGATCACCCCACATCCTGGTTCTCCGTGAATCGAGTGGCACGAACGCTCAGCAACCCGATTCTTTGGGTGCATGACCGTAATGATGACATCACCCCGTACGATGACATCATGCCTACCATACAATTGAAGCTTACAAACATTCGATTTGTGACCACAGCGGGCTTGGGACACAGACGCATATACCGCGACGAGCAGGTTTGTCAAGAGATCATACATTTTCTTGTTAGCAAAAAACAGTAATGATCAGAATCAATAAATACCTGGCACTGGGGGACTCCTACACGATCGGCGAGTCCGTCCCAGCACAAGACAGCTTTCCATACCAACTAGCCACTATCCTTCGCCAAAATAATGGTCCGGTAGGGCATTTACAAGTGATCGCCAAAACGGGCTGGACCAGTGATGAATTAAGTGCTGCCATCGATAAGGAAGAAACCACGCAGCCCATCCTACATGACCATGATCTGGTCACCCTGCTGATCGGCGTGAATGATCAATACCGGGGCAGACCGGTTGAATCATTTGAGCCGGAATTTGAACGACTACTTATTCGGGCTCTTAAGTATGGCACAAATGACGCTGATAGGGTTCGCGTATTATCTATACCCGACTGGGGAGTAACCCCATATGCGGCAGACCGAAACCGCGAGGAGATCGCAAGTACGATCGATCAATACAACGGTGCAAAAGAACGAATCTGTCAAAAACATGGCATCAGCTATATATATATTACAGACCTGACGAGGGAGGCATCAGCAGACCCGGAGTTGATAACAAGCGATGGATTGCACCCCTCCGGAAAAGATTATAACCGCTGGGCTGAACGTGTGTGGAGTAGTCTGAGGACCAAGTGATTGACAAGCTAAAACAGGCTTTGTTGATACCACACAAATGAGTAGAAAATCCCCGTTGATGGAAAATTTCCTAATCTTGCTCTAATTTGCAACCGCTGAAAAGCGGTTTTTTACTTCAATGTCCCTCATGGCTAAGAATTTACTGATCGTAGAGAGTCCGGCTAAAGCCAAAACCATAGAAAAGATCTTAGGATCTGATTTTCAGGTGAAAAGTTGTTTCGGTCACATACGTGATCTGGAGAAAGCTGGCATGGGCATCGATATAGACAATCATTTCGAACCACGATATATCATTTCCCCAGATAAAGAAAAAGTAGTCAGCGAACTCAAGTCACTGGCAAAGAAATCAAAGGAAGTGTGGTTGGCAACGGATGAGGACCGAGAGGGTGAGGCCATCAGCTGGCATCTTTGTGAGGTCTTGGGTTTAGACCCGAAAAACACCAAGCGGATCGTTTTTCACGAGATCACTAAACCGGCAATTCAATCGGCTGTTGAGAAGCCACGCAAGGTGGATATGAATCTGGTGATGGCTCAACAAGCTCGACGTATTCTGGATCGAATCGTGGGATTTGAGTTGAGTCCGGTTCTCTGGCGCAAGATGAGCATGCGTAACAACCTGAGTGCCGGTCGGGTGCAAAGTGTTGCCGTACGCCTGATCGCGGAACGAGAACGAGAGATCAATGCCTTTAATTCCGAAAGCCAATTTAAAATAGAAGCGTCATTTCAGTCGCCAGATGCAGAGGGACGCCAATTTTCTTTCTTAGCAGAAGGAAAGAAACAACCCAATGCTCAATCGGCTGAGAAATTTCTTGAGTCCTGCAAAGGAGCCTCGTATAAAGTGACCGAGATCCAGGTCAAACCCGGCAAACGATCCCCTGCCCCGCCCTTCACTACATCGACCCTTCAGCAAGAAGCATCCCGAAAGTTGGGTTATAGCGTATCCAGAACCATGCAGGTCGCACAGCGATTGTATGAAAATGGATATATCACCTACATGCGTACGGATAGCGTAAACCTCAGTAAGACAGCGCTGGCGGACATTTCACAAACCGTGAAATCAATGTACGGTGAAGAATATCACCAGTTCAGAAAATATAAAAACAAGAACGAAAGTGCTCAAGAGGCGCACGAAGCCATTCGCCCCACGTACATGAGTACTTCCCGTATTGAAGAAGCTGAATGGGCCAGACTCTACGAATTGATCTGGAAGCGAACCATGGCCTCTCAGATGGCGGATGCTGAATTGGAAAAGACAACCGTTGACATTGAAATCTCCACGAACAAAGAAAACTTACAGGCAACCGGAGAGGTATTGAAATTCGACGGATTCCTGAAAGTATACATGGAAGGCAAGGACGAAGAAGAGAGCGATGACCAACCGGATGGCATTCTTCCGCCCATGAAGAAAGGCCAGGCGCTTGCTTTGAACGAATTACATGCGATCGAGCGTTTTTCTCGCCCCCTTCCTCGTTACACAGAGGCCTCGTTAGTAAAAAAACTGGAAGAATTAGGAATCGGCCGACCTTCCACCTACGCCCCTACCATTTCCACCATCCTTAAAAGAGGATATGTGGAGAAACGCGATAAAGAAGGAATTCGTCGAGCTTATCAAGTCTTAACATTGAAAAAGGATAAGCTGAGTGCGGTGACGGAATTTGAAAATACCGGTGCGGAGAAATCTAAATTGTTCCCATCCGATCTGGGACTGGTTGTTACCGACTTCCTGAAGCAACATTTCCACCAAATCATGGACTATGGCTTCACGGCCTCCATCGAAAATGAGTTCGATGAAGTGGCTGAGGGTAAACGTAAATGGAGTCAGATGATCCAGTCCTTCTACAAACCATTCAAGAAGGAAGTGGATGAGACCATCGAAACCGCTGAGCGAATCAAAGGAGAAAGATTATTGGGAACTGACCCTAAATCCGGCAAGCCTGTCATCGCCCGGATGGGACGATTCGGCGCCATGATACAGATCGGCACGGCAGATGAAGAAGAAAAGCCTCGTTTTGCTAAGATCCCAACGGGCCAAAGCATTGAAACGATCAGCTATGAAGAAGCAATGAATCTGTTCGGTGCGCAAGGGGTCATGGGACAATACGAAGAAAAAGATGTGTCTGTGAACGTCGGACGATTCGGCCCCTACGTGAAGTGGGGTGAAGATTTTATTTCACTTCCCAAAGGAACCGATCTATCGCTGGTGGATCTGAAGCAGGCCGTTAACGTCATCAAGGAGAAGCAAAAAGCCGATGCGCCGGTGGGTCAGTTTCAAAGTAAAGCCATCACAAAAGGAACCGGGCGATTCGGGCCTTACTTGAAATGGGATGGTATGTTCATCAACGTACCCAAGAAATACGACTTCCAGCGTATTTCACAGGCGGATATGAATGAACTCATCGAGGCCAAGATCAAAAAAGAAGAGAACCGATACATACAACGCTGGCCTGAAGAAAAGATCACACTTGAAAACGGTCGATGGGGTCCACTCATCAAGTATGGTAAGAAAATGATTTCCCTGCCCAAAAAAGCAGACGAAACTCGTTACACGACACAAGAAGCAGCCAACTTCTCTCTCGATGAGGTGAAAGCCTTTATTCAAGCAGTTGTACCGGATGCATTCAAAGGCAAGAAGGCAGCTAAAACTGCTGTAAAAAAATCAGCAACAAAGAAAACAGCCAAGCCCTCCGTCACACCTAAAAAGGCCGTTAAAAAAGCAGTCAAAAAAGCAGTTCCGAAAAAGAAAAAATAGCTTTTCAACAACTGTGGATAGAAAAGCTATTCGCGGATTAGAGACGCTACGGATATTGCGTGCATGTATGCACCTGTGAATGAAGCTGAGTTGTCTGCACTGATACGGTTGTTGGAAGATCCGGATGAAGCTGTGTACGAACCCGTGTCTAAAAGGATCCTTGAATATGGTGAACAAGCGATTCCTCATCTGGAGCATATATGGGAAACAACTGACCATGCAGAACAGCAGGTGCGTGTTGAAACCATCATCCGTCGCATTCAATTCCTGGAGATTTCCGAAAAACTGAACACTTGGCGTCGGCAGGAAAGACCTGATTTGTGGGAAGGATTACTGATCCTGGACAAGCTTCATCATCGGGAAGACCGTTCCGATGTCCTTCGGTTATCACTGGAAAAGTTACGTCGTACTGCTTGGCTCGAGTTGAATCAATACCTGACGCCGCTGGAGCAGATCAACGTGCTGAGCCGTGTCGTATTCGAACACGAGCGTTTCAAAGGGATCGACGCGGCTCGCGAACGACTGGCACATCATTTCATCGGTGACGTTCTGTTGCACCGTAGCGGAAATCAAATCGGACTGGGATTGCTGATACAGGTATTAGCAGATAAACTGGACCTGCCTCTTTATACACTCTCCATTCCCGGAATCATTGTTTTGGGATCGCCCAATATGCTGAATCCAAGAGAGAAGAAAGGGATCGACAGCATCGATTTCTATTTGGATCCTCAAACGGGTGAGTTATTCGGACGAGCCGAGATCGAACAATATCTCAGACGTATTCACCAACCTGTGGACCATGCATTCTTTCAGCCGCTGTCGGACACCGGAGTCGTAGATTTCTGGTTGGGTAAGATCGGACAAAAAGCAGATGAGTTGGATGAAACGCATTTGGCCACACAGGCCCGTGAACTGCGTCAGTCCTGACATCACTCCTTACCAACCCGCTCGATACGCTCTGCGAACGAATTGATTGGCTTCCTCAAAATTCGTGATTCGCATTTGTGCTGCATCCCATAACAGTTTCTTCCTGCCGAGGTATTTATCCTCCCATCCTTTCAGTTTGGGATTCTTCAGCATCCAACTACGGATGGCGAGATTTCCCATCAGAATACTTTCTGTGAATGGTCCGGCATATTCAAACGGAGAGCTTGTAGTAGCGTTTCCATAACCGGCCCTGCAGGCATTCACCCATTGGAGATAATGCCCTTCCGGCACACGCGGTATACTCGGCTTGAGATCTAAATCCTTCATTCGCAATGTGGGCAGTAATCTTGGGTTGGCGCCATAACAGTCGATCAACATTTTTCCTTTGGTGCCCACCAGCAATACGCCACCGTCCCAGTTGCCAAAAGCTTCATCGGGTAGTAATTCCTCGGGCCGACCCGGTAACAGTCCACCATCATGCCAGGAAACACGGATATTCCCTTTCCCATCCGTTCTTGGGTAATTGAGATGAATGATGGAAGCAGGCGGACAAGCATCCATATTGGGCGTATCGTTCCACATCTCTTTCCAGATCGTCGCTACACTGCATTCGGCCGAATCGGGATATTGAATGGGCAACAAACGAAAAATGGGATCCATGATATGACATGCCATATCCCCTAGTGCGCCCGTACCAAAAGCCCACCAGCCTCTCCAATTAAAAGGAATGTAGGATGGGTTGTAGTCGATGTACGCAGCTGGACCGAGCCAAAGATTCCAATCCAGTTCGGATGGAACATCATATTTACCGGTCGGTGTTGGAATCCCTTGCGGCCAAACCGGTCGGTTCGTCCAGGCATGTGCAGCTGTCACCTCACCGATCAGCCCGGCATCATACATCTCCTTTGCTTGGCGTACACCATCTCCGGAGCCACCCTGATTTCCCATCTGGGTGACCACCTTATATTTTTTTGCCGCCTCTGTAAGCTGTCGCGCCTCGTAAATATTATGCGTGAGTGGCTTTTGCGTATATACATGTTTACCCAGTTGCATAGCGGCCAACGTAGCTACAGCATGCGTATGGTCAGGTGTGGAGATGGAACAAGCATCGATGTTATTCTTCTCCTTATCCAGCATCTCCCTAAAATCCCTGTAATAAGTAGCCTTTGAATATTTCTTGCGAGCATCCTTGGCCTGTCGGTCATCTACATCGCATAAAGAGACGATGTTCACGAAAGGGCTCTTGGAGAATTCCATCAGATCGCTAGCTCCCTTGCCGCCTACACCGATGCCGGCAATGTTCAGCTTATCACTGGGCGCGATAAAGCCTCGGCCGAGTACATGGCGAGGCAAGATCAGAAATCCGCCTGCTGTCAGGGCGGTTTGACGAATAAATTGACCCCGCGAGATCGAGGATTGTTTGGAGGCACTCATATGCAATCGTTATGAGTGGAAGATATAGAAAATAGCAGTTAGGAACGCAGTCCCTGCCCCGTAAAGGCGAAGGGCAAAAGAGACTGAGCCGATTCGATCACATGAACTTTCCCTTCCATTCCGGAAAGGATCAGTCGCATCGGTCGCTGAAAACGGATCTCCTGCTCCAGCAGTGCCTGACGGCACATACCGCATGGATATAATGGAATTTGGCTTGATCGATCCTTCGGATGATAACTGATAGCAATGGTCTCTATGGGATCATTGGGGAAACGAACAGCTGCATGCCCAAGTAATACACGCTCAGCGCAAATACCGACCGGGTAAGATGCATTCTCTTGATTGGTGCCAACCACAAGGGAGCCGGATACAAGACGTGCGGCAGCACCTACCCAAAAATTGGAGTATGGCGCATAGGCGAGTTCAGTTACCCGACGAGCCTCTTCCAAGAGTGTCCGATCTTGTTCGGACAAGGCAGCGTCGTCAGGCCATTCTTCGTATGAAAAGGATAATTGCTGAGTCACTCCAACAAGTTAGGTATATTATTTCACGAAACGGAATAAGCGGTCCCAACGAGGGCCATTCTCCCAGCTGAACCAGATCAGCGATGCTTTACCGACAATTCGGTCTTCCGGAACAAATCCCCAGAATCTTGAATCCTGAGATCCATGTCGGTTATCTCCCATCATCCAGTAATAATCCATTTTGAATGTATAGGTAGAGGCAGGTTCCCCATTGATGAAAAATCGATCGCCTTGCTTCACCAGCTCATTTTTTTCATAGACACGTATCGCGCGCTCATATAGCGAATAATTTTCCGGAGTCAGGGTCAGCGTCGCCCCTTTCCTCGGAATCCAAATCGGACCGAAATAATCGAGCGTCCAGCGATGCGTCTGATCATAGGGGAATATCCGATTGGCCCAGTTAGTCAGGTCCAATGAATCCGGATGGAGTATATCAGGCTGAATGGATTTTACCAATCCGCTTTCGATCATTTTCTGTACGGATCGGGCGGGCAAATTGCGAACATAGTATTGATCGACACGGATGGTGAGCACTTCATTCACAAAATCGACCCCATATTCGCTCTCCATGATCTCCGGATCGAGCATTTGTCCGTTCGTTGTAACAAAATAGTTCATCACCGAGTTTGGCGGTGGTGTTTGCTTTTTACCGTCAATGTACACGTCCCCGGCCCGGATCTCCAAGGTATCTCCGGCAACCGCCACACAACGCTTGATGTAATTATCCGTTTTATCTACTGTGTGTACAGCCAATGGAAGTGTGTCCGCATTGGCGAGTACGATACGTCTGCCAGCATCTACATCGCCGTTACCGTACTCCCGGCAAAGCGCTTGAAACTCCCGAAAGGACTGATAACCCGGCCTGTTCACTACCGTGTCACCGGCAGGAAAATTGAACACAACGGCATCCAAACGCTCCACAGGTGTCGCGAACCAACGGATATAGGGAAACTGTACTTCGGAGACATATGATTTCTTACTGGAGCCGAAAGGCATGTAATTATGTACAAAGGGGACGGAAAGCGGTGTGTTGGGTATACGCGGACCGTAACTGAATTTACTAACAAAGAGAAAATCATTGATCAGTAAGCTTTTCTCCATCGAACCCGATGGGATCGTATACGCCTCGAATACAAATGTGCGAATCAGAGTAGCAGCTACAATCGCAAAAATGGCGGCGTCATACCATTCCCGCCAACCTTGTTTGATATGCTTTTTTACGCCTTCAGGTCCAATAAAATTTGGCTGTTTTTGAAATCCGAGCCAAGCGAAATAAAAGGGCGATAATAAACTGGCACCGATATGATCCAGTACGGAGAATCGTCCAAATACCTTGGCGAATTCAATGTAGATACCGGGGGTGATGAACCATCCGATTACCGGAATCGCTTGCCAAAAGACCCAGTGTTTGGGGCGACCGGTCAGCTCTTGTATCAGCCAAGTATTGTAAAAAGGGATATAAGCTTTCCAAGCAGGGAGTCCGGCTTTTTGAAACAACCGGGCCATGCCGGGCGCCGGTAATAACAAGAGTAAAAGCGTGATGAGGTAAACGGTCAGAAAATGATTTACAGGCATCGGTCGAATTTGGGTCAAATCTACCGGAAAATCAGTGTGTGATCGTCAGTACACTGTTAATATTGAACCTACTTAACCTGATACATAACTTCCTTCACCAGCCGAACAGTACGGTTCACATCCGGCAAGGCCGCTGCAACCAGGTTCGGGGCATAGTGCAAGGGTGCGTCAGCTGCGGTAATACGACGGATCGGGGCATCGAGATAGTCGAATCCCTCCTTCTGTATGCGGTATGTTATCTCCGAGGATACTGATGCGAAAGGCCACTGTTCTTCCACGATAACCAATCGATTGGTTTTCTTCACGCTCTCGAGAATGGTCATCCAATCGAGCGGACGGATGGTACGTAGGTCGATCACTTCTGCGCTGATGCCCTCCTTTTCCAACTCTGCCGCTGCACCGAGTGCGACTTTCATCATTTTATTAAAAGAGACGATGGTTACATCGCGTCCGGCACGCTTCATATCTGCCTTACCAAGTTCGATATAGTACTCATCTGCGGGCACTTCACATTTATCTCCATACATCTGCTCACTCTCCATGAATACCACAGGATCTTCCTCAAAACGTATGGACTGCTTGAGTAATCCTTTTGCATCGTATCCATTGCTAGGCGATACAACTTTGATGCCGGGAATATTTGCATATAAAGATTCGAAAGCAGTGGAGTGTTGGGCACCTAACTGTCCGGCTGATCCATTGGGGCCGCGGAAAACGATGGGACAAGTGATCTGTCCACCACTCATGGCCAACATCTTGGAAGCCGTATTGAGAATCTGATCGAGTGCCAGTACCGCAAAATTCCAGGTCATGAATTCAACCACGGGGCGGAGTCCGTTTTGGGCAGCGCCCACACCAACAGCCGTAAATCCTAACTCTGCGATCGGGGTGTCGATCACACGTTTAGGGCCGAATTCAGCAAGCATACCCTGACTTACTTTGTAGGCGCCATTGTATTCAGCCACCTCCTCTCCCATCAGGAATACGCGTTCATCTCTACGCATCTCTTCATTTAACGCTTCCCGGAGTGCTTCACGAAAGGCAATGGATCTGGACATGAGCTGGATTTTGAGTGCGGCAAAATTACTGTCTGACAGGGAGAAATCCTAACCCTGTTCATTGAAGAGCTATACTCAAGCATCAGGAGGCCACTACGGCCTCTTCTCCATACATCTGCCCCTTGAATCGAAGGGAAGGAGATGGTAAAAAGGGCCCTAAGCCCAGTGTATCCCACTTGGCATCGACGGAGCGGATCGTTTCATCGTTAGCCACGATGATGTTGGGCCAGTCACGCTGAAAGCCATCGAATTCTTTGGTCTTGCGAGTTCCATCCAATCCGAGACAAGCATCATAAGAAAACCCATCCATGGAATCGATGCGAACCAACTCCGAATCTCTTTTGGGGTCTAGATTATTACAAAAGCGCCAAAGGGCTGTGGAGAGATCCGATGAATCCACCGTGTGCTCAACATAGAGGACCATTTTAATGCCGCCCAGTTCTATTTGTTTGGCCAACTGATTATGAAGCGATCGGAAATGACCGGTACGGTCTTTTTGAAATGCAATGATCAAAACCGGAATATCGATTCCGAGAAGTGAATGGTTGATCGATTTTATCTCTGGGAATTGATTCTTCAACATCGTTTCTGCCTGGTTCCAATCAGTGCATATGGTACGGGGACGATAGTCGTCGGCTGTTTCCTCTGAAAATTTCGCCGTTCCATCGATGCTCATTTTTCCACCAAAGCCGAGTTTACTGCAGCTGTGATCGAGTACATCCATCGGGCCGGTTGCAAAGGCCACATCTTCTGCCGGATTCAGATTTTTGAAAACCTTTCGCGCCAGTTCAGGATAGTCCTGAATCCGCGTATCCTGATCGGCCATAACCAAGATCTTATTGAACATCATTTGTCCGGCTCCCCACATGGCATTCATCACTTTCTGCCCCTGTCCCGCATAATCTTTTTGGATCTGTGTGATGACCAAGTTATGAAACACCCCTTCTACAGGCATATCCATATCCAGGATCTCCGGTACCATGGTCATTTTGATCGGAGCCAAGAAGATCCGTTCGGTGGCCTTACCTAACCAGGCATCTTCCTGAGGTGGGATTCCGACGATGGTGGCCGGATAAACTGCCTTTTTACGATGGGTGATGGCCGTTACATGAAAACGGGGATACCAATCGGGTAAAGAATAATAGCCCGTATGATCGCCGAAGGGCCCTTCCCAAATCAGTTCATCATTGGGGTCCACATAACCCTCTATGATAAAATCAGCATCCGCCGGCACTTCGATATCCGGCTGTGTCAGGCACTTGACCAATTCGACTTTCTTCTTTCGAAGAAAACCGGCAAGCATGTACTCATCCACATTCTCCGGCAACGGAGCCGTTGCAGAGTAGGCATAGACCGGATCGCCACCAAGTGCCACGGCCACTGGCATACGTTTACCAAGCTTCTTGTACTCGGAAAAATGTTTGGCACTGACTTTGTGTTTGTGCCAATGCATTCCGGTTAGTTTTGGGCCGAAAATCTGCATTCGATACATACCCACATTTCTGGAATTAGTATACGGATCCTTGGTATGTATCACGGGTAAGGTAACAAATGGCCCTCCATCTTTTGGCCAACAGGTGATGACGGGAATGGTGGACAGGTCCGGATCCAGGTGCACGACTTCTTGACAAGCCCCTTTTCCGGAACGGACCTTGGGCATCCAACTGGCAAAGGCACCGAGCGTCGGAATCAGCTTGAGTTTATCCAGCATCGACTCTTTAGGAGAGGCGAGTAATTTAAAGAGCCCCTCGATCTCGCGGGCGACATCATCGAGCTTTTCTACCCCCAGCGCCATACACATTCTTCGCTCGCTACCGTAGGCATTCATCAGCACCGGAAAATCGGTACCTGTATTTTCAAATAACAAGGCCTTGCCACCATCACCTGACTTGCTGATCCGGTCAGTGATCTCCGCGATCTCCCATTTAGGATCTACAAATGTTTTGATGCGAATGAGTTCGCCCGCTTTTTCCAGGGCATCTATGAATTGTTGCTGATCGTTCCAGGCCATGAGAAGGTTTTGCGTTGTTACAACACCCGATGGTGTTAAAGGTTTTATTCGAATGACAAACTGCAGGTGATCCCCAACCCCGGCTGCTGGGGTAATTTGACTTTACCATGCTCGTATTCAAGTCCGCTTGCAATGTCCTCCGCCAATAAAAGCGGGCCATCCATATCCACCTCATCGATAAAGGGAGTCAGGTGCGCAATAGCCGCGCTACCGAGCGTGGACTCGTTCATGGATCCGATCATCACCTTTAAACCCAGTTCCTTGGCTCTTCGGATCATACGACGTGCCGGGGTGAGTCCACTGCACTTGGTCAATTTTATGTTGATCCCATGAAAGAAGGGCGCGCAGGCATCAACATCTTTTTCAAAAACACAAGATTCATCGGCATATAAAGGGATGGATGAAGCCGCTTTTAAAACCGCCATTCCATCCCAGTCATCTTTGGCTAGCGGTTGTTCGATCAGCTCGATATTCATTTCCTCTAAAGCAGGCAATAGAGCCATTGCTTGGTCGAGCGTCCATCCGGCATTTGCGTCGATCCGAAGCTTGGCATCCATCTCGGCCCGTAAAGCTCGAAGCATGGGAAGGTCATCAGGCGTGCCAACTTTGATCTTGTAGATGGGCCAGGGGGTTTCGCGGATCTTCTCGATCATCTTGGGGATGGTATCGATTCCGATCGTATAGTCAGTCATCGGCGTCTTGGCTGGATCCCCCTTCCACAACCGATACAGTGGCATACCGATCATTTTGCCATACAGATCCCAGGCGGCCATGTCGAGTGCAGAAACCAGAAATGGATCATTGGGGATGAGATGATGTAAATAATGCCAGTAACGCTCCGGATCCGTGAAGGCAAAGCGTTCGATCATCGGCTTTTTGAATTCGAGACGGGCGATCATTGATTCGACCGTTGTGTCGTAATACGCGATAGCAGGTGCTTCTCCAACACCGAAAAGCCCACGGTGTTCCAATTGAACTACCAATGAGGGTTGATGCGTTTTTGTCCCTTTTGAAATGGTGAAGGGATGGGTAAAGGGTAGCGAGATGGAACAGTATCGAACCTGCATGGACGCAAGTTAGTACAGAAGCCCCTACCCCCGTCCGCTGGCTTGTATCAGTTGTTTCACTTCGCGGTTGAAATCAGATTCATCCACCAGTTGTTCGAGCGGTAAATGCAGCCGGTATTGCCAGTATTGATCGGGGTTGGCTGGATTGTTTATGCGTTCCTCCTGCGGTACTGAACGCCTCAGGCGCTCTGAACAACCCAGTAGGTCCTGCACCTGAAATACACTCCACATGGCTGGAGATTGTAAATGTTGTTCAATGATCGTGCGATTCACCCAAGACTCACAAAACTGAGGTGCATCGCCCCACTGTTTCAATTCTTGGTGGTAAAAATCGCTTGTGCGGCCCGCATCCTCTTCCCACCAGGCGCGAAGCGTACTCATGTCGTGCGTAGAGGGCGTAACCACCGATAAATAAGGCGCATCGGCGGGATGGAAGAACCGACGGGTCGGATCTTTTGGCATCCGCTGTATTTCCAAACTGAGAATACCTAACTGCTGCATCACTTCAGGCACACAATGAGGCACCATACCCAGGTCTTCGCCACAAACAAGCATATTGGTGGCCGCTTTCAGGGAGGGAAGTTTATGCATGGCTTCGCGGAACCAAAAATCATCCTGCCGCTTGAAGAAATAATCGACGTAAAGCTCATGCAGTGCATGTTGGATCGTAGAAGGAAGACAGGCATAAGAATAGGTCTTCTCCATGGAGATCCTGAAATGATAGCCCTGTCCTTTTTCCTCCGACTCCAGCAGGATAACGTTAGCGACCAGTGAATACAATTTTTCTTTGGTCCCCGTTGGCCACTGATGATGATTGAGAAAATAACGCTCGATCTGTCGTTGAGTTTCGAACGCCGGCTTCAGTGAATAGACACCCATGTCGGCAGTTTCTAGAAAATGTTCCCGAACAAGATGGGCATCTGCACCGAAAAGCTGTTGAAGCAGTGTATCGTTGATATAAGGTTTGCAATAACGTACGACATCGAATGGAATACCCCTTTGTGCAAATTCGGATTGATGGATAGGGATGGCGGGTACAAATCGGCCTAGTATGCCTTCTACGGCATGAGTGGGGATACTCCAGATCCGGAAGAACCCGAGTATGTGGTCGATCCGGAATGCATCATAATAAAGTTCCATTTGCTGGAAGCGCTGCTTCCACCAACGGAACCCATCTGCCTGCATGCGTTTCCAATTGTAAGTAGGGAACCCCCAATTTTGTCCGATCGCTGTAAAGTCATCCGGAGGAGCCCCGGCCTGCCAATCCATATGGTACAATTCAGGTGCCACCCAGGCATCGCAACCATGTCGGTTCACGCCGATGGGGATATCTCCCTTGAGTATGATCCCCAGCCCGTGCAAATGCTGAACAGCCTGTTTAAGCTGTACATGCAAATGAAATTGTATGAACCCATAAAAAGCAATGGCCTTAGCAGATTTAGTTCCGGCTTTCAGTAAGGGCTTAACAGCCTCCTCTTGATAGACATTGTGATCGGGCCATTCTGAAAAATCAGCTGTTTGATGCGTATCGCGTAAATAGGAAAAAACACAATAAGGTTTCAGCCAGTGTTGTTGTTCTTTCCAGTAAGATTTGTATTCTTTGGAAGCTAGACAATTTTTGCCGAACCGTTCGTACAATGCTTGAAGCACCGCCCACTTGGCTTTCATCACCCCCTCGTAATCAACTTCTGTTTTGGCATTCAGCTGCAGACGAACCTCTTCCCACTCTTGCAGCAGATCGGCATGCTCTTCACCGGCAATGGTACGAAGTGAAATATATTGGGGGTGAAGTGCAAAAGCCGAAATACCCGCATATGGATAAGAGTCTTTCCAATTGTGAAAAGCGGTCGTGTCATTTACGGGAAGGATCTGTATGAGTCGCATCCCCAAACGCTTGGCCCAATCACCCAACAAGGGTAGGTCTGTAAATTCACCGACACCAAAACTATTTTCAGTCCGAATACTGAATACCGGCATGGAAATACCCGCCCCGCGCCAGGTATTGTTGGGAAGTCGTACAAAACCATCATGAACCACGTACGCATTTGACGTATCTGTCTCTACTTTCAGCAGGGTTCGGTCCCCACCGTCCTCAAACCTAATCCATATCCCTTTTTCGTCATCCCAAACACCGTACTTGTACCGGGCAGTGAAAAGATCGGGCTTTACTGGCCTTGCAACTTCCCACCAGGTTCCATTATAGTGCATCGGGATCGATGCGATTTCTTTCCAATTCCCGAGCCCCTCCCCATCACCGATCAGTCGGAGTGACTCGTGGATGCCAAGCAAGGGAGCTTTCACACGGAAGGTGATGGTGCCATTTACGACAGAAGAGCCTTCCACTACATCCGTACGAGTTGGCAATAAGAAATTCCGAAACGGACCGGAATTGAAGGTCTGTTCAAATTCACCCGCATGGCTCCAGGTATCGATAGCAAGCAGACGCCCATGCACCTCCTCGATTGAAATAGCACGATCCATCCCCCACTCCTCGGTGATCCGGCCATCTGCATCTTGAAGAAGGTATTTATAGCGGATCGACTTTTTACCTTTTGAGGTAGCGATGTCGATAGAAAGATGCCAGCATTGATCATTCAAAAAACGCATCGCCACCGCCTTGGCGATGTCGCCCCCACCAAGTGCCGGGTGATCGCCCAGTACCAAAATAGTTTGTCCGTATCGGGTGGAAAAACGAAGATGAAGATCCAGGGTCATGACAAGCGTAGAAATCGTTCTAATGTGTTAATTGGACACGAAAACGAAAATATGATTTTCAGGAATAGAAATCAAGCGAACCTTATAGCCTACCCGTTGAATTTTTACATCCGGAAATCTTACTTTTGCTAAAACTTCAAGACATGGAACAGTCCAAAAATGCCCGCGGTATTTGGTGGTTGGTCTTCTTCGCTTCTACCGCTGCACTGGGTCTCGCTATTTTTACGCATTGGGAGTGGCTTACCTTGATCCTGCCCTTCCAAACCACTGCCTTTGTTAAGGCCATGGACATTATGTGATCCCAACGATCCGCGACAAGAAATAAAAAAGCCCCCAATGGGGGCTTTTTAGTTATACAACTTGTTGTAAGTTATTTTACAGACTGAATCAGCCCTTTGAAGGTCTCCGGGTGATTCATAGCCAGGTCGGCCAGTACCTTACGGTCCAGCTCGATTCCTTTTTGCTGAAGCTTATTGATGAACACGGAGTAGGTCAACCCTTCTTCGCGAACAGCAGCATTGATACGAGCGATCCATAGACCGCGGTACTCACGCTTTTTCAGTTTACGACCCACAAACATGTAGGTCATACCTTTTTCTACAACGTTTTTGGCAACGGTCAGTACATTCTTACGCTTACCATAATAGCCTTTGGCTTGCTTGAGTATTTTTTTACGGCGTGCTTTGGAGGCAACGGCATTTTTTGAACGAGGCATGTCAGATCAGTTTAGAGTTCAGAAATCAAAGTTCAGAGTTAGGATCACTTCAGGCGAAGGAGTCGCTTTACAAAATCAACGTGTGAAGCGGCGACGGTTCCATCCTTACGCATGTTGCGTTTACGCTTCTTTGATTTTTTGGTCAGAATGTGACGCTTGAAACTCTTTTGGTGCTGGATCTTTCCGGTGCCTGTCACTTTAAAGCGCTTCTTGGCACTGGAGTTGGTTTTTACCTTGGGCATGGTACCCTGTTTTAAATTTCATCCTTGAGGCATTCCCCACCGGGGGACCTTTTTCGAACCTCTTCAGATAATGTGTCTTGTGGCCGACCCATTTTCATGGGGGTGCAAAGATAGGGTTCGTTTCGGTTCCTGCCTAAAAAAAAGGGCCTCAATTGAGGCCCTTTACTTATTTGATTCAGAATCAGTTACGTGGATCGAGTGCCTGTTCGATGCGATCCGCGAGATCCTTCCAGTGAAAGCGTGTCATGGGATCTGCTACCAAAGCAGCGCCGGCGAGCATTTCGCTGCGCAACGTGCTAAGATGGGCTTTGACCACACTCTTGATGTCGCTTTTGTCTGTAGATGGTCCGGATGAAAACTGAATGACCATGCCACCCATGGAAGAATTGGAACTGCCTCCATCGATCAAACGGGTCAGGGTCATTACATAAGACTTCTGCAGATTTCTGCGGTAAATGTCTGTTGCCTGGCGAGCAGTTAGCTCTGAATAGATACCGGCTTTCAATTCACCCAGCAGATCGGTAATGCGATAGGCTTTGCTTCCGATGTTCGCTTCTGCATCTACCAGTTTACCCAAGTTTCTGGTGCTGAGGAGACGATTCAACATGTTATCCTGTGCCCCACCGATGATGGTCAGTGCGCTTTGTCCGGTACGCATGAGGATCTCCTCATTGATCATCCACTTCGGAGTGGAAAAAAGCTGTTTGTTGAGGTATGCGACTGCCTCTTTTTGTTTGGCCTTGGCTACGATTTCGTAAACAGGACCATCCTGTTCAACTGTTTTGGGTGTTTCCATGATCCCGCCAACATATTTGGCTACATGACCATTGTAACGGTTGAACTGGCTGACCACTTCCCCGTACATGGTACGCAACATGTCGTAGCCTTCATTGGGTTCGCGAGTCCATTTCATCAAATTCGGAACGATCCGCTTGAGGTTCTCCGTTCCCCAGAAACTACCTTTCATCGCATCGTCGCCCACTTGCTCACTTTGTGAACGCGGATCATCGGGATTGGATTCAGTTCCGAACCAAAGACGCTTATTCTTCAGGCGATCCATCACCCATTGATTCATATAGCCTTTCTCATCTTCTTCATCTTTGAATTGATAAAAACGACGATACCCCCACTCGATCGCCCAATTATCATAATCTCCGATACGGGGGAATAAACCGATCTCTGAAATTTTGTCCTGCGGCTGGGCAACGTAGTTGAAACGTGCATAATCCATGATGGATGGCGTATGTCCATTATTCTCTACCCATGCCTTGTTACGCAGGCTGTCAACGGGTGCCGTGGAGCTGGATCCATGATTGTGACGCAGTCCAAGTGTATGCCCTACTTCGTGTGAAGAAACGAAACGGATCAGCTGCCCCATCAATGCATCATCAAAGGCCAGTTGATTGGCTCGAGGATCGAGCGGACCACACTGGATCATATACCAGTTGCGAAGCAGTTCCATCACGTTGTGGTACCAGTTGATGTGACTCTCCATGATCTCTCCGCTACGCGGGTCAGAAATACTTGGACCACTGGCATTTGGAATATCGGAAGGCTTGTAGACGATAGCTGAATTGCGTGCATCATCCAAGCTCCAGGTACTATCTTCTTCTTTTGTCGGTGCTCGCTTTGCCATGATCGCATTCTTGAAACCGGCTTTTTCAAAGGCACCTTTCCAATCGTCTACTCCTTGCATAAGATACGGCACCCATTTAGCAGGTGTGGCCGGATCGATGTAGAAAATGATGGGTTTCTTCGGCTCTACGAGTTCACCACGCTTATACTTTTCCATATCCTCTTCTTTGGGCTCCAGTCTCCAGCGCTTCACGAGATAAACATCTTTTACGCCCTGGGGATTGGCATCGTAATCGGTGTAGCCAACTACGAAATAGCCCACACGAGGGTCATAATAGCGTGCCTGCATGGGTTTTTTGGGAAGCAGAACCATAGAGCTATTCAATTCCATGGTCATGTTACCACCAGCTGCAGGTGCACCGCCGAACCCACCGGGCATGGGGGGCGATGGCAGACGTGTATAGGTTTTTACTACGCGAACCTCCACGTTGATCGGGAAGGAACGTACACTTACGATATAAGACTTGTCTGATTGTGGTGCACCAAAACGAAGGCTTGATTTCAGTGAACTGTTGAAGTACAACACATCGTTATCCCCGGAAATATAATCGGTCATATCGATCACTACACCCGTTGAATCTTTGCCAAGCGCCTTGATATCAAAGGCGGCTGAAATGGGTTGTACGTTCGAATTGGTAACGTTTTGGAACATGGGCGAGGAGGAATCCTTGGCATATTCTCCAAATGAAAGTGTCCGTAAAAAAACCTTGTTGTTCGGTCCTTTTTCAAAACGGATCACGTTCTGACCGATCTGATCACCGGCATATCCAAAAAATCCACCGCTGCGCAGATCCGCAGGCGCCTTGGAAATACGGTTCACCACCAAGATCTCTCTTCCGATCAAACTATCGGGGATCTCGAAATAATACTTATCCTCCACCTTGTGCGTCGAGAACATCCCCTTCTGGGTCTGCGCCTTGGCGGTGATCACTTCTTTGTAAGCTTTAGGACCATTGGTCGGCCCGGTTGGCTTTCGGGTGGTGTCGGCCTTGGGGGCGGCAGCTACAGTCGTGGGCGCACTGGTTGGCGCCGTCGGACGTTGCGCCATAGAAACGCCAACTAAACCGCCTACAAAAAGAAGGCCTGAAAAAAATCGAGGTGTTCTCATGATGGTGTTTTATAGATGTAAAAAAACAGTGCGCCCTTTTAGGAGCGCACTGCATAGATTTAGACGTTAGGATTTCTTTTTGCCTTTGGGAGCGAACATGGCAAGCATGCGTCGTCCTTCCATCTTGGGCATATTTTCAAGTACGCCAGCCTCAGCCAGACGCTCTGCAAATTTCAATAAGAGAAGCTGCCCGCGATCCTGAAACTGTATCGCCCTTCCTTTGAATTGGACATAGGCTTTTACTTTATTTCCTTCCTTCAAGAATTCAATGGCATGCTTGGCCTTGAAATCAAAGTCATGGTCGTCCGTGTTCGGGGTGAAACGAATTTCCTTGACTTCAGAGGCCTTGCTCTTGGCCTTCATTTCTTTTTCCTTCTTCTTCTTGTCGTAAAGAAACTTATTGTAATCGATGATCTTACATACAGGGGGATCAACATTCGGAGATATCTCCACCAGATCCAGTCCTTGCTCCTGTGCCATGCGCACCGCATCCTGCACCGAATAGATGCCTACGGTTACGTTCTCACCCACCAGGCGAACCTGTTGAGCACGTATAAATTGGTTGATGCGATGTTCCGCTTCCTTACGCGGTAAGAATCTTCCTCGAAATCCGCCTCCGGGGCGAGATCCGCCACCGGGAGGTCTACTGAACCCGCCTCCGGGTCGATTTGGTACTGCCATTCGTCTGTTTTATATGATCATTCCCCCTTTTTAGAGGATGCACGAAATTAGCCAATTATTCGAGTCTTCTATCCACTATTTCCGCCAAGATCGCTTCCTTGAAATCAGCGATCGGCTGGGCGCCCAGATCACCCTTGCCTTGGCGGCGAACCGAAACCTTGCCCTCCTGCATCTCCTTCTCCCCCACCACCAGCATGTAGGGAACCTTCATCAATTCCGTATCGCGGATCTTTTTACCGATCTTTTCGTTTCTGCCGTCGACCTCCGCCCGAATGCCGCTCTTGGACAACATCGACCTAACCGATTCGGCATATTCCGAAAACTTGTCACTGATGGGTAATACCTTGACCTGTATCGGTGCCAACCAAGTAGGAAACTTACCGGCAAAATGTTCAAGCAAGAAACCAATGAAGCGTTCATGCGTCCCCAATGGCGCTCGGTGAATGATCAACGGCGATTCCGCTTGATTTTGCGCGTTCGTAAAGGTGAGTTTGAATTTCAGGGCTGAGTTGAAGTCTACTTGATTGGTCGCCAATGTGAATTCTCTTCCGATCGCACTCCAGATCTGCACGTCGATCTTCGGACCATAGAACGCCGCCTCATCCTGTACTTCCACAAAGGGCGTACCGGTATCCTGCAACACCTTACGGACCATCGTTTCTGTTTCCTGCCAGAGTGCAGGTTCGTCCACGTATTTCTGACCTAATTTATTCGGATCGTGCAGGCTGAGTCGCATCACGTATTTGTCGACCCCGAATATTTTGAAATACTTCAGGTACATCTCGTTCACGGCCTTGAATTCATCGAAGAATTGCTCCCGGTTACAATAGATGTGCGCATCGTTCATGTGCAGGCAACGCACCCGCATCAGTCCGAATAATTCTCCGCTTTGTTCATAGCGATAGCAGGTTCCATATTCAGCCAACCGGTATGGAAGATCCTTATAGCTCTTTGGCTCAGCATGAAATACTTTGTGGTGATGCGGACAGTTCATGGCTCGCAAATAGTACTTCTCCCCGTCCATTTCCATGGGCGGGAACATGCTATCAGCGTAATATGGCAGGTGTCCGCTGGTGAGATACATGCTTTCTTTCGCAATGTGAGGCGTGACAACCCGTTTGTAACCGGCATCCTGTTCCGTTTCTTTCGCCAGCTTCTCTAACTCCTCGATCACAATACCTCCATTGGGCAACCAAAGTGGCAAACCAGGACCAACATCATCGTCCATGGTATAAATACCCAACTCCTTTCCGAGTTTTCGGTGGTCGCGCTTCTTCGCTTCCTCCAGCATCAACAGGTGTTCATCCAATTCTTTTTGAGAGGGGAAACTCACACCATAAACACGCGTGAGCATTTTATTTTTCTCATCCCCCTTCCAATAGGCACCGGCGATATTGGTGAGCTTCAGTGCCTTTACCAGGCCGGTATGCGGGATATGGGGGCCTCGACAGAGGTCAGTGAATCCGCCCTGTGTGTAAAAGGTAATGGAACCATCTTGCAGGTTCGTTAACAGATCGAGTTTGTAGGGATCGCCTTTCTCCGTGAAATATGAAACCGCCTCCTCTTTGGAGATCTCTTTCCGGACGTATGCGGAGGAGGTCTTAGCAAGCTCCTGAATTTTCTTTTCGATGGCCACCAGATCCTCCTCAGTCATCTTGCGATCACCGAAATCCATATCGTAGTAAAAACCATTGTCAACAGCCGGTCCGACCCAGAACTGAACGCCAGGAAACAAAGCCTCCACCGCCTCGGCCATCAGATGCGCCGAAGAATGCCAAAAAGTAGATTTTCCATCGGTATCCTGCCAGGTCAAAAGCTGCAGGGAAGCATCGGACTCTATGGGACGTGTGGCATCGATAACCACACCATCCACTTTGGCCGCCAAAACTTTTTTTGCAAGTCCTTCGGAGATCGACTTGGCAATATCCATGGCCGTACTACCGGGCGAATAGGACCGTACAGCCCCATCCGGAAAAGAGATCTGAATCATTCGAAATTGGGATAAAAGGTAAGTCAACAAAGCTAATGCATTCCGAGTGAATCACCGAGCCGGAAACTGTGTTTGACACGATCGCTTTTTTAACAAATGATTGCTTCACAAAGCCGACGCAAAATCCTGCTTTGCGCTAGATTTGGGTCATGTTTAGTTTTTGCATGCGATCCAGTCTTCTATTGACGCATCTGATATTATCCACGGCCTTGGTAGCACAAGGACTCACCGGCATATGGAGAGGCTATTTCATCACCGACCAGTTTGAACAATACAAATTCGAGATCCAGATCGAACAAAACGGCCCCTTGGTGCAAGGCGTTTCTTACTCCTATCTCAATACCACTTTTTACGGAAAGGCTGCCCTGAAGGGCAATGCGGAGTCAGGCGCCAAACGACTCCATTTGGAGGAAACGCAGACCATTGAATTAAAAATGAGTGACGGATCCTACTCCTGCATCATGGACTGTGACCTGGTCTGGATCCGTTCGGGACGGGAAGAGTTCTTGGAGGGCACCTATACCAGCAAATTTGAAAAGTCAGCACCGGGCATCCGTAAAGGGGGCGATTGCGGAGATGGTAAAGTATTCCTGCGTCGCGTAACTGAATCCGACTTCTACCTGGAGCCATTTCTAAAAAATCAGGCAAAAAACAACAAGCCCGTCTACGAAAACCAAGCCCCTCCCAACCGAACAAAAAACACCCCTTCCTTCGCAAAAACACAACAGCCCAGCCAACCCATTACATCCAACCCTGCACCTGAAAAAATAAATCCCGCTCCCGTCACGGTCACCCCGCTTGCTCCGTCAAAACCTAAAAAAGAATACCCCCTACCGGAAGTCCTTACCAAACGCATCAATGACCTGACCCGGGAGCTTAACGTAACCGATCGTTCCGTTCGTGTACGCTTATACGACAATGGCGAAATCGATGGAGATACCATCACCGTTTATGTGGGTAACCGACTGGTCCTTTCTCAAAAAAGACTCACCGCTGTTCCACTCGAATTCCAATTTGAGATCCCCGAAGATGACGATGTACAAGAAGTGACTATGGTTGCTGAAAACTTAGGTTCTATTCCACCCAACACTTCACTCATGATCGTAGAGGCTGGCCAACAACGATTCGAAGTCCGGATCACTTCCACTGAACAAAAAAATGCGGTCGTTCGATTCCGACACCGTTCGAACCAGTAGCAGGCGCATTCATTACCTTTATCAGATGCGTCATCTCCTTTTCACGTTACTCGGAGCTTTAATAATATCAACTGGGCTCACGCAAGATATTTCCGGATACTGGCGTGGAAAACTGATGATGGGTGCCGGAGGATGTTTTCCGGTTTATCAGATCGAATTACAATTGACACTGGAAGGCTCCATCATCAAGGGGAAAGCCTATCATTTTTCAGATAGTTCAAATTTCATCAGCGATGAGATTGCCGGAACCTGGGACGCAGCCACTCAAACTGCTATCATTCGGGAAACCGGTATAGTAACCTTTCGTATTCAGGAGGATTGTGTACCCTGTCTTAAAAATTATGAATTACGCTTACATACGGGCAATGGGAATAAGATTCGAGAAGTTCAATTGAGAGGCGGTTGGTCGACCCCCTCCGGCCGTGCAATCGATGGTCGTACCCCCTGCTCTCCTGGAAGCATTGTACTTACCCGATTTGAAAAACCGAGTTTTCCGGTTGCAAAACCTGTATCCGCTCCGCAAAATAAGATAGACCAATTGGTACAGGAGATCCGACTCGACAGCGGTCTGGTTCAGTTATCCCTTTACGACAATGGACAGATCGACGGTGATACCATCTCAGTATATGTAAACAAAAAAACGGTGATTGAGCGTCAAATGCTCAAGGCGCAACCAATTACACTGAGCATACAGATCGATTCGAAACATGCACTCCAAGATGTGGTGATGGTAGGTGAAAACCTGGGACAGATACCACCGAATACAGCATTGATGATTGTAACCACTAGCAACAGCCGACATCAACTCTATCTCACCGCTGACGAAAGACGAAATGCATTAGTTCGTTTCATTTACGACCCGAGCACTTCGAAGAAAAATTAAAACTTGAAATTCCAGGTTACGGAGGGTAATATTGGAAAAAGCGAAACCTGCCGGGCTTCCACTTGCAAGTCGCCGTTAGACAATTGACCACTCTGATCGAAATAGAGGAAATATGGGTTCTGTCGGCTATACAGGTTGTAAACACTGAAGACCCAGGACTGTCCTCCTTTTCTCCCCGGCTTTACCTTAGGCGTATAGGTCGCTGATATATCCATTCGATGATAAGCCTGCATTCGATACTGATTGAGTCGACTGAATTCCTGGGTCAGCACCCCATTTACAAAATAGAAACGTTCGGGCAAGGTGATCGCATTTCCCGTACCGTACACAAAAACTGCACCGAACTTCCAACGCTTATCCAGATCCCAATTCGCGACTACTGAAATGTCATGTCGCCTGTCGTAGCGAGCCGAATAAACAGCACCACCATTCAGATCCGGAAATTGCCGCTTGGTCCAGGACAATGTATACCCGACCCAGCCGGTCAGTCTTCCTTTCACTTTGTTGATCAACCACTCACTTCCATAACTCCAGCCTTTTCCAAAGACAAACTCTTCTTCCGGATCTGATAAACCAGGTGTATATCCCTCTTTATATTCGATCTGGTTTTGCATGTCTTTGTAATAAACCTCCCAGGATGTCTCGATCGCATTATCCGCAAAATTTCTAAAATAGCCGAGGGCGAATAACCAACTTTCTTGCGGACGAACAGCATAGGTACTTGGCACCCAAAGATCGGTTGGCAATGTGCTGCCGGCATTCGTGACCAGATGTATATATTGATAATTCCGTGTAATAGCGGCCTTAAAAGAACTGTTATCATTCCACCCATACCGAAGAGTTACACGCGGCTCGAAACCCCCATAAGACTGAATGGCGCGACCTCTTCCGTAAACGGTACTGTCGATCTTGTTCCCGTTCGCATCTTTGATGTAGCGAGTGAACGGTCCGATCTGCGTGAATCGACTCAAGCGAATCCCATAATTGATTTTCCAGCGCTCACCGATCGACCAATCATCCTGTATATAGAGCGCCGACTCAAGGGCATATTTCGCCTTTGCATTATTAGGTTGAAATACGATGCTGTCTTGTCGGCCACTGACCACATTGGGAACAAAGGTGTGGTGGGTGATCGCCATCCCAAACTTGACTTTGTGTTGTGGATTTGGGTAATAATCCAGGTCTGTCTTCCACCCAACATCCCGTATACCGGAGGACAAGCCGACTTGGAAATTTTCCTGCTTGGCGGTAAAGTCGAACTTATAATCGTTGAATACCAAAGTCGTATTAGCGAACGCGCGCGGACCGAACACATGGTTCCAACGCAAGGTACCTGTCGCATTACCCCAAGGAACACGCGTAGAAAACGACCGCTTCGCATTGTTGAAATTAAAAACATCGCGACCGAAATACCCGCTCAAAAACAAGCGATCCTTATCAGAGAATCGGTAATTGATCTTTGCATTCAAGTCATAGAAATAATATCCCGACCCATAAAATCCGCTGTTCTTACTGATAAAAGGCCTCACCAATGCATCGATGTAAGTCCGTCTGGCCGAAACAATAAAGGATGACTTGTTTTTTTGAAGAGGCCCCTGCAAAGAGAATCGGCTGGCGATCAGACCGATACCCCCTTCGCCTTGAAAGCTGTTGATATTCCCCTCTTTCATCGCAACATCCAAAACAGAAGACAAGCGCCCTCCAAATTGAGCAGGCATCCCCCCTTTGATCAGTGATACATTCTTAATGGCATCGCCATTGAAAACAGAGAAGAATCCAAACAGATGACCGGTATTATACACAGTGGCATCATCCAATAAGATAAGGTTCTGATCCGGTCCACCACCCCTTACATAGAAACCGGCATTCCCTTCACCGGCGCTTTGAACCCCTGGCAACAGTTGAATGGCCTTGAGAATATCCACCTCTCCTAAAAAGGCAGGAATCGACCGGATCTGATTCATCGATAGATCCAGCTTACCCATTTGCGCATTCTTCACATTCCCATCTTTTCGCTTGTTGAAGACGACAACCTCCTGTAGGGCTGCAGATTTGGGCAATAAGGAGATCGTGAAAGTCTGATCCGATCGAAGCGACAACCTACGGGATACCGTTTCGTAGGAAACATGGGAAAATAAAACATCATAATCACCCGCGGGTAACGTAACAGAGAAAAAGCCATAATTGTTTGTCAATAAACTCCGACTGGAACCAACTACCGTAACGGTAGATCCAATGATGGTTTCACCGGTCAGGCTGTCACGCACATACCCGTTGAATGTAAATTTGTCCTGTGCTTGAAGCATCAGGTTAAATGAGTATAAGATGATTAAAAAGATCCGAAACACGCTGCAAAACTAGAAGGATCCGGCCAGATCCTGCCTGATACAGATGGATAATGTGTTAATTTTGCGCTCCCATGCTAGCAGGCTTTCAAAATCTCACGTTCGAATTCGGTGCCCGAACAATCGTTTCAGAGGCAACCTGGCACATACAATCAGGTGAACGGATCGGACTGATCGGTTACAATGGCACCGGTAAATCAACCTTATTGAAAGTGCTGACTGGCGAGTATAGTCCAAGTGCGGGTTCCGTTGAACGCAGTCGCGGCACTACGATCGGGTACCTGCATCAGGATCTGCTCAGCTTCGATACTACAGACTCGATACTGGGAGTCGCCTTGGGAGCCTTTCAACACATACATGATCTAGAAGCTGAGATCGAAAAACTCGGAAAAGAGCTGGAGCAAACCGGCGACGAGCAAACACTTATCGCCTATACGGATAAGTTACAAGAGATGGAGAACCTGGGCGGGTACACGATCCATCACCGGACCGAAGAAGTGCTACAAGGACTCGGATTTCTGCCTGCCGATCTCCATCGCCCATATGCTGAGTTCAGTGGTGGATGGCGCATGCGTGTACTACTCGCCAAAATGATCTTGCAAAAACCGGATCTGCTGCTGCTGGATGAACCGACCAACCACCTCGACCTACCCTCCATTGAATGGCTGGAAAAATACCTGTCTTCTTACGAAGGGGCTGTTGTGATCGTCAGCCACGATAAATATTTCTTGAACCGGATGGTCACCAAGATCGTAGAGCTTTACCAACAAGAGCTTCACATTTATTCCGGCAACTATGACTTTTACGTGAAAGAGAAAGCTATTCGGATCGATCTACAGAAAAAAGCATTTGAAAATCAACAGGACTATATCCGTCAACAAGAACGCATTGCCGAACGGTTCCGGGCCAAGGCATCCAAAGCTGCCATGGCACAAAGCATTCTGAAGAAATTGGATAAGCTGGAACGCATAGAGGATGCGAATCTGGAGCGCCCGAATATCCGGATCAACTTCCGGGTGGACAAGGTTCCAGGAAAAGTATTGGTGGAATTGAACAATGTAAGCAAGGCCTATGGAGAACTGTCGATCTTGAAAAATTCAAAGGCAGAGATCGAACGGGGGGATAAGATCGCTTTGATCGGAGCAAACGGAAAAGGAAAGACCACCTTGTTACGCATCATTGCCGGTATCGAATCGCATGATGGTGAGCGACGTTGGGGCCATAATGTAGAGGATAGTTTCTACGCCCAACATCAGTTGGAAGCCTTGAATCTGCAACACACCATTCTAGAAGAGATGCAAACTTGCGGAAGCCAGATGACGGACTTGGAGTTACGAGTTTTGTTAGGGTGTTTTCTCTTCAGCGGAGATGATACAGATAAACGCATCCGGGTACTCAGTGGAGGTGAGAAAGCGCGTGTAGCACTGGCGAAAGTTATCGTCAGCAAAGCGAATTTTTTATTGCTGGACGAACCGACGAATCACCTCGACATGCATAGTTGCGATTTGTTGATCGATGCGCTAAACAAATACGAGGGAACCCTCCTACTGGTGAGTCACGATCGCTATTTTGTATCCAAGACCGCCAATAAGATCTGGGAGATCGTTGATGGCGAAATCAAGGAATTCAAGGGCGGATATGAAGAGTGGGTGCAATGGAAGCAGCGAATGACGAAACCGGATTCGGCCAACAATAAATCAAAATCGAAACCGGTTGCAGAACCTGCAAGTCCAAAGCCAACCGCCACACCTGAACCTGTTCAACACCAGGCTCCGATAGACAAGGAGAAGAAGAAAGAGCTTCAGCGGATTCAAAAAGAATTCCAACAACTGGAAATACAATTGGCAGAATTGAAGAAGCAAAAAGAACAGCTGGAAGCTGATCTGGCCAGTCCGGCTATCTATTCTGATAAACTAAAATTTCAG
>CANGWB010000017.1 GCA_947457465.1 Chitinophagaceae bacterium | reverse complement strand
TTGTTCCTCCCGCTTTTGCGGGAGGATTTTTTTTAGGTAAGGTCTTTTCTGCGTAGCCACCAGAAGCAAAAGAACCAAAGCAGACAAGTGTATCCGATGGAAATAAAGATGTGTTTGGGAATAGAGTCCAACATCAGTTGGTAATCGGTTGGATTCGATATTCGGGCCAAGTAGGGAGGAGGCGGGATCAGTCGGTCCGACACCTCCAACGGAAGATAATGATGCCAGTTACCTGTGTGCCAGCGCCAGCGTGATAATTGAATCAGAATATTCTCTGGGATCAAGTAATAAAACAGAAAGAAGCCCAAGGCAAGCAGGGCACGTTTGAACAGAAATCCAAACAGGAAGGCAATGGTTAACTGATTGAACGTGATCAGCGCAAATAGTCCGATGAAATAAGATTTCTCCTGAATGCCGGAGAGTGCGATCTCCGGATTGACCCAGCCGGTAATGAGAACGACTCCTGCATAAACGAGTGAGAGCAAAATGCTAAGCGAGGCGATATCGATGACCTTGGACCACAGAAATTGATCCCGGCTCCATCCATCCAGAATATTCTGTCGTTGTGTGCGGTATTGGTATTCATTCGTGATCAGCATGATCACCAGTACGCCCGGAATGAATACGAGGTAGGAGGCGATATAGGCAAGTGTATGCCAGATCTCCGGAAATCCAAAGGGCGATCCTACCGTGAATTTGAGGATCGCATCCATTTGCCGGTTGCTGCTTAGCAGATCCTGATAGCCGGTATAAAAAAGATAACTTATGCCCGGGTATGCAACGAGGACCAATGCAAAAACGCCCCAAAATGCCCAGTACTTGCGGACTTTCAGCCATTCTGTATGAAGCAATCGGGTTCCTTTCATCGATCAGTCATTCGTCAATTCAAAAAAACGTGTTTCCAACTTCTTTTTTCTGAGCAATAAGTGTGTCAGCACGATCCCCTGCTCCATACATCGGCGATTCAATTCTTCTATCGGTGCCGTTCCCTTAGGAAAGCGGGCACAGATCAAGCCGAGTTCACTATCCACAAATGTTTCTATCTGTTGAGATTTCAGGTGATTCTGTAACAGCACCGGATCAGCGGCCTTCATTTCCACCACGTCCTCGTCCATCAGAACATCGGAAACCGGACCATCCGTCAGCAAAACACCTTTTTTCAAGATGGCTACATGTGTACAGACTTTCTCCACCTCATCCAGTAAATGGCTGGCGATGAGAATGGTGCGACCCTGTTGATTCAGTTTTCGGATCAAGTCGCGGATCTCAGCGATACCCACCGGATCCAGTCCGTTCGTCGGTTCATCCAATACCAACACGGTCGGATCACCCAACAGAGCAGCTCCAATGGCGAGCCGTTGTTTCATGCCCAAGCTATAAGTTCCAAACCGGTGTTTTCTTCGTTCAAATAATCCAACCAATTTTAACACCCGCGTAATATCTTCCTCATTCCCTCTGCCACTGATCGAAACGGTGATCCGTAGATTTTCTTCACCACTCAGGTAATGATAGAAGTTGGGCGTTTCAAGCAGACAGCCGATTTTTTTTCTGTAATCGTCACCGAATGCTCCATTGAACCAATTGTAGGATCCATCTTGGGGACGAAGAACGGACATCAGAATGCCCAGTAGGGTGGTTTTACCACTTCCGTTAGGCCCCAATAGCCCATAAACCGACCCTTCCGGAACACAAAGGCTCACATCGTTCAATGCTCGAACCGGCCCGTAGGATTTTCGAATGTTGTTTATTTGTAAAATGGACGACACGACCACTAAGGTAATCGAATTATCGATGAACCATTTTGATCTTTCTCCGTTTTAAATCAGTCATGGCAAATCATCTTATCACCGGCGGTACGGGGTTGGTCGGCAGGGCGCTAACCGAGCAATTGATACATGACGGACATCAGGTCACGATCCTCACGCGTGATCCATCGAAGCAAACTTCCTTTTCTCCTCAGCTTACCTATCGTTCTTGGGATCCATACCGGCAGACGATCGATGAACAGGCCATTCGCGAAGCCGATCATGTTATTCATTTGGCCGGGGCCAATGTGGCGGAGCAAAGGTGGACGGTCAACCGAAAAAAAGAGATCGTAGACAGTCGTGTACGTTCCGGCCGATTTATCTCCGCTTGCTTGAAGAATATCCCTAATCAAGTGAGTTCTGTGGTTGGTGCATCCGCACAAGGTTGGTATGGTCCGGACCCTTCGATCCCGAATCCGACTCCTTTTACTGAGCATGATCCGGTGCACTCAGATTTTCTGGGAGAGACCTGTAAGTTGTGGGAAGAGAGTCTGTCGGATGTCTCTTCTCTTGGTATTCGTCTTGTACAGTTACGGATCGGAATCGTTCTCAGCACAAAAGGGGGCGCATTGGCTGAATTCAGAAAACCGGTTTGTTTCGGGATCACGCCTGTCCTCGGTACCGGTGCTCAAATGATCAGTTGGATACATATCCAGGATCTTGTTTCTATGATCCGCTGGTCCCTTCAAGAAAATAACGTCTCCGGGATCTATAACGCATCAGCGCCCCATCCGGTTTCCAACAAAGAACTAATGCGGTCGCTGGCAAAAACAAGTGGGGTTCCGTTTATTCCGATACCCGTTCCGGCTTTTGCTTTGAAGCTTTTGTTGGGCGAGATGAGTATCGAAGTGTTGAAGAGTACCACGATGAGTAGTGAGAAGATCCGACAATCAGGATTCTCTTTTCAATACCCGGAAATCGGTCAAGCGCTTGCCGATCTTTTGGGAGAATAATCAATTGCGAACAGGTTTGCCGCCTTTCAATACACTTTGAATTCGCTCCAGTGTTTTTCGCTCACCACAGAGTGACAAGAACGCTTCTCTTTCCAGGTCGAGCAGATATTGCTCCGTAACTAAGGATGGTTCGCTCAAGTCACCGCCACACATCACATAGGCCAATTTCTTCGCGACCACTGCGTCGTGTTCTGTCGCATATCCGGCGGTAAGCATGCCATGTATCCCAGCATATAAAGCACCCAATCCGGACCGGCCAAGTACCTTGATATCTTTTCTCGGAGTAGGTGATACATATCCTTGTGTCAGCATATGCTTTGCGAGACTTTTTGCTTCCGATACGCGACGGTTTTGATTCATCACGATTCGGTCTCGTCCTTTTCTAAAAACACCGAGATTGAATCCTTCCAATGCTGAGGTAGCCACTTTTGCGGTGGCGATGGAAAGAAATCTGTTCTTAAGGGTGATCGTTTCCGGTTCGTCTGGATGCATCTCCTCGGAAGCCCGCAACACAAACTCTTTCGTACCGCCTCCGCCTGGAATAACACCGACGCCTAATTCAACTAATCCCATATAGGTCTCCGCCGCCGGACAACATCCGTCTGCGTGTAAATTCAATTCACAGGCGCCGCCTAATGTCATTCCATGTGGAGCGACGATCACCGGCGTATCGGAATATCGAACCCGCATCATGGTATTCTGAAAGAAACGGATCGCCAGATCAAGCTCGTCATATTCCTGCTCGATGGCCAACATGAAGATCATGCCCACATTCGCACCCACCGAAAAATTCAATCCTTCATTGGCGATGACCAATGCTTTGCCGGAACGTTCCGCAGTATCGACCGCTGTCTGAATACCACCCAATACATCTCCTCCGATGCTGCCCATTTTTGTATTCCACTGCAACGCGAGTACATCCTCTCCCAAGTCTACCAAACGGCAACTACTGTTTTTCCAGATCGTTTCATCGCTTCGATGGCTCGGTAAGATATAGGCTTCCCCTCCCGGCAAGGGCTGATAGGCTTTTGTTACCGGATCATAGCAAAAGCGTTTGCCGTTTTCGAGTTTATAAAATGATTTGATTCCGGCTGCGATCATCTCTTTTACCCAGCTCGCTACAGTATAGCCATTCTTTTCCATGGCATCCAAGGATCGGGCAACGCCAAGCGTATCCCAACTTTCAAAGGCACCGATCTCCCAGCCGAATCCGGCCATCAAGGCATCATCGACTCGGTAGAGTTCATCACTGATCTCCGGGATGCGATGTGAGATGTAAGAGAACAAGCCGTAATGAAAGTGGCGATAGAATTCACCGGCTTTGTCGGGGGCTGCCACCAGCATCTTCAAGCGTTCTGGTAGGGCGTCCACTTGTTTAGCAGCCTCTACACTCGCAAATTTTGGTTTCTGACGAGGTTTGTATTCAAGTGTTTGTAGATCCAGTGTCAGGATTTCTTTTTCGCCGTTGGGTCCTTTTGTTTTCTTGAAGAAACCCTGACCCGTTTTATCGCCCAGCCAATTATTCTCAACCATTTGTTTCAACCAGGCAGGGATGTTGAATTGTGCCCGCGCTTCATCATTTGGACAATTTTCTGCCACGCCATTCGCGACGCGAACCAGCGTGTCAAGTCCTACCACATCCGCCGTTCGAAAGGTAGCCGAACGAGGTCGACCAATGATCGGTCCCGTGAGGGCATCTATCTCATCCACCATTAGTCCCATTTTTGCTTGCACCTGCATGATGGCCATCATGCCGAATACACCGATACGGTTGGCGATAAAAGCCGGTGTGTCTTTACAAAGCACGGTGGTCTTTCCAAAAAAGCGATCCCCGAAATCCATTAAAAATTCGATAACAGCCGGATCTGTTTTGGGTGTGGGTATGATTTCCAGTAAACGCAAATAACGAGGCGGATTGAAAAAATGCGTTCCGCAGAAATGTTTCTGAAAATCTTCACTACGTCCTTCTGCCATTTGGCCGATCGGAATGCCGGATGTATTGGAGCTGATGATCGTACCCGGCTTGCGGTATTTTTCGACCTCGGTAAAAAGTTGTTGTTTGATGTCGAGTCGTTCTACCACCACTTCGATCACCCAGTCACAGTCACTGATTTTTTTCAAATCATCTGTGAAATTGCCAACGGTGATCTTGTTTGCTACAGTGTTGTCATAAACAGGGGAGGGGTTGGACTTGATAGCGGCTTGCAGCGCTTCGCGGGCGATCTTGTTTCGTTGGTCGGTGCGCGCATTTTCAGGAAGATCCTTGGGAAGCAGATCCAGCAATAGCACCGGATAACCAGCCCCGGCAAAATGACAAGCAATACGGGATCCCATCACGCCGCTTCCAAGAACGGCGATCTGTTTGATGCGGCGGGTAGACATGGCAGGCGGTACGATTGATTGCCTACGAAGTTACACCATGGCAGGCAGTATCAGCTGATGCCGGATCCGGGCTCTACAGGACTTTGGGGGTTGACGAAATGCAACTTACCTGATGCATCCTCAGCCATCAGGATCATGCCATTGCTTTCGATTCCGCGCATTTTGCGGGGTGCTAAATTGGTGACGACGGATACTTGTTTGCCGATGATCTCCTCCGGACTGTAGTGCAAGGCAATACCACTTACGATGGTGCGTGTTTCCGTACCCAGATCGACTGAAAGCTTCAATAGTTTATCGGCTTTTTCCACTTTCTCGGCAGCGACAATGGTGCCCACTTTCAATTCGATTTTTGCGAAATCATCGAACTGAATGGTCGGTTTGGCAGCAGGTAGTTCTGCTTGAGTGGTTATGGGTGCGGGTGGTATTTCGTTTGACATCATGTTCTTTTTAAGTTTTTCCAATTGCGTGGCTATTTCGGTGTCCTCGATCTTTCTGAATAACAATTGTGGTTCCCGCAGTGAGTATCCGACTTTCAGCAGGTCGATACGACCGGCATTTTTCCATTCCAGCATGCGATCCACCACCTTCATCATCTGACAAAGCGTTTTGGTGGTGTTTGGAAGAAACGGGTTGACAAGTATGGTCAGATTAGCGGTCAGCTGCAAGCAGAGATGGAGACAGTTGTCGATCGATTGCTGCGCATCAGGCTCGGTTTCCAAGCGTTTTGCAATGATCCAGGGTTCTTTGCGCTGCATGTATTGGTTTCCATGACGAGCGAGGTCGATCACGGTGAAGAGTGCATCGCGAAATTGATATTTCTCCAGATGTGCCGTGATGCTTTCTGTCGCGACACGGATCTGTTCGATCAGCGCTTTGTCGTATTCGTCGGCCTTCGCTGCATGGTAGGGAGGTACCTTGCCTTTGCATAGTTTATGCATGAGTACCCAGCTGCGATTGACGAAATTGCCGAGTACGGCTACCAATTCATTATTTACGGCATCTTGAAATCCCTTCCAGGTGAATTCGCTGTCCTTTGTCTCCGGGGCGATCTGGGTCAGGTAGTAACGTAACATATCGACTGCCTGACCACCACCGTTCTCCGCTTTTACAAAATCATTGATGTAATCACGCATATCGAGCTTCCAGTTGCGACTGGTACTCATCTTGTCACCTTCCAGATTCAAAAATTCATTGGAGGGGACATTGTCGGGCAGAATATAACCACCCAGTTTCAGCATCACCGGGAAGATGATGCAATGGAATACGATGTTATCCTTTCCGATAAAATGGACTAGTTGGGTATCGGCATCTTTCCAATAGGGTTCCCAGTCTTTTCCATTATCGATTGCCCACTGTTTGGTGGCACTGATGTATCCGATCGGTGCATCGAACCAGACGTAGAGAACTTTTCCGTCCGCTTGTGGCAGGGGAACCTTCACACCCCAATCAAGATCACGGGTAACAGCTCTTGACTGTAAGCCGCCTTCAATCCATCCTTTGCATTGTCCCACTACGGTCGGTCGCCAGTCTTGTTTGTGCTGTTCGAGGATCCATTCACGCAGGAATGCCTCATGCTTTCCCAAGGGCAAATACCAATGGGTTGTTTTTTTGAGAATGGGCGTGGCGCCGCTGAGGGTGCTGAGTGGATTGATCAGTTCATCCGGACTGAGTGAACGTCCGCAACTTTCACATTGGTCACCAAAAGCCCGATCACTTTTACAGGAAGGGCAGGTGCCTTTAATAAAACGATCGGCCAGAAAAGTTTGTGCTTCGGGATCGAAGAATTGTTCCGTCTCTTTTGTTTCCAGTTCGCCCGCCTGTTCGAGTTGCTGAAAAAATGCAGCCGCTGTTTCGTGATGCAGTGGGTCGCTGGTGCGGTGATAGATGTCAAATTCAATGGATAGGTCCCCAAAATCCTGCCGCATCGCTTCGTGGTACTTATCGATGATCGCTTGCGCGGTGGTACCTTCTTTACGCGCTTGAATGGGGATGGCTGTGCCGTGTTCATCGCTACCGCAGACAAAAACAACATCTCTCAATTGGGCACGCAGATAGCGCGCATAAATATCAGCGGGTATATAGGCTCCGGCCAGATGCCCTACGTGTTTGAGTCCGTTGGCATAAGGCAGGGCGGCGGTGATGAGGTAACGCTTCGGGTTTTGCATGATGTGGATGCAAAAATACCTGAATTCGGATACCTTTAACGCATGACGAATCAACCTCTGCCTATTCGACCTGGAGAGAAGGTTGGGATTATGTGCCCGGCCGGTTTCATGCCCAAGGAACGAACCGATGCCTGCGTACAGCAGTTGAAGGAATGGGGATTTAATGCCGTATTGGGGCAAACGCTTCACAGCACCTCCACCAATTACTTTTCCGGTACGGATCAGGAGCGGGCGGAAGACCTGCAACGCATGCTGGACGATGATTCCATTCGGACCATCCTTTTTGGTCGCGGTGGATATGGGATGACCCGGATCATCGATCGACTCGATTTCACAGCCTTTCTGAAACATCCGAAGTGGATCGCTGGCTACAGCGACATTACCGTGTTGCTCGCACATTTATATACCCGCTATGGTATTGCCGCACTTCATTCTCCCATGGCCGGTGCTTTTCAGGATTATCCGAACGATGAAATCTATTTGCCCCGTTTGTGTGAATTGATCACGGGTGGTGCCATGAATTATACAGTTGCGACGGATAGGCAAAATCGTCCTGGTGAAGCCGTGGGAACATTACTGGGAGGAAACCTCGCCTTGTTTGCGCACCTGGTCGGATCGAATTCTTTTCCCGATACTCGAGGGGCTATTCTGTTTTTGGAGGATGTCGGGGAACAGCTATACAACATCGATCGGATGTTGCGTCAATTGAAGCGGGGTGGATACCTGGATGGATTGAGTGGGGTGATGTTTGGCGGATTCACCGAGTGCAAAGACACCGAACCACCTTTTGGTCAGGATTTTCAGCAGATCCTTGAATCGATTGTTCGGGAGTATGAATTTCCGGTCTGCTATAATTTTCCGGTGAGCCATACCGAACGGAATTATCCGCTTAAATACGGGGTCAGGTGCCGGCTTACTGTTTCAGCGAACTCGGTTAGTTTACAAGAAATTGTTGAATGAGATTAATTGTTCCAACAAGAATCCAGTGCTTTTAGGACGCTTGCGTCATCGATCAGTCCATTGTGTTTTCCGCCGGGTACAACGATCATACGATCAGTCGATTTTAAGTACGGTCGTAACCGCATCGCTTGTTTGATTCCGATCACCTCATCCTTCGTGCCGTGATAGATCAGTACGGGTGCTTTGACTCGTTGCAGGAAGGTATTTAACGGAAATTGAAATCGCATGATCCAGTGGGTTGGATAGACAGGCATGAAACGTTTCGCGACAGTCGGCAGATCGTAATAGGGAGTTTCCAGGATCAGTCCCTTGCAAGCACGGATAGAAGCCAACCTGGTGGCAATGCCGGTGCCCAAACTTTTTCCGTGTATCAAAATGCTGTCAGCTGCTACCTGTTTGTGTGCTATGCGGTACACGATCTCAGACCATTCGTATAATTTCTCTTCTGTCAGTCGACCACTGCTTTTGCCATACCCGGGATAATCGATCATCAGTACCCGATAACCGGCTTTAGTCATCGGTGGGGTTTGATCGGCGTAATAGCCGATGTGTTTTCGGTTGCCGTGGAAGTAGAGAATAATGCCTCGAAAGTTGGCATGGGTGTCGGGGAGGAATTCAATGAGGTGGAGGGTGTCGCTGTTATTCAACGGAATCGCCAGGGGTTGATGCGGATAGGGTATTTCATACTGACCATCGGGGTGCACACGTTCCGGGTGGAAGATGAGTCGGTCTTGTAGAAAATAGAATACAATACCGATCAGCAAGTAGATCGCACCGATCCAGCGAAACCAACGGAACAAACGGGATTTGATCATATTGCGAAGATCAGTATTTGAGGATGTCACGGATAAAATTGTGGTATTTATCGAAAAGGGGAAGATTGTTGTGTCCACCGCCCTCGATGCGGATCAGGGTGATTCTATTCGGATCTATCTGTTGCAACGCTTCGCTGTGTTGGATGGGGATGAGTCGATCTTTTGTTCCGTGAAGGATGTAGGTATGGCATCGGACATTCTTCAGCCATCGGTCGGTACGAAGATGAAAGCGCAGTACCCAGCGAACCGGTAGTATGGGTAAAAAGCGCTCGATGACTTTGATGAAGTTCTGGTAGGGTGCATCGAGGATCAGGTAGCGAGGCTGGTTATCGGCTGCGAGCTTGGTAGCAAATCCACTACCTAAACTTCTGCCATATACGATCAGGTGATCCTCTTGGTATTTTTCTTTAAGCCGGTCATAAACAAATTGCATGTCTGTGAGCATGTCGGATTCATTTCGTTTTCCGGTACTTTTCCCGAAACCACGATAGTCTACTAGCACTACATCATAGTTGAACCGGTAAAAGTCTTTCGCATATTTCGCCCATCCTTTGATGCTACGGGAATTGCCGTGAAAGTATAGAACCAGCCCTTTGGGATTATCACGGAAAAAATGAAGGCCATTGATGCGCACGCCGGGGGCTACATCAAAAAAGTATTCTTGGAAAGGGGCATCGTATTTGAATACAAAATCTTCCCGAAGTCTTTCCGGTTTAAAAAGAAATCTTTCTTGAAACAGGTAGGCCAGCACAGAGAGTCCGGCGATGACCGCCAATGAGTATAACAAGATCTCCATGGCGGAAAATTACGAAATACAAAGACTGCCGGAGGACTTATTCGACCCGCTTGAGTTTCAAGTTAGTGACAGGTGCCACGACTAGTGGAAATTTCTCAACCGTCACGTTTGCCAAGTCAAGTCCAAATCCTTTTTCCTCGGAGAGAGAATGGTCTTTGAGCCAAAAATGGAATTTCATGATCAACCGCTCCATGAATGGTAGTTCATTGTCTTGGCTCAGGTATTTTTCCATTACCATGAACTGGAAATCGCCCACCATTTGATTGTTGGCCAAACTTTCATAGCGACTGATGATGTTAACCTCTTTGTTCGCTACCAGGTCTTCAACGACTTTACGGAACATTAGGTTGATGCGGGGTTGCATTCGGAATCCCAAACGAAAATCGATGCGGATGATGTCGTTGGGGATGATGTGTTCAACTTTGTATTCGCAGGTGTACGGATTGTCAACGGTATCGATGTGTACGACCCAATAGATATCTGCGCGCTTGGGTTTTTTATTCAGGATCGAGTAGATGACCTTGTGTTCGATCTCTTTGGGATTATTCGCACTGGTCATGTATACCAAGTGCGTAGCGTATTTAGGTACAGATTTATCGTTACTGAGCTCCTGTATCTTGGGGATATAATCCTCCAGCCGAACAAACTCAACGTATCGGTTCTTGATTTTGCGGGCCCGGTACCAGACGTACATGACGGCAAAAAGAAGTCCTCCGATGATCAATGTAACATATCCACCATGTGCAAATTTTTGAAGGTTTGCGATCAAAAAAGAGAACTCAATGGTCAAGTACACGAACAAGTATAGGTAAATAAAAATCGGTTTTATCCGGTGCAGTACCAGGTAATTGGCAAACAGGATAGATGTTGCGATCATACATAGTGTGATGGCTAATCCATAGGCCGCTTCCATGTTGGTCGATTTTTGGAAGTAGATCACCATGATCACGCATCCAACATAGAGAAGCATGTTTGCGCCAGGTATGTAGAGCTGACCTCTTTCTTCTGTTGGGTAATTGATTTTCATTTTCGGCCACAGGTTCAGGCGTATGGCCTCACTGACCAGCGTAAAGGATCCGCTGATCAATGCCTGAGAGGCGATGATCGCTGCCAATGTGGCGATCAAAATGCCTGGCAAGAGAAACCAGTTCGGCATGATCGCATAGAATGGATTTCCAATGTTCACATTGAAAATGCCGTTGGTGAATAGATGTGCGGTCGAGGCATTCGGGTGATTGGTCTGGTCCAACAGCCAGGCACCTTGTCCCAGGTAGTTGATGATCAAGGCAGTCTTCACAAAAATCCAGGAATAGCGAATATTCCATTTTCCACAATGGCCCAGGTCGCTGTACAGTGCTTCTGCTCCGGTTGTACATAAGAATACCGCACCTAGGATCCAGAAACCTTTCGGATATAAAGTCAAGAGCTGAATGGCGTAGTGGGGACTGAATGCCTTAAAAATTCTGAGATCGTCCATGATGTGAACGCCTCCCAAAACGGCCAGCATCAGGAACCAGATCAACATCATCGGACCGAATAGTTTACCGATGGATGCTGTTCCGAATTGCTGTAAAAAGAAGAGCACTGTTAGGATACCCAGCACTATGTATACGATCGTTAACGTGGTGATATCCTGAAATGTGGGGATCTGGCGTAAACCTTCCACGGCGGATGTGACCGAAATAGGAGGGGTGATCATGCCGTCGGCCAACAATGCGGCACCACCGATCATAGCCGGGATCACCAGCCATTTTTTCCGACGACGAACTAAGGCAAACAAGGAAAAAATGCCCCCTTCACCCCGGTTATCCGCACGCAAGGTTAGGATAACGTATTTGACGGTGGTCTGAAGCGTCAATGTCCAGATGATGCAGGAAAGTGCGCCGACCACCAAAAACTCATTAATTGGTTTGTCTTTGATCACCGCATTCAAAACATACAATGGGGAGGTTCCGATGTCACCATAAATGATTCCTAATGCGATCAACAGGCCGGCGGCCGAAAATTTCTGGGTAGTAGTTTTCACAAAGAAGTTCTTAGGTGGAATGAAAGGTATCGCTGCAACAAAAATCAGGTGACATGTTTGCTAGATCGGGAACAAAGGTATAGACAAAATCAGGATACGGACCAAGCCTAACTTCTGATCAATTTAACGCAGGTTTTTACTAACACCCGATCGGGTTTGATTAATTTCGATTACCGAAATGTTACGCCTATGTACCGGTCAGTTGCTTTTTTGATTCTGGGGTTTTTATATCTAACACCAACGTACGCACAGAAACTCGTTTATGCCGAACCCGACCGGGCCGACAACCGGCGCATGAATTTCGAGATCATCGGAAAGGTGGGGCCCCATTTTCTGATCTACAAGAATGTTCGGAATCAACACTGGATATCGGTACTGAATAACGACATGGAGCAGGTGGGTAAGGTGCCACAGGATTATCTGCCCGTCAACGATCAGCTGATCAACATCGATTTTGTAGCCTACCCACAGTCGGCCTGGATGATCTATCAGCATCAGAAAAAGAACATTGTTTACTGCCTGGCTGCTAAAGTGGATGCTTCCGGTAATCGGATCGGTGAACCGCTTGAATTGGATACCAGCCTGGTCCGGACCTCCTCTCCGCAAACCGTTTATACGACCTTGGTCAGTGAGGACCGTAAACGCATCCTGGTCTTTAAGGTCAATAGCCGAAATCGGCAATTGTTCAAGTTGACCACCTTTTTATATGATGATCAGCTGCAGTTACTGCGTCGGTCAGATATGGCCATTCCCATGGAGGAGCGAGTTGAAACACTGGGCAACTTCACGATCGACAATGCCGGGAACCTGGCTTTTTTAAAAGTCCACCGGGCTGCCAATGAAAATGTCGATCACGTGGTTCTTTTTCATAAGCCCAGCGCGTCAGACGACCTTCAACTTTCTCCGTTGATGCTTAATCAGGTCTGGCTGGATGAGCCGCAATTACGCGTCGATAATACCAATGATCGGCTGTTGCTTTCCTCATTGGCCTATGTCGAGCGCAGGGGACATGTAGATGGATTGTTTTTCTGCACCTGGGAACGATCACAACTCGAAGAACCGAGAACATCTTATTTCACCTTTCCCTCTAATTTGCGTCAGGAAGCCAAAGGGGAGGCGAGCGTACGAACCGCTTTCAACGATCATTTTCTCCGACAGGTATCCGTGCGTAAAGACGGAGGATGGGTGATCGGTACAGAAAGTTATTATACCACCTCTCGTTTCAACAGCTGGAATCGGTGGGATTATCTTTCTGGGTCCCCCTATTTTTTCCCCAGCGTTTCTGATTTTTACTATTACTCTCCTTATTACAATCGCTATTTCTTCAATAACCGTCCAACCGGACAAGCCCCTGTTCGTCATCATGCTGACAACATCGCGGTACTCTCCTTCAGCCGGGAGGGGCAACATGAATGGAGCTCCGTCATCAACAAAACGCAGTTCAATGATGAATCGGACGACCTACTTTCATTTTACACGTTCATTGTTGGCGGACAACTCCACTATCTGATGAACATGCCCGAGCGTCGATTGAATCTGATGCAGGACTTTACACTGGGAGCTGGTGGGGCAATGAATAAAAATCCCACGTTGCGAAATTTGGATAGGGGCTATGAGCTGATGCCCCGGTTTGCCAAGCAGGTAAGTGCCCGTCAGGTATTGTTGCCGTGTATCTATCGCAATTATCTTTGTTTCGCCAAGATCGATTACACACCTTAGTTGGTCTAGGTCTACTCCTTGATCGGAATTTTCAAAAAACGGAACCCGGGCAGTTTATTGCTGCTGTTGCTCTATGCGGTAGTGGTGAAATGGACGTATTTCTCCATGCCTCAGGTGGCTACCGAACCGTCAGCCGGAGGCACTCTGTTTCAGCCAATCTGGAAGATGCTGGCCGACGGAAAGGAAACATCGATTCGGCTTAGGTGGGTCGGACTACTATTCAATTTTATACATGCCTGGCAGTTGAACAACATCATCAACCGGCACAAAATGATGGGAGCCGCCAATTTTCTGCCGGCTATCGCATATCTGACGATCAGTGCGGCCTTCCCGCAGTGGAATGCATTCAGTTCCTGGTCGGTGGTAGGAGTGATCTTGTTGTGGACCTTTCAGGCTCAATTCTCACTTTATCAAACAGCCCAGACCAGAGGGGCTGTATACAACCGTTGTTTGGTATTGGGACTGTTACCCTTGATAGAGCCTTCCTCTTTTCCGTTCATCCTTTGGGGTATTGTGGGAATCTGGGTCATGCGACCTTTTCGTTGGGCGGAATGGTGGGTGATGATGATCGGCCTGCTGACACCCTACTATTTTCTATCTATTTGGAAATACTGGAATGGTACAGCGGGTTGGTACAAGGTTTTTCCCCGCGGGTCTTTTCAATTGCCTGCGCTTGATGATCCGAGGGCTCTTTTTGTGATTTTGGCCTTACTCGCGATCCCAACCCTGATGGGTATGCTGCAGGTCCAATCTAACCTTCGTAAAATGTTGATACCGGTACGTAAAGGATGGACGCAATGGACAGTATGGCTGTTCCTGGCGCTAACCTTGCCATTTATCCTGGTTCAAGACAATGACCCTGGATACATTTTAGTACTGTTGCCGGTGGCAGCCTTTCAGGCTTGTTTTTATTTCTACGCACCCCTTCGTATCATTCCGCTTTTGTTTTTTTGGTTGGAGTTGGCGGCTGTGTTGTGGATCCAATACGGAGGGCGTTTCAGCTGATTCGAATGGGTTATCTTTGGACCCTAAATCTTTTTCATGAAATTCGGAGTGGTCGTTTTCCCTGGTTCCAATTGCGATCGCGATATGTTTGACGCCCTATCGGTCGATCTTCAGCAGGAAGTACATTGGCTTTGGCATAAGGATGACCGTTTAACCGGCTTCACACCCGAAGATTGCATCGTTTTGCCAGGCGGATTTTCTTATGGCGACTATTTGCGTTGCGGTGCGATTGCTCGTTTCAGTCCTATGATGCAACGAGTCATCGAACATGCAGCCGCCGGCGGAAAAGTTTTTGGCGTTTGTAATGGGTTTCAGATCTTATGTGAATCCCAATTATTGCCAGGAGCCCTGCTGCGCAACGCTCAACAGCAGTTTGTCTGCCGCAATGTTCACATCACCGACCCGGAGGGACAGGTTTACCGCATCCCCGTGGCACATGGTGAGGGTCGATATTATGCAGACGAAGCCACCCTCGATCAACTCGAATTGAACGGTCAGGTATTGTTCCGTTATTGCGATTCTGACGGAATGATCACAGAATCTGCCAACCCGAATGGAGCGTGCAGAAACATTGCTGGCATTCGTAATACTGCCGGTAACGTGATCGGCATGATGCCTCATCCGGAACGAGCTTGCTCATCGAGCCTTAGTAACCTGGATGGCAAAACGCTCTTCCGCAAGTGGATATTGGACGCTTCATTAGTAGGTTGACTTTAACAAACACATTGCAGCATAATCTAGAATTTTACAAAAAAAACGGAATGCGACTGCTGATCTCACTTGCCATTGTATTGATCTCACAAGGCCTTCATGCACAGAGCCCGGTCAGCTGGCAGTTTCAGGCATTGAAAAAAGGGGAGCAAGAGTATGAGGTGATCTTACGAGCGACCATCCAGCCGGGCTGGCATCTTTACTCGCAACAACAACCAAAAGATGCGATCGCCATTCCCACTTCTTTCCAGTTCAACAACAATCCGTTAGTGGTTCGGGTGAAAAATGTGAAAGAGGTCGGAAAGATGCAGAAGTATACCGACAAAACACTGGGTGTGACGGCTCATCAATATTCCAATGAAGTGAGTTTTATTCAAGCTGTCAAACTCAAGGCAAAAGTGAAAACGGCTATCACAGGGGAGATCGAGTACCAGGTTTGCGATGACGAGAAATGCCTGCCGCCTAAAAAAGTCCCTTTCACCATCGCACTTAATGGATGAGACAGCGATTCGTTTCGATCCTGCTGAAACTCACCTGTATTGGGTGTTTTATCTTCTCCTCAACGGCTTTATTTGGACAAGGAGCAGATTCACTTTTCAGCTGGACCGCCACCGGCCAAAAAACGGCGGAGGGGAAATATGAACTTAGTTTTTCCGTCGCCATCAAAGAAGGTTGGCAACTCTATGCGCCCGATCAGCAAGTACTGGAGATTCCGACAACGGAATTGAGTTTTTCGGATTCCTCGATCAAAATACGTAGTCCATTCAAGGTTTCACCGGCACCGCAAGCGCAAAACAGTTCATTGTTTCAGCAATCGGTCCGTTTTTGTACCGGTTCATCGAAATGGACGATACCGATCGAGATCGTTGGAGAGGCACCCGCTCAATTGTCCGGGCAAATACTTTATACCTACGGAAGAGGAGATGAGTTCTATCCTGGTACAACACTGCCATTCACTGTTCAATTAGAAGGCGGAAAAGCCAATCCCTCCATCAAATGGAGTAGTTTGGATATTAAGCATCCTGTAAAAGATTGTGGTGACCAGTCCTCTTCCGATCAATCCGGCTGGCGCATTTTTTTGTTGGGGATCTTGGGCGGACTGATCGCCTTACTGACACCCTGTGTGTTTCCCATGATGCCCGTGACCGTTACTTTTTTCACCAAGCGTTCCACTACTCGCAGACAGGGAATCATGAATGCTGTTCTATACGGTCTTTTTATTTTTCTGATTTACATCTCTATCTCGATACCTTTTCATTTGGCAGGGACTGCGGTAGATGAGAATGTCTTCAATAACCTCTCCACTAGTGTTTGGTTGAATCTAGTTTTTTTCGCCGTGTTTGTAGCCTTCGCGCTTTCGTTTTTTGGTTTGTATGAGATCGGTCTGCCGGCCGGACTCGCCAACAAAATGGATGCTCGTTCCGGCTTAGGCAACCTAGGCGGGATCTTTTTCATGGCACTTACACTGGCCATCGTTTCATTCTCCTGCACAGGTCCGATTTTAGGTACTTTATTGGTGGGTGTGGCAGATCAAGGAGCTTGGCCTTTAACCTACGGAGCTGCCGGATTCGGATTGGCACTCGGATTACCCTTTGCCTTGTTTGCTTTATTTCCAGGATGGTTGCAGCGATTGCCTCGTTCAGGTGCCTGGATGACGGACGTGAAAGTGGTACTTGGACTAATTGAATTAGCGCTTGCGGTCAAGTTTCTTTCGAATGCCGATCTCGTTGAGCAATGGGGATTTTTGAAGCGGGAACTCTTTCTTGGAATTTGGGCGATGATCGGTTTGTCTATCGTACTCTATTTGTTGTTTCCGATCAAGTCGCTTACGGTGGTTCGCGGACTTTTCATTCTGTTTTTTTGGGGGGCAACCGTATACTTGGCGAGTGGATTGACTTGTGATCCTGATAAAGAGTTGGATCTGATCAGCGGATTCCCGCCTCCTCGCAGTTATAGTTATTGTCCTTCGAATAAGATTACACACGATCGATTCGAGCCCATTCAGAATGATTTGGATTCAGCTCGTGCATTGGCACGTGCGCAAGGCAAACCGATCCTGATCGATTTCACGGGTTGGGCTTGTGTGAATTGCCGTCGAATGGAGGAAAAAGTTTGGATCGATCCGGAGGTGAGTCGGCTGATGCGAGAAGAATACATTGTTGTTTCACTTTATGTGGATGATCGACGCAAGCTTCCTTTGACACGTCAGCGGGTCGAAAAAGGAGAGGATGGCCACGAGCGAAAGATCATCACGGTCGGGGATGAATGGTCAGCCTTTCAGATCATAAATTTCGGAGCCACTGCACAGCCTCAATATGCCATCATCAATGCAGATGGTCGAGCGCTCACGCGCACCAAATTTTATACGCCTGATTCAAAGGTCTTCAGCGACTGGCTTCAATGTGGCATTGAAGCATTCAAGGAAAAATAAAAGATAGGTTCAGAGCGAGATCTGTCGTTGAGTCATCATTTTACGGAGATTGATCAACCCATACCGCATGCGCCCCAAGGCGGTGTTGATGCTGCAACTCGTGAGTTCAGCGATCTCTTTAAAGCTCATATCGGCATAATGGCGAAGAACGATGACTTCGCGCTGATCGGCCGGGAGTTGATCCAGCATGTCCCGTACGCGGTCGTGGCTCTGGCGACGGACTATATGATCCTCCGTCGATTCTTCTGAGAAATTCAATACTTCGAATAGGTCTTGATTTTCGCCCGTTTTGATCGTCGGCGTTCTTTTTACTTTTCGAAAATGATCAACACAGAGGTTCCGGGCGATCCGCATAGCCCAGGGGAGGAACTTGCCTTCATCCGAGTATCTTCCGCTGCGCAGTGTATCAATGATCCGGATAAATGCATCCTGGAAAATATCCTCAGCCAGGTAGCGGTCTTTCACCAGCAACAGGATGGAGGTAAAGATGCGTTCCTTATGTCGAAGGATCAGTGTTTCGAGTGCCACTGTATTCCCTTCCTGGAAGGAACGGATCAATTCAAAATCGGAGATAGTTGAAATGCCACGCATGATTTCTGCCTTTTTGGTTTTCCGTAAAATGAACAGGCGTAGAAATCGATCAATAGGCGCGTGGTGTTGGTTTAGTGTTAGGTCAAATGTAATCAATTTTTCCACCGAACAAATTTCCAGACGGATTTGGCAGTAAATAATTTGTTAAGAATCGCAGTTTTCACTCGTATAACTCCGTGTACCTTTACCCAACGATCTATGGCCACCTCCAAAAAAATAGCGACCAAACCTCCTGCCACACAGCAAGATAAACCCATCCAGATCCGGGGTGCTCGGGTGCACAATTTGCAGTCAGTGGATATAGACATCCCTCGAAATAAATTGATCGTGGTCACCGGTGTTTCGGGTTCGGGCAAATCTTCACTGACCATGGACACTCTTTTTGCAGAAGGTCAGCGCAAATATGCGGAGAGTCTCAGTGCCTACGCCCGTCAGTTTCTTAATCGAATGAATAAGCCGGATGTGGATGATATCAAAGGACTTTGTCCGGCCATTGCCATCGAGCAAAAGGTCATCACAAGAGCACCCCGAAGTACCGTAGGCAGTTCCACGGAGATCTATGATTATCTGCGTTTACTGTACGCACGTATCGGAAAAACATATTCTCCCATTTCTGGTAAGGAAGTGCAGAAGCAGGATGTGGCATCGGTGGTTGACCGGCTGAGAAATTTACCCTCGGGGGCAAAGATTTTTCTGTTGGCTGAAATAAAACGGACCAAGGCCCGACCGCTTACTGAGGAGTTGAACATTCTGATTCAAAAGGGGTTCGCACGTATCTGTGTCCGGCCATCGGATGAAGATGCCACGGCATCCCTTTTTAGCTTAGATACATTTTTAGAACTCGCTGCGGTGGAGCAAAAGAAAAAAACGGCGGGCTCCACGATCTACTTGTTGGTGGATCGTCTGGTGGCGGGTGATTGGGATGAAGAGGAATTGCACCGGGTCGCGGATTCCGTGGGGACCGCTTTCACTGAAGGGGAGGGTCGTATGTATGTGCGTATCGATGAGCAGCATTGGGAGTCCTTTCACAACCGGCTGGAAGCAGATGGAATGATATTTGAAGATCCGGAACCCAATTTGTTCTCTTTCAATCATCCTTTCGGAGCCTGTCCCACCTGTGAAGGATATTCTCAAGTGCTTGGCATCGATCCTGAGAAAGTGATCCCCGATACGCGCATGAGTGTTTACGAGGGAGCTGTTGCCCCTTGGCGAGGTGAGAAACTGGATTGGTGGCGACAGCAATTTATAAAACGAGCCAAACTGGTTGATTTTCCCATTCATCGACCGGTTTGTGAGCTGAATGAAAAGCAGGTAAAAACACTTTGGGAAGGAATCGACGGAATTGGTATCCATGATTTTTTTGCGGATGTCGAATCACAGTTATACAAAGTTCAATTCCGTGTTTTGCTGAGTCGCTACCGAGGTCGTACCACCTGCCTCGAATGCGAGGGAACCCGGTTGCGGAAAGAGGCGGGTTATGTACGCATCGATGGTCATTCGATCGGATCGGTTTGCCGTTGGCCCGTAGATCAGGTAACTGAATGGATGGGTTCATTGGATCGAAAACTCAGCGAAGCAGAACGGGTAATCGCTAAAAGATTGTTGGTCGAATTGAACAACCGCTTGGGTACGTTGCAAAAAGTAGGCTTGGGTTATCTGGCGCTTGACCGGCTCGCTAACTCACTGAGTGGTGGAGAAAGTCAGCGCATACAGCTGACCCGCAACCTGGGCAGCAACTTAACGCGTTCTTTATATATATTGGATGAGCCTTCGATCGGCTTGCATCCCCGCGATACCGAGAATCTAATCAAGGTCTTGGAAGAGTTACGTGGCTTGGGCAATACAGTGGTGGTGGTGGAGCATGATGAGCAAATGATGCGTCGGGCCGATCATATTATAGATATGGGTCCTTTAGCCGCCCACCTGGGTGGACAGGTGATCGCACAGGGATCGGCGGAAGTTATCATGCAGGATCCGGCGAGTTTGACAGGCCAATACCTCAGTAGTGCACTACGAATTGAACGGAAAAATGTCGCACGAACGTGGAGTCGTTCCATAAAAATACTCGGCGCGTCACAACACAATTTGAAGAATGTTGATGTAGAGATTCCGCTGAATGTATTTACAGTGATCTGTGGGGTGAGCGGTAGTGGGAAAACAACGCTTGTAAAAAAGATACTTTATCCTGCCATGATGAAGCGGATCGGGGAAGCAACGGAAAAGCCCGGCGAGCATCAATCACTTACCGGACAGCTGGATGACATTCAGCAAGTGGAATTGGTCGATCAAAATCCGATCGGTAAATCATCCCGAAGTAATCCCGTGACCTACATCAAAGCATATGATTCGATCCGGGATCTGTATGCCGATCAACCTGCTTCTGTTCGGCAAGGGTTTACTTCCAGGCATTTTTCATTCAATGTGGATGGAGGACGTTGTGACACCTGCCAGGGTGAAGGTGAGCAGATCGTGGAGATGCAATTTCTGGCAGATGTTCATTTGGTGTGTGAGTCCTGTGGCGGAAAGCGGTTCAAGCCAGAGGTGCTGGAAGTGACCTACAAAGAGAAAAACATTCATGAAGTCCTCGAGATGTCTGTTGATGAAGCGTTGGCGTTTTTTGCAACAGAAAAAAATATTGTGAAAGCAATCCATCCCTTATCGGCTGTGGGACTTGGCTACATCAAACTCGGGCAATCTGCCAACACACTCTCCGGAGGCGAAGCCCAGCGGGTGAAGTTGGCTTCGTTTTTAGCGAAGAATCGTTCACAACATCAGGGGCTGTTTATTTTCGATGAGCCGACTACCGGTTTGCATTTCCACGATATTGAAAAACTCTTAGGTGCCTTTCAGGCGCTTATCGAGCAAGGACATACCGTGCTCGTCATTGAGCACAATACAGACGTGATCCGTTCAGCCGATTGGGTGATCGAGTTAGGTCCGGAAGCCGGATCGGGTGGTGGCGAGTTGGTGTTTGCGGGACTGCCCTCGGCCATGAAAAAAAACAAGAGGAGTCGAACGGCTCCGTTTCTATAATTCGTTTCGTTTGCCTAGTTTTTTGAGCATTTTTTGGTCCTTGTTAATCCCATACCAGGCCAGTAATAAAAAGATGGGGTTGATGGCCGGTAACAAGCTGGTTAATATCAATTGCGCTTGGGGAACATTCCGCCATTCACGTAAAAAAGACATTAAAAGCGCTACGTTCAAGATGATACCGATCCAGCAGAGTGTTTTTTGTCTGACAAGGTTTGTGTAGGAGAGGATCGTATAACCGGAAAGGGCCACTGAAAACGAGGTTAATAAAATGAGCAGCATGGAACTACCCGCATCGATCGAGCTAGATTCGTTGGGTAGTAAACCAGCAGGAAAACTGGCAAAAGGAAATTCAAAACTACTTACAGCAGTAATTATAGACAGCAGTATCCACATGGTTTGTGGGCGTTGCAGCATACATTAGCATTTGTGCTAATTTATGGCAATTCTGCATACAATGGAAATTGTTTCATTAGATCCATCACGGAACTGCGCACATTTTTCAGCACGGTTTCATCATCCGGAGCCACAAGGACTTGGTCGATGAGGGCAGCGATCGTTTCCATATCCGTTTCTTTCAGTCCACGGGTGGTAATCGCCGGTAAGCCGATACGGATCCCGGAAGTGACAAACGGTGATTTATCATCAAAGGGAACGGCATTTTTATTCAGGGTAATATGTGCTTTATCGAGTGATTCCTGTGCCTTTTTTCCCGTAATGCCTTTGTTGCGCAGGTCGATTAGCATGAGGTGGTTGTCTGTGCCGCCACTGATCAGTTGATAACCCCGATCGACAAATGCTTTGGCCATAGCTTGGGCGTTAGTGATCACCTGTTTTCCGTAATTCTTGAAGTCATCGGTCAGGATCTCGCCGAAGGCGACGGCTTTGGCTGCGATCACATGTTCAAGCGGACCGCCCTGCATCCCAGGGAAAACTGCCAGGTCCAACAAGGCGCTCATCATCCGGATATTTCCTTTGGGATCTTTGTGTCCGAATGGATTTTCAAAATCATTTCGCATCGCGATGATTCCTCCACGGGGCCCACGCAATGTTTTGTGTGTGGTAGAGGTTACGATGTGGCAATGGTCGAATGGATCGCTTAACAGTCCGGCGGCAATGAGTCCGGCCGGATGCGCGATATCAGCCAGCACCAGCGCGCCGATCTCGTCAGCTACCGCGCGGATGCGGGCATAGTCCCAATCACGGCTGTGCGCGGACGCTCCACAGATGATCATCTTGGGTTTTTCCCGGCGGGCTGTTTCTTCCAGGTGTGCGTAATCAATCAGTCCGGTTTCCTTATCAACTCCATAGAAGAATGCCTGATAATTTTTTCCGCTGAAGTTGGCCGGGCTGCCGTGTGTGAGGTGTCCGCCCATACTGAGATCGAGACCTAGTATTTTATCACCGGGTTTCAGGCAAGCCAGAAATACAGCGGTGTTCGCTTGGGCACCACTATGCGGTTGTACGTTAGCCCAGCTACATTGAAAAACCTGTTTGAGCCGCTCGATCGCCAGCGTTTCGATCTCATCAATCACTTCACATCCACCGTAATAACGTTTACCGGGATATCCCTCGGCATACTTGTTGGTGGCAACGGATCCCATGGCCTGCATAACGGCCAGGGAAGTGAAATTTTCAGAGGCGATCAGTTCGATCCCTTCGCGTTGACGTTTCAATTCTTTTTGAAGCAGTTCAAATACCAGATTGTCTTTTTGCATAGGGCAAAAATACGGTCTCAAGTCCTCGTTAAACGTGGTTGTAGGCGGATGTTAAAAAAACATAGCTTTGGGTGGATACAGTTACATGAAAGCGATCATTCCCGTTGCCGGGGCGGGCACCAAGCTCCGTCCCCACAGTTACACCCAACCAAAGGCCTTGATTCCCTTGGCCGGGAAAACAGTTCTCAGCATCATCGTCGATCAATTGCGAGAGGCCGGTATCACTGACTTTATTTTCATCGTCGGTTATTTTGGAAAGAAGATCGAAGACTATGTTCGGCAGCTTTACCCCGACCTTAAGATCTCCTTCGTGCACCAAGCCGATCGGCAGGGTGTCGGCCATGCTATACAGTTAACCCGTAGCCATGTCGGAGAGGAGGAGGTATTTGTTGTATTGGGCGATACTATCTGCGAATTCGACATACAGGCAGTTATGAGTAGTCCGCATTCCATGGTGGGATTACGTAAAGTGGACGATCCCCGTGAATTCGGCGTGGCGGAAGTGGATCCCGATGGGAAATTGATCCATGTGGTGGAAAAGCCTCAGATCCCAACTTCTAATCTGGCCTTGGTCGGTATCTATAAGATTCGGGAGACGAAACTACTTTTCGATTCTTTGCAACAGAATATGGAAGCCGGTGTACAGAGTCGGGGTGAGTTCAGCCTGACCGATGCGCTCGAGTGCATGATCGTCGCGGGTGCTGACCTGCGTTCGTTTCGGGTAGAGAACTGGTTCGATTGCGGCCGAAAGGAAACCCTGTTGGAATCCAATCAGGTGCTACTGAAAAAATTTGCACCCGCAGAGGCGGTAAACCCATACGAGAATTGTGTATTGATCCCTCCGGTCAGCATTGGACAAGGATGCAATATTCGCAACTCGATCATCGGTCCCAATGTCGCCATCGGCGATCATAGTACGGTGGAGGAATCCATTGTGCGAAATTCCATCATCGGGTCCTATGCAAAGCTCACGGATATCGTACTAACAGATTCCGTTATTGGCAGCGACACCCAATTGAAAGGAGAATCCCGCTCACTCAATATCGGAGACAATACCAGCATCGACTTGGGTTGAAACTATCTTGTATGCAAACTGATTTTTCCTCGAATCGGATCGCTCAATTGTTCGGTATTCAATATCCGATCATTCAGGCTGGCATGATCTGGGCCAGCGGTTGGCGTCTTGCTAGTGCGGTTAGCCAGGAGGGCGGGTTGGGCATTCTTGGAGCCGGTTCCATGTACCCGGAGGTACTGAAGGAGCACATTCAAAAATGCCGAGCGGCCACCGACAAACCTTTCGGGGTGAATCTTCCACTCTTGTATCCGGATATCGATCAGCATATAGAGATCATTCTGGAAAATAAAGTGCCCGTTGTCTTTACATCGGCCGGATCGCCTCGTACCTGGACATCCAAACTACAAGCAAATGGGATTAAAGTGGTGCATGTGGTTTCCTCCTCTGTATTTGCCCAAAAAGCCGAAGCAGCGGGATGCGATGCCGTGGTGGCCGAAGGATTTGAAGCCGGTGGTCACAATGGTCGAGAGGAAACGACAACCATGGTATTGATTCCTCAAGTGGTGCAGTCCGTTTCCATCCCCGTGATTGCAGCAGGTGGTATTGCGAACGGTCATCAAATGTTAGCAGCACTAGCCCTGGGTGCTGAAGGGGTACAGATCGGTACCCGTTTTTTGGCCAGTGAAGAATCCTCTGCCCATCCGGATTTTAAAAAAATGGTGATCGAGGCGAAAGAGGGCGATACACAACTCATGATGCACAAACTGGTACCGGTCCGATTATTGAAAAACGAATTTTATCGTCGGATCGAAGCCGCGGAGAGTAGGGGCGCCGATGCCGAGGAGCTTAAAGAGATACTCGGACGTGCAAGAGCCAAGAAAGGGATGTTCGAAGGAGATCTGAACGAAGGTGAGCTGGAGATCGGACAGGTTTCTTCCCTGCTCGATGATATATTGCCGGCTAAAACCATCGTAGAAAACCTACTTGCCGAGTACGCCGAACGATTGAACGCGCTCAGCGCCTAAGACCATCAACTTTTTCGGAATACCCATTTCAGCATTTCACCCCAACTTGGTTTTTTCCCATACATCAGGATCCCGGTGCGGTAGATCTTGGCGGCGAACCAAACTGTGCCGAGGAAGCCAAGTATCAAAAGCAGCATGGATAATCCCAATTGCCACCAGGGCACAGTGCCGGGGACGCCATAGGGAATACGGGCCATCATGACGATCGGTGAACTGAAGGGAATCAGGCTTCCCCAAACAGCGATCGGTCCGGTTGGATTGGCGATGGCAGTCGTCATCAAGGCAATGGAGATGATCACCAGCATCGTAACGGGAAAGCTGAGTGATTGGGCTTCTCGGAGGTCTTCGTTCACCGCGCTTCCGATAGCCGCATAGAGTGATGAATAGAAGAAGAATCCTCCCAGAAAATAAAATCCGAAACAAAACAAGATCAGGGGCATGTTGATGCCGGTGATGACTTCTTGCATGGTGCCCACGATTTCCGAGGCGGCACTCATGTTGTTGCCCGATGCTTTGGTTACGTTGTAGATCAAAAACACAAATCCGATCCACAATAAAAATTGAGTAAGGGCGACCGCACCGATACCGATGATCTTACCCATCATCATTTGAAAGGGACGAACCGAAGAGACCAATACCTCTGCGATGCGGTTTGTTTTCTCTTCCATCACGCCCATCATCACCTGAGAGCCGTAGATCAGCAAAATGAAATAGATCAGAAACCCCGCGATGTATCCGATCACCTCAGCCAGGTTGGCATTGGCGTTGGCATCTTCCATATTCTTGGGTCGGATGGAAAGTTGACTCATTTGTAGGATCGCCTGTTGCGATTCATCGATCGAAAGGCTATCATTCTTGATACGATTCCAGATCCGATTGAGTTTGGCTTGAACGGCCGAGGTGGTGCCGCTGCCATAGGATTTTTTCGACTCCAAAAAAATGCTGTCGTTCCCTCTTTGCCAATCGAGGGCGGGCATGCGGATGAAACCATCGAACCCGGCAGCTTCCGGATCGCGTAGTACGTCTGTGGCTTTTGAACTCACCAGGCTGACTTTTGAGCTGGGGTCGACCGCATTTTCCTGATCCAATTCTGTTTGCTTGAAATAGCCGCTCTCATCAATCAGCGCGATGTTCAATACCTGCTTACTATTCTCAGCCAGATAGCCCATGCCGAATATCAGACCGAAATAGAGCAATGGGAACAGAAGGGTCGAAATGATGAAGGTCTTTTTTCGAACACGGGTGAGATACTCGCGTTGTATAATGATGAATGTTTTGTACATGCTATGTTTTTATCAGGCGTTTTGAAATTGGCGGGCGGCGGGCGTATCACCGACCAGTCGGATGAAGATCTCATTCAGGCTGGGAAGCAATTCCTCAAAAGAATGAATCGGGATGGATTGGTCAAGCAAATAACGCAGTACGTCGTTGGTGCTTTTCCCTTCCCTTATCTGTACGATCTGTTGCTGTTCGCTGGTGCGGATCAGATCGAATGGCGCGTGACGTAATAATTCCTCAGTTGGGGCAGGGATACCGATGCGAAAATGATTCTGTTTGAATTGTTGCTTGATGGCACCGACAGTTCCGTCCAGGATCTTTTCTCCTTTATTGACCAGAATGATCTTTTCGCAGATCTCTTCTACTTGTTCCATTCGATGGGTGCTGAACAGAATGGTGGATCCGTTTTTTGCCAGGCGGTGGATTTCGTCTTTGATGAGATTGCTGTTCACCGGATCGAGTCCGCTGAAGGGTTCATCCAGGATGATCAATTTGGGTTCATGCAAGACCGTACTCACGAACTGAAGTTTCTGGCTCATTCCCTTGGAGAGGTCTTCCACTTTTTTATTCCACCAGCTCTGCATCTCCAGTCGCTCGAACCATTGTTTCACCTGGTGCAGGGCATCGGTTCGTGATAAACCTTTCAGCTGCGCGAGATAGAGTGCGTGTTCGCCGATCTTCATTTTTTTATAGAGCCCCCTTTCTTCCGGCATATAGCCGATGTGTCGAACATCGTGGATCGGGTCGAATGGTTTTCCCTGAAAGGTGATGCTGCCGGAGTCGGGGTAGAAGATCCCGGTGATCATGCGGATCAGCGTTGTTTTACCGGCTCCATTGGGGCCGAGTAGTCCGAATATTTCTCCTTCAGATACGGAGAAGCTGATGTCGTCAACCGCTTTTTGGTTGGCGAAATATTTTTTTAGGTGTTCAACCCGGAGCAGTTCGCTCATTTGAAAAGAATTTCGGCAAAGGTATCTCTGCCGAGCAGACCCGTTGTTACGAATTCGTTAAATGCGTCGCGATAGCAAGTGCCACGCGTTCGCCATCCATAGCGGCACTGATGATGCCTCCGGCATAACCTGCACCCTCACCACAGGGAAATAGGTTGGATAGTTCGGGGTGCTGTAGGGTATCTCGGTCACGGGGTATTCGAACCGGAGAGGAAGTTCTTGATTCCGTGGCCACGACTACCGCTTCACGAGAGTAGTACCCTTTCATTTTTTTTCCGGTCCGTCGGAAAGCTTCCTGCAAGCGATCATGTACTAGTTTAGGCAGTACTTGTTTGAGATCGGCCGATACGATACCCGGCAGGTAGGAGCAGTCAGGCAGGTTGGTAGAGATCTTTCCGCTACAGAAATCGATCAGTCTGGCTGCCGGAGCTTTCAGTTCTCCCCCACCTGCAACAAAGGCTTTTCTTTCCACGTCTTCCTGAAATGCGAGTGCTGATAAAGGCCCAAGTTTTTTAAAGGCGGTGCAATCGGCCGGATCGATGCTGACCACGATCCCGCTATTGGCATATGGATTGTTTCGTTTGGAGGGACTCCAGCCATTCACCACTATTTCGCCGGGGGCAGTGGAAGCAGGGGCAATGATACCGCCCGGACACATACAGAAGGAGAACACGCCGCGTTGATCGACCTGCTCCACCCAACTATAGGCCGCGGGGGGGAGGAGTGGATCGCGATATTGTATGCAGTGATATTGAGCCTGGTCAATGATTTCTTGAGGATGTTCTACTCTCACCCCCAGGGCAAAGGGTTTGGATTCGATCCGGATTCCTTTTCTGTGAAAAAGATGGAATATATCCCGTGCAGAGTGGCCCGTTGCGAAAATGAATGCATCGGCACAAAAACTTTTATTGTTTTCGCAGATGGCTTCTTTGATCTCTCCGTTTTCGACCAACAGGTCGTTCAGCCGTGTTTCAAAATGGACTTCACCGCCCGCCTCCATGATGGCTTCCCGCATGGCGGATATGATGCCGGGGAGTTTATTGGTGCCAATATGTGGATGAGCATCGATCAATATGTCGGGCGAAGCACCGAATTGGACGAATAACGTAAGTATTCGTTCCAGGTTACCTCTTTTTTGGCTACGCGTATAGAGTTTACCGTCGCTGTACGTGCCCGCTCCGCCTTCTCCGAAACAGTAGTTGCTATCGGGGTTTACTAGGCCTTCTTTATTCATGGCCGCCAGATCCCTGCGTCGGCTGCGCACATCCTTTCCGCGTTCCAACAGAATGGGCCGGATCCCCAATTGAATGAGTTGCAGGGCTGCAAAGAGTCCGGCCGGACCAGCTCCGACGATCACGACTCGGGGAGCTTTTGAGGGCAAGACCTGAAATTCATATCGGCTGGTCTGTTCCGGGATTACCGGCTCATCGATATAGGCATCAAGTGTAAGTACGACTCTTACGGAACGGTGTCTGGCATCCAGCGACCGCTTCCGGATTCGGTAGCCGGAGATCTGTTGCGTGGTTGTACCTAATAGGGCGGCTAATTGTGTATGGATCAAGCCGGGTTGGAGCACCTCGGCGGGCAGTAAAGCTAATTTGACAGTGCGAATCATATAAGTCAGGTTTTTATCCTGAAAGGACAAAGTTCGTCATTTGTAGCGGACTGTTCCTTGGAGGGCTCAAACACTTTTTTGTCCCGGGAATGTTATGGTTCCGGGCGTGTAGAAATGACCTATGGTGTAGGGCTCGAGTTTTCCAAATTTTTCCGCTAAAAAATCAAAAAAAAATCTCTTCAGCGGAGGCTTCAAAAAACAAATCCGTAAAAGTTTTTTTTCTGGAAAAAATGTTGATATTCGCCGTCCCACTAATCTGTACCTGTGTCATTGTTCTCGTGTGTTGGTGGGGATCAAAATCAATAATCGATAACTCGATATAAATCGTTTTTCGCTCGATGGAGAAGAATGTGGAAAAAGTCTGGTCGAATTGTCTGAAGATCATCAAGGACATCGTGGAATGGCAACATTTCAAGACTTGGTTCGAGCCGATCCAACCGGTTTCCCTTAAAGGCAATGTTCTCGTTATTCAAGTTCCCAGTCAGTTCTTCTATGAATACCTGGAAGAGCATTATGTGAACCTGATGTCCAAGTCCCTCAAACGGGAGCTGGGCAAAGAGGCGCGCTTGGAGTACCGGATCATGGTCGATAGCGGTAACAGCCGTAACAAGCCCGTTACGATGGATGTTGCCGGACAAGGTTTCAAAGCTTATGGCAACAATGAAATGGATTTTCCCCTGGTGATCAACACGCCTGTTCGCAATCCGTTCGTCATTCCCGGGCTGAAGAAGGTGCAGATCGACCCACAGCTGAATCCCAGCTATACTTTCGATACGTACGTGGAGGGTGATTGTAACCGAGTAGCTCGTCGGGCCGGTAAAACGGTAGCGGAAAAGCCCGGAGCTAATTCATTCAATCCGTTGGTCATTTATGGTGGTGTCGGTTTGGGTAAGACCCATCTGGCTCAAGCCATCGGAAATGAAGTGAAGCGTCTTCATCCCAATAAGGTGGTATTATATGTAAGTGCTGAGAAGTTCATTCAGCAATTCATGGACCACAGCCGCAACAATGCCATCAACGATTTCATTCATTTCTACCAGTTGATCGATGTGTTGATCGTGGATGATGTTCATTTCTTTGCCAAGGCGGAGAAAACACAAGACGCATTCTTTGCGATCTTCAATCACCTGCATCAATCACAAAAGCAGCTGGTACTCACTTCTGATAAATCACCCAAAGACCTGGAAGGATTGAACGAGCGATTGCTCAGTCGCTTCCGCTGGGGACTCAGTGCCGATCTGCAGGTTCCGGAATACGAAACCCGCGTGGAGATCCTGGAGCTGAAGATGAAGAAGAACGGATTGGAGATGCCGAAGGAGGTGGTTAAGTATATCGCTTATAATATCAGCAATAATGTGCGCGAATTGGAAGGAGCGCTGATATCGCTTTTGGCTCAATCATCCCTGAATCGTCGCGAGATCGATCTGGATCTGGCCAAGAAGGTGCTTCGCAACTTTGTGAAATCCTCCAGCAAGGAGATCACCATCGATACGATCCAGAAAATGGTTTGTGAGTATTTCGATGTGGCGTACGATAAATTATTGCAAAAGACCCGTAAGCGGGAGATCGTGCAGGCTCGTCAGATCACGATGTATCTGGCAAAAGCATTCACCAAAAATTCACTCAAGACGATCGGGGAGCATTTCGGAGGTCGCGACCATACAACCGTGATCCACTCTTGCCAGACGGTGAAGGACCTGATGGATACCGATGGGGTGTTCCGGGAGAATGTATTGGAGCTTCAGCAGAAAGTTCAGCTGGCGGCGATGTGATCGTAATAGTATTAAAATTGAAAGCCCCGATTCGGGGCTTTTTTATTTTCATGCCTGTGGCATGCTGCATAGCAGCTCCACAAGCAAACTTAGGTCGGCTTGAAAATAAAACCCCGCACAAGTGCGGGGTTTTGAAACGATTGCGGAGAGGGAGGGATTCGAACCCTCGGTACAGATTTAAGTCCGTACAACGGTTTAGCAAACCGGCCCTTTCGGCCACTCAGGCACCTCTCCGAAACGGGCGACAAAAATACAATTATCGTCCGAATTGTCAAGAGGTTTACAAGGAGTTTACGCTCCGACTTACGAAGGCCGTCAGGTCGGCCCCCTTCAACATGCCTTGACCCAACAGCGCTAGGTCGTAGGCCTGTTTGGCGAGTACTGTTTGTTGCTCGGCATCCGCCATTAATATCTTTTTTAATAAGGAGTGATTCCCATTTATAGACACCTTAAATGTTTCGGGCATATTACCATAGAAGCTCATGCCGCCGCCCATCTTGCTCATTTCTTTCATACGACGCATCCATTCTTCGCGGGTGATGATCACCGGTAGTTGTTCGGCCGGTAAGCTTTCCAGTTCCACGTGCATAGACGGATTATTGATGGCGGTTTCAAAGATCTTTTTCAGGTCAGCCACCTCGGTTTCACTCAATGCGTGTGCGGGGATATCCGATTTCTCGATCAGCTTGTCAAGAATATCCGCATCCACCCGCTTCATCGAAGTCTTTTCCAGTTTCGATTCCAGGTGCTGAATGAAGTGAAGGTCGATCGGTGAATCCATCACCAGCACATCGTAACCTTTTAGCTTAGCGGCTTCGATGAAACTATGTTGACCTTCGACATCCTGGGTATAAAGAAAAACGAGCTGACCATTCTTATCCGTCTGAAAATCTTTCACCTTGGCTTGGTATTCATCCAGGGTATAAGTTTCGCCTGACGTATTGGTCAGTAGGGCAAAGGACTTTGCCTTTTCAAAGAATTTCTCATCGGAAATCGAACCGTATTTAACGAATAGTCCCAGGTCTTTCCATTTTTCCTGGAAACCGGCACGGTCTTTATTGAACAGCTCCTGTAATTTCTCCGCCACCTTGCGGCTGATGTAGCCATTGATCTTTTTGACGTTGCTGTCGGCCTGTAAGAACGAACGGCTCACGTTCAGCGGAATATCGGGTGAGTCGATCACGCCGTGCAGCAGGAGTAGGAATTCCGGCACGATGTCCTTTACCTCATCGGTGATGAATACCTGACGGCTGAAGAGTTTGATCTTGTTGCGTTGCAATTCCAGATCATTCTTGACTTTCGGAAAATAGAGTACGCCAGTGAGGTTGAAGGGATAGTCGACGTTCAGGTGGATCCAGAACAGCGGATCATCCGACATCGGGTATAGCTCCCGATAGAAACTGAGATAGTCTTCGTCTTTCAGTTCACTGGGCGTGCGGGTCCAGATCGGGTTGGTGGTATTGACGATATTATCGACCTCGACGGATTTGTAGTTGGGCTTGCCTTCTTTGTCTTCACCGTCCTGCACGGATTCAGTTTTCGTGCCGAATTGAATAGGCACGGGCAGAAACTTGCAGTACATATTCAGGATCTCCTGAATGCGGTAGTTCTCGAGAAACTCTTTTGATTCTTCATTGATGTGCAGAATGATGTCGGTACCGCGGGATTTGCGGTTACCCTTTCCGATCTCGAATTGGGTGGATCCGTCGCAGGTCCAGAAAGCGGGTTCAGATCCTTCTTGGTAGGAGAGGGTTTGGATCTCTACTTTCTCGGCGACCATGAACGCGGAGTAGAAACCCAGTCCGAAGCGACCGATGATCTCATTGGCGTCTTGGGCTTCCTTGAACTTTTCCATGAATTCGGTGGCACCGGAAAAGGCCACCTGATTGATGTATTTTTTGATCTCTTCGGCGGTCATACCGATACCGGCATCCGAAATGGTGAGTGTTTTTGCCTTTTCGTCGAGTTTGACGCTGATCCGTAGGTCGCCCAGTTCCTGGTTCACATGTCCCAGACTGCTGAGTCGTTTGAGTTTTTGGGTGGCGTCCACAGCGTTGCTGACCAACTCCCGAAGGAAGATCTCGTGGTCCGAATACAGGAATTTCTTGATGATCGGGAATATGTTCTCCGTATTGATGGAGATGCTGCCTTTTTCAGTAGCCATATGAGTATGTTGATTTTCAGTGAAAGTCTGTCAATCCCTGTACCAGCCTGCCTACCCTTGTCAGTTTGTCATCCGGTTGGGGTTCCATAGCAGTATTAAAGACCAGATTAACATTTTTTCTTACAGAATGTCAGGTTGGTGCGTATCTCAAATAAGCATAGTTTTAACTACCCAACCCTTATAATGAAGCAGTATTTTACTGAAGTTTGTTTGCAGCTTTTCGGTCTCTTTAATTTGGGGTCTGGTAAGAGCTCTGTAGTGACCCGGCTGCTAGGCCCCTTTGTCGAACACTCTGTTTCAAGCAGAGGAAACCACCAAATCCCGTTGGGCGGTCGCGCCAAACGATTTCAAGTATTTACTCGTAATGCTTCATATCCAATACCTCATCGCGGATGAATTTACTTCCTGTCCTCACAGCATTTGAGCCTATCGGATTGTCGGAAACAAATCAACAGGCGGGTTTGATGCGCCGGGTGGATACTAAATATGTTATACGACCTGACCAGCTCGAACACCTATTGCATGAATGGGTTCAAACACATCGGGTGCTCGAGATCGAAAACAGAAGGATCTTTCACTATCATAGCGTCTATTATGATACACCTGCTTTAAATCTGTATCATGCGCACCATGCCGGTGCGGGTGCACGGGTGAAATTTCGCGTGCGTGAATACACCGATTCGGAACTTACTTTCTATGAGGTTAAGCAGCGATCCAATAAGGGAATCACCGATAAGCAGCGTGTTCGTATTCGTGAATCAGTTCAATTGTCAGGATTATTGACGGACGCGCAGCAACAATACGCACAAAGCCTGCGACAAGATAACATGCAGGAAGTACTGCAGGTCGACTATGATCGAATCACCCTGGTTGCAAAGGACCGGGAGGAGCGAATCACCATCGATCTGAACCTGGTTTATCGAGTCGAGGACCGTGAAATGAGTTACCCGGATCGGGTGATCATTGAAGTGAAGCATGCCCGGGGCATGCAAACGGTGGAGCGTGATCGCTTTCGACGACTGGGTGTACGCGCCGGTTCGATCAGCAAATATTGTTTGGGCGTGCTCTCTCTTTATCCGCATGTCAAACAAAATCGCTTTAAACTCCAATTGCGTACCTTAGCCAAACAATTAAGTAATTATGGATCTGCTGCAAGTTTCGGTGGAGCAAGGATTTGAGTTGTTTGAAAAGTTGAACGGGAAATTTGTGATCCGGTTGGCCATCGATCTGTTAACCACCTTCATCATCATCCGTCTCATCTACTTCCGACATTATAAACGAACTGAACTTTTCCTGACTTTTTTCGCGTTCAATGTTACCATCTTTTTGATCGCTTACCTCTTGAATAGAGTGGAGATGACCATGGGGGCTGCATTCGGTTTGTTCGCGGTGTTTTCCATGTTGCGTTATCGGACGGAGAATATTTCGACGAAGGATATGACATATATCTTTATCGTGATCGCAGTCGGATTGGTCATGGCCATCAGTCGGGGCGGGTGGGACGAGCTGGCCTTGATCGGATTGATCGTGGTAACACTCATGGCCCTGTTGGAGAGTGATTGGCTGATCCGTAGAGAATTTACCCAGGAAGTATATTATGATCGGATCGAATTAGTACAACCACATCGCCGGGCTGAATTATTGACTGATCTTCGGGAGCGGACCGGTTTGGATATCATCCGTATTGAGATCGGTAATATCGACCTGTTGCGGGATGCCGCTCGAATAACCATCTATTACAATAAAACCAGCTGATGCGAATTTTTCTAACAGCTATTTTAATCGCATTCATTTCTTTTTCAGGGTTGGCGCAGACCAGTTCCGCTGATCCGGTAGATATTCATGGATGGTATGGCGTAGGCTTAGGGCTAGATCTAAAAAAGAAGTGGACCCTGGGTGTTGACTATCAAGCGCGTTTTCAGAACAATCTGGCCTCTTATAAAGGCTCGTACATTAGTCTGTCTGCCTCCAAGGGTATTAATAAGCGCGTTGATCTCTTGGCGGAGTACCGGCTGGGGCTGGTGCAAGACGCTATTTTTCATCGATACTCATTTGGGGTACAATATGAGCCAAAGGTTTCCGGAGTAGACTTGGATTTTCGCTTATTGATCCTTAATAATATCCAGGACTTCATGGATGTGACATCCGCCACGCAGAATGCTCTTTTTTGGCGATCTCGAATTAAGTTGGGAATGAAATTGAACAAAGAATGGCAACTGTATTTGGCAACGGAGCCGGTGATGAAAGTAGGTGGTGTTCGGTTTGTCGATAATTGGCGCAATACGATCGGCGTAAAACGAAAAGTTTCTTCATCTGCCAAATTGGATCTCTTTTACATGTATCGGCCAGATTATGCAAAGGTCAGTTACAGCCGACTTTTTCATGTAGTCGGATTGAACTTTGACTTTGCCACAACGCTGAGTAAAAAGAAGAAAAGAAATAGAAATAGCTCGGGCGGTCCTTTACGTTAATTTTAAGAAAGCTTGTCGTTTCCGTTCCGGGAATTTTTCGATCGCATAGCGCAGCATGGTCCTTGGCATTTTGGAGGCATTGATCCTCAAAAAGTCCTCTATCTTTTTTGCGTCTTTTACCCAGGCCTCCCGTAGCATCCATCCGACCGCTTTGTGCATCAGGTCGTGTGGATGATCGATCAGTTTCTCACTCAGGCTCAGGATATCTGTCAGGTCATTTTTCCGAATGAAATGCGCGGTGGCGATCACGGCAATTCGATTTTCCCAAAGCGATGAGCTGTCGGCCATTTGGTATAATAGTTTTCGGTCTATATTGT
>CANGWB010000016.1 GCA_947457465.1 Chitinophagaceae bacterium | reverse complement strand
GCGGGTACGAAAAAAATATCTCGAGAGCCGGGAGAAACAACTTCGAAAAGAATTCGCAGACCCGCTTACTAACTTGTCGGTCTATCAGGGAAAGATCCTGATGAAGCTGATCAATCGGCAAACCGGAAACAATTGCTATGACATTCTTAAAGAATACAAAGGTGGCATGAACGCAAGGCTGTATCAGACCGTCGCATTTTTCTTCGGGGGCAACCTGAAACAGGATTGGTCGCCGGAAAATAATTCGACAGACCGCGATATTGAGAACATAATCCGGGAGATCGACGGAGCGTGGTACAATAATCCACAAAGACGTTGAATCCGCACCCAATTCGCTAATTTCACCCCGTATGAAAGTCGACATTCTGGCTATTGGTGTACACCCTGACGATGTAGAACTGAGTTGCTCCGGCACCTTGGCCAAAGAGATCCGTAACGGTAAAAAAGTCGCCATTGTTGATTTGACGCGTGGCGAACTAGGCACCCGTGGTACCGCCGAAACAAGAGACCAGGAGGCTCAAGAAGCAGCGCGCATACTTGGCGTACATGCTCGGGAGAATCTTGGCATGCGGGATGGTTTTTTTGTAAATGACGAGGCCCACCAGAAACAGATCATTCAGATCATCAGAAAATATCAGCCATCCATCATTCTCGCTAATGTTCTGCACGATCGTCACCCCGATCATGGCCGCGCCGGACAATTGGTGCGGGATGCGGCATTCCTATCCGGGTTATCGAAAATTGAGACATCCGACGAATCCGGATCTCCGCAAGCGCGTTGGCGCCCAGCCTATGTACTTCATTACATTCAAGACAATTATTACGACCCAGACCTCGTCGTCGACATCACGGATGTTTTTGAATTGCGCATGGCATCTATTCAAGCCTACAAGACTCAATTCTTGGCGCAGGACAACGATGGTCCCAAAACCTATATCTCCTCTCCCGAGTTCTTCGATTCGATCATCGGAAGATGCCGACTCATGGGCAAACGGATCGGAGTCAAATACGCAGAAGGTTTCGTGACCGAAAAAAAGATCGGTGTCGCCAACCTCAGCAGCCTTTTACTAAACGAAACTTAAATTCACATACCTCACCCTTCACCCTTCATCCTTCACCATGAACCTGCCTAAGTTTAACGCACAAGGTCAACAATTTCACGCCGAACTGAAAAAACGCATTCAATCGTATTTCCAGGAAAGCGGACAAAAAATGACCGGCAACTGGAAACTATACAGCAAAGCCATTCTGTTGATCCTGGCCATGATCGCCGTATACACGCATCTGATCTTCTTCACCCCCACCACTTGGCTCGCCGTGGTTGAGTGTTTGGTGCTGGGTGGGCTTACCGCCTCGATTGGCTTCAACATCATGCACGATGGGATGCACGGAAGTTTCAGTAGCAAAAAATGGGCCAATGAACTGGCCGGTCTTACCCTGAATTTTCTGGGCGCCAACAATTTCATGTGGCGTTCCAAACACAACATCATCCACCACACCTATACCAATATTGAGGGTGTCGACGATGATCTGGAAGCAAGACCATTGCTCCGTCTTTGCGAAAGCCAACCACGTCTGTTGATTCACAGCGTGCAACATTGGTATTTCTGGGCTGCTTACTCTCTACTCTACATTTGGTGGATATTTTTTACCGATTATAAAAAATACTTTTTAGGCCGGATCGGTGATTTCAAACTCCAGCCCATGAAATGGTCGGAACACCTCAGTTTCTGGGGATTTAAATTGATCCATGCTGGGATCTTCATTGCTATTCCCATCACATTCCTTGGATGGGAAGCCTGGCTGGTCGGTTTTCTGATCTACGGACTCTTTACCGGATTGGTACTGAGTATAGTCTTTCAACTAGCCCATACTGTCGAAGAAACCTCCTTCCCAGAGCCTTTGCCTGGCAAACAGGTTATGGAACATGAATGGGCCATTCACCAACTGATGACTACGGCCAATTTTGCCACCCGAAACCGTTTCATCTCCTGGTGGGTAGGCGGATTGAACTTCCAAATCGAACACCATCTGTTTCCCCGCATATCGCACATACATTATCCCGCTATCAGTGAAATCATCCGTAAGGCTTGTGCGGATTTTGATATTCCTTACCTGGAACATCCACGCATGCGCCTGGCCATCGTCTCACATGTTCGTCACCTCAAAAGTTTGAGCCGGTAAGAAAAAAGAAGTTTTCTCTACCGCAACGGGCGTGCTGTTTCCTTAACTTGCATCGCCTTTTGTGCACCGCCCATGGTCAACCTTGCTACCTACGATCCGGATATTGTCAGCAACCCCGACAATAACATATTCGGATTCCCTACTGATGAGGACAACGCACGACTCATCCTTTTACCCATTCCCTGGGAAGTGACCGTCAGCTATGGCGCCGGAACCGCCCGTGCTCCGGAGAGCATCTTACGCGCCAGCCACCAGATCGATGTATTCGACGCCGACATGCCCGAGGCCTGGCACCAAGGTTATTTTCAACGCCCCATCGACAAAAAACTTTTATTAAAAAGTGACTACCTCCGAAAAGAGGCTGAACTCTACATCGATTATATCGCACATGGCGAATTGGTGAGCGCCAATCCCTTCATGAGCAAAAGCCTCAAAGAAGTGAATGAGGGTTGTGCGATCATGAACCAGTGGGTATACGAGCAGACTAAAGAATTGCTCGAAAAAGGAAAACTCGTGGGGCTGGTGGGCGGTGATCACAGTACGCCATACGGGTTCTTCAAAGCCTTGGGCGAACTCAAGGGTTCCTTCGGTATCCTGCAGATCGATGCACACTGCGACCTTAGAGAGAATTACGAGGGATTCTTGCACTCACATGCCGGTATCATGTTCAATACCCTTCGCGATATCCCGCAGGTGGAACGTCTGGTACAGATCGGCGTGCGGGATTACGGACCTTGTGAATGGAAATACATCCAGGACAGCAACTTCAAGGTCATCACCTACTTCGATCGCTCCATTCGCCAACGAATGTTTGAGGGTGCCAACTGGAAGCAATTGGCAGAAGAGATCGTAAACCAGCTACCGCAGAAAGTATATATCAGCTTCGATATCGACGGACTCGATCGAAAACTCTGTCCGGATACCGGCACTCCTGTTCCCGGCGGTTTTGAACTCGAAGAGCTTTTTTACCTCTTCAAAAAGATCATCGAAAGCGGCCGTACCCTGGTTGGATTCGATCTTTGTGAAGTAGGCGTGGGCGAATCAGACTGGAATGCGAATGTTGGTGCTCGTGCCCTATTCAAACTCTGCAACCTGCTTACCACTAGCAACCCCCTCCCTTGAGTCAAGCCTACACAATCCGATTCCCATCCCATAAGAGAAACCTCTACCGGTGGATGGGCCGATTTGTATTGCTAGCCAGTGCCACGCTCTTTATCGGATTGTCCGATACCGAGAAATTGAAATATGGATGGTCCGTTCTGGGATATTTACTGTTGATACTCGATCTGTTCCTCTATAAAAAAAACAAAAGTTCAACGGCCCTTTCAGCCGGACTACTCAGCCAATCGCTTGCCTGGACATTTACCGGCCAATGGGTAATGGCAGGGATCATCATTCTACTGTATGCCCTACACAGCCTATCGATTCGAACAAATTATTTGAAGCTAGACTCGAAACGTATACTGATCTCATTCCCGTGGCCAAGAAGTATTTCCTGGGATACGATCGATTTTATTACGCTCAAAGACGGCATGCTGACCATGGAATACCGAAACGGCAAGGTCTTTCAACAGCTGATCGAAAAAGATCCTTCTTTCCGTGAAGCGGATTTTAACGAGTTTTGCCAACAGCAATGCAAACCCTGACTCATTCCCCCTACCTGCTTTACAGCGACGGAGAAGGCAACATCTTTGAAGATCGCTCCCTCTATGTCACCGGAAGAAGCGGATGGGATGCACTCCCGATTCCGGAGGATCAATGGATTGAATTACCCGAGGGAGGTTCTTTATACGAATTACCCGGACGTCGCGGCATCGGCATCGATGTAACCACCGGTGAAATGCGGCTTTGTGAGAAAGGATGGGCTGTCGCGGCTTTCATCCCCCCTGCACATACGGGATTTTATTTGGCGGCGTATGAAACGGCAGCCGATGCGCCCACACTTCCCCTATTTTGCTATACGGCAGCCGGTTGGCATAATGAGAAATTCTATGTGCCTGCGATCCGCATCGAACCTGATATCAGACAAGAATGTAGCGGATACGATCAATCCCGCATCAATGAAGGAACAGCACAACTACTGAAAGCCTATCCGCATAACAGGTTGGTCAAACACCTGATGGAAAATTGTTGCCAGACCTATCAATGTCCGGCTGCGCGTAATTTCTCCCTGGGTCGCTGGGAGTGTCCGGTACCCGCCTCTCCTGCCTGTAATGCCAACTGTGTGGGCTGCATTTCTCTTCAACCGGATGAAGAACCGATCGTATCGACTCAAGACCGACTTCAATTCAAACCAACGCCGGAAGAGATAGTAGAGTTCACTGTGCCCCACCTTGAATCGGCCCCCTTTCCGATCATCAGCTTCGGACAGGGTTGTGAAGGCGAGCCATTATTGATGTGGGAAACGATCCGCGAAGCGATCCTCGAAATACGTAAACACACCTCGAAAGGCAGCATCAATATCAATACCAACGGCTCCAAACCTGATGCCGTTAAAGCACTCTGTGAAGCGGGATTGAATTCGATCCGCGTGAGTACCAACTCGGCACGCCGAGAGATCTACATGCCTTACTACCGCCCCAACAACTATGATTTCGATGACATCATCGAGAGTTTGAAAGTGGTGCATGCATATGGTGGGTGGACCTCCATCAATTATTTTGTTTTCCCCGGCATGACCGACTCTGTCGCCGAATATGAAGCCCTTCGGAAGCTGATCAAAACGACCGGACTGAACATGATCCAATGGCGGAATTTCAATATCGACCCCGACTGGTATCTGGGCAAGATCGGTGTTGCCGATACCGGTGAATGCCTCGGTGTAAAACAACTGCAAGACTTGATCCGGGAGGAATTCCCTGCCCTTCGGTTCGGTTATTTCAATCCACCGATCGAACGGATACGAGGCGATTTTGCCCGTGACTTCGCCCATTGAAACCACTCCGATCCTTAACCTTTTTTTGGCTAGACGTGTGCAGTAAGCCACATTAACGCATCGTTTTAACAGCTGTGCATAATCCATTAAGGGAACTGCCAGCCGGTTAAACTAGTTTTACATGCGATCGAATCCTGCCATGGCCCAATCACTCGACACACAACACCGGAATCGTGCCCTGTTCTACACAGGGGTGGCCGCTGCTTTGCTGACCTTGTTGATCCTGTTTCTCAAATGGCGTATCGAGATTCCTGTCAAGCCAGAGGAACCTACCACCATCGAAGTAGAATTGAACCTACCACCCGAACCACCCATTGAAACAGAACAGGATGGAGGCGGTGGTGGCGGAAACATCGCGCAAGCCATCGGACCAACCGGTGCCACACCGGAATCGCCCCAGCCATCCGGCGAACCTGAACCGGCAAAAGAAATAGCTGATCCGGAAGAGAAAGAAGCCGTCGTCGTCAAACCGGTCATCACTAAAAAAGAATCGCCCAAGATCACCAAACCGGCTGTTGTCAAAATAACTCCCAGAAAAGAAGAAAACCCTGCTCCTCCACAACCCAAGATGGTCATGGGTAAAAAGAATAACCGCACGGGTACGGGTGCTGATAGTCCGGATGATTTCAATCGATCCGGCAACCAAGGCACCGGCCTGGGCGTTGGCAAAGGTTCCGGCTCAGGTGGCGGTAGCGGCACGGGTATCGGAGGTGGAAATGGATCCGGCACCGGCACTGGTAATGGTCCGGCCGTCACCAGCGGCAACCGAAAAATCGTACGAGCATCTCGGTTCGATGGCGATATGGACAATGCCACCATATTCGCACGTATCCGGGTTTCACCTGAAGGAAAAGGCAGTTTTGTCGAGTTCGCAAAAGGATCTACCCATCGCACCAACCAATATAAGCAAGCCATCACACAATACTTGAGTAAGATCCAGTTCGATCGATCCGAACAAGAGGACATCGTGACCGTGCAATTCAATTTCCTCGTGAATTAACTTGTGGCATGAACTACGCGGAGACGCTGGAATATCTTTTTTCGAAATTGCCGATGTACAGTCGCATCGGAGCAGCTGCCTACAAAACAGATCTGCATAACACGATCGCGCTACTCGAACACATCGGAAATCCCCATCAGTCCATTCGCACCATCCACATCGCAGGCACCAATGGAAAAGGTTCGGTCAGTCACATGCTGGCGGCGATCCTGCAAGCAGCTGGGTATAAGACCGGTCTCTATACCTCTCCTCACCTGAAAGATTTCAGAGAACGGATCCGAATCGACGGAACAATGATCCCCGAACAAACCGTAATGGATTTCACCGAATCGATCCGCCCGGCCATTGAGGAGATTGAACCCAGTTTTTTTGAATTGACCGTGGCCATGGCCTTTGATCATTTTGCAAAAGCGCAGGTCAACATTGCCGTGATCGAAACCGGATTGGGTGGGCGATTGGACAGCACCAACGTTATCAACCCCGAACTATCCATCATCACCAACATTGGATGGGATCACATGAATTTGTTAGGTGACACACTGGATAAGATCGCATTTGAAAAAGCCGGCATCATCAAGAAAAACACCCCGGTCGTTGTTGGCGAACAAAAGCCGGAAACCATGCCTGTATTTCTGGATAAAGCACAAAACATGCAGGCACCCCTGACCTGGTCCGGAAAAAATTACCGGATACAATCACATCGCCATCAGTCAAATCGATTGATCGCAGAGGTGATCGAGACCGGATCCCTACATACTTCTCCGTATTCCCTAGACCTAACGGGCATCTACCAATTGAAAAATTTACTGACCGTTCTAGAATCAGTGAACATACTGCGAACATCTAATTGGAATATCACCGATCATGCCATTCGAAGTGCATTGGATAATGTGAAGACCATTACCGGATTCAGTGGACGATGGGAAGTGCTGCAAAATGACCCGATGTTGGTGCTGGATGTGGCGCATAACACACACGGACTCGCACAAGTACTCGAACAACTGCGCCTCACTCCGCATAAAAAACTGCACATCGTCTTGGGAATGGTTAATGACAAGCAGATCGATGACGTGCTTCGCATGCTTCCAACCTCCGCGAATTATTATTTTACGCAAGCCTCCATACCCAGGGCACTGCCAAGCCACCTCTTGAAAGAGCAAGCAATGGCTGTTGGATTAATAGGTCAGGAATATCGGGATGTGAACAACGCCATCGAAGAGGCATTGAAACGTGCTGACCCCCATGATCTAATCTTAGTAACGGGGAGTATCTTCCTAGTAGGTGAGGTTAGGAAATAACCTCAAGCAACTCCACTTCAAAAATGAGTGTCGCGCCGCCCGGGATATCGGAACCTGCTCCCCTATCACCGTAGGCCAGATCAGATGGGATCCAAAGCCTCCAGCGACTTCCCTCACTCATCATTGGCAAAGCGATCTGCCAACCTTTGATCAGTGCTTTCAATGGGGCTGTGAAGGGCTGATTTCGGCGGAATGAACTATCAAATTCCTTTCCGCTCAGTAAGGACCCGGCATAATGTGCTTTCACGGAATCTGTTGGGGCGGGTTTACGTCCACTACCCTCTTGCAGGATCAAATATTGAATGCCTTCCGGTATCTCTACGACACCCGGCTGTGTTTTGTTCTGTGCGAGGAAGGTCGCTCCCTCTGTCTTTTGTGTTTGGATTTTTTCTTGCATAAAAGCTCGGATCTTGTCTTGTGTATTCATTTATTAGTCTTCGCGTAGAGAATGACCTGTCAGTTGGATAAATACATCCTCCAGATTGGCCTGTTTCATTTCTTTGGGGCGCTCAAAACCAGAAGCCACCAATTGATCGATGAGTTTGTCGGGTGAATCCAGGGCGATGATACGACCTGAATCGATGATCGCTACCCGGTCACAGAGATATTCTGCTTCATCCATATAATGGGTAGTAATGATCACGGTAGTACCCCGTTCCCGGATACGTTTGATCAATTCCCAAAGACTTCTTCTGGCCTGAGGGTCGAGACCCGTAGTGGGCTCATCCAGAAATATGATCCGGGGATCGTTAATCAGCGTAGTGGCAACGGAGAAGCGTTGACGCTGACCACCACTCAGTTCCTTGACCTTTGATTTTGCTTTATCACGTAGGTTCACCAGCTCGAGTAATTCCATGGGATCCTGATCCTTCCCATATAATCCACAAAACAACTCGATCAGTTGTACCAAATTCAAGCCAGGATAATATCCGCTGCTTTGCAATTGAACGCCAATGATTTTTTTGATATCATCCGGGGATCGGTCGAGATCCAGACCGCCCACCATTATCTTACCGGATGTTTTCGTTCGCAGTGTTTCACTTATCTCAAGGGTGGTGGATTTTCCGGCGCCATTGGGGCCCAGCAAACCGAAGATCTCTCCTTCCTGCACCGAAAAGGAGATCCCTTTTACGGCCTCGAAACTTCCATAATTCTTTACGAGTTGATCAACAGAGATGATGGTGGCAGACATGCAGCAAATCTAATGTATTGAACCCGTTGGGGCGGTTGCTTCTTTTCCAATAACGTAGGATCCATCCGGAGCGATGAGCACGATCGGTAGCCGGCGGGTTCGTTGAAATTCATAGTAGGCCGGCTCCAGTTGCTTGACAAATCTTCCCAATTCGTGATCGTCCTTGGTTAACCCACGCAAGTACTCAGCACTACGAGGTACATCAAAACGGATCGGAAATACATGTACCGGTATGAACTGTTGACCTTGATCGTATGCATGTGAAGCCAGTATATACAGCTCATCAATCTGCTGATCGGTGATGGGAATACAACCGACGGTCACACAACTTCCGTGAATATAGATCTCTCCGCCGGGGCGAAGCGAATCACTTAATACTCTGTCGGCAGCATTCGGATAATTGAGGCCAAGCGATAGAAAGTAACTGGAATGCGGATTGAAATCATTGATATAATAAAAACCTTCCGGTACTTGATAATCACCCTGCATGCGCTTGGGCCCCATATAACCTGCCAAGGCACAGATTCGATAGGACTTAAAATGCTGAAAGGTATCCGTTACTTTATCTTTCACCCATACCTCCAACTCACTGTCGTACTTAAACGATCGTACATAAATGAAACGAGCAGGCCACGTCAATTTTTTGGCTCGGAACTGTTTGCGGAGCGTATCCTCTTTTTTTGCCCAGGCAGCTGCCGGATTGGGCTGCGAGCGCTGATAGTCAACAAAAGAGGGATAGGCCGACTTACCAGATGAGAGGAACTGACCGGAAGCGGATAAACTTCCGAGCAAGCTCAGTGAAAGAATTATGGATGTAATCCGGAACATCAGGTTATTTCCGATAGTGAAAGTAAGTTAGATCCCTCAAAGCTCTTGTTAAAGATTCCCCCGAAGAGCCTGCTCTCGCTCGATGGCCTCGAACAATGCTTTGAAGTTTCCTTTGCCGAAACTTTTGGCTCCTTTTCGCTGAATGATCTCAAAGAATAAAGTCGGACGATCTTCGACGGGCTTGGAGAACAGTTGCAACAAGTAGCCTTCATTGTCGCGGTCAACCAATATACCCAGCTCTTTCAAGGGTTCAAGATCCTCGTCGATCGGTCCGACCCGATCCAAGAGATCATCATAATAGGTGGTGGGGACTTTCAAAAACTCCACCCCGCGGGATTGTAGTGCCCGAACAGACGCCACAATATCACTGGTTGCCAATGCCACGTGTTGAACGCCCTCACCTCGGTAAAAATCAAGATACTCTTCGACCTGACTTTTCTTTTTCCCTTCAGCAGGCTCATTGATCGGGAATTTGACAAACCCGTTACCACTGCTCATCACCTTGCTCATCAATGCCGAATACTCAGTGGAGATATCCTCATCATCGAAGGAGAGAATGTTCTTGAAGCCCATCACCTCTTCGTAAAATTTCACCCACGTATTCATTTGATTCCAACCAACATTACCCACGCAATGGTCAACATAGAGTAGTCCTGTCGACGCCGGTGCGTAATAAGGGTTGGACCAAGCCCGGTAACCAGGCAGGAAGGCCCCAGTATAGTTCTTCCGCTCAATGAAAAGGTGTACGGTATCACCATACGTATGGATCCCACTGATCACGGCCTCACCATGTGCGTCTTGTTTTACCACCGGCTCCAGGTAAGACTTGGCTCCTCTGGCGGTCGTTTCTTGCCAAGCAGCACGAGCATCGGGCACACGAAGGGCCAATGCTTTTACCCCATCGCCATGCTTATAAATATGATCAGCCATTGGATTGTCCGGATGCAAGGGAGTCGTCAGCACAAACGTGAGCTTGTGTTGCCGAATCGCATAACTGGCAAAATCCTTGCACCCCGTTTCAGGTCCGGCGTATGCCAACGCCTGAAAACCGAAAGCAGTCATATAGTAATGAGCCGCTTGCTTGGCATTACCGACATAGAATTCTACATAATCGGTTCCCTCCAAAGGCAAAAAATCAACAGACGGATTGGCATTCATTTCAGCAGGCTGGGTTGACATGTTGGAATATTTTATGATCAAGCAAGTGGACGGATGCAAAATTAACGTATTCAGAACCCTTTCTCAGCTAGAGGCGCGCGGTTATCTTTGCCAAATGAAAAAGGTAGGCATATTAGGGGGCGGACAATTGGGAAGGATGCTGTTGCAAGCAGCCGCTAACTATCCGACAGAAACCTATGTAATGGAAAACGATGCCGAGTGCCCTGCCGCCAACCTTTGCCACCATTTTGTGCTTGGAAACATTCGTGATTTTGAGTCCGTACTGCATTTTGGAAGAACGGTGGATGTGCTGACAATCGAGATCGAACAGGTCAATGTAGATGCCTTGGAACAACTCGAAAAAGAAGGTATTACTGTCATCCCTCGCCCGGCCGTTCTGCGAACCATCCAAAATAAAATACATCAGAAGACCTTCTATCAACAGAATAATATCCCCACGGCCCCCTTTCGGATCACCGCATCCAGAGCAGAACTCTCTGAACACCTGGATCTTTTACCCGCGGTGCATAAACTGGGCGTCGGTGGATACGATGGTAAAGGCGTGACCATCCTGAACACAGTCGCCGATCTCGATGCCGGGTTCGATGAACCATCCGTTCTGGAAAAAAAGATCGACATCCAAAAAGAACTGGCCGTACTGGTGGCTGTCAGCCAGACCGGTGAGATCGTAGCCTACCCCAGTGTTGAAATGGTATTTGATCAGAAATTAAATCTGCTTGATTATCAAATCTGTCCGTCACTCATTTCAACTGAAATTGAAACATTAGCAGTGTCGTTAGCCAAACAGTTGGTTAGTGCCTTTGACTCTGCCGGACTCTTTGCCGTGGAGATGTTCATCGATCAGGAGAACAACATTTGGATCAATGAGATCGCCCCCCGGGTTCACAATAGCGGGCACCATACCATCGAAGCACATTATTGCTCCCAGTTCGATATGCTATGGCGGATTCTGATGGGCATGCCCCTTGGTAATCCGGAGCCGATCATGCCTTCGCTGATGCTGAATCTGATTGGATCCAATGGTTTTTCCGGGAAAGCCCGATATGAGGGCCTCGAGGAGCTTCTACGTTTACCAAATGCCTTTTTGCACTTATACGGCAAAAAAGACACCAAGCCGGGTCGAAAGATGGGTCATGTCACCCTGATGGGCAGTTATTTGGAAGATCTTACCGCCACCGCCGACAACATCAAGTCTACCCTTCGGGTGATTTCCTGATTTAGGTCGTGCAGACCATTGACTCGTTTTACGTCTAACCCTCAATGGTTAACTTTGTCAGATCCCCCAACACGAATATGCGGCCAATGAATCGTCTCCCGTTACTTCTCTCAACTCTGTTCTTTCTGTCTTGCGGAAGCGAGAAGGAAAAGTCGACTACCGCTGGCGCCGGCAAGCAAATGCCACCAACCAAAGCGGAGGCTTATATTCTCACGCCTACACCCTTTCAGGAAAGCCTGGAAGTGCCCGGTAATTTGATGGCTGCCGAGTCTGTTGAGATCCGACCGGAGAGTTCCGGGAAAATCGTTCGCCTGAACATCCCAGAAGGGCGATCCGTACCCGCCGGACACCTGATCGCCAAAATAGACGATGACGATCTGCAAGCCCAATTGGTCAAGCTACAAACACAATTGGAGATCGCTGAGCAGACAGAGTCACGCCAATCTAAACTGCTGGCGATACAGGGTATCAGCCGCCAGGACTATGACCTGAGTGTGTTGCAAGTACGAAACCTGAAAGCCGATATCGGAATTCTGAAGACAGCCATCGCAAAAACTGAGGTACGTGCCCCTTTCGCCGGAAAAATGGGCCTCAAGAACATCAGCATCGGTGCTTTTGTAACGTCCGGCTCCGTGATCACAACCTTACAACAAACCCAACAATTGAAAATTGATTTTCAATTACCCGAAAAATATGCTGGCGGACTCAAAAACGGCATGTTGGTTGAATTCCGTGTTACAGGCTCTTCAAATAACTACGAGGCAACCGTAGTGGCTGCTGCCCCATCACTTACCGAATCCAATAGAAGTCTGAATTTTCGTGCAGTGGTTCGAGCGGCAGATCCTGCGCTCATTCCTGGTGCCTTTGCTACAGTTAAGATCCAGTTGTCTGAAAAATCTGCCGCACTGATGCTGCCTGCACAAGCAGTCATCCCGCAGGCCAGAGGCAAAAAAGTGATCCGCTACTCCAACGGAAAAGCGGAGTTCGTGGATATCACCACAGGTGCCCGTACGACTGATCGAGTAGAGGTTCTGAGTGGATTGAACGCAGGTGACACCATCTTAATGAGCGGCCTGATGAGCATCCGTCCGAACAGCCCCGTGCAACTCGGCAAGATCCAACAAGCCACACAACCTCAATAATCAAATCGGAATACTATTATGAATATTTCCGAATTGAGTTTGCGTCGACCGGTACTCGCACTGGTCATGAATATTCTGATTGTTCTTTTTGGACTGATCGGATTTCGTTTTCTTGGCGTACGAGATTATCCGGCCATCGATCCGCCCAATATAAGTGTACGAACGGCCTATCCGGGCGCCAGTGCAGCGATCATCGAATCAGAGATCACTGAACCGCTCGAAAAAGCGATCAACGGAATCGCCGGCGTAAAAAACATCACGTCCACCAGCAGCAGTGGTACCAGTAACATCAATGTGGAATTTGAATTGGGGATCGATCTGGAGTCGGCCGCCAACGACGTCCGCGACAAGGTCTCTCAGGCCGAACGAAATCTCCCCCCCGATATTGAAGGCAAGCCGGTTGTATCAAAAGCCGATGCCTCTTCCGATCCTATTCTGTCCATGACCGTTCAAAGCAATACACGGAATCAATTGCAGATGACCGAGTATGCCAACAACGTGCTGGTGGAAAGACTGCAGACGATCCCAGGTGTCAGTGGCATACAGATCTGGGGTGAGAAAAGATATGCCATGCGTGTCTGGCTCGATCCCAATAAAATGCAGGCCTTGCAGATCAGCGGCAACGACATACAAACGGCATTGGCTCGTGAAAATATTGAACTGCCCGCAGGAAAGATCGCCGGCAATGTGACTGAACTGAATATTCGAACATTCGGGCGACTCAACACCGAAGAAGAGTTCAATGAATTAATAGTAAAAAACGTGAACGGAGCCGATATCCGGCTTCGTGATGTGGCGGAGGTTGTACTCGGACCAGAGAATGAAGAAACCGTACTCAAAGGAAATGGCATCCCCATGATCGCCTTGGCAGTGGTGCCCCAACCCGGCTCCAACTATGTTTCCATATCAGATGAATTTTTCAAACGATTGGAACAGATCAAAAAGGAAATGCCGTCGGATGTAACCGTCAGTATCGGACTCGATCAAACAAAATTCATTCGTAAATCCATCTTGGAAGTACGAGAAACCCTGATGATCGCTTTCCTGCTGGTAGTTATGATCATCTACGCGTTTTTCCGCGACTGGATCATTGCTATCCGCCCATTGATCGACATTCCTGTGTCACTGATTGGGTCCTTTTTCATCATGTATCTCATGGGATTTTCCATCAACGTATTATCCCTGCTCGCCGTGGTGTTGGCAACCGGCTTGGTCGTCGATGATGGTATCGTGGTAACGGAAAACATCTTTAAAAAGATGGAACGGGGTATGAATCGATATCAGGCAGCGCTTGAAGGATCGAAAGAGATTTACTTCGCCGTAATCGCCACCTCCATCACCCTGGCGGTCGTTTTCCTGCCGATCATATTTCTGGAGGGTTTCGTCGGAAGATTATTCCGTGAGTTCGGTATCGTTGTAGCTGGAGCCGTATTGATCTCTGCCTTCGTATCCCTTACGCTAACACCGGTATTGAACGTGAAGCTATCACGCAAGAACACGCTGGAACATCCTTGGTTTTATCGCAAGACAGAACCTTTCTTTCGTTGGCTGGAAAATTCATACGAGCGTGCATTACGCGCCTTCATGAATATTCGTTGGGTTGCATTCGGCATCGTGGCAGCTTGTATTGGAGCCATTCTGTGGATCGGTGGAAATCTTCAATCAGAGTTAGCACCATTGGAGGATCGCAGTCAGTTCCGCGTGCAGATGACCGCTCCCGAAGGAACCTCGTTCGAAGCGATGGACAAGCATGTGAACCGGGTCACTGAACTCATGTTAGACTCAGTACCAGAACGAGACATGGTATTGAGTGTCACCTCCCCTGGCTTTACCGGTTCGGGCAACGCCAACACCGGGTTTGTTCGCGTCACCCTGCAAGCACCCACTGAGCGTGAAAGAAGTCAATCCGACATTGTTAAAATGGTCAACAAAAACCTGAGCAAAAACAACCAGGTTAGAGCCGTTACGATCGAGGAACAAACTATTTCAGTGAACCGTCGCGGCGGACAACCAGTTGCCTTTGTGATCCAGAACAATGACTTCAATAAACTCACGGCAACACTTCCAAAATTATTAGACGCTGCCAAACAGAGTAAGATCCTATTGAATGCGGATGTTGACCTGAAGTTCAATAAACCCGAACTCTCCATCGAAGTAGATCGTTTGCGTGCCGCTCAATTAGGTGTATCCGTATCAGACGTATCACAAACCCTGCAAATGGCGTACAGCAACCGACGTTTGGGTTACTTCACCAAAGAGGGGAAGCAATATCAGGTAATGGGACAAATGTCTCGCTCCTTCCGAGACGAACCAGGCGATCTGAGTCAGTTGTTTGTTCGCAACAATCGGGGTGAAATGATTTCCCTGGAGAACCTCATTCGAATCACCGAGTCAACTACGCCCCCCACCATTTATCATTTCAATCGATATAAATCCGCTACGATCTCTGCCGGTCTTCAACCCGGATACACCATCGGTGATGGCATAAAGGAAATGGAGCGCATCACAAAGGGAATGCTGGACGACAGTTTTGCCACTTCCCTGACAGGCTCCTCCAGAGATTTTAAAGAGAGCAGCAGCAACATCAGTTTTGCCTTCCTACTGGCACTGGCCTTGATCTTCCTGATCTTAGCTGCCCAGTTTGAAAGCTTCATCGATCCGCTCATCATCATGCTGACTGTGCCGTTGGCACTAGCCGGTGCGGTGATATCACTCTCCCTGTTCGGACACACATTGAACATTTTCTCTCAGATCGGGATCATCATGCTGATCGGACTGGTAACCAAAAACGGTATCCTGATCGTGGAGTTTGCCAACCAAAGCCGCGAAAAGGGAATGGGAAAAATGGAGGCCGTGATTTACGCTGCTGCCCAGCGTTTCCGTCCGATTCTCATGACCAGTCTTGCCATGGCTCTCGGTGCCTTGCCACTGGCCCTCTCTTTAGGGGCGGCTGCCACCAGCCGTATTCCACTGGGGGTTGTGATCGTGGGAGGGATTCTTTTCGCCTTGGTACTGACCTTATTCGTGATCCCTGCCATGTACAGCTATCTATCCTCAAAAAAACGTTCCTCCTTCGATCAAAAACTGGCCGCCTCCTGATGAAACTAATCATAACCACATTCCTTTTCTTAATTGTCAGTCTCGGCTTATCCGTATCACTGCAAGCTCAAACCATACTAACACTGGAGGAGGCTATCGGAAAAGCATTAGAAAACAACCTGGAAATCCGGATCGCCCGCAACGACTCGGTCGTTGCCTCAATTGACAAACAATACCGAAATGCCGGCTTATTGCCCAATCTTAATGGAAATCTGGGTCAGGTTTTCAATAACAATGACCAGTATCAAAAATTCACAGACGGAACCGTTCGGGAAAGGAATGATGTAAAATCGAGCAATCTTTCGGGCAACATTGCCATGAGTTGGACGCTCTTCGATGGGGGAAGGATGTTTGCTACCCGCGCCCGACTCGATGAGCTTTTTGCACAGGGTGAATGGTCGATTCGAAATCAGATCAACAACACCATCGCAGAAGTGGTTGGCGCCTACTATACCATTGTTCAACTCAAACAACAATCCAAGGCACTCGACGCTCAGATCCTTGTTTTTGAAGAAAGAGAAAAACTCGCCCGAAACAAACTGGATATCGGGGTGGGCACCAAACCAGACCTACTTCAAAGCCAGATCGATCTGAATAGCCAAAAAAGTCAGCGCCTCGCCCTCGATAATCAACTTCGCACAGCAAAGCAAGCATTGAAACGTTTGATGGAGCCGTCACTGAACATGAGTGAAAAAGCCTCTTCCGATTGGTTCGATGTAACAAGCGAAATCCCTATTCAATCCGAACTTTCATTAGGCGCCATACAAGACTCCCTTCTTCAGAATAACCCACAACTCCAGATCCAGCAACGAAACATTCGACTGGCGGAGCGAACGCTGCAAGAGCGTAAGGCCGATCGATTCCCGACACTGAATTTCAATTCAGCTTACAATTTCAACCGGCTCGACAACAAAGCTGTGGTTAACCCGTTCCAACCGTTGTTCAGCCGAAACATCGGACTGAATTATGGCTTTACTGCTTCGGTGCCACTCTTCAATCAGTTTCGAGTGAAACGCCAAATACAGCAAGCCAAACAAGATGTCCGATTTCAGGAATTGCGATATGAACAACAGGACTTGAATCTCCGGCTAAGTGCCTGGAATGCCTTTCAGCGCTATTTACTTCAAATCGAAAGCTGGAAGCTGGAGGAGGAAAATATAAGACTGGCCGAAGAAAACGTAAAGATCGTGCTGGAAGTATACCGGCTCAATTCGAACACCCTGCTTCAACTCAAAGAAGCTCAAAGAAGTCTGCAAGAGGCTTTCGACCGCTTGATCCGAGCCCGTTTTCAGGCAAAACTGGCTGAAACGGAATTACTTCGGCTGCAGGGGAAATTCATACGCTGAGCCTGTGGCGAATTTTCATTTTCTTTGTACAAACAATCTTCAATGAAACCTCGAGTAGGCATCATCATGGGCAGCGATAGTGATCTAGCAATCATGCAAGCTGCTGCTGACATTCTGAAGCAATTTGAGGTGCCCCATGAAGTAACTGTCGTTTCCGCACATCGAACCCCCGAACGGATGCGTGAGTATGCGCAAACCGCTAAAAAGAGAGGTTTACAGGTCATTATAGCCGGTGCCGGCGGTGCCGCTCATCTGCCCGGAATGGTTGCCTCACTCACTACACTTCCGGTGATCGGCGTGCCGATCAAAAGCTCGAACTCCATCGACGGATGGGATTCGGTGCTCTCCATTCTTCAAATGCCCAATGGCGTTCCCGTGGCAACCGTCGCGCTGAATGCAGCCAAGAATGCCGGAATATTAGCCGCACAGATATTAGGTTCAAGCGACGAATCGATCGCTGAAAAATTGAAGTCGTATAAAGACAGCATGGAATCAGAAGTACTGAGCAAAGTCGATCTGCTGCGAAAAGAGGGCTGGGCGAATCAGTTCGACTGATCCGGCTTTTCCACCACCCAAAAAAAGGACCGACCGAATGGTTCAAGATGGTCGTAGATAAGGTTTATATACCCCGGACCGTATTGCGCATAATAGTATCCTATGTTTTCCCATCGTTCCTGCAATCCACTTCCGGGAAAGATGGCCCGCTGTAATGTATCGATCTGTATTCGCAGATCCGACATTTTCCGTCGCTGCGCACGAGCCATCTTTTTCTGTAACGCATCAATTTTCTGTATCGCTTTGGTTCGAAGCGCTTCCACATGAGCTTGTAACGTGGGGTCGATCGACGCCGCTCGTTTTGTCAGCTGCCCATAGTTAGCTTCCATATCCGCTACAAAATCATCCAGATTCAATTGGGCACGAGTGGCATCATCCAACTTCCCTTCCAAAATAGAATCGGGTGGTTGAAAGAGTTCGGCCTGATCCAATCCCAATGCCTGCATTTTTTGGGCAGCATGAAGATCCATCCACTGTACAGAGGCCCGAAGTTGTAGCAACGGAAAGGGAACTGAATACGAATCAAATACCTGCTTCAACTGAAGCCAATAGGCGAGTTCTCCGCCACCGCCAACATAGAGCAGATTCGGCAGAATAGTTTCTTGATAGACTCCTCGCAAGATCACATTGGGACTGAATCGCTCCGGCTGTTCATTGAGCTCGGCACGCAGTCCGGCTTCATCCCAACTATGAGTAGTGTTGGCTACTCCCCACCCCTTTTCTGTTTTTTCGATACGCGCACGAAGCCCCTCCTTCAAATAGAATAAGTTGATCGGGCGGGCATGCGCTTGCGGTTCATATCCCAACCCAAGCAATTGAGTATTGCCATATTCAACTCCCGCGGCTGACTTGCCATTCGTCAATTCCTCCCAGAAAAGATCACGTATTGAATTTTTCAGGGATGCGCGATCCGGTTGCAACACGATCAATCCACGATCGGCAAATAAAAAGTTCAACAACCGAAAACTAGCATCCGCTAGTGTCAAATCTTTTATATACGATCTGTTGATGAGTTCGATCCAATGGTTTCCATAGGGAAGTGTGCTGAGCAACTGTGACTGGCGGTCGATCAAACGTAGCAAGTCATCATCAATGCGCATGCGACCGACCGCACCCGTTTGTTTTGTTTGCCATTCGAGTTTTTCACCCTTTAGGTGAATATGGTTCAATTCATCAATGTCCGCATCTTCCGATCCTAGGTAAAAAACAGGAACAAAATGGTGATCGGGTAATTGATCATTCATTTCCTGAGCGATCCGGATCGTGTGTAACGTTTTGAATATGGTGTAAAGAGGTCCTAAAAAAACATTACACTGATGCGCAGTCGTTATCGTATAGGTATTCTCCTCCAGCAATGAGTCAAGTTGCGTGCGGATTAGCGAACCTATTTCAACGGATGCATATTGCTCACAAAGTGCGGCGTGAAGTAATTTGCGATCGGTTGGAAAAGATCGACGTCGTTCGATCGCTTCTTTGATCGATGCAACCGAGGGCAAACCTTGGTGCAAGGCTCGAAGGGCCGGATGATCATCGAGATAATCCAGTATCAGCGAGGAGAATTTCCCTGTTTCCCGAAAACTATGTTTTACACTACTGAATGCCATGAAGGGCAAAAGTACTGCTTCGAAAGGGAAGCAGTAGGCGAACCATCTATTTTAACGAAAGCGGTCGGGATGAAATGGCTGCAGATCCATATCGGTCTTCCTTCGACCGATCAGCTGAGCCACCAATTTGCCTGTACCGGCACCCAGACTGAGTCCGAGCATCGAATGTCCGGTAGCTACCACCAAATTCTGCAGATGATGGGGCCTTCCGATATAAGGTAACCCATCCGCTGAACAGGGTCGGTAACCGTACCATACCTGCTCGCAGCTCGGTAAAGACATTTCAAAATCCGGATAAAAGCGCTTTACGGCATCCAATACACCCTGTACTCTTGACATACGTGGTGGTGTTTTATGCGAAGTGATCTCCATTGTGCCGCCGAATCGCATGGTATGATCATTCAACGGCGTAAGCGCTACCCTTCCCTCAACCAAAATGGCAGGATGCTTCAATTGTAATGGATTATGAGAAGCTGTTACTGAATAACCTCTGCCGGGCATGATGGGCATGGAGAGTCCCATCGTTTTGGCCAAACCTCCGCTCCAAGAACCGGCAGCCAATACGATCTCGTCATAGGCATGTAGTCCGGATGTTGTTCGAAGTTTATCGATCCGATCACCTGCACATTCAACACCGATGGCAGCATCCTTCCAGTTGAACTGCACTCCTTTATTGGTCAGTTCGAGACGAAGATTATGCATCAACAGATTCGGATAACAATGTGCATCGCAGGCGAAAAGAATTGCCCCCTTTGCATTCATTCGAATACCAGGTTCCCGTTCGTTCAGTTGATCTTTATCCAGCCATTCCGTATCGATCAATCCCAGCGAGATGGCACGATCTACCGTTTCCAGGGCATGCTTCTTCCCTTGATCGGTTTGCACGATTTCCAACAGACCGTTATGCAGATAGAGAAAATCCATGCCGGATTCATGCCATTCGATATAAGCTTGTTGGCTGACCAAGGCGATATCCCGCAAGGGTGCCGCCGAACGAGCCACGTGTCTAGAAGTGGCAGAACGCATGAAATACCAACCCCATTTGATAAGATCCCAATCAAGACGCGGCTCTACATAGAAAGGTGAACGTGCGTTCCATATCCATTTCAGTCCTTGTTTCACAATGCCGGGTGTAGCAAGGGGGATAAAATGACTGGGACAGATATAGCCCGCGTTGCCGAATGAACAATTATCGAGGCCGTCCCCGGCATCAAAAACAGTCACGTCATGCCCCTCCTGTTGTAGGTAATAGGCCGAACTGAGCCCGATGATCCCTCCTCCGATGACAGCTATCTTCACAATACAAATGTAATGAACTGGTTAAATGACCTGGAATCCATATGCATATGGATCATCTACAGGGTCGATGGTAATGCAGTTCTCTCCATAAACTTTTGCCCATCCTTCAATAGAGGGACGAATAGCCTTAAATCCGTAATAATCCAATTCAGACTCGATGGCCCCTATGAATTTACTGCCGATGACACTTTCGTGAATGAAGGCATCGCCCGATCTTAATTTCTCTTTCTTGTACCACTGAGCCATTCGGGCGGAGGTGCCGGTACCGCAGGGGGATCGGTCGATTGCTTTATCCCCATAGAAAACAGCATTGCGGGCAGTGGATGATCGATCGATCACGGAGCCCGACCAAAGAATATGGGAGCAGCCCTGAATGGTCGGATCGGCAGGATGAATAAAGGTCTTCAGCGCATTAATCTTCTCCCGTAAGATCCTAGACCAACCGATCAACTCTCCGACGGAATAGGCATCAATGCCCTTGAAGTTTGCTTGTTCATCAACGATGGCATAGAAATTTCCACCGAACGAAACGTCCACTTGAATCTCGCCCAATACAGGGCACTCAACAGTCAACGCTTCCGTGTGCAGAAAAGCCGGCACATTAAGAAGTTTTACTGCGTCAACGCGCAAGGAACCATCTGTACGATGACTGCTCTTATATTCAATCTCGATGAGCCCGGCCGGAGCTTCCATTCTCACTATGCCGGGAATTTGCGGCTTTATCAGTCCAGCTTCTATTCCAATGGTGATGGTGCCGATGGTGCCATGTCCGCACATGGGCAAACAGCCACTGGTTTCAATGAATAATACCGCTACATCATTGGCCTGATCATGTGGCGGATAGAGTATACTACCGCTCATCATATCATGGCCCCGGGGCTCGAACATTAGTCCCCGGCGAATCCAGTCATATTCACGAATGAAATGCTGACGCTTTTCGCTCATATTAACACCCTCCAGGATTGGCCCGCCCGAGCGGACCAGCCTTACCGGATTGCCACAGGTATGGCCGTCAATACATTCAAACACATGCTTAGACATAATCGATAGGAGTTAGAGGTGTTTTGTAAATTAGCGGAATATCGGCATTACATGGAGACCTACGGAAAAATATTACTGATTGCCATACCCGCCTTTCTATTACTAGTACTATTTGAAAAATGGTGGGGCTGGCGTAAAGGATTCGACACGGTCCGAACACTGGACATGGTCTCCTCGTTGAACTCCGGCATCACCAATGTCACTAAATCGGTATTGGAATTAACGATCATCATCGGGATTTACCCATTTCTATTGGAACAATTTGCCGTGACCCACATCGAGCAACAGTGGCTGGTTTATATACTCACATTCATCATACTCGATTTCAACGGATATTGGATACACCGTTGGAGCCACCAGATCAACCTCTTCTGGAATCTCCATGTAATCCATCACAGCAGCGAGGAATTCAATCTGGCTTGCGCCCTTCGTCAAAGTATCTCCGCATTTTTCAACTTGTTCACTATTTTGCTGCTTCCCGCCGCACTGCTTGGCATCCCTCAAATCGTGATTGCAACAGTGGCTCCTCTCCATTTGTTCGCACAGTTCTGGTATCATACTCGGCACATCGATAAAATGGGATTCCTGGAAAAAATACTGGTAACCCCCTCCCACCATCGGGTGCACCATGCGATCAATCCGGAGTACATGGACAAAAACTTATCGCAGATCTTTATTGTGTGGGATAAGCTGTTCGGAACCTTTGCCGAGGAGCGAGCTGACGTGCCACCCGTTTACGGAATTTCACGACCTGCCCGAACCTGGAATCCTATCCGTATCAATTTTCAACACCTCTGGCTGATGATCTCAGATGCCTGGCGAACAAATAACTGGAAAGACAAATTCACTTTATGGTTCCGTAAAACCGGATACCGTCCAGCAGATGTGTCGATTTCGAACCCCGTAGAAAAAATCGAGAACCCATATCATTTTGACAAATACGAAACGCCCACCAACAAGGCATTCAGCAGCTGGGCCTGGTTTCAATTAATCGCACAACTAGGTTTTATAACCTACCTGTTTGGAAACATCGCTTACTTGAATGAGTTGAACCCTGCTTACATCTACCTATATGGGCTGTTCATCTTTTTATCAGTACAGGCATTGACCGAGCTGATGGACATGCACCGCTTCGCCTGGATTTGGGAATTGATACGTGTCGTTTACGGAGCAGGAATTCTCTATTGGCAGGGCGATTGGTTCGGCCTCAGCGAAAGATTCCTCTATGCAACTGTTTTAGTTGGAGGCTACTTGATCCTATCGCTGCTATCAACTATTTATTTCTCCAAGCCGAACAGGCGAGGCTCCGGGAGCTGAACTGTCTTATGAACTGGTGCGCGTCCACTCGCCATTCACCTTTCTCAGAATATTTAACGGATTAGCAGATTGTAATTCAGCTGGAAGCCATTCCTCTGGGCAATTCTGATAAGAGACCGGCCTGACGAATCGAAGGATCGCGTCGCTGCCAACTGCGGTAAAGCGAGCATCAGTAGTGGCCGGAAAAGGACCGCCGTGATGCATGGATTGCAGCACCTCTACTCCGGTTGGAACCATATTATAATTCAACCGACCGCAACGAAGAGGTAAAAATTGTAGTAAGGTCTGGAACTCGATGAAATCTTCATTGATGCCAAAAACCGAACAGGTCAACTGCCCCTCTATAGTTTGTGCCACTGCCAATAGTTGTTCTTTGTCTTTGCATACTACCAACAACGTAGCGGGACCAAATACCTCCTGTTGCAACTGAGCATTGGACATGAATCGATCTGCGTCTACCACAGTCAGCTGAGGGCTTGCCATACCTTCTTTCAATTCATTTGCACGGACACAAGTGCTGACACCCGGCTGATCACGATGAGCCGCTGCATGGGACTGATACGCACGTTGAATTCCCTCGTGCAACATGGGTGCCGACGGCACTTGCTCCATGAGATCAGTCAGATGGGACCGAAAACTATCCAACGACTCACTTTGAATTCCCACCAGTATGCCCGGGTTGGTACAAAATTGACCGACGCCCAATGTTACCGAAGCAGCCACTTTTGAAGCCAGGTCCTTAGCATCGGATTGTAAAACACCCGGTAATAAAAAGATGGGATTCACACTACCCATTTCGGCAAAAACAGGAATGGGTTTTTCGCGTTGATTAGCCCAGTCAAATAGTTGCTTTCCCCCTTTGAAGGAACCCGTAAAACCTACCGCGGCGCTTAAGGGATGCTGAACCAAATTCTTACCCACCTCGAACGATGCACCGTACACGTGCTGAAAAATATATTTGGGCATACCGGTGCGATCCACTGCCCGCTCGATAGCAGCAGCAGCCAGTGCGGAAGTTTCAGGATGGGCCGGATGAGCTTTTACGATCACGGAGCAGCCTGCTGCTATAGCAGAGGCTGTGTCACCCCCGGATGTTGAATAGGCGTAGGGAAAGTTACTGGCACCGAATACGATCACGGGACCCAATGGAATCATCATTTTTCGCAGATCCGGACGTGGCGGATTACGTTCGGGTAATGCTGTATCGATACTGATCCGCATCCAATCGCCCTGCTCGCAGGCGAGGGCGTATGATTCCAATTGAAAAATGGTACGTGCTAGTTCATTTTTCAATCTCGCTTCAGGCAAATGCGTTTCCCTGTTCGCTATCGCCAGCCATTGATCGCCCATATCCTCCAGCTCCGCTGCAATAGCTCTGAGCAGCTTCGCCCGATCGGCTAGTGGTCTTGATCTGAAATAAAGGAAGGCCTGCAGGGATCGTTGCAGAAGCGGATCGATTTGATCCAAGGAAAAATCAGTGTAGGAATTCATCATTGTCAATCAAGATTAGGACGATTCGATATGGCCTGCTGGATCACGTTCAATATGCGCGCTCTCTCCTCTCCCACCAGCATCAACCTGGGCGCACGAACATATTCACTACCTATGCCGGTTTGCGCAGCCGCCAGTTTAATGTACTGAACCAGTTTGGGATGGATATCCAATTCCAAAAGCGGCATGAACCATCTATAAAGAATTCTTGCCTCCTCCAGTTTACCGGCTTTGACCAGCTCATAGATTCGAACTGTTTCCCTCGGAAACGCATCAACGAGACCGGCCACCCAACCATGCGCACCCAAACAAAGCTCTTCCATGGCCAGCGTATCTACACCACAAAGAATTTTGAAACGATCTCCAAAGCGATTGATCATGCGGGTCAGGTTGGTGACGTCGCGGGAACTTTCCTTCAGTGCCTGCACATTGGGAAGATCGAGCAACGCATCGAATAGTTCAGGATGAAAATCGATCTTATAATCGGCGGGATTATTATAGATCATGATGGGGAGCTTTGTGGACAACGCGACAGACCGAAAGTATTCGATGGTCTCCCGGTCATCAGACCTATACCGCATTGGCGGGAGAAGCATCAGTCCGTCTGCTCCCCACTGCTCTGCCAATGTCGCTTGCTCGATCGCCTCTTGCGTGGAAGATGCCGCGATGTTCAAGATCACGGGTAGCCGTCCCTCACAGTGTCGTTTGGCCGTCTCAATCATGACTTTTTTCTCCGCTGCGACCAAGGTGCTCGCTTCTCCCAGGGAGCCACCGATGATCACCCCATTTACTCCAGCGTCGATCTGTGCGGTAAGATTCAGTTCAAAAAGTGGTAGGTCCAATGATCCATCTGCCTGAAATGGCGTCAACAAGGCAGGGTACACTCCGATCCAATCAGGCTTCATGTAATTGCTTTTGTGGAATTGGAAAGGTACTGTTTTCCCATAGGAATCAACAAGGGGTAAAAAGCTACTACCAATCGTTCGGTCAACTCATTTTTTATGTATTTTGAAAGCTAAAACCCAGTTTAAAATGCTCACTACGTTTCGTAAAAGCCTGTTACTGATCGTGACCCTGTTGACTGCACACATTTCAATGGGACAGGGTCAGCGATATCTATTGAAGGTCAGGGGTGGCGAATTCATTCCGGAAGCAAATACGGAGCGATTTCAGTTGCAAGCTGACTACATGAACAAAACTGCTTTTGGCTCTAATCATTATGTAGTGCTCCAATTCCAGCAGTTGCCTACTTATGCTCAAAGACAAACGCTGATCACGGAGGGAATCGAACTACTCGATTACATTCCTGAATTGTCCTATACAGCCCGTGTTCGATCCAACATACAGACAGTCGATCTACAACGAGCAGGCGTACGCAGCATCACTTACCTGAAGCGAGAAAATAAAACTGTACCGGCACTTCTGCAAGGCCTTGCACCTGCACATGCCATTTCACAGCCAGGCTGGGTTGACTTGACCATTTTGACTTACGAGAAATTGAACCGATCGGATATACAATCAGCATTAATGCCACTGGGCATCCAAATTCTGAATGAATTGCCTTTATTCAAACAATTCATCCTGCGCGCACCCATTGCCAGCATGACTCGCCTAGTCGATCTTCCATTTGTACAATGGGCTGAATTCATTGATCCACCGAATCAGCTTGAAAATCTACCCGGCCGTTCATTACACCGCGTGAACGTACTAAATGATGGTGTTCGCAACCTGAAAGGAGATGGCATCAACGTTGGCATTTGGGATGGTGGTGAAGTGAGCCCGCATCTCGACTTCTCTCCTGCCGGTCGTCGGACCTTGATGGAAACCAGCAGTGCCTCTGATCACGCGACCCATTGTGCTGGTACGATCTGTGGTCGGGGACTGATCAATCCGGTAGCGCGTGGAATGGCCCCCAATGCCAAAATATTCTCCTACAATTTCAACGGAAATATTCAATCCGAGATGTCGACTGCCATTCCCACATTGGGATTGAATGTAAGCAGTCACTCCTATGGAAGTACACAAACCTGCGGACTGACAGGCTCAGGTGTAGCGTATTCCTCCACCAGTGTAGCAACTGATCTTAACCTTAATAATTTCCCTCATCACTTGCATGTGCATTCAGCTGGAAATTCACAAGCTGCTTGCACAGGTGGATGGTCAACCATCACTTCCAGTGGAAAGACTGCGAAGAACAATATCCTGGTCGCAAACATCACCAGCACAGAGGCATTGTCTACTAGCTCCAGTTGCGGACCTGTCTCAGATGGTCGTGTTAAACCCGAGATCAGCGCAATGGGCACAAACGTATTTTCTACTTATTCACCCCTGAACACTTATGCAACGATATCGGGCACTTCCATGGCTACCCCAGGTGTTGCCGGTTCTGTAGCCCTGCTAGTACAACGATACAAACAACTGAATAGCGATCAACTCCCACCCTCGTCGCTGATAAAGAATACCGTATTGAATACGGCGCGAGACCTGGGGAACGTAGGTCCTGATTATCGGTTTGGATATGGACGGATCAACGCCCTTCAAGCCGTACGAATCCTCGAAGAGAATCGTTATCGAATTGCTACCATCACTACCGGATTCACCAATGATGAAGTCATCAATGTACCCGCTGGCGCCGCGCGCCTGAAGGTCATGCTCACCTGGAACGATCCTGCCGGTACAGCCAACGCCAACCCGGCCCTGGTGAACAATCTCGACCTGAGAGTCGTAAGCAGCACCAATACCTTCCTTCCTTGGGTACTTGACCCGAACAACCCGGGTACACCTGCAACCACTGGCGTAGACAACGTAAGCAACATTGAACAGGTCAGCATCGATACCCCCGCTGCCGGTTCGTATACGTTACGAGTTGTTGGAACAGCGGTCCCTACGGGAGCAAACCAGACTTATTCACTCACCTGGACGATCGAATCACCCTCCGTCGAAGTGACATACCCGAACGGAAATGAAAACCTAAATCCGGGTACCAGCGAGGTGATCACCTGGGATAATGCCGGGATCACAACTACACAAACCGCCGAGTATTCGTTAGACGGTGGCAGCACTTGGAATAACATAGCTACAAATATTACTGCTGCGACACAACGCCTCACCTGGAGTGTTCCATTTGCGAACACCTCCACGGCACTGATCCGAATCACGGCAGGCACCATTTCAGACGTCAGCGATGCAACATTCAATATCATGGGAACCGTCGGCGGTTTGGCTGGCAATGGTGCAGCCTGCAATGCAGGGGAGATCAACTTTACCTGGAATGCTGTTACCAATGCCACGAACTATGATCTATTTGTATTGAATACCACCAGTGGTGATTTCGACATGCTGGCTTCGAATATTTCCGGAACCAACTACACGGCAACCGGGCTGACACCTAACACACCCTACTGGTTCACCATTCGAGCCAAGAATAACACAACGAATGCGATCAGCCAACGCGCCAATGCGATCAATGTTACCGCCTCTAACGGTGGAGGTGGCCTTGGCGCTGTAGGAACAATCAGTGGTAATCAAACCATCTGTGGCACACAGTCAAACATCATTTATAACATAGCTGCGGTGGCGGGCGCGACAAACTACAACTGGACGGTGCCTTCCGGTGCAACGATCGTTTCAGGCCAGGGCACAACAAGTATCACCGTGAACTACAGCACCGGCGTCATCAGCGGAAATATAACCGTTAATGCTAGCAATGGCACATGCAATACTGCTCCATCCAGTTTGGCTATCACGATCGGAAGTGCCTCTACTGCTGCCCCGATCAGCGGTGGAAATCAGGCTCAAACGGTTTGTCCGGGCACATCTCTTCCAACATTGACTGCAACTGCAACTGTACAACCAGGCCATTCGCTTCGCTGGTATGATGCAGCAGTCGGTGGCAACATTGTAACCAATCCCACACGTAACACAGCCGGCTCCATCACCTATTTTGCAGCGAGCGTGAACAATCTTAGTGGCTGTGAAAGCAGCACCCGAACCGCCGTTACGCTCGTTATTACAGCCGTACCGGCTGCTTCAATAACAGCAACAGGCCCCACTACATTCTGTGCCGGAAACGGTGTGTTATTGGCCGCCAGTACCGGAAGCAGTTATAGTTGGAGTACCGGTGCAACGACCGGATCTATCTTGGTTAGCACCAGTGGTTCTTATACTGTAACTGTAACCAATAATGGATGTGTCAGTACTTCATCACCGATTGCTGTTACCGTAAACCCCAACCCTAGTGCCGCGGTAACTGCCAGTGGTCCGCTTGCCTTCTGTGCAGGTAGTGTTGTAACGCTCTCTGCTCCTACCGGCAATAGCTATAGTTGGAGTAATGGAAGTACGTCACAAAGCATCACGGTAAACAATAGCGGTTCATACACTGTAACAGTAACGAATAGTTTTGGCTGTACCGCTACTTCTTCCTCTTATGTGGTTGCGGTCAGTCCCAATCCGGTTGTTACACTTACCGCCGCTCCGTACCAGAACCTCTACCCTGGTCTTACTACGAGCCTCACCGCGCAGGTAACACCCGCAGGGAGTTATACCTATAGCTGGTTCAGAAACGGAACACAGATCTCCGGAGTTACAGGAAATACAATCCCCAATATTGGACTGAGCCAATTAGGGCAATATAGCGTTCGGGTGCAGAACCAAACAGGCCTGCCCTGTGCCAGCACATCGAACCTCGTGAACATCGGCGACTCCGCTACGAGCAGATTGTTCATTCTGCCCAACCCGAGCAAGGGGCAATTTGAAGTTGCCTATTACGCAGCAGGCGCAGAACAATATACCCTGAGCATATTTGATTCTAGAGGGTCCTTGGCCTTCCGCAAAACTTATCCGATCGCTGGCGCCTATCAGCGTATGGCGGTGGATATCCGACAACATGCAAGTGGTGTGTATCAGTTGATGCTGACCGATCGCGCCGGTAAACGATTGGCAAACGGAAAAGTACTGATCCGATAATAAAAGAAAAGTACTGACTCTACAATAAAAAAGGCCCCGATCACTCGGGGCCTTTTTCTTAGGAAACTATTTCTCCTTCCAGATCGTAATCGTAGGCTTTGGTGATCTGCACATTTACGAAGGAACCGATGGGCAATTTTTTATCCGTCTGAACGATCACTTCATTATCCACTTCGACCGAGTCGAATTCCGTTCTGCCCAGGTATCGACCCGATTCTTTTTTATCGATCAATGTCTTGAATACTTTTCCAACCTTTTCCTGATTCAATTCATAGGAGATCTCTTGCTGCGTCTCCATCACTTGCTGTGCTCGACGCTCCTTCTCTTCTGCCGGCACATCATCGACCAGATCATGAGCAGAAGTTCCTTCTTCATGCGAATAGGTGAATATCCCCACCCGATCGAAACGATGCTGCGTGAGAAATGATTCAAGAGAGGCCACGTCTTCCTCCGTCTCGCCGGGGAAGCCGGCAATGAGTGTAGTACGAAGACAGATGCCGGGCACTCGCTCGCGTATCGCATGGATCAATTCATCCATCTCTGCTCGGGTGATCTGACGGCGCATGGCTTTGAGCATCTGATCGGAAGCATGTTGCAGCGGCATGTCCAGGTAATTACAGATGTTCGGACGATCGCGCATCACATCTAGTATCTCCAGGGGAAATTTGGAAGGATAAGCATAATGCAAACGAATCCATTCCAGCCCCTCAATATCTGCCAGTCGGTTCAATAAGTCGGGCAGGCTGCGTTTTTTATAAATATCCAATCCGTAATACGTCAACTCCTGTGCGATGAGCATGATCTCCTTCACCCCGTTTTTCACCAACCGGGTTGCTTCCGCCACAAGCTGGTCGATGGGCTTGCTTATATGCTGTCCACGCATCAGTGGGATCGCACAGAAAGCACAGGTACGATTACAGCCCTCCGATATTTTCATATAAGCGTAGTGGCTGGGAGTCGATAACAAGCGCTCCCCGATTAATTCCTCTTTATAGTCAACTTCAAATTTTTTCAGAATCTGAGGTAATTCCAAGGTGCCGAAGTAAGCATCCACCTCCGGGATCTCCGCTTCCAGGTTATTCTTGTATCGCTCACTCAAACAACCAGTGACATAGACCTTATCGAGCTTACCTTTTTTCTTCAGTTCAACTTGCTCCAAAATGGTCTGAACGCTTTCTTCTTTCGCTTTGTCGATGAATCCACACGTGTTGACGACAACAATATTATGATCAAGCTTCTTGTTCTCATGTACGACCTCGATGTCATTGGCAAGAAGTTGTCCGCTCAGTACTTCACTGTCGACCAGGTTTTTACTGCAACCAAGTGTTATGATATTGACCTTATCCTTTTTTAATGTGCGGGCTTTCATGCAGGGGTTTTATCATCCAATGAAAAAAGACTGTTGACAAATGCCTGCTTCTCGAATACCAGCAGGTCTTCCATCTTCTCTCCAACGCCAATGAATTTTACAGGAATGCTGAACTCATGTGCCACTGCCATCACCACTCCGCCTTTGGCTGTACCATCGAGCTTGGTGATCGCGAGGGCATTGACAGAAGTAGCGGACTGAAAATGACGGGCCTGTTCAACTGCATTTTGTCCGGTTGAACCATCCAACACCAGCAACACCTCATGTGGGGCATCCGGAATCACTTTTTGGATGACCCGCTTGATCTTTGTGAGTTCTTCCATCAGGTGGGCTTTGTTATGTAAGCGGCCGGCTGTATCGATCAGCACCACATCCGACCCTCTTGCAACGGCACTTTGAACCGTATCGAACGCAACAGCCGCCGGATCACTGCCGGTGGTTTGTTTGACGATGGGGACGCCGATGCGTTCACTCCAGATGGTAAGTTGATCGACGGCTGCAGCACGAAAGGTGTCGGCGGCACCCAGCAAAACTTGTTTGCCCGCTTGCTTGAACCGGTAAGCCAATTTGCCGATGGTGGTTGTTTTTCCCACGCCATTCACCCCCACTACCAGAATCACATGAGGTTTATTGGGTAAGGCGGAATCAAATCCATAATCATGAATGGGATCTGGCAATACGGCCGCCATTTCAGATTGAAGGATCTGACTGAGTTCTTCCGTGTTGAGGTATTTATCCCGGCTGACTCTCTTTTCTATTCGAGACAGGATGGCATCGGTGGTGGCAATTCCCACATCGGAGGTGATCAATGCTTCCTCCAGATTTTCGAGGAGTTCGTCATCGAGGCGAGACTTACCCGACCAAGCGCGACTCAACTTCTCCCAAAATCCCTGTTTGGTTTTTTGAAGCCCATTATCCAAGGCCTCTTTCTCTTTTTTTCCAAACCAGCGGTCGAAAAGTCCCATGATTGAAAAGGTATTAAAAAACAAGAGCCATTCGGTTGCGAACAGCTCTTGAAAATTTTAATGTCGAAACGACGATTATTTCTGCGCCAGGAAGTCTTTAACCTTATCCTTGTGCACCATCTGCTCCTTAAAGGTGTAAGCACCAGTCTTGGGACTGCGTACCGCCTTAATCACTTTGGTATAGTTCTTGGCTTCGGCCGCCAATTTGGGGTCCTTCTTGATCGCGGTTTTTGCTGCTTTTGCCATGTGTATGAGTTATAGGATGATTACTTGATCTCTTTGTGAACAGTTACTTTTTTCAGGATCGGGTTGAACTTCTTGAGTTCCATCCGCTCTGGGTTGTTCTTCTTGTTCTTAACGGTGATATACCGGCTGGTACCGGGCTTTCCGCTGGTCTTGTGCTCGGTACATTCCAGGATGACCTGAACGCGATTGCCTTTCTTCGCCATGATGATTACTTTTTAACGATTAGATTTTTTCGCCTTGGGCGCGGAGTTGTTTAACCACAGAGTACAATCCGTTTTTGTTGATGGTACGGATAGCATCGGTAGACAATTTGAGCGTAACCCACTTATCCTCTTCTGCCAAGAAGAACTTCTTGGTTTGGAGGTTGGGCAGGAAACGACGCTTGGTCTTGATATTTGAGTGAGAGACCTTATTTCCACCGATCGGGGTCTTTCCAGTAACCTGACATACACGTGCCATAACGAATCAATTTTGGGAGGGCAAAAGTAAGGGAAATCAGCGAATTAGACGAAGAAAGGAGTTTTTTTCTCAGAACCGCCTCCGGAATTGCTCCAAACCGAGGAATTGGCAATTGCCTGTTTTAAAATAACTTCGCACCCAATCAGGGGCCTGCCAGGCTCTATCACCTTAAAATTCAATCGATTTATGGCATACGATGTAGTCGTTCTGGGAAGTGGTCCCGGCGGATATGTGGCCGCCATCCGGGCTGCTCAATTAGGGTTCAAAACCGCTGTAATTGAAAAAGAAAGTCTGGGGGGCGTTTGCCTGAACTGGGGCTGTATCCCCACCAAGGCCCTTTTGAAAAGTGCGCAGGTGAACGAGTACATCAAACACGCGCAGGATTTCGGTATCCAGGCATCCGGAACCCCGCAGTTCGAGGCGGTCATCAAACGCAGTCGGGGCGTAGCCGATAAAATGAGTAAAGGTGTTCAGTTCCTCATGAAGAAGAACAAGATCGACGTGATCATGGGCTTCGGCAAACTCATCGCAAAAGGCAAGATCGAAGTGAGCGCTGCTGATGGCAAGACCCAGCTGGTCGAAGCCAAGCATATCATCATTGCCACCGGGGGTAGAAGTCGTCAGCTCCCAACGATGCCAATCGATGGAAAGAAGATCATCGGTTACCGGGAAGCTATGGTACTGCCCAACAAACCGACTTCCATGATCATCGTCGGCAGTGGTGCCATCGGTGTGGAGTTCGCTTATTTCTATAATAGTATGGGAACGAAAGTGACCATTGTAGAATTCATGCCCCGTATCGTTCCGGTGGAAGACGAGGACATCAGCAAGGAACTGGAAAAACAATATAAGAAGAGCGGCATCGAGATCATGACAAACAGTGAAGTGACCTCGGTTGACACCTCCGGCACCGGTGTGAAAGCCAAAGTCAAAACTGCAACCGGAGAGATCACACTGGAGGCGGACATCCTGCTGAGTGCCGCCGGAATGGTCGCCAACATAGAGGGAATCGGTCTCGAAGGGCTGGGTATCAAAACAGAAAAAGGAAAGATCCTGGTCGATAAATACGGCCAATCAAACATACCCGGCATTTATGCGATCGGTGATTGCACACCCGGCCAGGCCCTGGCTCACGTTGCCAGCAAGGAAGCCATCAACTGCGTGGAGTCAATCGGCTACAACGAACGTAAATACAACCATCAACCCGAACCGATCGATTACAACAACGTACCCGGATGTACCTATTGCATTCCTGAGATCGCTTCGGTCGGATACACGGAAAAGCAGGCCAAGGACGCCGGATATGAGATCAAAGTCGGTAAGTTCCCCCTCAGTGCCAGTGGAAAGGCCTCCGCTGCCGGACATACAGAAGGATTTGTAAAAGTGATTTTTGATGCGAAATACGGAGAATGGTTGGGCACGCACATGATTGGTTACAACGTGACCGAAATGATTGCTCAAACCGTTACCGCTCGTAAACTGGAAACCACCTACCACGAGGTGTTAAACTCGATCCACCCGCACCCCACCATCAGTGAAAGCGTGAAAGATGCGATCGAGGTAGCCTACGGAGAAGCGATCCATCTCTGATCAAATAACTACTCCAAATAAAAAGGGGAAGCTTCGGCCTCCCCTTTTTTGTATTCATCAATGAATGCAGAACAGAAACAGCGTCCTTACTGCTTCAAGAATTTGGTCTTAAACACAATCCCGTCGGAGCGACGAGCTTCCAGCAAATAGTATCCCTTATCCAAACCCGTTAATTCGAATCGATGGATCACGGAAGTGATCGCCCCCTGCATGCGCACACGTCCTTGCAGGTCAATGATTCGGTAAGATTGTCCCACCCAGCGACGATCGTATGAAAGATCGACCTGTACATAGGATGTAGCGGGATTGGGAAATAATTTGGGTTCCAGCCAGGTTGGGTCTTGCTCCGCCAGCGGCATCTCTGCGATCAAAGGCAATTTCAATCCAGGTGAATTTGATAATGATCCACGAAGCCCACCGGCAGCCAACAGGGTCCGCATGCGTCGCTTTTGCCCCTCGGTGAACAATGTCATACAAGCATCATTGGTAAAATCCATGTAGTTGTTGTACATATCACCTGTGGGATTGTTTCCACAAGTGATCCGAGGTGTAGAAGGGCATCCTGGTGTGTAACTCGCTTGTTTAGGCGTATCCGAAACACCGTCGTCACCACAATATTCATCCCCCCATAGGTGCTTTAAACCCATCCAATGTCCTACCTCATGCACTAAAGTTTTTTGTCCGGCGCCAATAGCACCCAGATCCAAAACGATACCATCGAGTTTGGGATCGGAACCGATAACACTGGTAAAGCCGGCAAACTTTTCCATCCGACAAACCCAGATATTCAAATAGCTTTTCGAGTCCCACCCATCAGCACCCATCTTCGATGTAGATTTCATGTCATCCCCCATTTTCCATGAGCTGATCGGTGTGTAATACCGAACAATGCCCGAGGTGGATCTGCGACGGGGATCTGAAGTAGCCAAACGGAATTCAATTTCACAATCAGCAGCGTAGGACTTAAAAACCGAACGGGTATTGACGGTGTCGGCATTTCGCATCCTAAAACAATCATTCAGCGTCTTCAACTGGGCCTGCACCTGCTGCTCAGAGATCTTTTCAGATGGGAGGTGATAGAGATTATGAAAAACCACTGGTATGACCAGGGTGCCTTCCTGTGTTCGTTGCCATTGACCAGACTCCATCCCCAGTCGGATCATCTGCTCTACCTCCAACATCCGCTGTGTTAATTGCGGTTGTGATTGTTTAATGGACTGCTCATATTCCACACCTGCACAACGAAGTTGAGCCTTCACCAAGGCTGGCATAAAGAGGGCGGCAATAAATAATAGACGGAACGTTTTCATAGTTCCTAGTGGGTTGGTACGGATGGTGGCCTAGACCACGGTTAGACGAGAATAAAGATAGGGAAAATACGTATAACTGCGGGTTTTCCCCTATCGTAATTATACGTTTTCTGTGTTTTTCAGATAATGGTGTACTTTTAAGGAGATGAATATCAAGCAGTATAATTATCGCAATGCGCTCATAATCATTTCATTATTTTTTTACGGTTGTGGGGAAACTCGAACGGGATCGGTCATATCCACCCCACCTGCCCCCAAAACGCTGAGTTTTTCGATCCAAGCGACTTACCCGCATGATACGGCGGCCTACACCCAGGGGTTGGTCGTTTACAAGGGAGCCATGTATGAGGGTACTGGAAATTATGGTCGATCTGAATTAAGAAAAGTAGACTTATCGAATGGAAAAACATTGCAACGGGCAACCCTGGGAGAAAAATATTTCGGGGAGGGCATCACCATCCTACGCGATACCGTTTATCAACTGACCTGGCAGGAAAAGAAAGTATTTGTCTACTCACTTCCCGGTTTTAAAAAGATC
>CANGWB010000015.1 GCA_947457465.1 Chitinophagaceae bacterium | reverse complement strand
GTACTCGCCATGGAGGAGATCAGCAAGGTCGATGCCAGCACCAGCGTTTGCATGAGTGTAAACAATAGTCTGGTTTGTTATGGGCTGCAGGAATTTGGAACACCCGCACAGAAGGAAAAATACCTCCAACCGTTGGCACAAGGAAAAAAAGACGGTGAATTATACATTGGGGCGTTCATGCTCAGTGAGCCGGAAGCGGGATCGGATGCCACTTCCCAACGAACCACGGCAGAGGACAAAGGCGATCATTATCTGCTGAACGGCACCAAGAACTGGATCACCAATGGAGGAACTGCCTCTGTGTACCTCGTAATAGCCCAAACAGATCCAGCCAAAGGGCCCAAAGGAATCAATTGTCTCATTGTAGAAAAACATTGGCCAGGTGTAGTTGTTGCTGCCAAGGAAAATAAATTGGGTATTCGCGGAAGCGATACACATACAGTCATGTTCAATGATGTGAAAGTGCCGAAAGAAAATCGCGTCGGAGAAGACGGGTTCGGATTCAAGTTTGCCATGAAAACACTTGCTGGCGGTCGGATCGGTATTGCCGCGCAGGCGCTTGGGATCGCTTCTGGCGCCTATGAACTTGCACTTGCATATGCCAAAACCCGAAAAGCATTCGGTACCGAGATCATCAACCACCAAGCCATCGCTTTCAAACTGGCTGATATGGCCACCCGCATTGAAGCCGCTCGTTTGCTTTGTTTAAAAGCTGCATGGGAAAAAGATAATGGGATCGATTATACCGTGAGCTCCTCCATGGCGAAAGTTTTTGCCTCGGAGACCGCTATGTGGACCACCACGGAAGCGGTACAGATTCATGGTGGCTATGGTTTCGTGAAGGAATATCACGTAGAGCGACTCATGCGCGATGCCAAGATCACCCAGATCTATGAAGGAACAAGTGAAGTACAGCGGATCGTCATCAGTCGTTCACTGATCAAATAGCGGTCGCTTATTTTTGCGACATGCCAGCCGATTTGCAAGCGTATCAAAAGTTAGTGGAGGAGTTATCAATCCAACACCTCACCTTAGTTGCGGTATCTAAAACAAAACCGATCTCAGACATACAGGCACTGTATGAAGCGGGACAACGTGATTTCGGTGAAAACTACGTGCAAGAGCTTTGCGATAAGCATACGCAGTTGCCTGCAGATATTCGTTGGCATTTCATCGGACATTTACAAAGCAACAAGGTAAAATACATTGCCCCTTTTGTTCATTTAATACATGGTGTCGACTCCGAATCCTTGCTAAAGGAGATCGATAAGCAAGGTCGGAAAAACGAGCGGGTGATCGACTGCTTATTGCAAATGCATATCGCTCGGGAGGAGACCAAATTCGGATTGAACGTATCGGAGCTGAACGAACTCTTGGGCAAACTTTCCAACTACCCGAATGTTCGAGTAGTCGGACTGATGGGCATGGCAAGTTTCTCCGATGATAAAGAGTTGGTCCGCTCGGAATTCCGATCCCTCTCACAAACCTATCAGACCTGCCAACAGCTTGAGAGCAGCCAGTTGCTGCACCCTTTTCAAGTGCTGTCCATGGGCATGAGCGGTGATTACCAGCTGGCCATAGAGGAGGGAAGCAACCTGCTTCGGATCGGTAGTTTACTGTTCGGTGCGAGGGGTTGAGTTCATCGTCTCTTAAACACCATCCAGACTACCGAATCAGATCCCCACAACATCTCATCAGGGTTTTGGAAGCGATATTTTTTTGTCTCCTCCCATCCCTTTAGAAAGTTTGGTTCCGCCTCGCCGATACACTTGAGGGTGCTGCTGGTAAAATCGGTAAAGGTTAGTTTATCGCCAATAGTTGCGATCGTGGCACTGAACCGGTTGCACCCGGTAGATCCGGAAATCAGTTGTAAGTCTGACTGAATGAATATCACTGGTCGTTGGCGGGGGTATAACTTTTCAAAAGGGGTGGCGGATTGTGGAAGTCCGGCCAAGACCCAGCTGCCTGCCAGTGAGGAATCGACCTTGTTCGTCATCGGAAGCGTAGGTGAGGGGGGGCTTATCTGTTGAGTACTAGGCTTGCCGGTGTTCTCCTTGCAAGCCCATAAAAAAATCAATAAAAAAATCAGAAATGAGGTCCGCATCTGTTCACGTTTTTACAAAACTACTTAACCTAAAAAAAACTACCTTACAGTTTCTCTTTTCTATCTAAAAATTATAATCATGCGGACCTTCCTTCTCCTGTTCATTGCTTCGGTCGTTGGTTTTCATTCCATGGCGCAGACCTCAGACGTAGAATATATGAAAGCCAATTACGATGTTTTTGAGTATCGGATACCCATGCGCGACGGGGTGAAACTTTTTACGCTTGTTTACATTCCAAAAGACCGATCCAAAGTTTACCCCATTTTGCTGAATCGAACCTGCTATAACGCCTCTGATTATCGGGGATTCAATACGGGTGGACATCCCTCCCGTTATCTGGTACGCGACGGATACATCCTAGCGTTTCAAGATGTTCGAGGCCGATACATGAGCGACGGTGAATTCAACAACATGACACCCAACATTCCCGGCAACGATCCGAAGAATAAGAAAGCTATTGACGAAAGCTCCGACACCTATGATGCCATCGACTGGATGGTGAAGAACCTGCCCAGTAACAACGGTAGGGTTGGGATGTACGGCATCTCGTATCCCGGTTTCTATACGGCAGCGGCACTGCCCGATGCACATCCAGCCCTTAAGGCCTGCTCTCCACAAGCCCCGATCTCGGATTTCTTCTTCGATGATTTCCACCACATGGGTGCCTTCCTGCAGAGTTACACCGCCGCTTTCGCAGTATTTGGCTACCAGAAAAAAGATACCACCCGCACCGATTGGTATATGCCAGAGATGATGCGGTTCTATGCCAACAATCCGAAAGACGGATACAATTTCCATCTAAGTCAGGGTCCACTCAAGAACATCACCGAAAAATATCACTACGATAATTTCTTCTGGAGACAGATCATCGACCATCCTAATTACGACACCTTCTGGCAAAAACGAAACCTTCTGCCACATCTGCAAAAGGTTAAACCCGCAGTACTCACTGTCGGTGGTTGGTTCGATGCAGAAGATCTGTACGGGCCATTGAACATTTACAAGACGATCGAGCGTACCACGCCCGGCGCTAAGAATAGTATCATCATGGGCCCCTGGGCACACGGACAATGGTCGAGGGAGACCAAGCAAAACACCCATAATCACATCTACTTCGGCGATAGTATTTCGAGCTATTTTCTGCGTAGTGTCGAGGCGCCTTTCTTCGCCCACCACTTGAAAGATGCCCCGAACCCTAATTTACCGGAAGCCTTGATGTACAACACCGGCACCAAAGAATGGCAACGATTCGAGGTATGGCCTCCAGCGGATATTCCTCCGGCAAAATTGTATTTCGGAGCAAACGGAAAATTATATGTGAATCAACCCACCGATGCCACACAGCGATTTTCTTACGTGAGTGATCCCGCGAAACCGGTGCCTTATACTTCACAAACAGAGGGACTGACCTTCACCCCCCGCAATTTCATGAGCGATGATCAACGACATGCGTCTCGCAGGCCGGATGTACTAACCTTCGAAACCGACCCGCTCACTGATCCCGTCACTCTCGCTGGTGAGATCAATGCAAAACTCAAAGTAGCACTATCCACCACCGATGCCGACTTCATCGTCAAGCTCATCGATGTGTACCCCGATAACCACCCGAACTACGAGCATAATCCGAAGAATATTATCATGGACGGCTATCAGCAATTGGTACGCAGCGAAGTGTTCCGCGGAAGATTCCGCAATAGCTTTGAAAAGCCGGAACCCTTCGTGCCCGGTCAGCCTACCGATGTAAATGTGCCGTTGCAAGATGTTTTACACACCTTCAAAAAAGGACACCGCATTATGGTCCAAATACAAAGCACCTGGTTCCCCTACATCGATCGCAATCCCCAACAGTTCGTGGAGAACATTTATAAGGCTGAGGAAAAAGATTTCATCAAATCGGAGATCACCGTGTTTGGTTCAAGCGAAGTAGGAGTAGGTGGCAGCCAGTCCCCTAAAAAAGGATTCTGATGACCGCTACCGATTGGATCGACCGACTATGTTTGGAGCCACACCCGGAGGGGGGATATTACAAGCGGACCTATTGCTCTGAAGAAGTTTTCTTGGGCAACATCGAGCAGGATCCGTTTCCGGCGGGCCGCCCGCATTCCACCGCAATTTTCTATTTAATGGAGGCCGGTGACTTTGCGGGTTTTCATCGGATAAAAAGCGATGAGCTTTGGCATTTTCACGAAGGAAGTCAGCTGGAATTATACATCCTCCGGTCACCCGATCGCATGGAGCTGATCCGAATGGGTAGAGGGGATGCCTTGCAGGCGGTTGTTCCAGCCAACCATTGGTTTGCGGCTGTTCCAGCACGGTTCTCCGATTATAGTTTGGTGAGCTGTACCGTGTCGCCGGGTTTTGATTTCCGGGATCATGAAATGGCAAGCGCCGCGGAGCTCATCGAACAGTTCCCTAGTCACGCCGAATTGATACGTCGTCTCTGCCGCTTTTAACCCGTCACCATTTTGTATCTTCGCTCTCCATTATGTCAGAAGAACGTAGCTTGAATTTTTTAGAAGAGATCATTGAAAATGATCTGAAGTCCGGCAAATACACCGAGATCGTTACCCGCTTCCCACCGGAGCCCAACGGCTACCTGCATCTCGGACATGCCTCCGCTATCTGTCTCAATTTTGGTCTCACCAAAACTTTTCCCGGCTATACCAACCTTCGTTTCGACGATACCAATCCGGTGACCGAAGAAACCGAATACGTTGAAAGCATTAAAGCCGATGTTAAGTGGCTCGGTTTTGAGTGGAAGCACGAGCGCTACGCCAGTGATTATTTCGATACACTATTTGAATACGCCTGCAAACTGATCGACCTGGGGCTTGCCTATGTGGATGACCTAACTCCCGAGCAGATGGCTGCCCAAAAAGGAACGCCTACGGAGCCAGGAGTGAACAGCCCTTTTCGCGACCGATCTATCGAAGAGAACCGCGATCTGTTTCTACGCATGAAGGCTGGAGAGTTCACCGACGGCACACACACACTGCGTGCCAAAATCGACATGGCGCACATCAACATGCTGATGCGCGACCCGATCCTGTATCGTATCAAACATGCACATCACCATCGCACTGGCGATAAATGGTGCATCTATCCGATGTATGATTTTGCACACGGTCAAAGCGATTCGATCGAAAACATCACACACTCCATTTGTACGTTGGAGTTTGTTCCCCACCGCGAACTCTACGACTGGCTCATCGATAAATTAGAGATCTATCCGTCTCATCAATACGAATTTGCCCGACGCAATATCAATTATACGGTTACCAGCAAACGTAAACTCTTGCAATTGGTGCAAGAAGGTCATGTGCAAGGGTGGGACGATCCCCGGATGCCTACTATCAGCGGACTGCGCCGTCGTGGCTACACGCCGGATAGCATCCGTGAGTTCTGCAGCCGCATCGGCGTAGCGAAGCGCGAGAATATGGTGGATGTGGGCTTGTTGGAATTCTGCGTACGCGAACACCTCAATCAAATTGCCCTGCGTCGAATGGTGGTAGTTGATCCATTGAAAGTGGTGATCACCAACCATCCTGGTCCGGTAGAGATGTTAAGCAGCGAGAATAACCCCGAGGCTGAAAACGGCGGACATCGTTCGGTGCCGTTTAGTTCAGAGATCCTGATCGAGCGGACCGATTTCATGGAAAATCCGCCGAAGAAATATTTCCGTTTGGCCCCCGGACAAATGGTGCGTCTCAAAAGTGCGTATATCATTCGTTGCGACGAAGTGATCAAAGACGATAACGGAGAGGTGCTCGAACTACGTTGCACCTATTTCCCGGAAAGCAAAAGCGGTTCAGATACCAGTGGTATCTCCGTCAAAGGCACTCTGCACTGGGTAAGTAAAGCAGAAGCTGTTCCGGTCGAGTTGCGTTTATATGACCGACTGTTTTCCGTAGAAGATCCGACCGACAGCGAAGGTGATTTCAAATCTTTTCTGAATCCCGATTCGTTGCAAGTGGTTAAAACCGCTTATGCAGAACCTGCGTTGGCAACGGCAGTATTATCCGACCGATTCCAATTCCTGCGGTTGGGATATTTTGTATTGGATAAGGATAGCACCTCGGAAAAGCTGGTCTTTAATAAAACCGTTGGATTGAAAGATGCTTGGGCGAAAGAGGCGAAGAAGTCTTAACGCTCTATTTGTGCTCTCCAAACACGCCACGCAACTCATCCGCAATCTCACCCAGCGTACATTGATGGGTGACAGCCTCTAATACAGACGGCATCAAATTTTCACCGGTCACGGCTCGGCTACGAACCTCGGCTAAGCAACTATTGGCCTTTTCTGCATTTCGATTGGCACGCAATTGTTGTAGGCGTTCCAATTGTATCTGACGGATCGAGTCATCAATTTTTAAGATGGGTGTTTGCAGGTGTTCTGCTGTTGTATACGCGTTTTGCCCAACGATGATCTGCTCCTTGGACTCCACTTTTCGCTGATACGTATAGGCGCTTCGGGCAATCTCCCGCTGCATGAATTCCTGTTCAATCGCCGACACGCTTCCGCCCATTTCATCGATCTTCTGCATCCATTCCCTTGCTTTTTGCTCCATCTCATCGGTGAGTGATTCGATGAAATAAGATCCGGCCAACGGGTCAGCTGTATCGGCAGCTCCACTTTCAAAGGCCACGATCTGTTGCGTGCGGAGCGCGATGCGGGCCGCTTCCTCGGTGGGCAATCCTAGTGCCTCATCGTATCCGTTGGTGTGTAACGATTGTGTCCCGCCCAAAACAGCAGCCAGTGTTTGAATCGTGACGCGGGAGATGTTATTGTGTGGCTGTTGGGCAGTGAGTGTCGATCCGCCTGTTTGTGTATGGAAGCGCAGCATACAGGCTTTGGGATCGGTGGCGCCGAGTTCTTTCATGAGTTTGGCCCAGATGCGACGGGCGGCTCGGAATTTGGCGATCTCTTCAAACAGGTTATTGTGTGCATTGAAAAAGAAGGATAGTCGTTTGCCAAAAACATCGATGTTCAATCCTTTTTCGAGGGCTGCTTGTACGTAGGCCTTTCCGTTGCTGAGTGTAAAGGCGATCTCTTGTGCCGCCGTGCTACCGGCTTCTCGAATATGATATCCGGAAATGGAGATGGTATTCCACTTGGGCATTTCCTGGCTGCACCATTCGAAGATATCGGTGATGATGCGCATGGAAGGGCGGGGCGGATAGATGTAGGTGCCGCGGGCTGCGTATTCTTTCAGGATATCATTTTGGATGGTGCCGGTAAGTTTTTTCAGATCCGCGCCTTGTTCTTTGCCAAGTGCGGCATAGAGGGCTAGCAAAATATATCCGGTCGAATTGATGGTCATGGAGGTGCTCACCGATTCCAGTGGAATGTCCTTGAACAGCCTACGCATGTCTTCGATCGAATCGATGGCTACGCCTACTTTACCGACTTCACCTTCTGCGAGTGCATGGTCGCTATCGTATCCGATTTGAGTGGGCAGATCGAAGGCGACGCTGAGTCCGCTTACACCTTGTTTCAATAAATAATGATACCGTTCATTGCTGGCTTCTGCAGTAGAGAAACCGGCGTACTGCCGCATGGTCCATAATTTCCCGCGATACATGTCGGACTGGATACCGCGTGTATAGGGGAAGGATCCTGGCAATTCTGAAGCAGAACCGGGTCGGTCGGCTTCTGTATAAACGGGTTTGATCTCAATACCCGAGTCGGTGATTTTTTGATCGCGGTTATCCATCACTTCATCAGTATTTTGGCTTCCTGGTTCAATGTTTTGGTTACGATCTCATGCAGGGGGCTGCCTGTTTGTTGCATCATCAATTCCAGTAGGCGTTTGTTCAATTCTGAACCGCTCGCTTCCGCAGGAAGTGAGGCTGATACCTGGTGGATCAAGGCCAGATTTTGCTCTTTCAGATTCCGGATCGAATCCCAGGCGATCTCAGAAACATATAATTGTTGGGTGCTGTTGTAGTCGAATTCCTGTTTGATGTTTTCCAGCAATACAATTTTCATCTGCAGTGCAGATAGTCCGGTTTGCGATAGCCGAGAAATCAAATTCGGCAAGGCGATCCGCTCGGTCAGCAGCACCAATCGCTCATAGGCTTGTAGTCGAAGGGAACGGGTATCGGATCCGGCAGCGGGGGCTGGCGAGGTTCGATTTTTTGACGTAAACGCCAACACACTCAGCACCAGGGCTGATACAGAAAGGATCAGGGAGAGTAGGGTGGTATCCATAATAGAAGCTTTAACAAAAGTAAGCCGAATGCGAACTATGTAGATCGATTAACTTTGCCCTATGGAAACAATGATCGATACAGCGCCTGTGCGCCTCACGGAAGGAGCCATTCGAGAGATCAAGCGATTGATGGCAGATCCCGGATTTGATGCAACTCAAATGCTCCGGTTGGGTGTGAAAGGGGGCGGATGCTCGGGTTTATCTTATGTTCTAGGATTCGATCAGTCAAAAGAGAATGATCTTTTCTTTCAGGTCGAAGGGATACCGTGTATAATGGAAAAGCCGCATCAATTATATCTGATGGGCATGGAAGTAGATTGGGAAGAAGGGTTGAATAATCGCGGATTCACGTTCACCAATCCGAACGCCAGTTCTACTTGTGGTTGCGGAACCTCATTCGCCGTTTGATAATCCTGAAAATGCCTCGCATAAAAAAAGCCCCGAATATCGGGGCTTTTCTATTTTGAGGAGTTCAATTAACTCTTATCGGCTGCTTTTCCAAGTGGACGTTTCCCGCCCAGGTCAACCAGGATCGGAGCCGCTACGAAGATCGAAGAGTAGGTACCGGTGATCACCCCGATCAGCATCGCGAAAGCGAAACCTTTTGTCACCTCACCGCCCACCAGGAACAGGATCAGGACGGTCAGGAATACGGTAAGTGAAGTCATAATGGTACGGCTCAATGTTTCGTTGATGGCTCGGTTGATCACTTCAGCGCGGGGGGCTGTCGGACTGATCCGGCTGTCTTCACGGATACGGTCAAACACGATCACCGTATCGTTCATCGAGAATCCGATCACCGTCAGGATCGCGGCGATAAAGTGCTGATCGATTTCCAGCGGGAAAGGAACCACGGAACGCGCGAAAGAGAACACCGCCAAAGTAACCAGTACGTCGTGCAGCAAGGCAACGATGGTACCGAAGGAGTATCTCCAATCGCGGAAACGGATGAAGATGTACAGGAAGATCACGATGATCGCGAAAATGGTGGCCTGCACGGCACCGGCTTTCAGGTCATCAGAGATGGTCGGCAATACTTTCTTGGAGGCTTGCTTACCGATCTTTCCGGCACCCGCTTCAAATTGTTCCAGTGTCATGCCGGCAGGCAGATATTTCTTCAGTCCCTCATAGAGTTTACCCTCTACTTTGGCGTCGATACCTGCATTGTTATCACGGATCAGATAGGCGGTAGTGATATCGAGTGTTGAATTGTCTCCGATGGTTTTGATGATCGGATTCTCTCCCTCGAAGCTTGCTTTGAGATCATTACGCACCGCTTCCACATCTACCTTCTGATCGAATTTGACAACATAGCTACGACCTCCTGCGAATTCAACCCCTTGGTCGAATCCGTTGAAGTAAGCCGCGATACCCAAGGCGAGAACAACCATGGAGATCACGTAAGCGACTTTGCGGTATTCGATGAATTTGTATTTGGCATGCTTGAATACTTTTTGGGAAATGCCGGTGAAGTATTCGAGGTGCTTTTTCTTGTCAGTGAAGATGTCGGATACCCAACGGCTCACCAGGATTCCGCAGAACAAAGAGAGCAGGATACCGATGATCTGTGTGGTCGCGAAACCTTTCACCGGACCCAGTCCGAAGTAGAACAGGATAAACGCGGTCAAAAGAGTAGTTACGTGAGCATCCAGTACCGGTGGCAAGGAACGCTTGTATCCTTCCTGTATGGCTGACAGATAACTTTTCCCTTTGGCAAGTTCTTCTTTGATACGCTCGTAGATGATCACGTTCGTATCCACGGCCATACCGATAGTGAGTACCAGACCGGCGATACCTGGAGCCGTTAGTGTGGCACCGAGTCCGGCCAAAATACCTACGGTGAAAAGCAGGTTCAGGATCAAGGCAATGTTTGCTACCCAGCCGCTCGTGTTGTAATAAACCAACATCAGGCAGAAGATCACCACAAAGGAGATCAGGAAGGCCATAGAGCCACTGCGGATCGCTTCGCTACCGAGGGTGGGACCAACTTGTTGCTCCTGTACGATCTTGGCAGGTGCGGGAAGCTTACCGATCTTCAGGATGTTGGCTAAGTCAGCCGCTTCTTGTTGTGTGTAGCTGCCCGTGATCGAAGAGATGCCATTCGGGATGGCGCTGATCACATTGGGGGCGGATTGAACGATGTTATCCAATACGATCGCGATGGGGCGACCGATATTCTCCTCTGTCATTTTTTTCCAAATGGAAGCGCCTTGTGGCTTCATGCGCATTTCGATCTGCACTTTACCGTATTGATCGAAATCCTGACGCGCATCGGAGATTGCATCACCTTCCAATTTGGCGTTGCTGCGGTTGAAGGTTCTCAATCCGTAGAGCGCTACAAATTCAGATGCTTTTCCTTTTTGATCTTTTTCAGGTACGCCATAGGCGAAGACAACATCACTGGGGAAATTGCTCTTGAATTCGCGGAGATAGCCATTGAAGGCCATGGTGTCTTTGACGGCAACCTGACCGATCGCAGACGGATAGATCACACGCCCTTTCTCGTCCTGACTCGGTTGCATGAGCATCAGGAATTTGTCGATGGTCAGCTTTTGTGCGGGTTCAGTTTTGGCTACGGCTTTTGTAGCAGGAGAGTCAGTAGCCAGTTTGACGGTTTGTGTAGTATCAGCAGTAGGGGCCGGATTTGCGGCAACCGTTGTGCTGTCTTTTTTCGTGGTGTCGACCATGCCGCCATATTTGGCATTGAAGCTGGTGATCATCTTCTGCCAGCCGTTCTGATAACCGGCATCCGCCAGTGTATATACTTCCCAGAACTGCAGGTTGGCGGTGCTTTGCAACAAGCGACGAACACGTTCTTTGTCCTTGATGCCGGGTAGTTCCACGCTGATCAGTCCGCGGCTAGGGATAGGATTGATCGAAGGCTGTGCCACACCGAATTGGTCGATACGGGTACGCAGACGATCGAAGGTCAGATTAAAGGCTGTACCAGCTTGTTTACGGATGTAGGCAATAACCTCTTCATCAGTCGATTTGATGTTGATCTCGTTTGAGCTTCCGGCAGCGAACAAACCGGCCAGTGCACGACCGGGCGCCAGCTTTTTATATTCTTCCAAGAAGAGTCCGATGAAATCTGCATCGCTGTTCGCTTTACGCTTATCGGCATTTACCAAGGCAGATTGAAAACTAGGATCGGCAGAGTTATTAGCAAGCGACTTCAACAGTCCGGTCATTTCTACCTCCATGGTTACGTTCATACCACCCTGCAGATCGAGACCAAGATTCAGTTCTTCTTCTTTTGCGGTCTTGTAGCTGATCGCGCCGTTGATACCGTAGGAGATGGTTGTATTCTCCGTAGCCTTCAACGAACTGTCGAGATAGCGACGGTAGTTACGATCCAATTCATCCTGGTACACTTGCTGTGAATCCTTGTTTCCGGGATATTTTTTATCGGCCGGGATGAAGTTCTTGTTAAGCCAGGTTGTTGCCTGAGCTTCCATTTTCTTCTCATGGTTCTGTACAAACCAGGTAAACGAGAGCTGATAAACAGAGTAGATGATCAGCAGCACGGTGAAAAATCGGACCAGTCCTTTCAGTTGCATACGTGTCGGTTTTGGGGCCCTGACAAGCGTCGGGGCGATCATTTTTTAAGGAGGGCAAATATAGCGGTTTCGAGGGAATCAGGGGCGGTGAATTCGCTCGTTTGTTCTTGATTTCTAAAAGCTTAAATCAGGTCTAATCCTATCTTTGAGCCTTATGTACCGCTTGCCGTTACTCCGACTCCTGTCGATTCTTTGCTGGTTCATCCTGGCAGCGCCAGAAACCACCGGGCAAACCACACCGAAACGCAACCCGAAAGCTCTGTATAAAATGCCATCCGATTCATTGATATACAAAATATTAAAGAGTAAGCCGGAAGTTTTTGATTCGCTCATTTTCGGTCCAACCGATCGTCGGGTACAGATCCTCTACACTGCCATTCACCGGGACAAAAAGGGGCGGGTGCAGTTCGAGGAGCATACCTATCGTGCGGACCCGAATGAATACTACTATCCGGCCTCGACCGTCAAGTTGCCGGTGGCGATCCTGGCTCTCCAGAAATTGAATGAGCTGGGTCTGCCTGGGCTGGACATGAACTCGACCATGCTGACGGACTCCGTCCGGCCTGAGCAAACCCCTGTCTTGGGCGACCGTTCGGCGGCAGATGGTAGACCCACCATCGCTCACTACATCAAGAAGATCCTTTTGGTCAGCGATAACGATGCATATAACCGCCTCTATGAATTCCTTGGGCCTGATTACATCAACGAGACCCTTCACCAGATGGGGTATCAAAGCACCGAGATCATCCATCGGTTGAGCTTGCCCTTATCGGCCGAACAAAACCGACACACCAATCCCGTTCGTTTCCTGGATGCCAATGGGGATATTATTTATTGGAAACCGGCATCCATGAGCATTCGAACGCATCCGGCTCGAAGCGAACGAATGGGCGTGGGGTATATGTCGAGAGGAGCATTGGTGAATGAGCCATTCGATTTTTCAACGAAGAATCGAATGCCTTTAGAGGATTTACATCGGATGGTACGAAGTGTCCTCTTCCCGGAGTCACTTCCAGTACAACAACGATTTTTGCTGACGCCTACTGATTTAGCTTTCTTACGTAAGTACATGTCTCTATTGCCCGGCGAGTCGGATGATCCGCAATACGACGAGAAGGAGTTCTGGGATACCTATGTGAAGTTTCTCTATTTCGGGTCTGAGCGCGGCAGCAATGACCCAACCATCCGTGTATATAACAAGGTGGGGGATGCCTACGGCTTTTTGATCGACGGGGCCTATTTTCATGACACCAAAAACAACATCGAGTTCCTGTTGAGTGCCATAATCTATTGCAACTCGGACGGGATCTTCAATGATGATAAATATGATTACGATTCGGTCGGATTCCCGTTCATGAAAGAACTGGGCAGAGCGATCCACGCACACCAGCTAAGAAGTAGAAAGTAGAAAGAAGAAAGTAGAAAATATAGAATAGAACTTAACACTTAATTTCATCCTTCATCTTTCATCCTTCATCTCTCACCCTTCACCCATGATTTTATCATCCTTCCTCGATCGATTCAACGAACCGGAAACACTTAAAATGGCCAAACTGGGCCGGGAGTTGCGTGCGCAAGGAATCGATGTGATCGATCTGAGTTTGGGTGAACCTGATTTTGATACGCCTCAGCACATCAAAGAAGCTGCCATACAGGCGATACAGGATAACTGGAGTCATTATACGCCTGTAGCGGGCTTTCCCGACTTACGGGCAGCGGTCTGCACCAAACTCAAAAGAGATAATGGGCTCGAATATGCTCCGGAAAATATTGTTGTTTCCACCGGGGCCAAACAAAGTCTGGCCAATGCAATACTATCACTGGTAGATGAAGGAGATGAAGTGGTCATCCCTACGCCGTTCTGGGTGACTTACAGTGAACTGGTGAAGATTGCAAGAGGAAGAGTGGTGACCGTACGCACTTCAGCAGATCAAGGATTCAAGATCAGTCCCGAGCAACTGGAAGCATCCATCACACCCCGCACCAAATTGTTTCTTTTCTCCTCGCCTTGTAATCCAAGCGGTGCTGTTTATTCAGAATCGGAGTTGCGGGCCTTGGCGGCGGTCTTCCTGAAATATCCGCAGATCATGATCCTCTCCGATGAGATCTATGAGTACATCAATTTTGTCGGCAAGCATTTCAGTTTGGCGGCGATTCCTGAATTAAAAGATAGGGTAGTGGTGATCAACGGACTCAGTAAAGGTTTTGCGATGACGGGTTGGCGCATCGGTTATATCGCGGCCAATGCCACCATTGCCAAGGCCTGTGAAAAAGTACAAGGGCAATTCACCAGCGGTACCAACTCCATCGCGCAAAAAGCTGCTGTAGCTGCTTTGGTATCTGACCTTCGTCCGACCTTGGACATGGTACAAGAATTCACCAACCGACGCACCCGTGTGCTGCAACTGGTAAATGAAATACCCGGCTTGATTTGCCCGGAACCTGAGGGCGCATTCTATGTATTTCCCGATGTGCGTGCTTATTTCGGAAAAACAGATGGCACGACTGTGATTTCCAACGCGGCCGATCTCAGTATGTATCTATTGAATAACGCGCATGTTTCTTCCGTGATGGGCGATGCATTCGGAGAGCCAACCTGTGTTCGATTCTCTTTTGCCAATAGCATGACCAAGATCGAGGAAGGTTGGGCTAGAATCAAAAAAGCCCTCGCGGCATTACACTGATCCGTTTTTACTCAGGGTCAACAGCTCTTCATGCAACTTCAGCACTTGTTGTAACAAGGGTTGTTGCTCGTCGTTCAAGATCATACGATCGCACAACCGACGCTTCAGCTCTTCATCGATCTGTTTGTTCATTCGGGCCAGTACGGTTTCCCGATCAACACGTTCTCGTTGCATCACGCGTTGGATACGAAGTGATTTAGGAGCATACACGCATACAATAAGATCTAGTCCTTCCCCCGCACCACTTTCAAAGATCAAGGCTGATTCTTTAACTACATACGGGGCGGTTTGCAGGCTCATCCATTTTTTGGCATCTGCAATCGTAGCGGGATGTATGATCTGATTGAGTTTCTCCAAAGAGGTCGGATCTTGGAAGACGATGGATGCCAGTCTTTTTGTGTCGGGCTGATCGTTCACGTAGACATCCTTACCGAAGGCGGTTTCGATCGCCTGCCGAACAGCGGCATCCTCGCGCATCAAACGTTTGGCCTCGACATCCGAGGAGTAGATCGGGATCCCTAAAGATTGAAAGATCCCGGCAACGGTCGATTTGCCGCTACCGATCCCGCCAGTCAGTCCGATTCGAAGCATGATTGAAAATACGAATGAAAAAAACCGGCACGAGGCCGGTTTGAAGTTTATTTTTTCTCAGGAGTGGGTTTGTTCAACGCTGCGGTCCAGTCCATGCTGATCGCAGAGCGTTCGATCTTGAGATAGCTACCCGGATTCACCTCGAGTTGGATCGTTCCATCCTCATTCACTTTATTGATGGTTCCATGGATACCGGCGATCGTAACGATCTTATCTCCTTTGCCCATGTCCTCAATGAACTTCTTCTGTTCTTTTTGTTTTTTCGCCTGCGGGCGGATGAAGAATAACCAGAAGACCAGGATGATCATACCCATGAATACCAGCGATCCGTAATCCCCCAAAGGACTACTGGGTTTGCCGGAGGCATTGCCACCGGGAGGGGGCATACAAGAAGAAAGTGACAACACAATGAGTGCAGAGAGGCTAAGGATGCGATTGATCATAAATGAATTGTAAGGTTGAATAAAATTTATTTGATATCGATTTCCCCGGAAAAGCTCAATGTCTTTTCTCGGTTCGGTTTCAGATTTCCGTAAACATGGACTTGTTTCATGATGCTGCCCTGACCACTTCCGTTGAAGGTGGCTTTGATCTGTCCTTCTTCGCCGGGGGCGATGGGTTTCTCCGGTTTTTCCGGTACGGTGCATCCGCAGGAAGCAGAAGCGTTTTCGATGACAAGCGGCTTGTTACCTACGTTTTTAAAGTGCCAAATGATATCGATCGATTCGTTTGCCTTGAGTTTACCCAAAGAACGGTCGACCGGATCGAGCCACTCCACTTCAGTCAGGTTCAGGGTATCGGCCAGTGCCTTCGCCAGCGCCTCTTTTTTTTGGATCTCCGCCTCTGTAGGAGCTGTTTCTTTCTTCGATTCCTTACAAGTCAGGAGGCTGATGCCGATGATTGCGATTAGGATCGTCTTTTTCATATACATGTAATGGGACAAATATATAATGGAAGATCAGGATTTTCGGAACTCGATCTTCTTCAATTCTCCGGAGCGTACCAGTTCGTGGTGGATCGCATCCAGGATGCCATTTACGAACTGTCCGGATTGAGCGGTGCTGTAATCTTTGGCCAGATCGATGTATTCATTCAGTGTCACCTTAGGCGGAATGGTCTCAAAATACAAGAGCTCGGAAAGACCCATTTTCATGAGGATCATATCTAGGCTGGCGATTCGCTCCGGATCCCAGTTCTTGAGTTTGGGTACGATCAGGCTTTGCAGGTGATCAGACTTTTCCAGCACGGTGGTGAGCAAGTCTTTTCCGAAGGACCATTTATCAGCCGGAATCAACTGATCGAAGGATACACCGTCTTTCTTGCCGCTCAGTTTACCGGGCTTTTGCAGGTATTGAGTGATCAATTGCAGGATCGCTTCTGCATCATCCTCCCAATTGGAAAAATTGTCCTCCAACCATTCCTCATAGGGCTCGAACTCAATAAGGTGATCGTTTAGGATCTGAAGTAATATTTTTTTCTCATCCGCGCGATTTCGCTCGGGTTTGGATATATATAATTTGTAGTGCTCCGACTCCAGCAATTGAGCATGGATCCGTTTCATGAGATCTTCCACGCCATTTCGGGCTGTTTGGCTCTTCTTCAACTGTTCAGCCAGGGTAGGGTCCTGTTGTATCTCCCATAAGATCTCGTTGCCTGCCAGTTTGGTATTGATATGAAGGTCCTCTTCGGTGGGTAGGTGCTTCGACGCTTTTCGATGGGCGTAGGATTCTACCTGTCGGCCGATTTCTGTCAGGGACCAAAGTAAAAAGACCAATAGCTCACGGGTCTGATCGAAATGTCTCTGTAGGGATTTGACCGGGTCGGGACGGGGCTCAACCGCATCCAGCGTGGAGTGGGAATAAAGGGTCTGCATGACTTTGACCCGAATGTTTCTGCGACTGATCATGATAAGAACTTGCGGCCGCGAAGATAGGACAGAATCAGGGTTGAATAGCTGACAGTTTTTCTGCTCTTTCAGGCACAAGTACCCCGAATAAGGAATCTTTTTCAGTTCCGACTGCAAAAATTGCAGTCCCGCCCCCCTTGGCATGTTATTTACAGTAACTTCGCCGCCCGCCGATCTGTCGGCTGGCAATCATTCAAAAAATTTTAAAACCAATACGATTATGGCTAAGAAAGTCAACGTAACCCCGCTCCACGACCGGGTGATCGTGAAAGCAGCAGCCGCTGAAGAAAAGACCGCCGGAGGAATCATTATTCCCGACACCGCCAAGGAAAAACCACAACGCGGAACTGTTGTGGCGGCCGGTCCTGGTAAAAAAGACGAACCCGTAACCGTTAAAGCAGGTGATACCGTACTCTACGGAAAATACGCCGGTACCGAGATCCAGATCGAAGGGCAAGACTACCTCATCATGCGGGAGTCTGACATCCTGGCCATCGTCTGATCCACTTATACAATAAACACATAACCTAATAGTAATATATCATGGCAAAGCAGATCTTCTTCGATATCGAAGCCAGAAACAAAATGAAAAAAGGCGTTGATACACTGGCCAACGCGGTGAAAGTGACTCTCGGTCCAAAAGGCCGTAATGTCGTCATCGAAAAAAAATTCGGTGCACCTTCTGTAACGAAGGACGGGGTGACCGTTGCGAAAGAAATTGAACTGGAAGATCCCATCGAGAATATGGGTGCTCAAATGGTGAAAGAAGTGGCTTCCAAAACCGCCGATATCGCCGGTGACGGAACAACCACCGCAACCGTACTTGCACAAGCTATCATCAGCGAGGGATTGAAAATGGTTGCCGCCGGCGCGAATCCAATGGATCTTAAGCGTGGTATCGATAAGGCGGTTTCATTGGTTGTTGCCAACCTGAAAGGCCAAAGCCAGACCGTCGGATCCGACAGCAAAAAAATCCAACAAGTAGCAACTGTTTCCGCCAATAACGATGAGACTATCGGAAAGCTGATTGCAGAAGCATTTGTGAAAGTGGGTAAAGAAGGTGTCATCACCGTAGAAGAAGCAAAAGGAACCGATACTACCGTTGATGTGGTAGAAGGTATGCAGTTCGATCGCGGATACATTTCTCCTTACTTCGTTACGAACAGCGAAAAAATGGAAGCTGAATTGCAAAACCCGTACATCCTGATCTACGATAAGAAGATCAGCAGTATGAAGGACATCTTGCACATCCTTGAGAAAGTAGCGCAGGGCGGACGTCCGCTCCTGATCATCGCAGAAGATCTCGAAGGAGAAGCACTCGCCACACTGGTGGTGAACAAGCTCCGTGGCACACTGAAAGTGGCTGCTGTTAAAGCACCCGGATTCGGTGATCGTCGTAAGGAAATGCTGCAAGACATCGCGATCCTCACAAAGGGCATCGTGGTCAGCGAAGAGCAAGGTTTCAAGTTGGAGAATGCCGACATCAGTTACCTGGGACAGGCAACTTCAGTTACGATCGACAAAGACAATACAACCATCGTAGGTGGTAAGGGCAAGAAAGAAGACATCACGGCTCGCGTGAATCAGATCAAAGCCCAGATCGAAAGCACCACTTCTGAATACGACAAAGAAAAGCTGCAGGAGCGCTTGGCTAAATTGAGCGGCGGTGTGGCTGTACTTTATGTAGGTGCTGCTACCGAAGTGGAAATGAAAGAGAAAAAAGACCGCGTTGATGATGCTTTGCATGCTACCCGCGCGGCGGTTGAGGAAGGTATCGTTCCGGGTGGGGGAGTCGCCTTCATCCGTGCCATCGATGCACTCGAGGGTAAAGTTAAAGGACAGATGGAAGATGAGCAGACCGGTATGGCCATCGTACGCCGTGCCTTGGAAGAGCCCATCCGTACACTCACTGCCAATGCCGGCATCGATGGATCCATCGTTGTGCAGAAGATCAAAGAAGGTAAAGGCGATTTTGGATTCAATGCCCGCACCGAGACCTACGAGAACATGTTCAAGGCCGGTGTGATCGACCCCACGAAGGTTAGTCGCGTAGCGCTGGAGAACGCCGCTTCCATCGCAGGCATGCTTCTGACGACGGAATGTGTGATCGCTGACAAGCCCAAGAAGGAAGAGCCTCATACACATGGCGCTCCGGATATGGGCGGCATGGGTTATTGATAATCAGCGGATTAATTCCGTCAAAACGACATCTAAACCGAAACCCGGTCTCTTTGGAGACCGGGTTTTTTTGTTGACAAACGGAAGAGGGCTGTGATTAATAAATCCCTAATTTTAACCGATGTTGGGGGACCGTCAAATCGGTGCCTGATCCTAGTCATTTCTTAAAACCAAAACATGAGAAATTTTTTACTCTCCTTGTTCGCGGTGTTGATGTTTTCTTCTGCTTTCGGACAATCCAGAAGCTTCTGGTCAATGACCGACGAAAGCCAAGCGGGTGTGGACCTGTTCCAAGCCAGCAAAAGCAAGCGTCCTTCTGCGTTTAAACTTTTTCGTCTTGATGAGACTGCCTTCAAGCAGTTCATGGCCAATGCGCCACACGAGCGTAATGTGCCCGTGAGTGCATCTCCTTTTATTGTGGATTTCCCAATGCCAGATGGCAGCGTGCAGAAATTCCGCGTGGTGAATGCGCCCTCCATGGAAGAAGGTCTCGCCGCTAAATTCCCCGGCATCAATTCCTATGCGGGTGTCGGCGTGGATGATCCATCAGCCAACATTCGTTTTGACGTTTCCATGCATGGTGTACATGCAACGGTCCTGAAAGGATCCAATTCGGCTGTTTACATCGATCAGATGTATCAGAATTACTACCGGGTTGCTCGCAGGAGCGATATGACTGATGCCCCTCTCAACTTTGAGTGTTTCACGGAGAATTTTCAGAATCAGATGACCAATCGTGAAGGCATCGAGAACAATGCAGATGACGGAAAACTTCGTACGTATCGTCTGGCAATGATCTCCGGAGCGGAATTTTCGCTGCATTTCATCCCTGCAGGCGGACTTCCTTCATTGGCTGATTCCGTAGCTGCTGTTATTGCTGCACAAAATAGCCACGTCACTCGTACCAATCAGGTATACGAGCGTGATTTCGGCGTTCGTCTGGTGCTGGTTTCAAACAACAACCAAGTTGTTTATTTCAATCCAGCAACCGACCCAATCGCTAACCCGAGCAATCCTGTCGGTGCCACTTGTATGGCAGCTATCGATGCGCAGATCGGGAATGGTAACTACGATATCGGTCATACCGAAAGCAAAGGCTCCGACAACGGTAACGCCGGTTGTATCGGTTGCGTTTGTAATAATACTACCAAGGGACGTGGTTGGACTGTCTATAGCAACCCTTCACTCCTTGAGTTTTTCGTGATCGACTACTTGACGCACGAGATCGGACACCAGTTCGGTGCCAACCATACATTCTCCTTCAACTTGGAAGGTACCGGTGTGAATGTTGAGCCCGGTAGTGGTGTAACCATCATGGGTTATGCCGGTATCACCGGTTCCACCGATGTGGCCGCACATAGTATCGAACTTTTCTCCGTGAAGAGTATCGAGCAGGTGACCAACTATATCAAAACCGGTACGGGTGCTACTTGCGCCGTTCAGACAACAACAGGTAATACGGCACCAACAGTTGATGCGGGATTGGATTACATCATCCCCATTTCTACTCCTTTCAAATTAACTGGTACGGCTTCCGATCCCAACCCTACTGATGTACTTACCTACAACTGGGAGCAGATTGACGTGCGTACAGGCGCCTTCCCAAGCATACCTTCAGCCACTGCAACGAACGGGCCCATGTTCCGTACTTATCTTTCGTACAGTATCCCTGAGCGTACATTTCCTTCTCTGCAATATATCTTGAACGGGTCCAATAACTTCCAGTGGGAGGTGCTTCCTTCTGTAGCCCGTCCGCTGAACTTCCGTTTCATTGCGAAGGATAACCGCGTTGGTGGCGGTAACAATAAGTCTGATGACATGTTGGTAACGGTATCCAGCCTTGGACCATTCCTGATCACTACACAGAATACTGCAGTGACCTGGACAGCCGGTACAACTGAAACAGTTAGCTGGTCTGTAAATGGTACAACTGGTGCACCTATCAACTGTGCAAACGTGAAGATCTCTGTCTCCACAGACGGAGGAACTACATTCACTACGCTGGTAGCAAGTACTCCAAATGACGGATCAGAAGTGATCACAGTACCAAACACACCTAGCACCACTTGTCGTGTGAAGGTGGAGGCCGTTGGTAATATCTTCTTTGATATTAATAACGCCAACTTTACGATCATTCCGCCGCCGTTCGGATTCATCTTCGGTTCAACTACTGCTGCTACCGCTGCTTGTCCGGCGCCTGCTAGCATGACTGTGACACTGCCTGTAAACTCAGCCGGTGGTTACAATAACCCCGTAACACTTTCAAACACTTCTACATTACCTGCTGGTACAACCGTTTCATTCGGTACAAACCCTGTAACGCCTACCGGTACCAGTGATGTAACGCTGAATGGAACCAACACACTTGCGGCTGGTACCTATACCGTTACGGTTCAAGGTGCTGGAGCGGGTGCTACGAACCAGACAGCTACCCTGACCTTCACGATCAACGCAGGTTCAGGACCAGCCATCACTGGTCAGCCTGCTAACCTGGCTGTTTGTATCGGTCAGGCCGGATCCTTCTCGGTTACTTCCAGCGGTACCTACCAATGGCAAGTGAGCACGAACGGTGGAACCTCCTGGAGCAATATCTCGGGTGCCTCAGCTGCGACATATGCGATCACTGGCGCAACAGCCATCAATAACAATCAATATCGTTGCATCGTAACGGGTCAGTGCGGAAGCACGACCTCCAGCGCTGCAACTTTAACTGTGAATCCGACTACGGCTATCACAACACAGCCTGTAAGCTTGGCTCTCTGCTCTGGTAGCGCCGCCAGCTTCACGACTGCTGCAGTTGGTGCCGGACTGACCTACCAATGGCAACTCAGTACGGATGGTGGTACCAGCTGGAACCCCATCGGTGGTGCAACTGCATCAACGTACAACATTGCTGCTGTAGCTACTTCTCAGAACAACAATCAATTCCGTTGCGTAGTGACCGGTACTTGCGGAAGTGCTACTACTTCTGCTGCTACCCTGACCGTCTCTTCCAACATCACGATCTCCGCACAGCCTGTAAGTCAGACCGTTTGTGAGGCTACCAACATCAGCTTCACATCTGGCGCTGCCGGTTCCGGACTTTCCTACCAGTGGCAGATCAGTACCAATGGCGGTGGTAGCTGGACAAACCTCAGCAATGGGGGTGTTTACTCCGGTGCTACCTCAACAACCCTGACGATCACCGGTGTATTGGGTACTCAGAACGGAAACCAGTTCCGTATGGTGGCTTCGAACACCAGCTGTTCTCCTGGTACATCAAACGCGGCAACATTGACCGTGAACACCTTCCCAACTATCACAACTCAACCACAATCTGTACAGGTCTGTGAGGGTGCAAACGCTACATTCTCAGTAGTAGCTTCAACAGGAGTTGGTACGCTTACGTATCAGTGGCAGTTCAGCACCAACGGAATCAACTACACAAGTATTCCAGGTGCTACAGCTTCATCCTATACCATTCCCGGTACACTAGTAGGTCAGAACAACTATGTATTCCGTGTGCTCGTTTCTGCGGGATGTGGTACAGTAAACTCAGCGCTTGCTTTACTGAATGTGAATCCGTTCCCGATCGTAAGCTTCAACCCGCCGACCACAGTTTGTAAATCCGATCAGCCTGTAGCTCTCTCGGCTACTCCTGCAGGAGGAACTTTCTCTGGTACAGGTGTTACGGGCGGTAATTTTAATCCCACAGTGGCTGGTGTTGGTCCTAGAGCAGTAACCTACTCTGTAACAGTAGCAGGCTGTACCTCCAACGCTACCCGTACGATCCTGGTGAACCAGTGTGCTGAGCGTCAACTGACGATCGACAAGTTCCCGGCCATCATTGTTTATCCAAGTCCGAATAACGGCCAGTTCAACATTGGTATTAGTACGGATATTGTGACTAAGCTTGAAGTCCGCGTGTTCAATGCACTCGGTCAGCAGATCCAAACGAAGAGCTTCAGCGGCGTTCGTTACGGTGCTGTTCTTCCAATGGACATCTCTGGTCAACCTAGCGGTACCTATCAGGTTTACTTGGTGAACGATGAGAACGGTAAGGTGACCACCAAGGCCGTCAGCATCGTAGTCTACCGTTAATCGATCATAACCTAGCTTTAAAAGCCTCTTCACTTCAGTGAGGGGGCTTTTTTAGTTGAATGGTGAAAGGTGAAGGATGAAGGGACTAACTTTGCGCCGTTCACCCTTCATCATTCACCCTTCACCCTTCACCATGATTTCGGTAAAAGACATCAAACTCGCCTACGGAAAACGCGTCCTCTTCGAGGAAGTGAACCTGAATTTCACCAAAGGCAACTGTTACGGCATCATCGGTGCCAACGGGGCAGGTAAGAGTACCTTCCTTAAGATCCTCAGCGGAGAGATCGAACCCAATAAGGGAGCCGTGGAGATCACGCCCGGCGAGCGTATGGCCGTGCTCAAACAAAATCAGTTCCAGTTCGATGAGGAAAACGTGCTGAATACCGTGATGATGGGACATACCAAATTGTGGGCTGTGGCCAAGGAGCGTGAGGAGATCTATGCAAAGCCCGATTTTTCTGAGGAGGACGGTATGCGCGTAGGTGAACTGGAGGGCGAATTTGGTGAGATGGGTGGTTATACGGCGGATAGCGATGCGGCCACGCTGCTCAGTGAACTCGGCGTAGGGGAAGAGTTCCACTATTCGCTGATGAAGGATATCCCTTCCAACTTCAAGGTGCGGGTATTGTTGGCACAGGCGCTGTTCGGAAATCCGGATATTCTGCTACTCGATGAGCCGACCAACGGTTTGGATATTGAAACCATCGCCTGGCTCGAGAATTTCCTGGCCGATTATGAGAACATCGTATTGGTGGTGAGTCACGACCGTCACTTCCTCGATGCGGTCTGTACCCACGTAGCGGATGTGGATCGTCAAAAGGTCAAGATCTTCACCGGTAACTATACATTCTGGTATGAGTCATCTCAACTGATGGCTCGCCAGATCAACGACAAGAACAAAAAAGTCGAGGATAAACGTCAGGCCCTGATCGACTTCATCGCCCGATTCAGTGCGAATGCTTCTAAGAGTAAGCAAGCTACTTCCCGTAAAAAAGCGCTTGAAAAGCTGACCATTGAGGAGATCGAACCCAGCTATCGCAAGTATCCGGGTATCATCTTTCAGCCTCTGCGTGAAGTAGGAAATCAGATCCTCAACGTAGAAAAGTTGCAATCATCGGCTGACGGACGAACCCTTTTCTCCAATGTAACCTTCACGGTCAATAAAGGCGATAAGATCGCCCTTATGAGCCGCGACCCATTGGCCATCACCAATTTCTTTGAGATCGTATCCGGAAAGTTGAAGGCTGACGGTGGCATGTATGAGTGGGGGACAACTGTCACCCATGCCTACCTGCCACAAGAGAATAGTGAGTTCTTTACGGGCGAGCATAATCTGATGGACTGGCTTCGTCAGTTTGTGCCTGAGCACGTGAAAGATGTGGATGAACCCTTTCTGCGTGGATTCTTGGGTAAGATGCTCTTCAGCGGTGAGGATGTGATGAAAAAGACCAACGTACTCAGTGGAGGGGAGAAGGTACGCTGCATGCTCAGTCGCATGATGTTGCAGAACCCCAATGTGGTCCTATTGGATCAGCCCACCAACCACCTCGATCTGGAAAGCATCCAGAGTTTCAACGAACAGTGTACAGACTACAAAGGCATCGTACTGCTTACGAGCCATGACCATACCTTCATGCAGACCGTGGCCAACCGCATCATCGAACTCACGCCTAAAGGCATCATCGATCGCTTGATGACCTTCGATGAATACCTGGCAGATGAACGAGTGAAGGGGTTGAGAAACGAGCTATATAGTTGAGGGTTGAGGGATGAACGATGAGACTTCAATGTTGACGGGTGAAAGGGTACCCGTTTTATTTGTGTTTTAAGGGGGATTGATTATGTTCGTTTCTCCACTAAATTCACTGAACTCTCATCCCTCATCTCTCATCATTCATCACCCTTCATGTCCCCCGTTAAAAAGATAGGTTATCGTTCCACCGTCGCGCTTGTCATCGGTAGCGTGATCGGTTCCGGGGTATTCATGAAACCGGCCGACATGGCCGCACAGCTGGGATCTCCTTTATGGCTGACGATCGTGTGGGTGATCGCCGGTATCTTTTCCTTGTTCGGTGCCCTGGTGTATGCTGAGTTAGGGGCGATGATGCCGGAGAATGGTGGCATCTATGTGTACTTCCGAAAACTGTTCGGGGACTTTCCAGCCTTTCTATATGGATGGGCTGCTTTTTCCGTGATCAACACCGCCGCTATTGCCGCCATTGCTTTTGTGTGTGCATTCTACGCCGATCATTTTTTGCATTTACCCGGATTTTCAACAGAGCAGGTGAATGCATTTGTATGGCATATCCCATTCATAGGCGATCTATATCCATTGAAGGATTTCGGGGTGAAGTCGCTCGCGATCTTTCTGGTACTATTTCTCACCTGGCTGAACACACGTAGCTTAAAAGCCGGAAGTTATTTTCAGGATCTTTCCACGGCATTGAAACTGGCTGTGATCGCGGCGTTGGTATTCGGAATCTTTTTTTCGGGTGGCGGATCTGTCGCCAATTTCTATACCGGAGGAACAATGCCTTCGACCGGACTGATCAGCGGCATCGTAGCGGCACTCACCGGTGCATTCTTTGCGTACGATGGGTGGATCAATGTGAGCTCCATGGCAGGTGAGATCCGCGATCCGCAGCGAAACATTCCTCGCAGTTTATGGGTGGGTGTGCTCGCGTGTGTAGTGGTTTATGTGGCCGTGAACCAGGCCTATCTCTATGTGTTGCCTGTCGATACGATGGCCGGGTCGCCGTTGGTGGCATCAGATGCCATCCGGGTTGCACTGGGCAATACCTCTGAGGCGGTAGTGGCGGCGATGATCGTTGTGTGTACTTTCGGGGCGATCAATGGCAATGTGATGGCAACGGCGCGTATCACCTATGCAATGGGAAAGGATAAGGTGTTCTTTCCGGCAACGGGTCGCGATCATCATAAGCATGGAACACCCGCCAATGCGCTTTGGTTGCATGGTATCTGGACAAGCTTATTCATCTTGACCGGCTCGTTCGATATGCTGGCCAATATGTTTGTGTTCATCACTTGGGTTGCTTATGGGATGGGAGCAATCGGGATCTTTTTGTTGCGTCGGCGTGAACCCAATGTTACTCGTCCGTATAAAATCTGGGGACATCCATTCGTAACGATAGCGTTTATCGTTTTTACGTTCGCGTATCTGATCATCACGCTGTACAGCGACATATCCAATTATCTGGATAATAAACAACCTGTGATCAATTCGGTGTTGGGATTGGCGATCACGTTGCTGGGGGTGCCCATTTATAAGTGGAGGAGAAATTCAAAGTAGAACATAGAAAGTTTAAACCTTCTACTTTCTACCTTCTTCCTTCTTGGTAAACAGCGTAGCCACCATCATGCCGATGGAGCTAATGAGCAGCAGATAGAATCCGTATAAACGAACGGGGCATTCACCGCCGGAACAGGCGGACAGCAGCAAGAAATTACGAAGACACCAGGCGGCGTTGACGGCAATGACCAGGAGATTGGCTCGTTGTCCCCATGCTTTCGGCACCAACGTAAAAATGGTGTAGATGCCGGCTAGGATCAGGTGGAGGAGTCCGGGTTTGCCGAACTTGGTACCCGTGGTATCCATACCGGTAATCAGCAGGTCTTTGGACTCGATACTCATCCACGGTAAAAAACAGGTGATAGCCGTTAGCGATCCAAATAGTAGGGCGATGAGTGTAGAGCGTTTCATTTGGCAAATGAAGTGCATATTGGGGAGTTGTCAAAATGCATGAGGCATATTATGACTCAATCCCTCATCTCATCAACTTCCCCTGCCTGCCCCCCCATGCCCGGACTCTTTGTGATCCGTTAACCTGACTTTAATAATTTTCTCCTTTTATTCCGCGGCTTCCGCAAGCTCATCAATCATTCTACATGATGCGAAGGGGGATTCCATTTATTCCATTTATATGGCTGCCATTGAAAACCCTAACGCCTGGTAGTTATTTTCTGCGGGTACTCACCCAAAGGGGGGTCATTTTACGATCTTTTATCCGTGCAGGTGATTGATGCTCAATTTAGTTTGTGACCTGTATCTTTTTGGCTCTTTTACTTCTACCTTCTACTTTCTACTGCTTGTCCTTCTCCCCACGTTTTCCACATGCCACTTTGTTGGTTTTTTTATAGGGGTTTACGCTCTAACTTCCTTATGATAGCTACGTTAATGGTTTGATAAGAATCACTTAATAATGGCTTAAGATTTAACCGATCGATAAAAACGACTTTCGACCTCCGAAAAATAAAGCCTCTCAACTCTTTCAAACTCCTCCACCACCTCAACTGTATTTTATGATCAACATTACACGTTCCGTTCGTTCTTTGATGTTGTTACTGGCAATGATGATGCTTACGCAAGTGGGATGGGGGCAGACGACACTTTTTAGTGACAACTTTGGAACGAGTAGGGGATCTACTTACACCGCTGCCGCAGGAGTAATCGGAAACGATGCCAACTGGGTAATTTCTAGATCTGGAACAGATTGGGGAGCTAAAATTGATGGTGGTAGATTAGATATAACAAATGATGCATCGATACAATCCAATGCTGATGGCTGGGGATTTGGCTATCAAGATATAAACACCATCTCCGGTTGGAATACCACACTTTCGAGCAATACAGGAACCATTACCTGGGAGTTTAATATGCGTCAAATCAGGACTGATCCGTCCGGATTTGGTTTGAATTCTTATGGTGTTGCTTTTGTCCTTGCGAGTACAAATGTAACAGCAGCCACAGCCGGCAGTGGGTATGCGGTTGTACTTGGTCAAAGCGGAACTACCGACCCCATCCGATTGGCACACTTCAATAACGGGTTGCAAGGTACACTCACTAATATTATAACAAGCAATACAGCAAGCCTTGCAGACTTTGGAGCTGACTATATTAGCGTCAGAGTAACCTATATTCCGAGTAACAATACTTGGGAGCTTTTCCTGCGTAATGATGGGAGCTCATCCTTTACTGATCCTACTAGCGGCACTCTTACCTCTCAAGGCACTGCGGTTAACAGCACATATACCTCGGCTACCGGCATGCGATACGTTGGTGGTTACTGGCAGGGTTCAACAGGTAGCACCCAAACTGCTTTTTTTGATAATGTTTATTTAAAAAAAACTGTCACAGTCCCTGCAGCCCCCACCATCGGAACCATTACACCCGGAGATGGCCAATTGAGTGTAGCATTTACTGCAGGTTCTGATGGAGGCTCTGCTATTACAGATTACAAATGGTCGGTAGATGGCACTAATTACACAACGCGTTCAGGTACATCTTCTCCTATTGTAATAACTGGACTTACAAACGGTACGGCATATACAGTCAGGATACGCGCAGTTAATGCCATTGGAGATGGTACGGTTGCAACAGCGGGTTCAACGGCTACACCCAGAACTACACCTGCAGCACCCACTATCACCGGCATTACACCCGGTAACAATCAACTCTCAGTGGCGTTTACTGCTCCCTCCTCAAATGGGGGTGCCAGCATCACCAACTATGAATATTCAATTAACGGCGGAACTGATTGGGTTACTCCAAGTCCGGCAGTAACCACTAGTCCATTGCTAATTACTGGTTTGACAAATGGCACTACTTACGATATTCAGCTACGAGCAGTAAATAGTGCCGGAAGCGGTGTTGCTAGTTCAACCGTCCAAGGAACACCCGTGGTCCCCCCCCCTTCCGGTCTCCTTGCTTTCATTCTCCGGCTACAAAGACGGATTCCGGAACCAACTTCGTTGGGTAACTGCATCTGAGCTTAACAATAGCGGATTCGAAGTGCAGCGTTCGACCGACGGACAGAACTATGAACCCATCGGATTTGTCAACAGCTTGGCCGTTGGTGGAAATAGTCAGACACAACTGAAGTACAATTTCACGGACGCCAATCCAAACGGTCTCAAGCAATACTACCGACTCAAACAAATGGATATTGACGGTCGCAGCACGCTTAGCAACATCCTGCTGATCCAGGGTGATAAACCGTCTGCCTTTGAGATCGCGTCGGTGTATCCGAATCCGTCACGCGGACAGGTAACCGTTCTGCTCAATGCACCGGATAATAAATCCGTCACCATCCGACTGATCGATCTGGGTGGGCGAGTCCTTCAAACCCGCCAAGTCAATGTACTGGCCGGTAACAACAGCATTCCGTTCGATATCAGTAATCTGGCAAAAGGTCAGTATCTGATCTCAGTAGGAGAGAAGTCGGTTAAGGTAGTGAAGGAGTAAACAGGTTGAGAAGGTTGAGAGAGTCTAGGAGGTTGAGTTATCACTTACCTAAACTCTCTCAACTACCTCAACTTTCTAAACTGCCATTGATTATTCCAATTGCATCCTCTACCTGAGTTTGTGTAATCACCAACGGCGGTGCAAACCGTATCTTATCCCCATGCGTGGGCTTGGCTAGTAGGCCATTATTTTTCATGCGCAGACAAAGATCCCAGGCTGCATCCGGATTCGGGTCATTGATCACTATTGCATTTAATAGTCCCTTGCCACGCACCAGCGAGATCATTGGATGATCCAATGCCCTAAGCTGCTCCCGAAACCATCCACCCAACTCCGCTGCATTTCCCGCTAACTTTTCCTCTCGAATCACTTTCAAGGCCTCCATCGCTACGGCACAAGCGAGTGGATTTCCGCCAAACGTAGAGCCATGCTCACCCGGATGTATACAGTCCATCACCTCACTATCGGTCAACACTGCACTTATTGGCAGGAGTCCGCCACTCAAGGCCTTGCCTAAGATCAATACATCGGGTCGCAGCCCTTCATGATCACAAGCCAGCATTTTACCCGTACGCCCTAAACCTGTCTGTATTTCATCGGCCATGAATAGCACCCGCTTCTCTTCACAAAGCGATTTACACTTGGACAGATACCCCTCATCAGGCACCACCACACCGGCTTCGCCCTGTATGGGTTCTACCAAGAACCCGGCCACGTTCGAATCTTCCAGGGCCGCCTCCAAGGCAGATACATCATTGTAAGGAATGGTTATGAATCCGGGCATGTACGGACCAAAATGTGCGCGAGCCGTTGGGTCGGTAGAGAAGGATACCACGGTAGAGGTGCGTCCGTGAAAGTTGTGCTCACAGACCACAATCTTCGCTTGCCCGTCCGGGATACCTTTCACCTCATAGCCCCATTTGCGCGTGATCTTGATGGCTGTCTCCACCGCCTCTACGCCAGTATTCATGGGCAGTACCTTATCGTATCCGAAATAGTTCGTGATGAATTCAGCATACTCACCGAGCTTATCGCTGTGAAAGGCTCGACTGGTCAACGTTAATTTACCAGCTTGTTCAACAAGCGTATTGATCAACCGCGGATGACAATGCCCTTGATTTACGGCCGAATAGCCACTCAAAAAATCGAGGTAGCGCTTGCCCTCCACATCCCATACATACGGACCTTCCCCGCGCGATAGAACAACAGGGAGTGGATGGTAGTTGTGGGCACTGTACTTATGTTCGAGTTCGATGTATTGATGCGTGTTCATGACTAATAGATTGCTCCCCAGAGGAGAAATGAAAGATGAGAGATGAGAGATGAGAGATGAGAGATGAGATGGGGGTGATCTAAACTCTAATCCCTCATCCCTAAACACCAAAGGCCCTTAGTGATTCAGGAGGTCCAGGTTGGACTGGAGCACAGACGTGTTCGTATATGTGAACTTGAACATCAGTTGTAAATCTACGATTTAAGTAGAAAGTTTAAACCTTCTTCGTTCTACATTCTACACCAGTAAATGAAATAGTGCTCAGGAAACTCCAACCGCCCCGGCTCCCCCTTAAAAATCCCATACACCGTACTCCCACTTCCACTCATACTCGCATACACCGCACCGGCGTCGATCAGTTGCTGTTTGATGCGGGCGATTTCAGGGTGGTTCGGAAATATCGAGGACTCAAAATCATTCATTAGTTCTTCTTGCCAAGATTCAATTGGCTGCGCGATGATCTCTCGTATCGGTTTGCGATCTTCTATCGGGGTGGTACCCGCAAACGCCTCTTTCGTCGAAATATGAATACCGGGATTGATCAGTAAAATATGATATGACTTTAGCGACAGATCGATCGGTTGCAAAAGCTCACCACGACCCGATCCGATACAAGGGGTGTCGTGGATGAAAAACGGACAATCACTTCCTAACTGTACTGCGTATTCGATCAGTTGCTCGCGTGACAATCCCAAGTTGAATTTTTCATTCAGTCCGCGTAACGCATAGGCTCCATCCGCACTACCACCACCCAATCCAGCTCCGGTAGGGATGTTCTTGTGTAAATGCATGTATACAGTAGGAAGTGAAGGGAAATCAGCCTTCAATAAATGCCAGGCCTTCACACATAGATTGTCATCGGGATTTCCGGGTGGAACGATGCCGGTGACGTTCAACGACATTTCCGCAGCTGGCAGAATCTCCAGCACATCGGTCAATCCGACAGCATAAAAACAAGTATCGAGATCGTGGTAGCCGTCCGACCGCTTTCGCAAAATGCGCAACCCGAGGTTGATCTTAGCGGGCGGGAAAAGTATCATATCAATTGCCTTTTCGGCGGTTGAGTTCATCGCGGATCGCGATGGCGCGCATATAATCTTCTTGCTCCAGTACTTCGTTCAAATGATTTTCCAGTTCCTCGACCGACATAGCGCTTAATTCAGCACTGCCTGCCGGTTTTTCTTTCACCGGCTCTTTACCCTTGGCCGGGAGTTTCTTTTTGGTGCCGGCAGCCGGCTCATCGCCATTGCTCACCGCTGAATCCAGGATCTCATCGTAGGTATAGATCGGACAACCGAATCGTACCGCCATCGCAATGGCATCCGAGGTCCGGGAATCGATCTCCACGGTATCGTGCTGACTGCTACAAACCAATTTGGCAAAGAATACACCTTCTTGCAGATCGCTGATCACCACCTCCAATAGATCGATCTCAAAGGCATTCATCAGGTTCTTGGTAAGATCGTGCGTGAGGGGACGAACCGGTTTCATATCCTCCAGTGCTACGGCGATCGCCTGCGCTTCCGGTCCGCCAATAATAATCGGTAACCGACGGAGTCCACCTACTTCACCCAACACGACCACATACGAATGGGTTTGCGCCATGCTGTGCGATAAAGCAACTATCTCCAGTTCAATCTTCTGCATACTCGCGTAAAACTACATATTTTAGGCATAACCCCCTCAGGGTCAGCTATTGCCAATCGAAATTTGTCGTGGATATGACCAGTGACATCAGGCACCCACCTTCAGCGCGGCCGTCAGCTTAGGCACTACCTCGAAGGCATCGCCAACTATTCCGTAATCCGCTGCTTTGAAAAACGGCGCCTCCGGGTCTTTATTGATCACCACGATCACCTTGCTTCGGTTCACCCCGGCCAGATGCTGAATGGCACCGGATATGCCGATGGCGATATACAGATTGGGGGCGATGGCTACGCCGGTTTGTCCCACGTGCTCATGATGCGGCCGCCAATGTGCATCGGCAACCGGTCGGCTGCAGGCCAGTCCTGCATCCAGAACATCGGCCAACTCTTCGATCATACCCCAGTTCTCCGGACCTTTCATGCCTCTTCCGGCACTCACTACGATCTCGGATTCGGTCAGCGTACGATCGCTGCTGCTTTTGGTTGAAGAAACCACTTTCACTTTGGCATCTACACTCACTGTTGTGGTTGTTACTTCAGCTTTTCCTTCTCCCAACACGGCTGTGTAAGCATTCGGGTTCAGCGAAATCGCTTTTACAGCAGTATTGATCTTTACGTTGGCAAAGGCCTTGCCAGAGAAGACCGATTTTTTCACGACAAAACCATTGCTGGTGTCGGGTAGTGCTACGGCGCCAGTTACCAGTCCCGCTTTCAAACGAGCCGAAACCCGGGAGGCCAGGGCCTTGCCCATCAGACTATGCGAGAAGATCACTACAGACGCGTTCAATTCATTTGATTTATCGGACACGATCCGGGCATATGCTTGTGCATCGAAGGCTTCCGGTCCTGTCACCTGATGCACTTTGCTAACTCCGTAGTTACCTAATTCAGTCAGATCGCTATTTGCAGATCCGATAACCAATGCCTGTGCCTCCGTTCCCAGTTGCTTGGCAACGGCGACACCATAGGAGAGGGCTTCTAGAGATGATTTTTTAATCGATCCGGAAACGTTATCTAGAAATACAAGTATCATGTTATTCGAAATTTAAATTTGTTTATTGTGCTTTCTAAGCAGAATCTAATTATTTAATTTTCCCCTTCACCCTTCATCCCTCACCTCTCATCTCTCACCTCTCACCTCTCATCCCTCAACTCTAAATCGCTTTCGCTTCTTCTTTCAACAAACGCACCAACTCCTGCACATTCTCGGCATCCACTAGTTTCACGCCGGCCTTCGCAGGGGGTAATTCGAAAGAAACGGTTGTGGTAAGTGCTTCGCAGGCTACGGGCTCCACCACCTTGAGTGGTTTGGTGCGAGCGGCCATGATTCCGCGCATATTCGGGATGCGGGCTTCGGCCATTCCTTTTTGCGCGCTGATCACTACGGGGGTTGGTACTTCATTCAGTTCCTGTCCGCCATCGATCTCGCGGGTCACATTGGCGGTGGTTCCGTTCAATTCCAGTTTGGTGGCCAGGGATACATAAGGGAGGTCGAGTAGTTCCGCAACCATTCCCCCCAGCGAAGATCCGTTGTGGTCGATGGTCTCCTTACCGGTTAGGATCAGGTCATATCCGCCAGTTTTAGCCGCCTCTGCGATCTGTGTAGCGATCACGAAACTATCATCGCTGTCGATATTTATCCGAATGGCTTCATCGCCACCAAGAGCCAGTGCTTTACGAAGGATGGGTTCTGCATCGGCACCACCGACCGAGATCAGGTGCAGTGCAATCGAGGCATCGGCTTCTTTCAATTCAATGGCACGGACTAGTGCATACCATTCGTCGTAGGGGTTGATGATCCACTGTACGCCGTTGGTATCGTATTTCGTGTTGTTATCCGTGAAGGCTATTTTTGCCGTGGTATCGGGCGTCTTACTGATGCAAACCAGGATCTTCATATTAGCAGGTTATTGAGTTCGATTTTATTGATGCTGCAAAGGTAAGTGCCCCCGTCCGATTGCCTCCATCCGCTGCTTATTGAATATCCACATGGACAGACTACAAATGCTTCGAAGCCTATTGGCTGATCAGCCGACAGATCCCTTCCTGAACCATGCCCTGGCCCTGGAGGAGATCAAGGTGGGAAAGGACGAGTCTGCCCGCGAGCTGTTCGAACAACTCCTTGAACGCAACCCCGACTATGTGGGTAGCTATTACCACCTAGGTAAGCTCCATGAGCGATTGGGGGATGAATCAAAAGCGATTGCCGTCTATGAAAAGGGAATGGAAGTGGCGAAAAAACTGAGCGATAACCATGCCCTAGGCGAACTCCGGGGGGCTTATGATAACCTGATCTGATGTCCATTCAGCAACATTTTTCCGAGTCGATGCTTTCATTCGGCCTGAAACCGGGGGCTAAAGTCTTTCTGGCCATCAGCGGTGGAGTCGATTCGGTGGTCTTGGCACATTTGTTAAAAGCATCCGGCTACGATCCCACCTGGCTTCATATGAATTTCCAATTGAGAGGGGAGGAAAGTGATCGTGATCAGCTATTTGTCGAATCGATCGCTGCATCGTGGGAGCAAAAATTGAACATTTCCAAAGTAGATGCGGCAGCGTATGCAGATAAGAATAAGTTGTCCATTCAGGAAGCCGCGCGCAAGCTACGATATGAATGGTTCGGTGAGCAGATAAGTTCAGCTGGCAATGATGGGGTATTGTTGACGGCACATCATGCCGATGACAATGCAGAGACAATCCTGATGAATTTTCTTCGAGGAACCGGGCTAAAAGGCTTGATCGGTATTCCGCCTGTGAATGGGCATATCCGTCGTCCGTTACTAAAGATCTCGCGTCAGGCCATTGAAAAATATGCGGCTGAGCATAGCATAAAGTTTGTGGAAGATTCTTCCAACCGAACTACTGATTATACCCGCAATCAACTTCGATTGCAAGTGATGCCGTTACTGCTAGACCTGTATCCGCAAGTAGATGCGAATCTTCAACACAACATTGAGCGATTCCAAACGGTATACACTGTTTATGCAGATGCCGTGAAGAGGTGGCTCCGAAAGTATGTGCGGGTGGTGGGTCATGAGCAGCTGGTATCCGTTGCCTTGATCTTGCAGCCTGAGAACCGTGCGATGTTGCATGAGTGGTTATCGAAGTACGGATTTACAGAGAAGCAGGAGGGGGAATTGATCCGTTTGGGAGAGAGCCAGTCCGGGCATTTTATCATTTCTGCAGATGGTGGTTACAGAATACTCCGACATCGGAAGCATTTCATTTTATCCCGGGTGAACGATTCGGGAGCGGATGAGCAATGGGTAGAGGCAGGAGAGCAGCAGGTTGTTTTTGCCGGAGGTAGATTGGATGTGAAAATGACGGATATGCTGGTGGATCCCTCAATTGCCTCTTCAGAAGTCGCTTTGTTGGATGCGGCTGAATTGACATTTCCGCTTTTACTGCGCAAATGGCGTTCGGGTGATTATTTCTATCCGCTTGGGTTGAATAAGAAAAAGAAGATCGCCCGTTTTCTGATCGATCAGAAATTATCCTTGATCGAAAAAGAGAGAGTATGGGTGTTGGAAAGTGCTCAACGAATTGTTTGGGTCGTTGGCCATCGCATCGATCATCGGTTTCGGGTCAAGGAAAGTACCCGTAATATAATAAAGATTGAATCATCTCGGTAATTGAATACCGAGACTATTCAGGTGGGCGCTGACTTTCCACCAAAACTCCTGTGCGGGTTGATAGTCTGTTTTCAGCAGGAAGGCCAGTGCGATCGTAAAGGCCAGTCCGTATAAAGCTCCCCAGATATGGGCGGAGTGATTGATGTTATCTCGGCTTTGGCGGCTCATCATGGAAGAAAGGAGCAGATAGAGCGGTCCGAAGATGTAACCGGGAATAATAGGTGGAATAAAGAAGAATCCCAGTTTGGCAGTCGGATTGAACAAGATGCCTACAAACACGATGGCACTCACGGCCCCGGAAGCACCCAAACTTTTATACCAGCTGTCGTTGCGGTGGTTGATGAAGGTCGGTATCAGGCAAAAGAAAAGAGCTGATATGTAGAGGATCAGGTAATATGATTTTCCGTTTTCTCCGAAGAGCAGGTCTTGGTTGAATGCCTGTTCTACAAAATCACCGAACAGATATAGAGAGAGCATGTTGAATAGCAGATGTCCCCAGTCGGCATGTATAACTCCGCAGGTGAAGAATCGATACCATTGATTTCGTTTGGTAATGGCGGGCGGATAAAAAATAAGGTCATCGATCAGTTTATGGTTGGAGAATCCGCCAATGGATACTGCGGTGGTGAAAAGAACGATGGAGAGGGTGATGGTGAGGGTCATGCGTGATGATATTTTTCGCCGCGCAGGATGGTACAAGCGCGGTAGAGTTGTTCGGCGAGGATGAGTCGAACCAATTGATGCGGGAATACCAATTTAGAAAGGCTCCATTTATGATCGGCTCGTTTGAGCACGGCATCGGAGAGTCCGTAAGCACCACCTATCAAAAACACGAGGCGTTTACGGCTTTCATTGGCGCGTTGTTGGATGAAGTTGGCTAGCTCTTCTGAGCTGTGTTGTTTGCCGGTTTCTTCGAGTGCGATGAGATAATCGTCGGGTTGCAGCCATTCCAGAATGATCTCTCCTTCTTTTATCTGCAGGTCCATTTCACTGAGGGTGGCGGCGTTCTTGGGGGTGGGGATGAGTTGCCAGTCCACCTTGTAATAGCGCCCGATGCGTTTGGTGAATTCTTCTACCCCGGCTTTAACATAGGGGTCATGGACTTTACCGACCGACCAGAGGGAGATACGCATGGTTAAAAATACGGAAAGTAGAACGTAGAAGGTAGAAAGTAGAAAGTAGAACGTAGAATGGATTAAGCCTTCTACTTTCTACCTTATACCCCTGTCCCTTCCATTTCATATTTTCATTGTGAAATCATCGGCCCATGCATCGGATAGTATTCATTGCCGCGATTTTTTTTGGATATGCTAATTCAACAATGGGACAAACCTTTTCATTGCCCCGTGAGGCGGACAAGTGGAAGATCGTGAGTGCCTTTTTTGAAGGGAAGTACCTGTCAGGAAGCAAGGTGTGGTTATTGGGAGAAAAGCATGGAGATCTTTCCGAGGAGCCGTATTTGTGGGTGGACACGATCTTTCGGTACAAGTTGGCTGATAAAGAATATCAGCACCTGATCTGCGTGAAATCTCAGAAGGACAATGAATGTGCCGGTTGTCAGGTGGCTGTCTCACAGATCCGGGTGGTCTGGGACAAGACAAAGAATAGCTGGGTGAAGGATTTTTTTATTGAAGATCAGTTTGAGACCGGCTCTTTGGGACAGCCAGGAGCATTTGCGCTTTTGCCCATTACCAATACCGAGTTGGCATTGGCGGTAGAAGATGATTTTACAAAAGACGGGGTCAGTACGACTTGGTATTATCTCTATTCACGGAACGATAAGTTGCTGGAATTGAAATTGGTGGAGGATAATGAAGGGGCCGGAGTGGAGGAGGGGAGTTTATATAGTTTCCAGGCAGGGATCAATGTAGACCGGGCGCGCGGGATCATTACGATCCAACGGTTTGGCACACAACCTGTCACGGATAAAGAAGGTAAGACTGCCGTTCAGTCCATTAAGGAAACGATCCGGTATTTATTCAAGGACGGTAAATTGGTTCCTATCTAGCTTTATTTTTTTCGAAAATTGCCCTATTTTTGCACTCCCCAAAAGGGATGGCCTCGTAGCTCAACTGAATAGAGCATCTGACTACGGATCAGAAGGTTTCAGGTTTGAATCCTGACGAGGTCACAAAAAAGCCCCGCAACAGCGGGGCTTTTATTTTTTCCAAAATAGCCTTTATCGACGCTGCAACTTGGTCAGTAACCGCAGGATCTCCATATACAACCAGATCAGGGTCACCAGCAACCCAAAGGCGCTGTACCATTCCATGAATTTTGGGGCCTGCATTTCTGCGCCTTTTTCGATCATATCGAAATTCAATAAAAGATTCAGCGAGGCCAGAACAACGACGAATATGGAGAATCCTATGCCAAAGGCACTGGACTCCATGGTTGCACCGGCTATCGGGCTACCCATGAACTGGTAGCTGATCCACTGAACCAGATAGAAGATCGAAAGCGCCACGGTAGCAACCACAATGATCTGACGGAATCGTTGCGTGACGGGAATGATCCGAAAACGATAAATGAGGAACATAACACCGGCAACCAGCAGCGTAAGTGAAACCGCCTGCATGGGCAATCCGGGATAGGCCTCATTTACAAAGGCTGAAATGGAACCCAGAAACAATCCCTGCATGACCGCATAGCCGGGGGCTAATATCGGCGACCAGGTCATTTTGAACATCATAATGATGGCCATGATCATGCCACCAAAAAGGCCTACCAGCATGAAGGTGGTGGGGTCAGATCCTTTTTGGAACTGATCCCAGGAGAACATGGTAGCGGCGATCAGCAAGGCCATCAGGATCCCAAATTTGTTCAGGGCCCCGTTGAGCGTCATGACATCGCCCTGATAATCTGAGGTGATTGATTTTTCAAAACTTCTTTCCTTGAGCGTAGGATTGCTCGAATCAAACATTGCCATTGATTTTTGTTTAGATAAGTAAGGTACTAAAAACTTAGAACTCCCAGCGCACAAAGGCCTCCATGGCTGCATAGTGGGTCAGCCCCAAGTCTGCATACAATTTGGCTGTATTGGCATTCCTTTCCTCAGCCCGTTGCCAGAATTCACGGGAGTCAGTTCCTTGGAACGGCACCATGTCCTTCTGCGACTGATGAATGAAAATACCATGACGTTTGCGGAGTACTTGATCCGGGCTCATCGGAATCGCCATCTGGATCTCATCGATGCTCCATTCCTCCCAGGCGCCTTTGTATAGCCAGAGCCAGCAGTCTTGTATCCATTCATCCCCCTCGGCTTTGATATGTTTCAAAGCTTCCAATACCGCCTGGAAGCAAACGATGTGTGTGCCATGTGGGTCGGCAAAATCACCGGCACAGTAAACTTGCTGCGGTTTAACTTCTCTGAGTAATTCTTTTGTTAGCTGAATATCTTTTTTACCCAAAGGCTTTTTTTCAATGGTACCCGTTTCGTAGAAGGGGAGATTCATGTAATGGATATTCGAATCTGGGATGCCTACAAAACGACAGGTAGCTTTTGCTTCTCCGCGCCGGATCAATCCTTTGATGGCACGGATCGTTTTGGTATCGGTCTGATTCGATTTCTTCTTGGCAATATATCGCCGTGCTTCCTGCAAGATCTCTGTCGATCGTTTATTGTTGATACCGGCGATCGCTTCGAAGCCCACGGCAAAGTCTAGATAGCGGGTGACAAACTCATCTGTCACCGCAATATTTCCGCTGGTCTGGTAGGCTACGTGCACATCATGTCCCTGATCATGCAAGCGCTGAAAGGTTCCACCCATGCTAATGATGTCATCGTCGGGGTGGGGGGAGAAAAGCAGTACTCGCTTGGGAAATGGTTCTGAGCGTTCTGGGTGACCTGGTAAGTTCGCATTAGGTTTTCCACCAGGCCATCCGGTGATCGAATCGCGTAGTAAATAATAAACTTGCAGGTTGACTTCGTAGGCTTCTCCTTTTTCTACGATCAGATCGCCCAATCCGTTCTCATTGTAATCACTGCTGGTTAAACTCAGAACCGGTTTTTGAAGGGATAGGGCCAAATTAACGACCGCTTTTTTCACCATCGCCAGAGTCCATTCACAATCTCCGGTCAACCAGGGCGATTTGAATCTTGTCAATTCAGTAGCAGCAGCCT
>CANGWB010000014.1 GCA_947457465.1 Chitinophagaceae bacterium | reverse complement strand
GAACCTTCACGATAACGGTGAACCCGACTGCCCAGGTAAACTCGGTGAACAATCAGGTGGTTTGTAACGGAGCGAATACTACCGCGATCAATTTTGGTACAACCAATACCGGAGGGACAACTACCTATAGTTGGACAAATGACAATAATACGATCGGTCTGGCAGCCAGCGGAACGGGTAATATTAATGCATTTGCTGCTGTTAATACCGGAACGGCTCCGGTAACAGCTACGATCACCGTGACGCCGACCTTTACCAATGGGGGAGTATCCTGTACAGGACCGCCCACGAGTTTTACGATCACGGTCAATCCGACTGCCACCGTAAATCCTATATCCAATCAGGTAGTGTGTAACGGTGACGCTACGACGGCAGTTTCCTTTGGATCTACAGCTACTGGTGGAACAATCGTATACAACTGGACAAACAGTACCCCTTCGATCGGATTATTAGCGAGTGGAAACGGAGACATTGCCTCGTTTACGGCAGTCAACACGGGGACTTCACCAGTTACGGCTACGATTACTGTAACACCGGCATACACCAATGGAGGTGTTACTTGTAATGGTACACCGCGCAGTTTCACGATTATAGTAAATCCGACAGCTCAGGTTAATACGGTATCCAATCAAACAATTTGTAATGGAGCCAATACCACTGCGATCAACTTTGGTACAGCCAACACCGTAGGAACAACTACCTATAGTTGGACTAACGATAATACTACAATTGGTTTGGGAGCGAGTGGAGCGGGTAATATTGCTGCATTTGCTGCTGTCAATACCGGAACATCCCCGGTAACGGCAACGATCACGGTAACACCGACCTTTACCAATGGGGGAGTACCCTGCACAGGCCCGGCAAAGACATTCACGATCACGGTGAACCCGACAGCCCAGGTTAACTCGGTGAACAACCAGGTGGTTTGTAACGGAGCCAATACCACTGCAATCAGTTTTGGTACTGGTAATACGGGTGGCACTACCACATATAGCTGGGTAAACAATACGCCTTCGATCGGTCTTGGAGCTAGTGGAACGGGTAATATTGCTGCATTTGCTGCTGTCAATACCGGAACATCCCCGGTAACGGCAACGATCACCGTGACTCCGACCTTTACCAATGGTGGGGTACCCTGCACCGGACCTACTACGAGCTTTACAATCACGGTAAATCCGACTGCTACAGTAAATGTGATATCTAATCAGGTGGTATGTAACAGCGGTAACACCACAGCTGTAACGTTTAGTTCACCAACCACTGGAGGTACAGTTGTATATAACTGGACGAACAGTACGCCTTCGATCGGATTATCAGCGAGCGGAACCGGTGACATCGCTTCGTTTACGGCGGTTAATACGGGAACATCCCCGGTGACGGCTACAATCAGCGTAACTGCTCAATACACGAATGGGGCAGCTGCTTGTAACGGTATACCCAGAACCTTTACGATCACGGTTAACCCGACAGCCCAGGTTAACTCGTTGAACAACCAGGTGGTTTGTAATGGAGCCAATACGACGGCTGTCAACTTTGGTACGGTCAATACCGGAGGAACAACTACCTACAGTTGGACAAACGACAACATTACAATTGGTTTGGTAGCCAGCGGAACGGGGAATATTGGTGCATTTGCTGCTGTCAATACCGGCACATCACCAGTAACGGCTACGATCACCGTGACCCCGACTTTTACCAATGGCGGGGCACCCTGTACAGGACCGCCCACGAGTTTTACGATCACGGTCAATCCATCCGCTCAGGTGAATGCGGTATCCAATCAGGTTTTATGTAATGGTGACGCTACCACGGCAGTATCCTTCGGATCTACAGCCACTGGCGGATCGATCGTATACAACTGGACGAACAGTACGCCTTCTATCGGTCTGGCAGCCAGCGGAACCGGTGACATCGCTTCGTTTACGGCAGTGAATACGGGAGCAACACCGGTTACTGCTACGATCACCGTAACGGCTCAATATACAAATGGGGCAGCTGCTTGTAACGGCACACCTCGAACTTTTACGATCAGGGTTAACCCGACTGCACAAGTAAATACGGTATCCAATCAGGTGGTGTGTAATGGATCCAATACCAGTGCGATAAATTTTGGCACAGCCATTACCGAAGGAACGACTACGTATAGCTGGACGAACAACAATACCACGATCGGTCTGGGAGCGAGTGGATCAGGTAATATTGCTGCGTTTGCTGCTGTCAATACCGGAACGGCACCCGTAACGGCTACGATCACGGTAACACCGACCTTTACCAATGGGGGAGTACCCTGCACAGGTCCTGCGAAGACGTTTACGATCACGGTGAATCCGACAGCCTCGGTAAATACAGTTTCCAATCAGGTGATATGTAATGGGGGTACTACCACATCGGTATCCTTCGGATCTACAGCCACAGGGGGCACAATTGTATACAACTGGACGAACAATACGCCTTCGATCGGTTTGGGGGCAACTGGAGTCGGCGACATTACCAGCTTTACGGCGGTGAATACCGGAACAACACCGGTTACGGCTACGATAACAGTCACTCCTCGTTTTACGAATGGCTCGGTTGGTTGCAATGGCACACCAACCAACTTTACGATCACGGTTAACCCGACGGCCCAGGTAAATACGGTATCCAATCAGGTGGTGTGTAACGGTGGCAATACCACAGGGGTAGTATTTGGATCTACAGCCACTGGCGGTACGGTTGTGTATAATTGGACGAACAATACCACCTCGATAGGTCTGGGGGCTAGTGGAACCGGTGATATTGCCTCATTTGCTGCTGTTAATACCGGTATAGTACCGGTTACGGCTACGATCACGGTAACCCCGGTATACACCAACGGAAGCGTCACGTGTAGCGGTACGTCGAAATCCTTTACGATCACCGTGAATCCAACACCAACGGTGAATGTAGTAACCAATCAAGTCGTATGTAATGGGGGTAATACCACAGCGGTGATATTCGGTGGGTCTGTAGCCGGAACGACGTATTTGTGGACGAACAGCAACCCTTCGATCGGTCTGGGAGCGAGTGGAACGGGTAACATTCCTGCATTTGCTGCTGTCAATACCGGAACGGCACCGGTAACGGCTACGATCACCGTTACTCCTCGTTATACGAATGGCTCGGTTAGTTGTAATGGCACACCAACCACCTTCACGATCACGGTCAATCCATCTGCTCAGGTAAATACGGTATCCAATCAGGTGGTCTGTCATGAAGATAACACCGTCTCAATAGCATTTGGTACAAACAATTCTGGCGGAATCACCAACTACAGCTGGACAAACAATACGCCTTCGATCGGTTTGGGAGCCAGCGGAACCGGCGACATTGGCAGTTTTACGGCTGTCAATACCGGAACAGCTCCGGTGACGGCGACGATCACGGTTACTCCTCAGTATACCAATGGAGGTGTTAATTGCAGCGGCATCCCAAAAACATTTACGATCCGAGTTAACCCAAGCGCCAAGGCTCAAATCAATATCGATGATGTCATCGGATGCGCCCCCTATCGGATTCGGGACCACGTGACTTTAGTTCCGCACGTATCGGCCAATAGTCAGCCTGCTTTTGCTTGGTACGCAAATGGCGTATTGATCGGAACGGGTGCTACGGTGCCCAACTATGTGATCACGCAGCCAGGCGACACGGTGGTACTTAAGCTGGTGGCCAAAAGCCTCTATGGATGTAAGGATGATTCGGTAAGTACTACTATTTACACGATCCAAGAGCCACGTCCTTCCTTTACGCTCAGTGCGGATACGGCCTGCGGACCGGCAACTATTTTGATACAGAACACAACCGTTCCGATCGGAGTTATTAATGGAAGTGCCTACTCTTGGAATTTCGGAAACGGTCAGATCTCGTCGCTGGTGCAACCGGGATCGGTCACCTTCTTGGCAAATGATCTGCAACAGCGCGATACTACCTATTACATCACACTTACGGTAACAACGGCTTGTCAAACCTTGTCTGTACGAGACTCTGTGCTGATCCGACCCAAGCCGAAGGCCTTGTTCCAGCCCGATACCTCAGTGTATTGTTCGCCCGCGAACATGCGCTTCCGTAATAATTCCAGAGGGGTCAATAATGCATTTGGTCCTTCCAATAAGTACATCTGGGATTGGGGAGATGGAAGAAGAGATACGGTTTACGATAACAGAACAATGACCCAGCGGTATACAACGGGTGTTCTGGATACGATCACCGTTAAGTTGTATGCATTCAATGAGTGTGGCGTAGACAGCTTCTCCGTTGATGTGCTGTTGTACCCGGCTACGATCACGCCTAGTTTGATTGTTTTTGGACAGAACACTTTTGGATGTGCGCCGAGGCCGGTAACATTTGTAAACAATTCCGTAGGCGGCACTCTTTATACGATCGATTTTGGAGCAGGTACGCTTCCCTATGTCACCAATAATTCCAACGACACGATTAGCTACACGTATATCAATCCGGGAACCTATACAGTCAGTATGCGTGCACAAAATTCCTGTACGGATACGACGGTATATCAGACCATCGATATTTATCCCAATCCGGTTGCCGATTTCAATTTCAGTAGCGCCAATTACTGTGCGCGGGATACCGTTCGGATCACGAACCTGTCTACGCCCAGTGGAATCCAATACACCTGGAGTATGGGCGATGGCACGCTCTCTTTTTCCGGCGTAACCAACCCCAATTATTTGTATCAAAATCCGGGTACGTATACGGTCACGCTAATCGCCGCGAATACATTTGCTTCCGGAGCAACCTGTCGAGATACGGCCCAAAGGCAAGTCACTATTTTGCCCGTGCCTACTGCTGTATTTACGACCAATCTGAGCACATACAACTGTGCCCCATTCAACCTGACGGCCAACGCAACCCCGGCCAATTACAGTAGCGTGGAATGGTTCGTTCAAACGGCTGCTGGTATAACGCTTTATTCTACTACCGGATTCACCTTTAATCACACACTACTGACTGCGGGCAATTATCAGCTCAAGATGATTGCGTACAACGCCAATGGATGTAACGACTCTCTGACCACCCCGTTCACGGTTAGCGGCTCGCCGATCGTTTCGTATTCTGTATCCGATACCGTCTACTGTGGACTCAGTGCTACGGTCAACTTCACCAATACGACCACCAATGTGGGTAGTGGAACCCTGGCCTATCAGTGGTCTGTAAATGGTGTTGTCCTTTCCAATAGCGCTACCACATTTACACATACGTTCAGCATACCGGCCAACGCCACCGCACCGGTTATTTTCAATGTGCGTTTGGTTTCTACGGCTTCTGTAACCGGTTGTGCACCCGCTTACGAAAGAACCATCACCTTACTGCCCGCCGGCCAGGTGAATGTTCCGGCTAACCAGGTTGTTTGCGATAGAGGCGTAGTGCCTGCAACGGCCTTCACCACTCAAAACACCGGCGGTACGACAACCTATCAATGGACAAACGATACGCCGGCAATTGGATTGCCGGCAAGTGGAACAGGGGACATCAGCTCCTTTGTAGGTGTTAACGTGGGGCTTGTTCCGATAACCGCTACGATCAGGGTAACACCAACTTTCTCATACGGCGGACGTTCCTGTCCGGGTACACCAACAACCTATACCATTACCATCAATCCTGCTGCTCAAGTCAATCAGCCGGCCAACCTCACGGTTTGCAATGGTCAGTTAACATCGGTAAACTTTAGTACTTCAACCACGGGTGGTGCTACTACCTATAGTTGGACCAATAACAATCCTTCTATTGGTGTATTGCCTTCCAATACAGGGAATATCCCGCTGTTTGCGGCGATAAACATCAGCAATTCGCCGGTAGTGGCCACCATTTCTGTTACTCCGTCCTATACCAGTGGTGGGGTCACTTGTACGGGTGCACCCAAGACATTTACCATTACCGTATTGCCAACGCCTCAGGTCGATCAGCCATCCAATCAAATCGTTTGTACCGGCTCGACTGTTTCATTCGGATTCTCATCGCCAACGACTGGCGGCATCGTAAGTTATCGCTGGACCAACTCGAATACGGCAACAGGTCTTGTCACATCGGGTTTGGGAAGTTCAGTAAGCTTTATATCCACGAACAACACGAACTCACCGATTGTTTCAGTAGTGACGGTTACCCCAACCTTGACGGTGAGTGGACGCTCTTGCGACGGTCCAGCTAAAACGTTCACCATAACTGTAAATCCATCCGGACAAGTCAACCAGCCTCCCAGTCAGGTAAAATGCAACGGCGATCTGGCTTTAGGAACGCGATTCAGCACCCTGCTCACTGGAGGTACGGTTAGTTATTCCTGGACGAACACCACACCGGCTATCGGCCTGGCTCCATTCGGATCCGGGGATATTGACAGTTTCCGAGTTGTCAATACCGGCACAGCCCCGCTGATCGCCACCATCACCGTTACGCCAACATTTATCAACGGCGGTGTTGCCTGTCCGGGACAGCCAAAGAGTTTCACGATTACGGTGAACCCCAGTCCATCTGTAAATCCATTGCCCAATCTGCAGTACTGTGATGGAAACAGGACCACCCCGATCAGTTTTACCTCACCGGCCTCCGGAGGTTCCATCACCTACACCTGGAGTAATTCCAATTCAGCTATCGGACTTCCTCTCTCTGGCGTAGGTGCCATTCCTTCGTTTACCGCGACCAATTCTACTGCTGTTCCAATTGTGGCGACGATCACCGTTACGCCATCATTTTCAAATGGCGGCGTCAATTGTGGCGGTATTCCCAGAACATTCACCATCACGGTATTGCCGCTTCCGCAGACCTTGTTTCGCGTTACCCCGGATTCAGCCTGCGCCCCCATGGTGGTCACCTTCTCTAACTTGACGCAATTCGCTGATACCTACCAATGGTCGGTCAATGGCGTGCCATTCAGTACCGCGGCAACTCCGCCACCAATGGTGTTGACACAAGCCGGAACAACATTTGTGTTCACGCTGGTTGCCGGTAATACTCAAGGCGGGTGTGGACCCACTTCGTTCAGTTATACCGTCAAAACGCTGCCCACTCCACGATCCCAGTTTTCTTTAAACGGAAGTCTTGCGGATACGCTGTATGCCTGTAAGCAATTGACGGTTCAGGCCACCAATACTTCTTATTTGAACACGCCGGGCAATGTTGTCGGCCTCACTTATCAGTGGTATGTGAACGGCCAGCTTCTGTCGACTGGATTGAACCCGCAGTTTCAGTTGCGCAATACCTCGTATACCCGAGATACATTAATAAAAGTGAAACTCGTCGCGGTTTCTAGTTCCGGGTGTATCGACTCCTCCATGCGTTGGGTGAGGCTTTATCCGGAACCGCTGGCTTCTTTTGCCATTGTCGGAGGTGCTGCGAACTGCGCCAGACCAAGATCCGGCTTGGTGAAAACGGTTCAAAATCTATCTCAGGTAAAGCCACCGGCCGTGTTCACTTGGACGGTATTCAACCGAACCTCTCCGCTGCCGCAACAGCATGGGGTAATCATCAGCAATCCGGCAGCAGCGACCCCGACATTCACATTCCCGGATAACCTGAGTGCGGCTGATTCAACCTACGAAATTTACCTGCTGGTGAAATCTGCTGATGGGTGTACCAAGGACACCTCATTAACCCAAGTGGTCTATGCGCGTCCGATCGTCAATTTCAGGATGACTGATTCTGTTTCCTGTACAGGATCATTGAATGTATCCTTCTTGGATCTGTCGGTATCGCCTACCAGTAGTATCACCACTCGATTGTGGAACTTTGACGATGGGACGGCTACCAGCACCTTACCTGCGGTATCCCATATTTACAGTAATTATGGCGTATACAGACCGTGGTTGTATGTATCCAATGCACGGGGTTGTGTCTCTGATACGATGAGGAAGCGGGTGGTTGTATTTGGTCCCCCGGTTGCTGATTTCACGGCAACAACGCCTGTTTGCCTGGGATCACCGGTAACCTTTGTCAATACCAGTCAATTGGGATGGGGTAGTACACAATTTTCCCAAGTGCTCTGGGATTTTGGCGGAGGAGTGACCAGCACGGTTTTCAGCCCTACGCATATTTACACGGCTCCTGGTATTTATACCGTAACGCTTACCATACTCAGCGACAGCAGTTGTGTGATCCGTAAAAAGTCAATGCAGATCACAGTGATTGGGAAGCCCAAAGCCGACTTCAGCTTTAATAGCCGATGTGTCGGTTCGACCGTACAGTTCACCAATCTGTCGACGGCAGGATATGCGGATGGAGGTTTCAGTACGGCTCAATGGAATTTCGGGAACGGACTCCAATCCATCCAGTTGAACCCAACAACTGTTTACAATACGCCAGGCAGCTATCCGGTGCAATTGATCGTTGGTGGAGTCTCCTGTCCGCAATTAAGCGATACGATTGTGAAAACGCTTGTGGTCACGCGTGCGCGTCCGGACAGCATATATCCACTCATTTATGCCACTCGACTCAATCGCTTCACGATGCAAGCGCTCCCCGGCGGGGTCAATTATCTTTGGACGCCACCCATTGGCTTGATTCAGCCGAACAGAAGGGTGACGGATGCGTATTATCTTTCTAACGATCCGTCCCGGATTGATTATACCATCACGATCAAAGATTCCAGCGGTTGCGTGAATCACGATAAGCAAGAGGTTTGGATTTTTGACAAACCGAATGTCTTTGCACCAACTGCATTTACGCCCAACCGAGATAACATCAATGACGTGTTTATCCCGATCTACGTGAACATTGCAAGGCTCCAAAGTTTCCGGATCTTCAGCCGCTGGGGCGTGAAGATCTTCGAAACCAATGATCTGAGAAAAGGCTGGGATGGCACCATCAACGGACAAACCGCACCCCTGGAGACCTATAGTTGGGTGGTGGAGTGTTTTGATGTTAACGGAAATAAATTAATTCGAAAGGGCATGGTAACTCTACTCAGATATTAATTTCATAAATCGTAAAGCTTGATATCTATATTTTGCAATTAACTTAAATGCTATTTCTTTATACAAATCACCTAAATAAGTAAGTTCACAAATCCCTGAAAATTCGCTAGGATTTAGTTAGATAGTTGTCCTATCCCCGGTACAAAAGGCCCCAATGGGGCCTTTTGAATTTGTTCGCAATGTTTGTCTATGCTTCTCTGCGAGGTTGATTGCCATGAAATGTATTCATCACTTATTTCGTCCTTTTTTCCGAAGGTTGGCATTCAGTTGATAAGCAATTGTTAGCGTCGTGTAGGATGTTCGATTGTCATATTCATTTCGTTGAAAAAAAACGGGCTCCTTGGCTTGAAGGGATCTCCACTCGACTCTGCACAGAATGGAAGGTTTTGGTGAATAGTCGACGTTTATCGATTGACTGCTAGCCCTGACAGCTGATCCGTTGGCTGGTTTTGTTATGACGCTGTGAGGGTCTGCGTAGTGTTCCACCCGAAAGGCAGACCTCCATTTGTTCGATATGGAATATTGTGTGATCAGCAAGGGAGAGTACCAGACAAAAAAGGATTTTGCTTTCTTTTTTTCTTGTTCCATACCGATATCGAATCCTACTGTGTAAGACCACTTGCCTTTTTTACCCTGCCAATAGAAATTGTTGAAGTATCGCCATTTGCGGCTACTGTCGGGATGATCAGCTCCCGCCCAAAAACTCCAATTGAATTTACTTTGATTGGGGAATGCGTGTATCCATTGCCAACCGAAGGAAGGAGTTGAATTATTATTTTGTGGTTTGATCCGTTGCCACCCGGTCAGTACATAAAAGTTGAATTCGTTTTTGGGACTGATTGGATAATTGGCACGAATCCCCGTAAGGAAATATGGAGAATTTTCGGCCAAAAGTGAACGTGTTGCGGTGGCATTATCAAAGGCATTCACACTTTCAAAGCCGATATACGACGGAAACACTCCCGCATCCAACCATACGTTTCTCTTTTTGCTCACCCGATATCCTACATATGCCCGGTTGATTGGTTGTAGATATGCAGGTTCGGCAGCATAATTATCTTCCACATAGGTTCCGGCATGTAGAGCAAGGTTAAAACGAAAATTCTTGGACAGGTATTCAACCCCTTGTGATACCTGATTCAATCCGATGATATTACCTCTATTATGATTGAATTGGAAGTCAGATATATTTTGCCCCGTTTCCAATCGCTGACGCACGCAAAAAAAGGATTCAGCGTATGCATTGAACTTCCAGGCTCCTTTAGTGGAGGAGTCCGATATTTCTTGTCCGAGTAGGGGAAAAGGCAGAAATCCTACTGCAGCGGTGACCCAACAAAAAATTCTCTGTATAAAAAAGTGTGAGTTTTTCAATATTGTATATCGTTTGAGGTGGCTGTGGTTAAGCCTTTTCTCACTTCCTACTAAACGAGTACCCAAATTTAAATCCGAACCATACTGGCCAGAATCCATTATTGTTCAGGTGTGGGTTCACCGACACGCCCCACATGATCCCACCGTCTTTCGGCTGCCTGCGGTATCCCATGGTGAAATTTGCGATAAGAGAGTTCTTGGCGCTGACGTTCAATCCGGCAATATTCAATGGGTATGGGTCTGTTGTGCCACCGGACCATCCCCACCGGTCGTTGGTGTCAAAGTGTAAAAATGTGGCACCTACACCCATCTCAAAAAAATCTTTATTGTCTTTAGTCAGTAACCAGTTCATCCCGATCGGTACTGTGATCACCTTTTCAAAATCGCTCGTGTACCCACCCAACCCGAATTTCAGACCGATACCATCGGTTGCTTTTTTCAATCGGCTCTCATAAACAGCTGTGAAAGCCAACCCATTTCCGCCCAGCTCTACATACAAATTTTGCCGGGGCTTTGCTTCAGGGTATTTAGAAATAACCGTTTGGGCAACTAACGAAGATTGATAGATTGAGGCTATCAGTAGCATTGATATGAAGAGGCGCAGCATGATTATATATAATTTTTGTGCAAATTAATCAGTTCGTCTATTACTTGCAAGAAGGAATTCAACTAAGCGTAAGGACGTACTTGCTGATGGGGGTGATAAAAACAAAAGCCACCCGATCGGGTGGCTTTGAATGGTTGTACTGCTATTTATTGTGCAGTGAGTGTCAGGTTGAGGGTTCCAGCCGGCAATCCGCCGCCTGCCGGAACATCCTGCTTAAGCGTAAGAGTAGTTGCACTCAGGCTGATGATATCAAAGGTTTCACCCATGAATGTAAGTTTAGTCTCGTTATTTGAAAAGGTCCAGTTGCCGGTTTCTGCAATTTGCGGATCTGCGGCGTTACACTTGGTTGCTCCTTCATCGATTGTGTAGGTGCCATTGCTTTGAACTTTGACGATGTTATCTTTTTCACAAGCTTGAAGCTGTGCATAAACATCCATGGTTGGCATAGGGGGGAATGTTGCGGTCATAGCCGTGATCTTCCAGTTTCGGGAGATCAGTTCTGTTTTAGTCGGTGGCGGCGGATCGTCTTTCTGACAACCGGTAAATATCAACAGGCTCAAGAGAGCTAAGGAGAGCATTCGTATTTGCATAGAATAAAAGTTTGATGATAAAGATAAATAAAAAAGCCCCCCGAATAGGGGGGCTTGACGAAAGTCAATTTAAGTAGATCAGAACTTGAATCCGATGCGCAGGAACAGTCGGCGACCGTTTCCACCCATTTGAACGGCATCCCAAGGTCCGCCAGTCTCATTATTGTACGCCCAATCTTCAGCACCTTTAACAGCCCCCAGATCAGGGTGCACGTTCAGTATATTATCGATACCGAAGGAGAGCGTATACTTCTTCCAGAAAGGCATCGTGGCATAGATATCAGTTACCACTTTACCTGCATAGATATACTGATCTGCAACATTACCGCTACCATTATTCAAGGGTACAGTGGGGTTGATGCCCAGACCGTCTTGTCCGTAACCGAATAGGCTGATCTCTCCGAAGTACGTTACCCGGGTACCGAGTGTGAGTGACTTGCGTCCGTATTCAAGATTCAATGAACCTTTCATGTTCGGCGCGGAAGCCAGAATGAAAGCTTGCTCCCGATCGCTGAGGAAAGTCTGTTGCAGGAAAGTGGAACCGCTCAGTCCGGCAGGCACATTGATCTTATCAATGCTCATGTGCTGGTAGTTACCGGCAAACAATACATGCAATTTGTTTTCACCCATTTTCTTGGTGTAGTCAATAATGACATCCACACCGGCGTTGGTGGTATTCACGGCGTTCGCAAAGAACTGAGCGTAGCTAACGTTCAAGGAAGCCATTTGAGCACGCAGGGAAGGACTCAATGCAGGGTCGCTACCATCGAACTGTCCACTTAACACCACACGGTCACGAATTTTCGTGATGTAGCCGTCTACGGTAACACTGAGGTTGCTTTTCGGACTCCAGATCAATCCCGCAGCACCACTCAGACTCTTTTCTTGCTTCAGCGCAGGAATACCTGCTGCAGCAGCCAGTGAGCTGTAGTTAGGAGCGATCTTCACCTCAGCGATATTGCCACCCTGAACGGTTGTGAACGTAGAACTGAAGTTCATTTGTTGCAAGGAAGGAGCACGGAAGCCGGTGCTGACCGATCCACGCAGCTTCACTTTCTTGCTAGCCTCGTAACGAGTAGCGAATTTGTAGTTGTGGGTAAAACCGAAGTCGCTATAGTTCTCCATACGAACAGCGAGGTTCATCATCCACTTGGACGTAACATCAAATTCTGCGTCTCCATAAACGCCAAGAACATTGCGCTTGGCATCTACTTCATCCGCCGGCTGATAGCCAGGGAATCCTTGTGCGCCAGTCGCTTTCGTTCCATCGTAATTGCGGTAGGAAGCTTCCTCTCCGGCAAAGATTTTGTAATTCTCCATTCTGTATTCAACACCCAGTCCCAAGTTGAAATTCTTGGCGAACGTGCGGTTGAAATTCAGGTTGGTTGTATTCTGGAGATAAGAAAATCCACCATCGTCAAAATGACGTTGTGCATCTCCCTGAGAAGCATTAAAGGTTTTATCCCCGAAGAAATGGAAATTGTTACGTCCGGTGGTATTGCTCAGATCCCATCCCCAAGAACCGAAAGCAACGCCTTTCGCACCGGCAGTAGCCGATACATCGTTGATCTTGGTTTGGATATGCGGGCTGTACCAAGTTTCGCCACTGCTAGATCGACGCATGATCGACTCCACGAAGATCAGGTTGCCGTTGGCATCTGTGGGGAAACGGTCGGGGCGAGCAGAGAAGTTGCGAGTGAATGCATAAGCATCTGACGCACGGCTATTCTGACTACCGAACGAATAGATCGTTGTTTTCCCTTTTGTAGGCAATTCAAAATTGTAGAAGGTGCTGAAGCTGTTCAGTCCGGCATCACCATGACCGCGACGATAAACGTTCAAAGGCAGCGCGTCATCCAATACTTGGCGGAATGTTTTCGCCGAGCTGGTTCCTTCGAACGTGAGGTTCAGGAATCCACCTTTGTTACCCATCGGAACACCAAAGTTCACGTTGGCATTCAATCCACGACCATCGAGCTTCTTGCCGTACTCATAATCAGTTTGCAAGCTCTCTTCGAAGGCGGTATTGTAGGTCGGATCGTAGTATCCGCTCATGCCGATCGAGCCAGTGATCTGGTTAATAGACTTTTTAGTGACGATATTGATCACACCGGCGATCGCATCGGAGCCATATTGAGCGGAGGCACCATCACGCAGGATCTCTACGCGGTCGATCGCTGAAGCAGGCAATGAGTTGAGATCGGTACCGGAGTTACCGCGTCCGCGGGTTCCGAATACAGCCACAAATGCGGTTTGGTGGCGGCGCTTACCGTTCACCAGTACCAGCGTTTGATCCGGGCCTAATCCGCGCAGCGTAGCCAGATCGATATGATCGGCTCCGTCGCTACCAGATTGCTTATTGTAGTTGAATGAAGGAGCCAGGTAGTTGAGGGTAGAGGTGAGATCCAGACGACCGGTAGTGGCCGTTGCTTGTCCCACGTTGATCACATCAACAGGCGCCATGGTCTCGGTTTTTACACGACCCGCGCGGCGAGTACCCACCATGACGACTTCGCCCATGGTTTCCGTGGACGTAGCCAGTTTTACGGAAAGGGTAGCCGATTTGGCAGAGATGGTTTGTTTTTGATATCCGATGGAGGTGATCTCCAGCATGTCATCCTCGTTTGCAGCCAGGCTGAAGGAACCATCGGCTCCGGTAAGAGCCATTTTGCCCGATTTCAGGGCTTTGATGGTTACACCCGAAACGGGCATACCGTTTGCATCAAGGATTTTTCCGGTGACCATGCGCTGGGCCATTACAGCCAGGGTGGTGCACACAAAAAGAGCGGCCAAAAGGAGCGCCTTTCTCATAAAGCGGTAGTTTGGTGAAGTAATAGACTTAAAAATAGGGGAAATAATCGGTTTACCCCCCTAATAATTTAGGCAGAGCGGCCTGGGTATTGTCTGATGGCTTCCTCCAGACAATCCATCGCTGCGGAAAGGTCTGTCAGGTTCAAGACATAGGCCAGTCGGACCTCCTTTTTTCCAAGCCCGGCCGTGCCGTAAAACCCGGTCGCCGGCGCCAGCATCACGGTCTGTTTTTCATGACGGAATTCCTCCAGTAACCACTGACAAAAACGGTCCGAATCATCGATGGGTAACTGGGCGATCGCATAAAAGGCTCCACCCGGGTTCGGGCAAAATACCCCATCCATGGCGTTGAGACGAGCTACCATCAGATCCCTCCGGCGCAAATACTCCGCCTTGGGTTCATCGAAATAATGCGACGGCAGATCAACCGCCGCTTCTCCCAGGATCTGGGCCAAGCCGGGCGGACTCAATCGAGCTTGAGCGAACTTTAAAACCGTTTGATACAACTCTTTGTTTCGGGTCACAATTGCACCGATCCGAGCCCCACAGGCACTATATCGTTTGGAAATGGTATCCATCACAATGGCATGCTGCTCCAGTCCCTCTAACTGCAACGCACTTACAAACTCACCGCCATAGCAAAACTCCCGGTAAGCCTCATCACTGAACAGGTAAAGGTCGTGTTTGATACAGAGCTGTCTCAACGCTTCTAGTTCAGCCCGGCTGTATAAATAGCCGGTGGGATTGTTCGGGTTGCAGATCACAATGGCTTTTGTATTTGCCGTGATCTTCTGTTCAAAATCAGCAATGGGCGGAAGGGCAAATCCGTCCTGAATGTGGGAGGTGATGGGTACAACACGCACGCCTGCAGCGCAGGCAAATCCATTGTAATTCGCATAAAACGGTTCTGGGATGATCACCTCGTCACCGGGATTCAGACAGGCCAGGAATCCGAATTGTATGGCTTCACTGCCTCCGGTCGTGATCATGATCTCGTGATGCGTTACCTCAATACCGACGCCACGATAATAATCAACCAATTTCTTACGATACGATTCATTTCCGGCGCTGTGGCTGTATTCCAACACTTTGATGTCGGCCTTACGAACGGCATCCATGACAGCCGGCGGCGTTTCAATATCGGGCTGACCGATATTCAGGTGATAAACTTTAACCCCTTCACGCTTCGTCGCTTCAGCAAAGGGAACAAGTTTTCGTATCGGAGAAGCGGGCATTTCGGCACCGCGGTTGGAGATCTTTGGCATTGGGCAAAATTACAATTGAAAAAACGACAAAGCCTCCGAAAGGAGGCTTTGTGTATAAGTTGAAGAGCAGATCTTACTGCTTGGGTGCCTGTTTTTTCTGCGCTTCGTAAGCTTCAGCGCTCAATACCTCACCAGTGATCTGAACGGTTTTAGTTTGATCGATGCCGGCGAACTTCACATATACATCTTTTGTGAAGGGCGCTACCGCCGCAGCATTATACTGCACTTTCAATTTAGCGGAAGCTCCGGGCAGGATGGGCTCAGTAATTTTCTCGGGGGTAGTGCAACCGCAGCTAGCCCAGCTGTTCTCCACGACCAGTGGCTTCGAACCGATATTCTTGATCTCAAACATATACGTCACAGGCTCGCCCTGCTTGATCTTTCCGAAATCATGTTTTTCTACATTCATTTTTACCGTCTCTTCGAGTTTCACTTGTGCCATAGATGCGATGGAAACAAAAAGTGCTGCAGTCAGGATCCAGATTTTTTTCATGATAGTTGTTTTATTAGTTGGATTGTTTTTTCAGTAATTCAACGGAAGCGTTCTTGGGGGCCGGTCCCTCCGGAGCACGCCAAACGGTTCCGGCAACGGTGAATTGCTTGACGCGCTCACCATATTGGATCGTAACGGGCTTTTCAAAAACACCCTCTGCGGCGGCATTGTACCCGACCCGGATTGTAGTGGACCCGCCGGGTGCGATCTCCTCACGACTCCATTCAGGCGTCGTGCAGCCGCAAGCAGCTTGTACATTATCCAGCTTGATCGACGTCTTGCCGACGTTCTTCACGATAAAATTGTGATACACAGGTTTTCCCTGCGGAATCTTACCGAAATCGAATTTCATTTCTGTAAGCAGCAGCGGATCTTCACCACTCGGTTTAACAGCAGGGGGCTTGCCATGATCGTGCCCGTCATGATCCGAATGGGCCTGAGCCTTCGCGCCGTAGGAGAGAAGTGTGATCGCCGCAATTAAAAAGGGTTTCAAAAACATGGGTCAAATGTACAAAAAGATGCAGACTGGCTCTTAAGGGTTGCATCGCCCCACTCAATTTTATAAATGGGTTTGCAATTGGCCCTATTTTTGCCTTATGTCCGAACAACTGTCAGCCGCCGAGCAAGCCCTGAGTTTTGAACATTTTCGATCAGCCGTGCTAGCTGATTATCGTCATGCCCGTATCAGCCGGGAAACCAGCCTCCTGGGCCGGCGAGAAGTGCTGGGGGGTAAGGCAAAATTTGGAATCTTCGGCGACGGAAAAGAAGTAGCGCAAGTGGCTATGGCTAAGTTTTTTCAGCCGGGCGATTTTCGAAGCGGGTATTATCGCGATCAGACCTTCATGCTGGCTGCCGGACTGACTACTGTCCGTGAACTTTTTGCTCAATTATACGCCGATCCCGATCCCGCTAATGAACCTGCCAGCTCAGGTCGGCAAATGAATGCCCACTTCTCCACGCCCTTTCTAAAAGAGAATGGAGACTGGTTGCCGCTCGCCAAGATCAAGAACGTATCGGCGGATTCTTCTCCGACCTCCGGCCAAATGACACGGGCACTCGGACTGGCTTTTGCTTCTAAATCCTTCCGCGAGATCCCCGCGCTGCATCCAATGGAGGATCTTTCCAATAAAGGCAACGAGGTATGTTTTGCCACCATCGGAGATGCCTCCACCAGCGAAGGTCATTTCTGGGAAAGCATCAATGCTGCCGGCGTGCTGCAAGTGCCACTGGCTGTATTCGTTTGGGATGATGGATATGGGATCTCTGTTCCTAAAAAATATCAAACCACCAAGGGTTCGATCTCCGAGGCACTCTCCGGCATGCAGGCCGATGCCGATAAAACTGGATTGCGCATCTATACCGTTAAAGGGTGGGACTATGCCGCCTGCTGTGAAGTATTCGAAGAAGGCATCCGTATGGCCCGTCAATATCATACTCCTGTACTGTTTCACGTGGAGGAATTGACACAGCCGCAAGGCCATTCAACATCCGGCAGTCATGAGCGATACAAGTCGGCTGAACGGTTGCAGTGGGAAGAGCAGTGGGACGGACTTCGTAAAATGCGCGAGTGGATACTAAGTAACGGTCTTGCGACAGAGCCCGAATTGAACACCATCGACCAAGACGCAGTAGAACAAGTAAAACAGGAACGCACGCAAGCCTGGGAACAATTCAATACACCCATCCGAGAGCAACTTGCGAAAGCAGCCGATCTGCTCGACTCCTTGAGCAACGCCTGCCCCGAACAAGCAAAAGATCTAAAGTCGATCGTTGCAGAATTGCGCGCGAACCGAACGCCACTCCGTCGGGATATCATTAAAGCATTGCACCGCAGTCTTGATTTGGTCGGAACAACGGATGCTTCCTACTGGACGCGTCAATACTTTCAGGAATTGCAGACCGAGAATACCAACCTGTACAACACGCATCTCTACAATGAAAAAGGGAAGTCAGCCCTGCAGGTGCCTGAGGTTAAGGCCGATATTCCAGCCGATGCACCTGTACTGAATGGCTTTGAAATTCTCAATAAATACTTCGATCAACTGTTTGCTCGCGATCCGCGCGTGATCGCCTTTGGCGAAGACCTTGGGCATATCGGAGATGTGAACCAAGGGTTCATGGGCTTGCAAGAGAAGTATGGTGTGCAACGCATTTTCGATACGGGCATACGTGAACTGACCATCATCGGTCAGGGTGTCGGACTTGCCATGCGTGGCCTTCGACCCATTGCTGAGATGCAGTACCTCGACTACCTGCTCTTCGGTTTGCAACCACTCAGTGATGATGTATCCACCCTGCATTACAGAACGGGCGGAAAACAATCCTGTCCACTCATCGTACGCACTCGCGGCCATCGACTCGAAGGGATCTGGCATAGCGGATCACCTATGGGTATGATCATTCATGCACTACGTGGCATGCACGTATGCGTACCAAGAAACATGACACAGGCAGCGGGAATGTACAATACCTTGTTACAGGCAAACGATCCGGGACTCGTCATCGAATGCCTGAACGGATATCGCCTCAAAGAATCGCTTCCAAACAATTTGGATACGTTTACGGTCGCATTGGGAGTGCCTGAAGTGATCGAAGAAGGGGAGGATGTAACCATTGTATCCTACGGATCCACCTTGCGGATCATACAAGAGGCAACACAGTATTTAAGAGCAAAGGGCATTTCCTGCGAGATCATAGATGTGCAGACCTTACTGCCCTTCGATCTTCATCATCGTATTCTCGAGTCGCTCAAGAAAACAAATCGTATTCTTTTTGTGGATGAGGATGTGCCCGGTGGCGCATCTGCTTATATGTTCACCGAGGTGATGGAGAAGCAGGGCGGATATCGTTTCCTAGATGTGGCACCGCGTACCCTTACGGCACAGGCACATCGTCCGGGATACGGAAGTGATGGGGATTATTTCAGTAAGCCGAATGCGGAGCAAGTGATCGAAGTAGTCAAGGCGATGATGGCGGAATGATCAGTCCAGAAATTTTTCTTTCCATTCCGGCTTAGGCATCCAGCAGGATTCCATTCTGCCGAACCAGCGATATCGGTTCTTGGCAATGATATTATACACCCAGTCGCGCACCGGCGATGGGATCAGCATGAATATGTATAGGATGGGCCAGGCACCGGAAAGCTTTCGGGCGATGCGAAGCGCTGCCGTGGATTTGAAATAGAATTTGTCATTTTCAAGTAAGACGATGGAGTCGGGACTTGAATCACCGATCCGCTTTTTAAAAAGCGATGCTGCCGTTTTTCCTTCGTTAGGGGCGTAGTTGAAATACCCGTTTTTGTCGCGATCCAGGATGAATTGCACAGAGTTGCAACAGAGATGGCAATGACCGTCGAAAAATATGATCGCCGGTTTTCTTTGCATCATCCCATGTTGTGGAATACTTTTTGAACATCATCGTCTTGCTCCAGCTTTTCGATGAGTTTACTAACGTCTGCTGCTTGCTCGTCATTCACGGGTACAGTAACGGTGGGGATCCACTCTGTTTCAGCGCTGATCGGCGTGATGTTTTTATCCTCCAATGCTTTTTGCATATTGCCAAAATCAGTGAATCCGCAACGGATCACCAGAATCTCCTCGTCATTCTCCCCTGTACTCTCACCCAGTTCTTCCAAGCCGAAATCAATAAGCTCCAGTTCCAGTTCCTCCGGATTCAATCCCTCCGGCTTTAATTTAAATACACCCATTTTTTTGAACTGGAAGGCTACGCTTCCACTGTTCCCTAACGCACCGCCACCTTTATTGAAATGTGATTTTACGTTTGCTACGGTCCGCACATGATTATCTGTAGCTGTCTCTACCAATAAGGCTACGCCGTGTGGAGCATATCCTTCGTACAGGATCTCATCGTAGTTGATCATTTCCTTGCCGAGGGCACGCTTGATGGCGGCCTCAACACGATCTTTTGGCATGCCCACGCTTCGGGCATTCTGATAACAACGGCGAAGGGCTGCATTGGTTCCTGGGTCAGATCCACCGGCTTTAACGGCGATGATGATCTCCTTTCCGATGCGGGTGAATTGCTTAGCCATGCGGTCCCAGCGGGCGAACATGGTGGATTTCCTTACTTCAAATATGCGTCCCATGAAATGGTTTGAGTTCGCGGCAAAAGTACAGCAATGCCCATAAATGAAAACGTCCCGGCGGGGCCGGGACGTTCATTATTGACGTTTACTCATGATTGTCAGGCGTTTTTCAGCTTACTGTGATGGCGACTGTAAGCAAAATAAACGATCAGGCCGATACCCATCCAGGCAAAAGCTACTTTCAGGGTTTGCGGATCCAGACCCACGATCATGGCCAAGCAGATCAAGGCACCCAGTGAGCAAACAACCGGCACCAATGGCGTCTTGAATGGTCTTTCCATGTTGGGGGATTTCACGCGCAGGATCCATACGCCGATGCTTACCAATACAAAGGCGAATAAGGTTCCGAAACTGGTAAGATCACCGGCAACGTGGCCGGGAACGAAGGCAGCGAATGCGCCTACAAAAACAAATAGGATCCAGTTTGACTTATAGGGTGTTTTGTATTTCGGATGCAATACGCCGAAAGCTTTCGGAATCAAACCGTCGTTACTCATGGTGTAGAAAATGCGGCTTTGACCCATCAGCATCACCAAGATCACCGATGAGAAACCGGCTAGGATCGCAACGGTCACAGCTTGTGCCAACCACTCATAACCGGGCATGAAATTGCTGATCGCATAGGCTACAGAAGCTTCCCGTCCTTTTTCCGGATCGACAAAATCCTGCCAAGGCGCAACACCTGTTAGAACGTGTCCGAAGAGAATGTACAGGATCGTACAAACCACCAGTGATCCGAGAATCCCGATGGGCATATCTCTTTTGGGATTTTTCGCCTCTTGTGCAGCGGTTGATACAGCATCAAAACCGATGAAGGCGAAGAACACGATCGCTGCTCCACCTAATACACCGCCCCATCCATGTTTATTCCAGCCGCTGTAGTCGGCAATGACCTTTCCGGCATTGTCAAGCACAGGCGGTGTGCCTTCGGGAATCATATAAGGTGTGTGGTTGGCAGGGTTAATGAACTGCCATCCGATGGCAATGAACAAAAGAACGATAGCCACTTTAATGAATACGATGATCGCATTCACCAAGGCAGACTCTTGTGTTCCTTTGATCAATAGCAACGTCAGTGCAAGTAGAATCACAAGCGCCGGCGCATTCATAATTCCGGTATGCAATACACCGCTTGAATCTGTAAAACTTTCAAAAGGAGAGTGCGTCCATTCATAGGGGATCGCCCCCCCCAAAAGCTTATTCAGGTATTCACTCCAGGCAATGGATACAGTTGCTGCACCCAAAGCATATTCCATGATCAGGGCCCAACCGATGATCCAGGCTACCAGCTCGCCCATGGTTACATAGGAGTAGGCATAGGCGCTACCGGCGATGGGGATCATGGAAGCAAACTCTGCATAACAAAGTCCGGCGAAAGCACAACCGATGGCAGCAACAACAAAGGAGAGGGTTACGGCCGGACCAGCAGCTTGTCCAGCAGCGGCGGCAGTGCGAACAAACAATCCGGCACCAATAATGGCACCGATACCGAGGGCGATCAGGTTTCCGGCGCCCAGGGTTCTTTTCAGTCCTTTCTCACCGTCAGCGGCATGCGCCAGCATCTGGTCGAGTGATTTCTTGGCAAATAGACTCATGAAGGGTTGGTTTTTGAAGTCTCTAAGATAATGATTCAGGGGTTAGTGAGTAGCGTTTGTCCTATTTCTGGAAATGGCTAAATAATAAAGCGGCACGCCCAGCAACACAATGATCAAACCCGGCCAGGTGAACTCAGGCTTGTAAATGATCAGCAGTGTGCAGAAGGCGGCACCCATCAAGATATAAAGCGCTGGCAGGAATGGATATCCGAATGCTTTATAAGGTCGTTCCGCATCGGGTCTTTTTTTGCGAAGAATAAAGATTCCGATGATCGTGAGCATATAGAATAGCACAACGACAAACGAGATCATATCCAGCAGTTGTCCGTACTTACCACTTAAACTCCAGATGTTGGCAACGACAGCCTGTATCCACAAAGCTGTTTGCGGAACGGATACAGCATTCAGTAAACCAGCTTTTTTGAAGAAGAGTCCGTCTTTCGCCATCGTATAATATACCCGGGCACCCGCCATGATCAGACCATTGTTGCAACCGAAAGTGGAGACCATGATCAGAACCGCAATCACATAGGTGCCCACCCCTGGGAATATCTTATTGGCAGCAGCCACCGCCACTCGATCATCTGCCGGGAAAGCCAGTTCATTTAGCGGAAGCACATTCAGATACATCAAGTTGGCGGAAACATAGATCAGCGTGACGATACCGGTACCCAGTAATAAACTCAGTCCGATATTCCGATGTGGATTTTTCATCTCACCTGCAATGAAGGTGACATTATTCCAGGCATCACTGCTAAAAATGGAGCCTACCATGGCAGCAGCAATGGCACCCATAAGTGCGGCGCCGGAGATCCCGGTCCAATTTGTTGCCAGCGCAGCACTCGTTGCGTCGGCCGCCCCGATGTACTGTTGTGCCTGGAACCCGGTTTGCCAGTTCTGTGCCCAGAAACTTTCTTTAGCTAACAAGAAGCCAAAGGCGATCAATCCAAAAAGTGCCAGCAATTTGGCGGATGTAAAAAGAGTTTGAATGATTTTTCCTTCTTTGACCCCTCGGGAATTGATATAGGTTAGAAGCGTGATAATGGCGATGGAGACGAGTTGTCCGGAGTACACCTTAATAATCCCTGCATCGAAAAGGAAATAGTTATTGCCCAACTCCGGCACGAGGTAAGCCAGGAATTTTGAAAAAGCGACACCAACTGCAGCAATCGTTGCGGTTTGAATGACGGCAAAAAAACTCCAGCCATACAGAAATCCCATCAGGGGGTTGTATGCCTCTTTAAGATAGACGTATTGTCCGCCTGCTTTTGGAAACATCGAACTCAATTCGCCATAGCTGAGTGCTGCCGTGAGTGTCATGAATCCGGTGATCAGCCAGATGGCGATCAACCAGCCGGCACTGCCGACATTGCGGGTGATGTCGGCGCTGACGATAAAAATGCCGGAGCCGATCATCGATCCGGCGACAATCATGGTGCCATCCCACAAGCCCAGCGTTGGCTTGAAGGAGGAGGAGGTTGATTGGGACATGTATGGAGGTTGAATGATCTTGGAAAATAGGGATTTTATCTATCCGCATCGGCTTCTTTATTATTTTTTATCCTCCTTGTTTTTGCCGATTTTCGACACGCTAAAAAGCTATATGAAATCAAATCGTTTAACTATCTGGATCCTGGTCGCCATGGCGCTGGGTATTTTTGTCGGATATCTCATTAACAAAAACAGCTCTCCGGAATTTATTACCACGTTCTCCAAGAACGCAAAGCTGCTCACTACGATTTTTCTTCGGTTGGTGCAGATGATCATCGCCCCGCTGGTGTTTTGTACACTGGTGGTAGGTATTGCCAAACTGGGGGATCTCAAAACAGTCGGTCGTGTGGGTGGGAAGTCACTTATTTGGTTTCTTAACGCTTCGCTCATCAGCTTGCTGATCGGATTGGTGCTCGTGAATGTTTTTCAGCCCGGCACTGCCATCGATTTGAGTAATGCCGATAAGACCGGTGCGCAGGATCTGATTGGCAAAACACAGGAGTTCTCACTGGCCAAATTCATCGATCACGTATTCCCTCGCAGTGTTTTTGAGGCCATGGCTCAAAACGAGATCCTTCAATTGGTTGTGTTTAGTATTTTCTTCGGAGTAGCCGCCACTTCACTGCATGATTACTCCAAACCCGTGGTGAAGGCCTTGGATGCCGCTTCACACATCATCTTAAAGATGGTCGGTTATGTGATGAATTTTGCCCCCTTCGGTGTATTCGGTGCCATGGCAGCTGTGATCGCAACAAAGGGATTGAGCGTATTCATATTCTACGGACAGTACCTGGCTTCTTTTCTGGTAGGCATTGGGGTGCTTTGGGTCTTGCTTTTTACAGTGGGATTTGTCCTTTTGAAAAATCGGATGCGATTACTGATCCGTCGTATCGCTCAGCCCATCCTCATCGCTTTCAGTACATCCAGCAGCGAAGCCGTTTTTCCAAAATTGACAGAAGAGTTGGAGCGCTTCGGATGCAAGGATAAAGTAGTTTCTTTTGTCCTGCCGTTGGGCTATTCATTCAATCTGGATGGAAGCATGATGTACATGACATTCGCCAGTTTGGCCATTGCACAAGCCTATGGTGTTCAGCTCGATCTGGGAACGCAGCTGACCATGCTGCTCGTATTGATGTTGACCAGTAAGGGCATTGCCGGTGTGCCTCGTGCCTCCCTTGTGGTGGTCACGGCTACTTGTGCCATGTTCAACATTCCTCCTGAAGGAATCGCACTCATACTCCCCATCGACCATTTCTGTGATATGTTCCGTTCCGCTACCAACGTAGTTGGAAATGCATTGGCCACGACCGCGGTTAGCAAGTGGGAAGGAGAACTTACTGAACCCTCTGAATAAGCAGATCATGATTCATTTGTTATTGGATAGTTTTCACTGGACACAATTATTGCAGCCTCAATGGTATATCGCCAATGGCGGATTGTGGTTGCTGTTGTTCGTCGTTTTTGCAGAGACCGGACTGTTCGTCGGGTTTTTCTTACCCGGCGACTCACTATTGTTTGTAGCGGGCATTTTTGCGCATGAAATGGACGACAAAACACATGCGCCAGGACTGGCCCATACTTTTTTAGATGCGATCGGGTTAGGCTCTGTACGGTATGAGTTGGTTGACTTATCCGTGCTGATCGGATTGATCGCGTTGATGGGAATACTAGGCAATATGGTTGGCTACTGGACAGGAAAAAAAGTGGGCCCGGCGATGTATCAATGGAAGGATCGATTTCTCTTCAAGAAAAAATATCTTCATCAGGCACATGATTTTTATGAAAAGCACGGTGGACTGGCTATTATCGGTGCTCGTTTTCTTCCTTTCATTCGCACGTTCGCGCCCATTGTAGGCGGAATCGTTCAAATGGATCCCAAGAAGTTTCATTTCTTCAATGTGGTGGGTAGCTTTGCTTGGGTGAGCAGCATGATCCTATCCGGGTACTATTTGCAAAAATGGATCCTCTCTCAATTTGGATTTGACTTGAAACAACACCTCGAGGTGATCGTACTGGTAATTGTATTCGTGACTACTGCACCGGTGGTTTGGAAAATGTTATCCGGACCGAAACAAAAACCCGCTTCCTGATCGATTATGATTGCCAAGAGTCAAAACACTTCACTATTGAATCCTGCGGTCATTGTTGCCGCGCTGGGTTATTTCGTCGACATCTATGATCTGTTGCTTTTCACCATCGTGCGTGAACCCAGCTTATCGGGTTTGTCCGTCAATATGGGCGATAAGCAATCTGTTATGATGGCCAGTACCCAGGTGATCAACTGGCAAATGTGGGGGATGTTGATCGGTGGTATCCTGTGGGGCGTGTTGGGTGATAAAAAAGGTCGTTTGAGTGTACTGTTCGGTTCCATCTTGATCTATTCAACCGCCAATTTTCTGACCGGGTATGTTCAAACAGTCGATCAATATGCTTATGCCCGTTTCGCCGCGGGAATCGGATTGGCCGGAGAACTCGGTGCAGGCATCACCTTAGTCAGTGAGCTGCTGCCTAAGAACAAGCGAGGTATTGGCACCTCTCTGGTTGCCGGATTCGGTTTGTTCGGTGCAGTTGCCGCCTATTTTACTTTTCATTATACGGCGGATTGGAGGCTTTGCTATAAGATCGGTGGAGCACTCGGACTGAGTTTGCTGTTGCTTCGCATCACCGTGGCAGAGAGTGGTATGTTTGAACACGTGAAATCACAAGCGGTACAGCGAGGTAATATTCTCATGTTTTTCACCAACCGGAATCGATTAAGGAAATATATTCTCGCCATTCTGATTGGCTTGCCAACCTGGTATGTGATCGGCATATTGGTGAACCTGAGTAATCGCTTCGCAACGGAATTATATGGAGAGAATCACATCGACTCCGGCCGATCCATCATGTATGCCTACGCTGCGATCGCGATCGGGGATATCCTGATCGGTTTTGTCAGCCAGTGGTTTCAAAGCCGCAAAAAGGCATTGTATCTGTTTTATTCATTTGCCATTCTTTCCGGAATATTCTTTTTCGGAGGTGGTGTAAAAGATGATACGACCCTTTATTTAGCCTGTGCCATGCTCGGCTTCAGTACTGGTTTCTGGGCCATATTCGTCACAATGGGAGCTGAACAATTCGGTACTAATCTAAGAGCCACGGCTGCAACAACTATTCCCAATATGGTCCGTGGTTCTCTGCCCTTGATGAATTTACTTTTTGTGAGCCTTTTTCAAAACAGCTGGCATCTTTCTTTGGTGCAATCGGCCATCTGGACGGGTATGATCGTAATGAGCATCACACTCATCGGAGCGTATTTCTCAGAGGAAACATTTGATAAAGACCTGAACTATCTTGAAGTGGAAGAAACACTTCCCTGATCATGAAGCGTTTTCTGATCATCCGACTTTCTTCTATCGGTGATATTGTACTCACCACGCCGGTGATCCGTTGTCTCAAGCAGCAGGTGCCCGGCGCGGAAGTGCATGTGCTTACACGCGCATCGTTTCGTTCTGTTCTTCAACATAATCCCTATATCGATCGGTTGCATCTCTGGGATAAAAGTTATCCGCTCTTGATCGACCAGCTGAAGCAGCAATCTTTCGATGCCGTCATCGATCTGCATCATAATGCCAAAACACTGCGGATCAAGCGTGCACTGGGTGTTCCTGCCTCTTCCTTCTATAAATTGAACATAGAGAAGTACTTGCTGACCGCTTTCAAGCTGAATGTTTTACCTAAAAAACACATCGTTGATCGTTACTTAGATACGGTGAGGCACCTAGGCGTGCAAAATGACAATCAGGGCCTCGATTATTTTCTGGCCGATTCAGATCAATTGACGCGACAAGACATACCCAGCGCACAATGGGGCGGATTTATCGCTGTGGTGATCGGCGCTGCGTTGGGGACCAAACGCTGGCCTACTGAACATTTTCAGGCCCTCTGTTACGAACTGAACCATCCTATAGTGCTGTTGGGGGGTAAAGAAGACAGGGAAAGAGGTGAGATCATTGCTTCGTCCGATCCGATCAAAATCTACAATGCCTGCGGGCGATTCACGTTAAATGAAAGTGCCGATTGGGTGAGGCGTTCCAAGTTTGTAATTACCGGCGATACCGGCCTCATGCACATTGCAGCTGCCTTTCACAAACCGATCATTTCTCTTTGGGGTAATACGGTTCCAGCCTTTGGCATGACGCCCTATTATGGAGCCGTAGAAACGGCTCATGTACAATTGGAACACAAGGTTTGGTGTCGTCCCTGCTCCAAGATCGGTTATGAGCGTTGTCCGATCGGGCATTTCTCTTGTATGAAGAAAATCGAACCTGAACAGGTAGTGTCGATCGCCAACCAATGGCTCAATTCGTCTTTTCGCTGAGTTCTAGCCAGCGCCACTCTTTCTCTTCCAGCAACCGATTGATATCCGTGAAGCGCTGCGTGATCTTTTCCAGTTCCGCATAGGGGAGTTCACCAATGCTCATTTGCTCGGTCAATTGAATTTTTTCCTGTTGTAATTGGTGTATTTCTTTCTCCAAACTCTCAAACTCCCGTTTCTCTTTGAAATTCAATTGGCGTGGCTTAGCCGGCTCGACTTTCTCAAATTCCTCCACTTTTTCAACTTCCACCAGTCTGATCTCGGGATCTCCTGGTTTTTTCGTCTTTTCGTATTCACGATACTGCGCATAATTCCCCGGGAAATCTCGGATCACTCCTTCTCCTTCGAAAACAAATAGGTGATCAACCAGACGGTCCATGAAGTAACGGTCGTGCGACACGATCAGCAAGCAGCCGGGAAAGTCCATCAGGAACCCTTCCAATACTGACAGTGTCGGAAGATCCAGGTCGTTGGTTGGCTCATCCAGGATCAGGAAGTTGGGATTCTTGAATAGGATGGAGAGTAAGTGCAATCGGCGTTTCTCCCCTCCACTTAATTTGTGAATATAGGTATATTGTTTATCCGGGTCGAATAGGAAACGTTGCAGAAATTGCGCAGCGGAAAGTGTGCCACCATTGGCTAATGGAAAATTCTCGGCTATGTCTTTTACAAATTCGATTACCCGGAGTTGTTCGTCCATGACCAGCCCCTGTTGGTTGTAATTGCCGAAAATCACGGTGTCCCCCACATTGATCTTGCCGCTATCGGCTTCCTCCAATCCTTGGATCAGATTTAGAAAAGTGGATTTACCGGCGCCATTTTTTCCGATAATCCCAATTCGTTCGCCGCGTTTGAACGTATAGTCGAATCCTTTTAATAGAATCTTGTCTCCGTAACGTTTGTGTACTTTTTTCAGTTCGAGGATCTTACCGCCCAGCCGATTCATCTTCATCTCCAATTGCACTTGGTCGTCGCTGATCTTTCGTTTGGCCTGTTCCTCTATCTTATAAAAATTATCTTGTCTGCTTTTGCTTTTCGTGGTACGTGCCTTGGGTTGTTTGCGCATCCACTCCAATTCACTGCGGTATTGGTTGCGGGCTTTGTCAATGGTGGCGCTATCGCTTTCAATGCGTGCTGCTTTTTTCTCCAGGTAGTTTTCGTAATCGCCGGTATAGGTATAGAGGTTGGATCCATCAAGTTCCCATACTTCATTGCAAACGGAGTCCAGGAAGTACCGATCGTGGGTGACGAGTAACAAGGTGGCTCGATCACGATTCAGAAATTGTTCCAGCCACTCTACCATCTCCACGTCGAGGTGGTTCGTGGGCTCGTCCATGATCAGCAGAATATCGGGCGGACCGAACGTGATGTCGATCAGGGTTCGGGCCAGTGCTACGCGTTTACGTTGTCCACCACTCAGGGAGATCACGGTTTGATCGAGGTGATGGATATTGAGTTTTCCGAGTATCTGTTTGACCTTGGCATCAAAGTCCCAGGCACCCATTTCATCCATTTCTCCAATGACATCTGTCAATGCATCGGTATCGGATGATTCACAAGCAGCCTCGTATCGTTTGATAACCTGAATAACAGGATGCTCGTATGCAAATATGTTGTCGAGTACCGACGCCGATTCATTGAAGAGGGGTTCTTGTTCAAACAAAATGACTTGAACGTCTTTGTGTATCCAGCATTTTCCTGAATCGGGGGTTTCTTGTCCCGCCAGAATTTTCAACAGCGTGGATTTGCCGCTTCCATTACGGGCAACGAGCGCGATCTTATTTCCTTGTTGGATGTGAAAGCTTAGTCCCTGAAAAAGTGGTTGTATCCCGTAACTCTTCGATAATCCCTCAGCCGATAAATAATGCATCCTGTAAAATTAGCTTAAAAGAACGGGCTTACCGGGCTGAAAGCCAAATAATAGCTGCCAGCACAAGGGTGATGAGTCCCATCCATACCGGCCACCATCGTTGCAAGTTTTCAGTTCGTTTTCTATCGGCTAGCCATTTATCATGGAGTAGGTGTCCGGATCGATTGTGATCAAACCAAGATTTTATCTTCAGATAAATTGATCGGCTGTCATCATACGACAGGTGTCGACAGGATTCGATCAACAATCGACTGATCTGTTTAGCCGTATCCATTTCTGTGTCAACCTCCCATTCGATTTTATTCCACTCTTCCAATGACCGGTGTATGTGTTCACTGAGTCCTTGATGGTCCATGCGGTATGCATCCAGCGTTGATACGAAACGCTCCAGCTCTATGCATTTTTGAAGTATCCGAAACAGATCCAGCGGTTTTGTCTCCAACGGTTGGTTGCGGTATTGAGCATACCAACGTTTCTCCATGTAGGCCGATCTTAATCGAGGGCGGCTGAGCGTTTCATAGGCCAACTGAATCGAGCGAAATCGGTCAACTGCTTGATTGTCCATGGGATGTAGATCCGGATGACAGGTGCGGGCCAGCTTTCGATAGGCGGTTTTGATCTCCTCCGGACTAGCCGAGGGAGGTAGTCCCAAAATCGCGAAATGATCGACCAGCATCCTGCAAAACTAACCCCAACGGTGATGTTTCATCAAAATCATACCTTTAGCATTGAAAATTCAACAAGTTTCAACCATGTCATCCCGCAGGAAATTCATCACACAAAGCGCACAAGCCACTGCGGCCCTGATCATGGTTCCGGATCTCTTATCTGCCACCACAGCTCAACCGATCGTGCCTGCAGGCGAAATCGGATATAAGCAGGAAGCCCTTGGTTATTCATTTAATTCACTGGAGCCGTCGATCGATGCTCTAACTATGGAGATCCATTACACTAAACACGCAGCCGGATACACAAAGAATATGTCCGATGCTATCCTGGCAGAGAAAGTGGATACCTCCGCTTTAGCCATCACTGAACTCCTGGCCAAGATCTCTTCCTATTCGACTAAGATGCGCAACAATGCGGGTGGACATTACAACCATGAGTTGTTTTGGAAGTCTTTACGCGCACCGCGCACATTCAATATGCCCGGTGACGCACTGATGAAACGTTTCAAAGAATCTTTCGGTTCTTTTGATGCATTTCAAACAAAATTCTCGGATGCCGCTAAATCCCGTTTTGGGAGTGGCTGGGCCTGGTTGGTAGGAGAAAATGGAAAGTTGAAGGTGGGTTCAACACCTAATCAGGACAATCCGTTGATGGATGTTTCGGATCTGAAAGGAACTCCATTACTGGGATTGGATGTGTGGGAGCATGCCTATTACCTAAAATACCAAAACCGCCGAGCGGATTATATATCTTCTTTCTGGTCGATCATTAATTGGGACCAAGTCAACGAAAGATTCAATCAATGTTAAATACCCCCTCATGAGAAAATTACTTTCAGCAGTAGCCACCTCTTTTGCATTTGTGGCTGTCTTTATTTCCTGCCAGCGGGAGGTTTCATTTACAGATGGGCCTACTAACTCTACCCAAACGGTGAACGATAATATCACCGTAACGGCTGGCGTACGAGGCACTGTTATCGATGAAGCAGGCCGCCCGGTAGCAGGAGCTTTGGTCACTTGCAGCGGACAAACACAATCAACGGATCGTTATGGCAATTTTCAATTCAGAAATGTTTCCATCTCAAAGGCTAACGGATCTGTGAAGGTTGTCAAGCAAGGATACTTCACTCATTTCAGAAGTTTTGTGAGCACGGCCGGACGGATTCACCAGGTTCGTATCCAACTGTTGCCAAAATCAAACAGTGGCAGTTTCGATGCTGCTGCAGGGGGTACTGTTACATTGCCCAATGGTGCCAAACTCACTATGCCTGCCAATGCAGTTGCCGATGCAAGCGGTAATCCGTACAGCGGACAGGTGCAGGTAGCCATGACCTGGATCGACCCCTCTGCCAATAATCTTTCTGAGACTGTGATGGGCGATCTGCGTGGGATCACAACCGGCGGTGAAGAAAGAGGACTGGAAACTTTTGGAATGATCGGTGTGGAACTGAGTAGTCCTTCTGGTCTTCCTCTCAATGTGGCCACCGGTAAAAAAGCTGATCTGAGTTTCCCGATTCCCGCATCGATGAGCGGTACTGCACCTGCTACCATCGATCTGTGGTACTTCAATGAAACACGCGCTCGTTGGCTGCAAGAAGGTGCTGCTACGAAGACTGGAAATACGTATCAGGCACAGGTGAGTCACTTTTCCTTCTGGAATTGTGATGCGCCGTTCCCCTTGATCGACCTCTGTATGACTTTACAGTCTGCCACGGGTAATCAGGCATTAAATAATGCAGCTGTTCGAATCCGCCGACCGAATAACTCATACGGTTATGGTCGAACCGATTCAGTTGGAAGACTTTGTGGCAAAGTTCCCAAGAATGAAGCATTGACCTTGTTAGTGCTCGATCAGTGCGGAAATACCGTGTACACGCAGAACATTGGCCCCTTCACCGCAAATACTGATCTGGGTGTTATTCAGGCGAATATCCCTGCAGCCAATACCCTGACCATCAGCGGTACCCTTACGGATTGTAACAATAACCCGGTCACCAGTGGAGCAGCTCTGATCTACACGGGAGGTTCACATAGTTATACGGTACCCGTTACCAATGGCACCTTCTCTCAAACCATCTTGCGCTGTTCGGGCGGTACGTTGAATTTTTCTGTCCTAGGCATTGATTACAACTCACTCCAGCAGGGTGTTGTGTACAGTGGAAGTGGAACAACCGGTCCGGTAAATGTCGGTGCTATACAAGCTTGCGGCACTTCAGCAACACAGTTTGTAGAAGTTTTAGTTGATGGCACCCCCTATAATTTCGTTTCTCCGCCTGATCAGATACGACTGATGGATTCAGCGGTGGTGGCGCCGTTTCAGGCATATGTGAATGCTACACGTATCAGCCAGGGTGGTGGTACAACTAATACAACTGGAGTCGGTTTCAGCTTTAATCACAATGCTACTCCTGCTAATAATCTCGTATTGAGCAATGCCAGTGTATTCCTTTCACAAACACTGAGTAGTCAGCAGATCGTTACGCCTTCGCCGACGATCAATTTGACAGCATACGGTCCGCCTGCAACCGGATTCGTAGAAGGAAACTTCAATGTGGTGATGAATTTCGGAGGTACCAACAGAAACGTGGTTTGCACCTTCAAGGTGCGGCGCTGATGTTGCACCTGCACAAAAAAGGGGAATCATAGATTCCCCTTTTTTTATTTCGTCAAACGATTCAAGAAGCATAGCTCTCCACGGGTTCGCAGGTACAAACCAGATTCCGGTCGCCGTGCGTATTGTTCACCCGCGCCACGGAAGGCCAGAATTTATTCAGGGCTACGTATGGTAGGGGGAAGACAGCCTTTTCGCGACTGTAGCTATGTTGCCAGTTATCGGTGATCACGACAGCTTGCGTATGTGGTGCATTTTTCAGCGGGTTGTCCTTTTTATCCGACAGGCCGATTTCGATGGCTCGAATCTCCTCCCGGATCGAAATGAGTGCATCACAGAACCGGTCAAGTTCTGCTTTGTCCTCACTTTCCGTCGGTTCGATCATGATGGTTCCGGCAACCGGAAAACTCATCGTCGGTGCATGGAATCCATAATCCATCAAACGCTTTGCCACATCTTCGGCCTCCACCTCAGCTGACTTCTTGAATGGACGGAGATCGACAATGAACTCGTGTGCACATCGACCATTGTCGTTTGTGTAGAGGATGTCATAATGCCCATCCAGGCGTGCACGCATATAATTGGCATTCAGGATCGCGAATTCGGTTGAGGCTTTTACCCCGTCAGCTCCCAACATGCGGATATAACCATAGGAGATCAATAAGATCGCTGCTGATCCAAATGGCGCCGCGGATACTGCATAATTTCCGTCGGTGCTGACATGTCCGGGTAAGAAAGGTGCCAAATGTGATTTGACACAGATCGGTCCCATGCCGGGACCACCACCGCCGTGCGGAATGGCAAAGGTCTTGTGTAAGTTCAGGTGACAAACATCCGCTCCAATGAGTCCGGGGGCGGTCAATCCCACCTGTGCATTCATATTCGCACCATCCATATACACCTGTCCGCCGTGTTGATGTACAATATCCGTGATCTCGATCACGGTTTCTTCATACACGCCATAGGTACTTGGATAAGTGATCATGATACCGGCCAGCTGTCCGCTGTATTGTTCTGCTTTTGCTTTTAGATCGGCCACATCGATATAACCATTATCTAATGCTTTCACCACCACCACTTTCATGCCGGCCATTACCGCGGAGGCGGGATTGGTTCCGTGTGCGGAAATGGGGATCAGCATCACATCCCGGTGATGATCACCTCTGGATGCGTGGTAGGCACGGATCGTCAACAATCCGGCATACTCACCCTGAGCACCACTATTGGGTTGCAAACTGCAGGCATCAAAGGCGGTTACGTCACAGAGGTAGTCGGAAAGGTCAGCGAGTATTTGTTGGTAGCCTTTTGCCTGTTCTGCCGGAGCAAACGGATGCAAGCTGCTCCAGCCGGGCCAACTCAACGGCATCATTTCCGTTGCCGCATTCAGTTTCATGGTGCAGCTGCCCAGTGAGATCATCGACGTGTTCAACGAGAGGTCCTTATTCTCCAGTGATTTAATATAGCGCATCATCTGACTTTCACTGCGATGGCTGTTGAATACTGGATGCAGCAGGTAGGTCGACTGTCGTTGAAACGTAGCCGTGATGCCGGTTTTTTGATTTGACGGATCGATCGAAAAACCAACCGGATCGGTTTCGTTTTCAAAACAATTGATGAGGTCGAATAAGTCAGTGATCTGTGTTGTTTCATCGATGGAGATACCGATGTGATTCGCGTTTATGTAACGCAGATTGATCTGCTGTAGTAACGCTTTTTCCCGGATGGCTTCCAGCTTTTCGGTCTGTATGGTGATCGTATCAAAAAAGCCATCAGTCACCACTTTAAAGCCGCGTGTGCTGAGTGCATCGGCTACGATGTGTGTGTAATGCGCTACGCGGAGGGCGATCTTTCTGAGTCCATCCGGACCATGATACACCGCATACATAGCGGCCATGTTCGCGAGTAAGGCCTGAGCTGTACAAATATTCGAGGTGGCTTTTTCACGTTTGATGTGCTGCTCCCGAGTTTGCAAGGCCATGCGAAGCGCTCGGTTACCATTTGCATCGATGCTGATTCCGATGATACGTCCGGGCATGGATCGTTTGAAATCATCTTTTGTGGCAAAGAAGGCGGCATGCGGACCACCATAACCCAACGGAACACCAAAGCGTTGTGCGGAACCGACGGCTGCATCTGCTCCCAGTTCACCCGGAGGCGTGATCAGGGTAAGGGCCAAGAGATCCGTGGCCATCACCACATATCCGCCAATGGCATGTACTTGTTCAATAAAGGATCGATGATCGACGATCGCGCCGAGGTTGTTCGGGTATTGTAGTAATGCACCGAAGTAGGATGCATCGAGTGTAGCGTTCTGATAATTGCCTACGACCAGTTCGATCCCAACCGGCAGGGCTCTTGTTTTCAGGATCTCGAGTGTTTGAGGGAATACCTGTTCATCTACAAAGAATTTGGGGCGATCGATGTGGTCTTGCTTGTTGAGGCTATTGAAGAACATGGTCATCGCCTCGGCAGCGGCCGTACCTTCATCCAGCAAGGAGGCGTTGGCGATCGGAAGGGCTGTGAGATCAGACACCATGGTCTGAAAGTTCAGCAGGCTTTCCAAACGACCTTGGGCGATCTCTGCCTGATAGGGGGTGTATTGGGTGTACCATCCTGGATTTTCAAAGATGTTACGAAGGATCACTGACGGCGTGATGGTATTGTAATAACCCTGACCGATATAGGTCTTAAACAAATTATTTTTTTGAGACAGTCCCTGCATGTGTTGCAGATACTCGTACTCGGTCATAGCCGCCGGCAATTTCAGCGAGCGTTTCATGCGAATGTTGGCCGGAACGGTGTGGTCGATCAGGCTGGACAAACTGCTCTCACCAATAGTGGTTAACATGTCTGTCAAGTCGGAAGGACGAGGACCGATGTGTCTGGACTGGAATTCGTTGGGTTGGATACCGGAAGATGACATGGTCGTTCAGATTTGAATTTGGCGCAAAGTTACACGGGATGGCCGAGACGATTTGCGGACTAAAGCAAGGTGGGGATAATCCGTGAAATCTGTTTTCTTTGTTGAATGGCTGAACTACCGGCGCATTGGAAACGCCTCGCGGCATCCCGACTAAAAGTTTATCGTCAGTTCCTGGACCGGGTTAACCGGAACAAGGCGCTGGCCGTACTTCCCGAGCTGCACGAATCAGCCACCGAAGCCACCGATTGCCTGCAATGTGCCCAGTGTTGTAAAAGCTTCTCTCCTCGGTTCAAGACTCCTGACATCAAACGGATCAGCCGGGTGCTCGGACTCCGGGAAGGTGAATTCATTGAGCAATACCTGAAAGTGGATGAGGAGGGGGACTATGTTACCCGAACAACACCTTGTCCCATGCTTGGGGGCGATAATCGTTGCTCGATCTATGAAGATCGACCCTCTGATTGCAGACGGTTCCCTTACACAGATGAGGATGTATTGCTTAAACGAAGCCGAATTACCCTGGAAAATGTCAAATTCTGTCCCATAACCTATCGGGTAATGGAGGGACTGATGGACAAACTGGGGGGGCGTTGATCAGTACTCGAATTTGCGTAGACTGGGCGATCGAAACCAAGTGATCACCACAACGATCAGGGTTACACATCCGCCAAAGATGACAGAGGGGACGGTTCCAAGTGCCTTTGCCGCAAAGCCGCTCTCGAATTGGCCCAACTCGTTGCTGCTGTTGATGAATAATGAATTCACGCTCGAAACCCGCCCTCGCATGTGGTCGGGGGTGGTCAATTGTAAAATGGTACCGCGGATCACAACACTCACTCCATCGAACATACCCGCGATCAGTAAGGCCCCAAATGAAATCCAATAAATATCAGAGAATCCAAATAGGATCACACAGACACCGAAACCGCCCACCGCGTAAAAAAGTCGCTCACCCTGCTTTCGTTTCATTGGTCGAAGGGTCATCAGCACAATGGTAATGATCGATCCGATATCGATAGCGGCATTCAACCACCCGAAACCGATCGGTCCGACCTCAAGGATGCGGTCGGCGAATTCAGGCACCAAGGCCACCACGCCACCGAACAGGACGGCGAAGAGATCCAGGCTGAGCGCACCCAGCATGATCTTATTTTGATATACAAATCGGAGTCCTTCCCGAACACTTTGCCAGGCAGATACATCCAACGATTTGGAGAGGATGGGCTTGCGCTCGATCCGCATCAAGAAAAATGCCGAAATCAATACGTAGATCAAGATTATGCCACAGGTTTTATTCACCCCGAACCAGGCGATCAGAAATCCGGAGCTGGCATGACCCGTGATCGAGGCGATGAGCCAGGTGGAGGAGCTGATGTTCGCAGCGAGATGGAGGATGTCTCTCGGAACCAGCTGGGCGATGAGCGCATGTGTTGTGGGACCGGCAAATGCACGTATGATCCCCGTACAAAAAATGATCGCGTAGAAAAGCCAGGGGAGTGTCTTTGAAGTGAATACATCTATGATGGATGGAGAAGTGATGATGACCATGGCCAGTGTGCAGGCAGCATATATCAAAACGGAACGCAGGAGTAAGGTTCGTTTATCTGATCGGTCGATCACGTGTCCGGCATAGAGTGCCAGACAAAATACCGGGATGAACTCAGCCAAACCGGCGAGTCCGATCGAGAAAGAGTCTTTCGTGATCTGGAATAATTGATAGGCCGCCACCGTTCCCAGCATTCGAAGCGCCATGATGAGAAAGAATCGGGCAATGATGAACCGACGGAATTCGATGTGTTGCAGGGGTTGTAGTCCCGGTGAGCCGGCGAACAACTTCATGCGGTAAAGATACTATTCCTGTGGTAGGGTCAGGAAATGTTGTCCGGGTTCGTAGGCTTTCTCGAGTGCCTGCAGCATGAATTCAAAATGTGGCGGGTGATTCAGGAAGTCAGCGTTTGTGACATCGATGATCAGGGTGGGAACCGCTTGATTTTTCAGGTAATGGCTATACGTATCCTGTAGGTTTTGCAGATAGCTGTCAGGAATATTCTGCTCGTAGGCGCGGTTACGGACTTTGATGTTTTGCTGCAGTTTGGCAACAGGTGCATGCAAATAAACGAGCAGGTCGGGTTGGATGAGTTGCTGATGAATAATGTCGAAAAGCCGTTGGTAAAGACGGAACTCATCTGCCGGTAGTGTCACTTTTGCAAACAACAGACACTTGGTAAAAAGATAGTCAGAGATCGTTACTTGCTGAAACAGGTCGGTCTGCTGAATCAGTTCCTTCAATTGCTTGAAACGTTCCGCCATGAAGAACAATTCGACCGGAAACGCATACTGTTCCGGTTTTTCATAAAACTTGGGCAGGAAGGGATTATCGGCAAACTCCTCCAACACCAGCCGCGCATTGTAGTGTCTGCTCAGCAGGGTAGCCAGGGTGGTTTTACCGGCACCGATGTTTCCCTCTATGGTGATGAAATGATGCTTCATGTAAGGACGTTCGGCAGTTGGGGGCGACAAATTACGCCAATTGTTTTGCTTCTTGAGTCAAGAACTGATCATGATAGTAGATGAACCGGCAAAGGGTCGGAACAATTCAATAAAAGCTCCTGAATGGTTTGATTTTTTTCGGGATGCAGATAATTCGGGGTTATTTCCGTCAGCGCCGTCAAGGCAAAGCGTCGATTCGGCAATTCCGGATGGGGGATCATCAACTTTTCTGTTTGAACGATCAGATCGTCATAGAGCAAAATGTCGATGTCGATGGTTCGGGGCCCGTAACGCTCTTTTCGTTCACGGCCCAGCTGTCTCTCTATCGAAAGAATGTAATCAAGCAGTAGTGACGGTTCAAGTGTTGTTTGAAGCAGCAATGCCTGATTCAGGAATCCGGGTTGGTCCGTCCGGCCCCAGGCAGCTGTTTCATAGCGGCCGGAAACCGTAAGCACCCTTCCGAGGGTAGCCAGCGACTCGATCGCCTGATTGAAGATCTGGTCGCGATCACCCAAATTGGAACCGAGCAATAAATAGGCCTGATGCATGCGGCAAATATCCGCATTTGACCCTTCTATGCTATGCTCAATTCAGATAGATTTGCAGCAGTCATGTCAAAGACCTCCAATTACAGCCAAACCCGGGCACTGTTTGCGATCACGCGGGCAAGCTTCAAAGCCATTTTTGCCAACCCCAGTGCCATCATTTTCAGTGTACTCTTCCCCATCATATTCATCCTGATCTTCGGGGCATTCGATAATGGTGGAAATGCCAGTTACCGAATTGCCCTTACGCCGGATTCAGACACTACCAGCGAGTTCTATCAGGGCTTGAAACAGACGCCCGTCGTAAAACTGGTTTCCTACTCGGATACACTTGAACTTAATCAAGAACTTCAAAAAGGAAAACTGACCGCTGTGCTGCAGATCCTGGCGGATAGTGATAGCACACACCGGATCATCGTCCGGTCTACCACCGCCAGTGCCAACACACTTGGGTCGTTTGTTCCTGTACTCGACTATATCCGGTTGCGCATTGAGCAGGCGGTTCGCGGGGAGGAGCAATCGACCATTCAAATCGATCCACCGATCGTGACGGAAGTACGTCAATACCGAAAAATCGATTTTATTCTGCCCGGACAGCTCGGGTTCTCGATCCTGTTTTCCACTCTTTTTGGTATCGCTTTCACCTTCTTCGGCTTGAGAGAGCAATTGGTCCTGAAACGGTTTTATGCCACCCCGATCCATCGGTTGAATATATTGCTGGGCATCGGTGCCAGCCGCTTGTCGTTTCAATTGCTAAGTGTAACGGTATTACTGCTCTTCGGTCATTTCGCGATGGATTTCACTTTACATCAAGGTGCCGTCACCTTTTTTGAGATCATATTCATGACGGTGCTGATGTTGTTTTTATTGATGGGCGTAGGTCTCATCTTTAGCAGCGTGGTTAAAACCGACACGTCGATTCCTTTGCTGATCAACTTGTTCGGATTTCCGCAAATGATGCTGTCCGGTACATTCTTTCCGATCGATGTGTTTCCCGGTTGGCTACAAAAATTTTGTTACATCCTCCCGCTAACACAGTTCAATGATGCGATCCGAAAACTGGCATTTGAAGGGGTGCCTATCTGGAGCTGTTGGTCGGAATTGGCCATCTTGACTGCCTGGATGATATTGATCTATATTATCGCGGCCCGAACCATCAAATGGGAGTGATAGCGATGCGAATACTAAAACTTTTTTTGATCAGTCTTCTCTCGTTCTTTGTTTTGTTGACGATGGTGGGACTTCTTTTCCCCTCGACGGTTAGAGTATCTAGGGCAGTGGACCTTCCGGGTCAACAAAAAGAAGCGTTGATCAAATGGATAAAGGAACCGGACTTTCAGTCTTGTTGGACAGATACGACCGGACAGATGAAGGAATTTTCAATCCTGAATGACAGCACCCTAATCTGGATCAAGCAAGCAGACCTGGAATTGACCTGGGTTTTTCATGGTGCCGATGGTGCGATCACCTTGCAGGCACTAGCTGTTGCCCATTTGGGTTGGTTGCCCTGGGATCGTTTTCGATCGTTGCTGATGGAACCCAGATATGGTCCGTGGTTAGAAAACAACTTGACAATCTTTAAAAGTTGTATCGAAAGGGCTCAGCTGGCTGATGTATCTCCCTGAATGAATCGAAGATTTCGTTTAATTCCCTCGTATCCGGTGCGCTTGAGCGGGGAATCCTTGAACATTTTTCTGAATACTTCCTCTGTCATTTCATCCCAGTCTTTTGTCGATAAGTTCAGGATTCCGGGTATTGGCGTGAAAGCCGGCTCCTGAGTGGGTTTGCTGAAACGATTCCAAGGGCAAACATCCTGACAAACATCACAGCCGAACAGCCAGCTATCGAATTTGCCGGTCGTGTCAGCCGGAATGAGTTTTTCTTTCAATTCGATCGTGAAATAAGAAATGCATTTATTGCCGGCAATCACTGGTCCGGGTAGTATCGCCTCAGTAGGACAAGCATCGATACAACGCGTGCAAGTGCCACAGTGATTAGTAGCGAATGGTTGATCGGGTTCAATTGCCAGATCTGTGATCAAAGTGGCAATGAAGAAAAAAGAACCCTTTTGCTTATTGATCAGATTTCCATTTTTTCCTACCCACCCCAAGCCGCTGCGTTGTGCCCAGGTGCGTTCCAACACCGGAGCGGAATCCACAAAGCCTCTTCCATTGATAGCACCGATCTCCGTTTCGATCTCATGCATAAATGCGTTGAGTTTGTTGCGGATGACGTGGTGATAATCTATACCATAAGCATATTTGGAAATCTTCAGATCGGATTGGGTGGTGTGCTGCTCCGGATAATAATTATAAAGAAGGGTGATCACGGAACGGGCGCCAGGCACCAACTTGGTCGGATCGGTGCGCAGATCGAAATGTCGCTCCATGTACTGCATACTGCCTTGATGTCCCGCAAGCAACCATTGTTCCAACCTACGGGCATCTTCGTCAAGTGGCATGGCTTGTGCAATGCCGCAGGCATCGAAGCCCAGCCGTTGTGCCATCGATTTGATCGATCGGTTTCGTTCAGTTAACTGGTTGGGTGTTGGAGCGGTCAGCTGCATGCAGGTCGTTCGCTTATTGACAGCGATTGGTCAATTGTTTCGTGATCAACTGACGGATCTCCTGATGGATATCGGCTCTGTCCTCTGTTATCAAATTTTTCACCAAGACCAGACTGGAATAACCATTGCAATAATCAACAACAGGCCAGGTACCAAACAAACCCGGACTGGTGAGTGCATCGGCCAGACCATTTTTTCCTTCGATCACCCATGCACCGGATGCGTATTGAAATCCCTGGGCAGTCTTGGGTGCATAACGGACGGGTAGTCCTTCAGTCTGGATCTTTCTCAGCTCTTCGATGGATTCCGCACTGAGGAATTGAACACCATTGATTTTACCATTATTCAACAACATAGTCTGGAAGCGCATATAGTCATCCGCATTAGAGAGCGCTCCGCCGGAGGGATTTACCGGTCCGCCGTTGAGGTTCGTGAATGAAGTTCGTCTCATGCCAAGCGGATTAAGCAGTTTGGTTTTGATCAAGACGTCAAATCGTTTTTTTGTCACCACTTCCAATACGCGGCCGGCGATATTCAGTCCAACCCCGCCATACCAGAAATCAGTACCCGGATTCGCACGGATCTTTCGAGCAGCTATACTATTCACTTCTTCTTCCAGTGATTCCATTTTTCTTCTCTCAGCCATGTTTTTGAGGATGCGGTCCTCATCGGTGATGCCGGTAGTATGACTCAAGCATTGACGAAGTGTGATGTAGCTTTTGAAATACTTTCCGAATTCAGGGATGTAATTGACGACAGGATCATCCAGACTGATCTTGCCTTCTTCAACGATCTTCATCACCAGGGCTGCTGTCAGCCATTTGCTGCAGCTGGCAATGGGAACTTGTGTTTTTGTATTGAAATCACCCATTTCCCTTTTGAAGATCAGTGAATCCTTGTTCCAGATCAGTACTACGATATCGGTACCTAGTTTTTTTTGTGAGTTATCAAGCTTGGCAGATAGATCATCCCAATTGGGTTGGGCTTGAAGAGACTGAAAATCTAGCAGTCCCATGCAAAGAAATATGACGAGCGGACAGATGAATGATCGAAATACTGACATAGTTGCTGAGTTTGAACGATTGGATTGGTGTTTGAAGCCTACTGACTACAAAAATAGTCTGTTATGAACTTAGGAAACTTTACGATAAAAGCAGCGGAAGCCGTGCAACAAGCACAACAGTTGGCCTTTAATGCAGGGTGTCCGACAATCGAAACGGCCCACTTCCTGAAAGCCTTGCTTCAGCAAGAGGATACAACGGTCGATTACCTGCTGAAAAAGAACAATGTGACATTGGGTGTGGTGACATCCAAACTGGATGAATTGATCCAGAAACTACCAAAGACCTCTGGCGAGGCGGCCCAGCAGATCGGCCGGGATGCCAACCAGGCCGTTCTTCGGGCAGGTGCCGTACTGGCTCTCTTCGGCGATGAGTTTGTGACGCCGGAACATCTGCTGCTGGCCATCTTACAGGGCAAGGATACCACAGCTGGTTTACTCAAAGATGCAGGTTTGAACGAATCAGATTTGATCAAATCGATCAAAGAACTTCGTAAGGGGGAGAAAGTGACTTCCGCAACCCAACAAACGGAATACAACGCATTGAATAAGTATGCGAAGAATTTGAATGAGTTGGCTCGGCAGGGTAAGTTGGATCCGGTCATCGGAAGAGATGAGGAGATCCGTCGCACCCTTCATATTCTCTCTCGACGGACCAAGAATAATCCCATTTTGGTGGGCGAACCGGGTGTAGGTAAAACAGCTATTGCAGAGGGAATTGCACACCGGATCATCAGCGGCGATGTACCGGAAAATCTAAAGAGCAAAATCATTTATGCGCTTGACATGGGACAACTCATTGCCGGGGCCAAGTACAAAGGCGAGTTTGAGGAGCGTTTGAAGGGTGTTGTCAAGGAGGTTAGCGATAGTGACGGAAGTATCATTCTGTTCATCGACGAGATACATACATTGGTTGGTGCCGGAGGAGGAGAGGGGGCCATGGATGCTGCGAATATTTTGAAACCGGCACTCGCGCGTGGGGAACTTCGTGCCGTAGGGGCAACTACACTCAATGAGTATCAAAAATATTTTGAAAAAGATAAGGCCCTTGAGCGTCGCTTTCAGAAAGTGATGGTGGACGAGCCTTCCGTGGAAGATGCGATCTCGATCCTGCGCGGGTTGAAGGATCGGTATGAGACCCATCACCATGTTCGGATCAAGGACGAAGCGATCATGGCAGCCGTGGAGTTATCGTCACGTTACATCACCGATCGATTCCTACCCGATAAGGCGATCGACCTGATCGATGAAAGTGCCGCCAAGTTGCGATTGGAGATGAATTCCATGCCGGAAGAGTTAGACACCCTGGAGAGGCAGATACGTCAGTTGGAAATCGAGCGGGAGGCGATCAAGCGCGAGAACGATGAGTCGAAACTAAAAGAATTACAGACTGAGATCGCTAACCTCATCGTGCTGCGTGATACCCTTCGGGCCAAATGGAAAATGGAAAAAGAGCAGGTGGATAGTATTCAGCAAGCCAAACAGTCCATCGAAACGCTTCGTCAGCAGGCCGAACGGGCCGAGCGGGAAGGTGATTATGGTAAAGTAGCAGAGATCCGCTATGGTAAGATCCAGGAGCAAGAAAAGCAGATCGAGGTGTTGACCAGTCAACTTGCGCAATCTTCAGAAAAGCGTTTGCTCAAAGAGGAAGTCGATGCCGAAGATATTGCGGAAAGTGTGGCTAAAGCGACCGGTATTCCGGTAGCAAAAATGTTGCAGAGCGAACAAGAGAAGCTGCTTCACCTGGAGGAACATTTACATGAACGGGTCGTGGGACAAGAAGAAGCGATCACCGCCGTAGCAGATGCTATAAGAAGAAGCAGGGCCGGATTGCAGGATCCCAAACGCCCCATTGGGTCCTTCATCTTTTTGGGTACTACCGGAGTTGGTAAAACTGAACTGGCAAAAGCGTTGGCTTCTTACTTATTCGATGATGAAAGTTTGATGACCCGTATCGATATGAGTGAATACCAGGAGAAGCACACCGTATCCAGACTCGTGGGGGCACCTCCGGGTTATGTAGGATATGAAGAGGGGGGGCAGCTTACTGAAGCCGTCCGTCGTAAACCTTATAGTGTTGTTCTGTTGGATGAGATCGAAAAAGCGCATCCGGATGTTTGGAATGTGCTCTTGCAAGTGCTGGATGATGGCAGGCTGACCGACAATAAAGGTCGAGTCGTAAATTTCAAGAATACGATCATCATCATGACCAGTAATCTGGGTAGCCACCTCATCATGGAGGCATTTGAACAGATCGGAGAACGCACGGTGCAGGATGTCATGCAGCAAACAAAAGGGGAGGTGATGCATTTATTGCGCCAGACAGTCCGACCGGAATTTTTGAATCGTGTTGATGAGATCATACTGTTTCAGCCATTGCTTAAAACCGAAATACAGGGCATCGTTCGAATCCAATTGAAAGGCTTGTCTGAGCTATTGGCCGCTTCGGGCATCGACCTGCACTTCAGCGATTATGCGTTGGCCTTTTTGAGCGAGCAGGGATTCGACCCGCAGTTTGGAGCCCGACCCCTCAAACGACTCATCCAAAAGGAGATCATCAATCCGCTCAGCAAAAAGATCCTGGCCGGAACCATCGATCGCGCTCAGCCCGTACTGGTAGACGTTTTTGACGAGATGGTGGTCTTTCGAAATGAACCCCTGGCCAAAGCAAAAAACTGATTTTCACTTTTTATTATAATTGATAAAATTTTGATATTCAATATGTTACAATAATAGATGAAAATCAGTGTCATCCACATTTGGAGGGCTTTCAAAAAAGATTACCTTCAGCCCGAAACCGACAAACAGCTGTTTGTAGCGAACTTTCTTCACGGTTTCGTGTTTTACAAAAAATCCCTTTTTATCTAAAAAGGGTAAACAAAAAATATGGCATTCAAAAAAGACGACATCATAATCATT
>CANGWB010000013.1 GCA_947457465.1 Chitinophagaceae bacterium | reverse complement strand
GCTGGCATCGAGATCAGACTCATCGCCCAGCGTGACCGTATTATTTTCCGGATCGATGTGAGTGACAAATACAGGTTTGCCCAGTGCAATGAGTCCTTTTCGTTGTCCGATCGTGTAGAATGGATAACCTTGATGGTTGCCTAATACCTTTCCATTTTTGTCGATGAAGTGACCCCCATCTACACGTGCTTCTAGTCCGTCTACATTGCGCTTGAGGAATCCGCGGTAATCGTTGTCGGGCACAAAACAGATCTCGTAGCTTTCATGTTTTTTGGCCAGTTCCGGATAGCCGAAATCATGTGCCATTTGTCGGATTTCAGTTTTTTTGTAAGGGCCCAATGGAAGTAAGGTTCTGCTCAGCAGGTCCTGTTGCAGACCCCACAGTACATAGCTCTGATCTTTGGTCTCATCAACTGCTTTGCTAATGCCATATCGCCCGTTCTCATGTTGTTTGATCTTGGCATAATGGCCGGTGGCTATGAAATCGCATCCTAAGGCATCAGCGCGTTTCAGGAGCGCTCGCCATTTGATGTGGGTGTTGCAGAGTACACAAGGGTTCGGGGTCCGTCCGGCGAGGTATTCCTCAACGAAATTCTCGATCACAAAATCGCCGAATTCATCCCGGATGTCTAAAATGTAATGGGCAAATCCATGCTCCACGGCGGCTTGTCGTGCGTCGTTGAAGGAGTCGAGGTTGCAGCAGCCGGTTTCTTTTTTGCTGCCACCGCTGGCGGCATAGTCCCAGGTTTTCATGGTGATACCCACCACTTCATACCCTTGGGCATGCAGCATGAGGGCGGTGACCGTGCTGTCGATCCCTCCACTCATGGCAACCAGAACTTTTCCTTGTTTACTCATCGTAAGCTGTGCAAAACACCGGGCAAAGATACGATCGGATTGCCCTTGAATTGGCTAACTTACGCGTCTCAATCTGCTTTATGAAATCGATCATTTTCCGACTCTTGTTCTGTTTATTCGGGTCAGGTTTGATGGCCCAGGACCTCAGTTATTATTTGCCAGCAGGCGTGACCTATGATCCGGCCGTGCCCAAACCCGCGCAGGTGATCTATCACGAAGTAGGGCAGTGGCATGTGACCCACGATCGGCTTTTTCTCTATATGCAAACCTTAGCGAAAGCAGTTCCGCAGCGGATCCAGCTCGTCAACATGGGACTGAGTTACGAAGACAGACCTCAAGTCCTGCTTATTATCACCTCGCCTCGCAATCACGCCCGTCTCTCCGAGATCCGAGAGCAACACGTTCAGTTGACAGACCCAGCGCGTTCGGCTTCCTTGGATATCAAGTCGATGCCGGCTGTTCTATGGATCGGCCATTCCATCCATGGCAATGAACCAAGTGGTTCCAATGCTTCCTTGCTAACAGCCTACCACTTAGCCGCTGCTCAAGGGGCAGCCATCGATAAGTTGTTGGATAGTACGGTGATCTTATTGGATCCTTCCTTCAATCCCGACGGGTTACAACGTTTCTCTACCTGGGCCAATCAGCATAAGAGTAAAAATCTGGTATCGGATCCAAACGCGCGGGAGTACAACGAAGTATGGCCGGGCGGACGATTCAATCATTATTGGTTTGATCTGAACAGGGATTGGTTGCCGGCTCAACACGTAGAGAGTCAGAATCGCTTACGTTGGTTTCATCTATGGAAGCCGAACGTGCTGACCGATCATCACGAGCAGGGTAGTGATGCCAGTTTCTTTTTTCAACCGGGTGTTCCTTCCCGAGTAAATCCGTTGACGCCCCCGCAAAATCAGGAGATCACTAGCCGATTGGCCACCTATCATGCAGATGCACTTAACCGAATTGGTTCTTTGTATTTCACCAAAGAGAATTACGATGATTTCTATTACGGCAAAGGGTCTACCTATCCTGATATCAACGGATCGGTAGGCATTCTGTTTGAACAAGCTTCATCTCGTGGTCATGGTCAACAGACCGCCAACGGGTTGCTTACTTTTCCTTTTACCATTCGAAATCAATTTGTGACTACGCTCTCTACACTGGAGGGCTCGATGCGTTTGCGAGTGGAGCTGTTGGACTATCAGCGACGTTTTTACCAAGAGGCATCTGCTCGTGCGGCTGCTAATCCGGTTAAGTCTTACGTATTTGGCGACCCTACGGATCCGGTTCGCGTGCAACGATTTTTGGAGATGTTGCAGCGGCATCAGATCGAGGTACGTTCATTGGCCGATAACAAAGCTTGCCCCGATTTTTCGATACGGTCTTCCTATGTGGTCAGCCTCAATCAGCCACAGCACACATTGATCCGCACGATCTTTGAAAAGAATCGAACCTACCGCGACAGCTTGTTCTATGACATCACCTCCTGGACTATGCCGTTGGCCTTTGGTATTCCCTATGCGGAGTTGAGTATGGTGCCCACCACCAGTGAGATGAAGATGCCGGTATTGCCCGGGTTGATCGAAGGCGGTCAATCTGATTATGGGTATTTGATCCGGTGGACTGACCTGCAGGCGCCGGCAGCACTTAATGAATTGTTGCAGTCAGGGCATCTGGTCAAAGCAGCACTCGCCCCTTTTAAGATCCGTGTGCAGGATTCCGACAGAAGCTATGAGGCCGGAACACTCCTCATACCTGTCCAATTGCAATCAACAGCTTCGGTTGATTTGTACGACCGATTGAATGCATTGGTGAAAAAGTATGGCATCTCTTGTCAGGCTGTGCAAACCGGGCTCTCTCTTTCCGGGTCGGACCTGGGCAGCAGCCGTTTCGTCACCCTGAACCGTCCGTCGGTTGCCTTGATCGCCGGTCCGGGTGTGAATGCCACCGATGCGGGCGAAGTATGGCATCTATTGGATCAGCGAATGGATTTCAGACTGACGTTATTGGAGCCATCACATTTCAATCGGGTCGATGTCAGCAAATACAATACGATTTTGATGGTCGGAGGTAGTTATTCGGAATTGAATAAAGACAAGCTGCGTAGCTGGGTGCAATCCGGCGGGACCTTGGTACTGACGGAGGAAGCGATCAACTGGGCACAGCAACAAGGGATCTCCGACGTAAAGTTGAAACGAGCTAAATCCGGAATCGATAGCTCCAAGTGGCTTTCGTATGGTAAACGCGATCAGTTGGATGGCGCGCAGCAGATGCGGGGTGCCATCGTGGAGACGACTTATGATGCAACCCACCCAATGGCATTCGGCTATACTCAATCCACGGTTAGTTTATTCAAGGCGAACAAGGTTTACCTCGACCGCAGCCGTAATCCGTTCGCAACACCTTTCGTTTATACACCCACCCCATTGCAAAGCGGTTGGGTGAGCGCCGAGAATCTGGAAGCAACCAAGGGAGCAGCAGCTGTAGTAGTCAATTCGCTGGGGCAGGGAAGAGTGATCAACATCGCTGACAACCCCAATCTGCGGGCCTATTGGCTGGGGGGTGCCAAGTTGTATATGAATGCTATTTTCTTCGGGAAACTCATCGACTCAGGCAGTGCTCGTGCCGAGGAGTGACGCAACCGCCTGCGTAGAAAAACAGTATATTCGTCATCCAATTTAATTACGAACTAAAACAGAGTACTATGATCAAAATGCAAGTCATCGGCAACCTCGGAAAGGACTGTGTCGTTAACACGGTGAATGGTAAGAATGTTATCAATTTCACGGTTGCTCACACAGAGAAATTTCGTGACAGCCAGGGCAATCAGCAGGAAAAAACCATCTGGGTAGATTGTGCCTATTGGACAGACAGAACCGCTTTATCTCAATACCTAACCAAAGGAAAGCAGGTGTATGTGGAGGGGCAACCAGAAGCTCGCTCTTTTCAACGTAACGACGGTACACCGGGCGCTTCCTTGTCGCTCCGTGTACGAGATGTGCAGTTGTTGGGTGGGCGTAGCGAGCAAGCTGCAGGTGGTGGCGGAGGATATTCATCTGCTGCACCCATGGGAGCGGGTCCGGCTCCCTTCGGAAATGATCAGATGGATGATCTTCCATTCTGATCCTACACGAATAAAATCTCAAGCCTCCTTCTGGAGGCTTTTTTATTTGTGCCCCGATGCTTCTTCTATCGGGTTATTTTTGCAACATGAATGCCCATTGTGTTTCTTACGAGCAATTGACTGATTATACGCGAGCCATCTTTTTGCGGATCGGCTGCCCTGAGGAGGATGCCATGCTGGCGACCCGGGCGTTATTGTCGGCTGATCTGAGGGGTATCGATTCACACGGTGTGGCTCGGTTAAGTGGTTATGTTCGACTTTGGGAGGCGGGTCGAGTCAATGCACAGCCAAACATCAGGGTGATCCATGAAACGCCTTCTACCGCTGTAGTAGATGGGGACAGAGGCTTAGGCTTGGTTGTAGCCGCCAAGGCTATGCAGATCGCAATCGAAAAAGCAAAGCAGGTGGGTACGGGTTGGGTAAGTGTTCAGAATTCAAATCATTTCGGGATCGCTGCGTTTCATGCTATGCAGGCGTTGCAAGAGAATATGATCGGTTGGGCGATGACCAATGCCAGTCCGCTGGTGGCACCCACCTTTTCGAAAGACCGATTGCTGGGAACCAATCCGATCTGTGTTGCTGCACCGGCAGGAGAGGAGCCGCCCTTTGTTGCCGATCTGGCTACGACTACAGCTGCCAATGGTAAGTTGGAGATTCTGCAACGCAAGGAGCAGGATACGCCTACTGGTTGGGTGCAGGATAAAGAAGGTAATCCCACACATGACCCTAATATCTTAAAACAGGGAGGCGCTTTGTTGCCTTTGGGTGGCGATCGGGAACACGGATCGCATAAGGGATATGCGTTAGGTGCGATCGTCGATCTTTTTTCAGCCTTGTTAAGTGGAGCCAATTATGCTCCCTGGGTTCCGCCTTTTCCGGCGTATGTACCGATGCCTGCGCAACAGCCGGGTAAGGGTATCGGTCATTTTTTAGGTGCCATGCGGGTAGATGCTTTTCGTTCCGTTGATGAATACAAGTCACATATGGATCATTGGATCCGCGGCTTTCGTTCCGCTACGCCTATTGATGTGGCACAGCCGGTGTTGGTGCCCGGCGATCCGGAGCGAGAAGCGGAAGCGGATCGTATGGTATCGGGTATTCCGTTGATGGATTCGGTTGTGGAAGATCTGAATGCATTGTCGCAACGTTTGGGTGTGCCGAGTTTAGGTTAGTCGATGCCGGGTTGATTCCCGTGTTATATTTGCGTGCTTGCCCCAAAAACTATCAGTTATGAAAATCATGAAATTTGGTGGCACCAGTGTGGGCCGCCCGGAACGGATGCATCGTGTTGCGGAGTTGGTGATCGCTCAGCAGGAGCCCGTGTTGCTTGTATTGTCAGCACTTTCAGGTACTACCAATGCGTTGGTGGCTATAGGTGAAAGTCTTTCGCTCGGGAAAAAAGAAGAGGCCAAGGATCGTATCGCGGTGTTACAACAGCATTATCATGATTTCGTGCGTGGATTGCTTCAGCAGGATAACAATTTACTCGAGGCAGATCAGATTCTATCGGAGCATTTTGGTTTGTTGGACATGATCTGTCAAGTTTCATATAGTGAAGCACTGAATCGTGATATTTTGGCACAAGGGGAGTTGTTATCTACTAAACTTTTTTGTGTTTACCTGAGGGAAATAGGTGTCAATCATGTTTTCCTGAACGCATTGGATTTCATGTGTATCGATGAAAACGATGAGCCACGCTTGGATGCGATTCGCCATGGGCTTAGTCCATCACTCCATACGGGAGTTGGAAAACTGTTTGTTACGCAGGGATATATCTGTCGCAACGCAAAAGGAGAAGTCGACAATCTGAAGCGAGGGGGTAGTGATTATACGGCTTCCTTGTTGGCGACGGCGGTGAACGCATCCGTTTGTGAGATCTGGACAGATATCGATGGCATGCACAATAATGATCCGCGTATAGTTGATCGTACTCGTCCGGTAGAGCAGCTAAGTTTCGAAGAAGCTGCTGAGCTCGCGTACTTCGGTGCAAAAATCTTACACCCTGCCTCGATCTGGCCGGCGCAGCAGGCGAACGTACCGGTGCGTTTATTGAATACAATGGAACCTGGTGCAGCGGGCACCTTGATCACAGAGAGGTCGTTGGGTAGAGGGGTGAAAGCGGTGGCGGCTAAAGATGGCATATGGGCCATTCGGATCAAGAGCAGTCGGATGTTATTGGCATATGGATTTCTGAGAAAAGTGTTTGAGGTTTTTGAAAAGTACCGTACGCCGATCGACATGGTCACGACCTCTGAGGTGGCAGTCTCCGTCACGATAGATTCCGATGCGCATTTATCTGAGATTCTCACCGAGCTGGGCAGTTTCAGTGCTGTGGAGGTGGATGCCGATCAGTGCATCGTATCCGTAGTTGGGCAGGAGATCGGTCGCGAGAATGGTGTATTGCAGGATTTGTTGCGTTCGATCGGCATGATACCGGTGCGCATGATCAGTCATGGGGGAAGCCCCCACAATATTTCATTGTTGGTTGATGCCGGGCGAAAGAAGGAATTACTCCAGCAATTGAATCAAGGCTTATTCGGCCTCTAAAAAATAACCCCGGAAATTCCGGGGTTATTTTTTAGATCACCAGCATCGCGTCTCCATAGCTGAAGAATCGATACTTGTCCTTGATGGCTTTTTTGTATGCTTCCATGGTGAGTTCATAACCGGCGAATGCACAGGTCATGATCAGCAGGCTTGTTTTCGGCAGGTGAAAATTGGTCACCAAGGCATCGGCGATGTTGAAATCGTGTGGCGGGTGAATGAATGTATTGGTCCATCCCTCCGATGGTTTCAATAGTTTTTGCGCCGTGAAGGAAGATTCCATCGCGCGCATGGTGGTAGTACCGATCGAGCAGATACGATGACCGTATTCTTTGGCTCGGTTGACTACACTGCAAGCAGCCTCATCGATGTGGTAGTATTCCGCATCCATCTTGTGTTTGCTCAGATCCTCTACTTCTATTGGGCGGAAGGTGCCTAATCCGGTGTGCAGGGTTACTTCGGAAAAACGGATTCCTTTGATCTCAAGTCGCTTGATCAGTTCGCGGCTGAAATGCAGTCCGGCGGTGGGTGCCGCAACAGCTCCTTCATGCTTGGCGTATACCGTTTGGTAGCGCTCTTTATCTTCTTCGTCAGGTTTGCGCTTGATGTATTTGGGCAGCGGGGTCTCTCCGAGTTTTTCCAACTGGGCGCGGAAGGATTCTTCTGAATCTTCCCAGAGAAAACGGATGGTGCGTCCGCGGCTGGTTGTATTGTCGATGACTTCGGCCACCAGGTCTTCATTGTCGCCAAAGTAAAGTTTGTTGCCGACACGGATCTTACGGGCAGGATCCACGATCACGTCCCACAAGCGGTTGGGGCGATTCAGTTCGCGCAACAAAAACACTTCGATCTTGGCACCGGTTTTCTCCTTGCGTCCGTACATGCGGGCGGGGAATACCTTGGTGTTATTGACGACAAAGCAGTCGCGGTCATCGAAATAATCGAGGATGTCTCGAAAATGTTTGTTTTCGATCACACCGGTATGACGGTGCACGACCATCAGGCGGGCGTCTTCGCGCTTTTTGGTTGGCGACTGGGCGATCAGGTTCAAGGGAAGGTCGAACCGGAATTGGGATAATTTCATGGTTTGAGCGTTGATGCGACTTCACGACACCTCACGGGCAAACGTCCGGTCCAAGATCCTGCCGGCCTTACGGCGCCGGTGGGGTCTTCGTGAAAGAAAAGTGGGCGAAATTAAGCTTTTTGGCTGACTTCTGTCACCTTTTAGGCAACTGATTTTAGTTGGGTAAAAGGGGGGCTCAGATACGCCCTGGGAAGCAAGGTCGACCTCAAGGTTGCACGACCCGAATGGATAGTCCTTTGGCTGGGGTTGGATAAAAAGCCAAGCACTGCGCGCAGTTCTGTGATGGAGCGGATTCGATTTGAAAGAAGAAGCTGTCGCCTGCTTTCAGTGTTGTCGGGAAATCACAGGGGTTGTTCAGCCGGAAGGCGTTGGTGTAGGTCAGATTAGTGGTTGGATCGGTCCATCTCGTTTCTACCTGATTGCTGTCGAGTCCGCCGCCCGTCACACTCATTGTGTAATTGGAGCAGATGCCGGTTACTTCCAGACGCCCTTGGTATACGGGGCCTGTTTCTGTTTTTCGGCAACCGATGACGTTACAGAGCCAGAAGGCAAGTAGTAGGATAGCGGCTGGCATATTCAGAATTTAAGGTGGCGTACGGTTTGTCCGCCGTTGATAAGCTGTTTCAGTGAATCGATTCCGATCTTAAGGTGATTCTCTACGTATTGGGCGGTGATCTGTTTATCGCTCTCTTCGGTCTTAACGCCTTCCGGGATCATGGGTTGGTCGCTGACCAACAGAAGTGCTCCTGTCGGGATCTTATTGAAAAAGCCGACTGTGAAGATGGTGGCTGTTTCCATATCGATCGCCATGGCACGGATCTTTTGGAGGTATTCTTTGAAGGGTTCATCGTGTTCCCATACGCGTCGGTTTGTTGTATACACGGTTCCAGTCCAATAATCCACTTCGTAGTCTCGAATCGTTGTGGATACCGCTTTTTGCAGGGCGAATGCCGGTAGGGCCGGTACTTCGGGCGGAAAATAATCGTTGGAGGTTCCCTCCCCGCGGATGGCGGCGATGGGTAGTACCAAATCACCCAGTTTGTTTCGTTTTTTGAGTCCCCCGCATTTGCCCAGGAACAGTACCGCATCCGGCTGAATGGCTGTGAGCAGATCCATGATGGTGGCAGCGGTGGGAGAGCCCATGCCGAAATTGATCAGGGTGATGTTATCGGCTGTTACGCATTGCATGGGGCGGTCTGCACCTACAATGGGCACCTTATGCCAGTCGGAGAAAAGATTGAGATAATGACTGAAGTTGGTCAACAAGATGTATTTGCCGAATTTGTCCAGGGATTGGCCCGTATACCGGGGCAACCAATTGTTTACGATCTCTTCTTTAGACTTCATGTCACCGAAATTAATCAATTAGTTTTGAAGCATGCTCAGCCTTTCCTCGGAACTCCCTGCTCCCGACATGCGTCTCTATCAGGGACGTGAGGAAATATTCGATCCATGCAGACGTAAATGGGTGGCGCTGACACCTGAAGAATGGGTCAGGCAGCGATTGATCCAACAGTTTACCATCGAGCTACTTATTCCCACGTCTTTGATCTCTGTCGAGAAAGAAATCGAATTGAACGGGTTGCGAAAACGTTATGATCTACTCGTCTTTGATCGTGATGGAATGCCCTGGCTCATGGCTGAATGCAAATCAGCTGATATTCCTCTCGGAGCAACTGTGATGGAGCAGCTGCTTCGATATCACATTCGTATTCCTACCACCTATCTTGTGATCAGCAACGGTATGGAAACGCGTTGTTGGCAGAAATCAACAGACGGACTCACGGCATGTGCATCTTGGCCATCCCTCGGTAAATAACATTTCATTTTCCGTTTTTTTCACTTGGATTCGCTCCCTGCTCAAGACTATTTTGCCGCTATAAAAATAGTCCTATGCAAAAATGCATCTACTTATTTGGCGTGATCTTCCTGGCCGCTTGTCAAAAGATCGAACCGTCAGTTAGGTTGAAGGTCGGATCTTTATTAACAATCGAACAGATCAATCAGCGGATAAATAAACAATTGGGAACTACTGGTCGGGCAGAATGGACTAACTGGAATACAGAGGACTTGTGGTCGGTGATCGCACAGTCTGATTCATTGGTGGCAGTTGGTTATCAACCGACCGGATTCACGGGGTACGATAAATGGCTTACAGCGGTCAACTTGAATCATTTTAATTGGAGAAAAGCAAAGGAACAGGTGATACGCATGGCGCTTTCAAACGGAGCCACGATCATCACTGAATGGCGCGAAGAGATTTTGCCGGTACTGTTGTTTCGTCTGCCAAACAGAGCTGCATTGCAGCGATTAAGGAATGCTCCTCAGGTTCGATATGTGGAGCCGATGGGCTATGATCGTAATCTTTTGAAGTTGCATGAGGAGTCGGGTAGTGGTTGTGGGAGTAATACGCCTACTTGGGATATTCGATCAGGTGTTCACTACTCAACGATTTCTCCGGCAACGAAACAATCCTGGAATTATCCCGGACATGGTATTCCGGGTGCCTGGAACCGAACTTCGGGCAAAGGAATAAAAGTGTTTGTGATCGATACGGGTTGTTCCTGGGGGCAGGATAATCTGAGTGTTTCATTTAATTCCGGTGCTTCATTCGGTCGAAGTTTGGAGCGGATAGTGACCTTGCCGCAAAACAGTTTTTTAGGCCTTCCGATCGGTTCAGCTGAAACCTCACATGATGCGTGTGGGCATGGAACATCCATGGCCGGCGTAGTAGCGGCGCCTCGAAGTACAGATGGGAATACTGTTGGGATTGCGTACAACTGTGATCTCATTACCTGCCGAGCGGCATCGGATGTATTTCTGGATGAATCAAGGGAATTGAAAGGAGTCGTTGACGCCTTTACCAATGCGGCCAATCGGTCCGATGTACGAATCATCAGTATGAGTATGGGAAGGATCACTAGCAGCAGCTACCTGACTGATGCGATCCGTTATGCTTACGGTAAGGGCAAACTGATTTTTTGTGCCGCGGGCACGTCAACGGATTGGACTTCCGGTTGGAGCGGTGTGATCTTTCCGGCTTCTTTGCCAGAGGTGCAAGCAGTTACCGGTGTTAAAGATCTTTCTGTGCTGACGGCCTGCGATGTCTGTCACAAAGGGGCTGAGGTGGATTTTGTGGTTACTATGGAGAGAAGTGCCGACGGGATGCATCCGTTGTCTTTGGCTGATGCAGGGGACTGGCCATCCACGGTCGGAGGGTCATCAGTGGCTACGGCCAGCATGGCAGGTATGGCTGCTCTTGCCTGGTCAAGATACCCAAGGTTGACGCGCGATCAGATGATCATACGTTTGCAGCAATACAGCAGTCAGTATCCATATCGATCAGCTTCTTTTGGTTGGGGCAGGCTGAATGCAGATCGGGCAACTTGGTAAAACGAAAAGGGTTATTTGTTGAATGATTAATTTTAAACAATTAGCTGATCTGTTCACAAATTTGATCCGGTCGAACAAGCCATACTTTATACCTATATCTTGAAATATGCATCTACGTAAAGAAAACTTGCTGAATGAACTTCGCCACCATACCTGGGTTGCCATTCGACCTTCTTCCATTCATGGTAACGGTGTTTTTGCCTTACGTAAAATTCCAAAAGGATGCAGGGAGATGTTTTCCGAAGGTCATGGTGAATTTATTCCGATTGAGAGATCTGAGATCGATGCATTGCCCGAGCATAGTCGCCAACTGGTAGAGACTTACTGTTTGTTTGACGACACTCATTATTGGGTGCCAGAATACGGATTTAAGGTGATGGATGTATCTGTTTATCTCAATCATTCTGCTGTGCCCAATATCATATCCATAAAGGATGGTGAATATTTTGAAACACTGCGCGATATTGAAATTGGCGAAGAGTTGTTAATCGATTACGGGACGCTGGTTGAAAGCGAAGAATAATCTCATCAAACAAGAAACGTAATAAAATAAAAAAAGGGGCATAGCCCCTTTTTAGTATCAGTAAGCGTACTCGTTATGGGAAGATGCCCAATTCAGCATAGCTGGTTCCTACCTTGTTGATGGCAACTACGTAGGCGGCAGTACGCATATCGGGGATGGTGGGGTTGGCTTTCCAGGTGTTCATGATCTCGTGTGTGGCGGTGATCATGGTCTCTTCGAGTCCACTGTACACGAGATCTACTTCATCTGGTCCGTGCAGGATGGATTCGCGTTCAGACTGGCTGACTTTTTTCCCGGAGAGTTCTTCGATCTGTCCGAGGATGTGAGCATTTTGATTTTCAGTGAAACGTTTTTCCAATCGGCCATAGCGTACGTGGCTGAGGTTTTTCAACCACTCGAAGTAGGACACTGTAACTCCGCCGGCATTCAGGTACATGTCGGGGATCACAATGGTTCCTTTTTGAGTCAGGATCTCATCGGCTTCGGGGGTGAGGGGGCCATTCGCCGCCTCGCCGATCAGTTTTGCCTTGATGCGCGGCGCATTGGATCCATCAATCACATTTTCCAATGCAGCGGGGATCAGGATATCACATTCTTTTTCCAGGGCATTAGAACTTTTATCGAAATTCTTGGCACCTGGGAAGTTCAGGATCGAACCGGTTGATTTTCGGTGTTGGAAAACGGCATCTACATCCAGTCCGGCATCGGATTCGATGGCACCTTCATATTCGGCCAGGGCAACGATCTTGGCGCCGGCTTGTTGGAAGAATTTGGCGGAGTGATAGCCAACATTTCCTAGTCCCTGCACAACCACTCGCTTGCCTTCCAGTCCGGTGGAAAGACCAAGTTTCTGCATGATATCAGACATGTTACATACCTCACGAACACCATAGAACACACCCAATCCGGTGGCTTCTCTTCTGCCGCGCACACCGCCTTGGGTGATGGGCTTGCCGGTTACACAGCCGGCCGCATCGATTTCACCTGGGTGCATAGCTGTGTAAGTGTCAAGAATCCAGGCCATTTCTCGTTCGCCTGTTCCGTAATCAGGTGCTGGTACGTCTGTGCCGGGTCCGATGAAGTTCTTCTTGATCAATTCAGCCGTATAGCGGCGCGTGATCTTCTCTAATTCGTAGGTTGAATATTTCTTTGGGTTGATCTTGATGCCTCCTTTACCTCCGCCGAAGGGGACGTTCACAATCGCACATTTATAGGTCATCAATGCAGCCAGTGCCATGACTTCATCCTGGTTCACTTCGGCAGCAAAACGAATACCTCCTTTGCAGGGCGTTTTATGATGTGAGTGCTGTACGCGGTAGGCTTCGATGACTTCGATGGTTCCATTGTCAAGCTTTACAGGGAAACGCATCTGGTAAACGGCATTACATTCCTTGATCTGTGCCAGAATTCCTTTATCCCAGGAAGTGAATGCTGCAGCTTTGTCGAAACTGCGTTCGACGGCGCCAAAAAAACTGTACGGTTTGTGAGACATGCTGATTAATTTATGGTTGAGCAATCGGTAGAGACGTAAGAGTGGATTAGGATCGTTTTTCTAATTTTCTGATCTTTTTATCAAGACGATATAGGTACAATGTGATACCCAACAGGATGGTCAGCATCACGCCGATGACCACATAGATGCGGCCATCACTTCGCATCAGTTCAGCCATTGACACGGCCGGTTTAGCGGCGGATTGCAACAGCTGTACGGAGGAGATAGATAACCAGTTCATGGGTTGTATTGTTTTTCTTTCAGTAATTCAGTTCGTATCCGAAGCGTGGCGATCCAAACCCCGAGTAGGGTCCAGCCGATCACCGCGGGGTAGAATACGATGCGCATGCCAGAACTGATATCGTTCTTAACATCCAGTGCTGGGTTGCCATCCTGGCCGGGATGTAAACTTTCCAGCACGCGTGGCAGGATCCAGATCGCGGGGAAGAGGATCACATACGCAAAAATGTTATAGACGGCGCTGATGCGTGCGCGACGATCGATATCCGGGATCGAATCGCGCAGTACCAAGTAAGCAAAATAGACCAGTAAAGAAATCGCCGCACCGATCAGTTTGGGATCGCGGGCAATGGTGCTGAAGGATTCTGCGAATGGGATATTCGGATCGGCCCAGGTGTATGCCGCCCATAATGCACCGGTGGCATAACCGAGTAGGCCATAAAGCATACCTACGCCGGCAAAATGACGGCTGGCCAGGTCATGTCTTCGATCCATTTTTCGGAGATACAGGATGGCTTGAACAACTGAAACCGTGAAGAGTATCATCATCCCGAACCACATGCAAACATGGAAGTACAGGTTACGGATCGTTTCTTGAAGCAGCGGTAATCTAGGAACCGGTCCGAGCAAACCGGCTATGATGGTATAAGCCAAGAGGATGATTCCGGAAATTTTCCACCAGTGACGGTGCATGTAACGTGGTACTTGGCTCATGAAAGATGTCCTAATAGACGTTCTGCAAAATTAAGGTGACCCGGTCATCCTTGTCAGAGAGAGACGTGAATAATTTTTTATTCTTTCCAAATGAAAGGAAAGAGAATCGTGGACAGAATCACGACCAGGGCATCTAGTCCGATCAACAAGGCCACAGGTATCAGGTCGAAATCCGTATTGCCACTAAATTGAGTAGTAGAAATTTGCTGAAGCAGGATCAGTTGGGGCAAAATGAGCGGAAATCCCAATATCGCGAGTATCGCTGCGTTCTGCTGCGCTTTGGCGGCAATAGCAGCCAGAAAACTGAACACGAGACTTAAGCTAATTCCGCCTAATAGAACGATGCCGAAAAATCGGATCGGATCGAGAAATGGGGCGCCTAAAAATAATCTGAACAAAATGAGGCTGATCAGGCTCATAAACCCCATCAGGATCGTATTAAAAAGCAATTTGGCTAATACGATCGTAATGGGGTGGGCAAGCGTGTAGTAGTAAAGCCAGCGCCCTCGGCTTTCTTGTAAAAAACCCTTTGCCACGGCATTGGTGCAAATAAATAACTGGATCATCCAAAAAAGTCCGTTCCAAACCCTTGGCTCTGGAGCGTCCATCGATAAATACAATACAAACAAGGTAGATAGGGCATACAGGAGTATGCCGTAAAAGCTATACTGTTGGCGGATTTCCAACAGTAAATCCTTTTTAAAGAGTGTCCAAATGGCTTGCATAGCTTGCTGGATGTTTACTTTTCGTAGCAACTCCGACATCTGGGCTCATAAGAATCCTTTGCTCCCAGCAGTACCTGTGCGTCATCAACCACTTTTCTGTACGAATAATTCGCAAGGTGGCCGCATTGCATGCAAATGGCATGCAGTTTCGTTACGAAATCTGCTTTTGCGAGCAGGTTCGGCATTTGACCGAATGGTTTACCCAGGTAATCCATATCCAGTCCGGCGATGATCACCCGAATGCCTTTTTTGGCTAGCTCCTCACACACCTCGGGGAGCTCAGCATCGAAAAATTGTGCTTCGTCGATACCGATGACTTCGGCGGTGCCAGCCAGTTCAAGTATCTTACGGGATTGCTCTACCGGTTTGGAATCGATGGCATTGGTGTCGTGTGATACGATCTGTTGCTTATCATAACGGGTATCGAGCGCCGGCTTAAAGATGGCCGCCTGTTGGTTGGCGATCTTCACGCGTTTGAGTCGGCGGATCAATTCTTCCGTCTTTCCGCTGAACATGGAACCGCAGATCACTTCAATACTCCCTCTGCGCTGGCCACTCGTATTTGGTTCGATGAACATGTGAATTAGTTTTTGTTATTTTACCACCAACAAAGCGCTCAAAAATAGCGAATGGAACGATTCAGGCTACTGGTAGAAGAACTCAATCGGCAATTGCAGGGGGACGTAAGCCCGGAGCAGTTGAGGCAAACGATCGCCTTATTGAATCTGGAGCTGGAGCGCGCGTTCGATTCTCCCAACAGAAATCTCGGCACCGCGAAAGTTGCAGTGGTACTGCCCGTAACCCCCTTACCGATATCAACCGATTCAACGCATAGCTCCTTTCTCGAGTCCGACGCGAACGATCCCACTGAGGTTGAAAAGAAAGCTACTGAACCCAAGCCAAAACCGAAACCCAAATCCGCCCCATTGGTGTTGTTTGATGAAGAGTTTCAAGTAGAACCGATGGAGCCGATTCAGCCAGTATCCGCACCCGTCGCCTTTGATGTGATGGAAGAAGTCCCCACTCTATACATGCACCGGGGAATTGAATTGAATGAGCAGTTGCTGGCCGAAGTACCTTCCTTGAATGATCAGCTGAAGTCGCCTTCGGTGGACAGGTTGGATAGGCTGAGCGTGGGACCTATCACGGATCTGCGTAAGGCCATTGGGGTCAATGAGCGTTTTCAATTTGTACGAGAGTTGTTTCGTAACGATGAAGCGATGTATGAACGAAGCATAAAAACCATTAACCAGTTTCAGATTTTTCCGGAAGCCGATTTTTGGATAAACCGCGAATTAAAAACTAAACTGGGTTGGCCTATTGATCATCCCTTAGTCAGGCAGTTCGATCAGTTGGTGAGGAGACGGTTTTCCTGAATGTAAGCCAAGATCCGCTGAACCGCTCCTGTGCGTTTCCGAACATATTCTCCTGCTTTACTGCCCATTTCATTTGCCGTTGACTCATCCAGATCCCATTCGGCCAGGAGCTTCTGCAGGGCCTCAGCAGCCTTATCAATCGGTAAAGCGATCGATCCGCTCGCAGCTAAGAGCTCTAAGGCCTCTCTGTATTTTTCGATACGCGGTCCGGTGATCACGGGCCGGCCAAAAACGGCCGCTTCCAAGACGTTGTGAACTCCTCCGGCATTGAATCCGCCCCCTACAAAATTGACCCATGCAAATCGATAAAGTTTTGCCAATAGACCGATTCGGTCAACGATCAAAACATCCGATTCAAATCGGTTACCTTGTTGTATTTCTGAATATTTCTGTGCCCCGGGGAATAGTTTGATGATGCTTTCAATATGAGTAGGCGATAGTTCGTGGGGTACGAGGATCAATCGGATGCCGATTGTGCGTGTCCACGGTCGTACCGATGCCCAGAGCTGTTCATCTGTAGGCCAACTGCTTCCGACAACGATCGATCGGCTGTTTGGCGTGAACAATTCAGATCCATCTGATTTATTGTTTGAAGCAGCGATTTCCACCACGCGGTCGAATCGGGTATCACCGGCTACTTCCACATTGGAGCTGATATCAACTTCATGTAGCAACCGCCGGGATTGATCATCCTGAACAAAGATGTGATCGAACCGGGATAGCATTTTTCGAGGCAATTTTCCGTACCAACGGAAAAAGGACATATCGGGTCTGAAATAGGCAGAGATCAACAGTAGCGGGATGTTTCTATAGTGCAGCTTCTTCAGGTAATAAAACCAGAATTCGTATTTAACAAAGATCACCAGTTTCGGATCTACGAATTCAATGAATCGTTTAGCGGTTCGCGGACCGTCCATTGGTAAGTATTCAACGAAATCAGCACCAGAATAGTTTTTTTGATGTTCAAATCCGGAGGGAGAGAAAAAGGTTAGAAGGATCTTGTAGTTGGGATATTGCTTTCGAATGGACTCCAATACGGGTCGCCCTTGTTCAAACTCTCCCAACGACGCGCAATGCATCCAAACAAGGGGGGCGTTTCCTTGTATTCGCTCCAGTCGTTTGAAAATATCTTTTCTGCCTTTTACCCAGGCCCGGGCCTTTGGGTGAAAGGGCGCAGCCAATCCCAGTAGAACAGGATAAATCCAACAGAACAAGCGATAAAAAAGAAGGCTCAAGGAAAACAAATTCGGGTTCTCAACAAATGTACTCCAATGCCTCTTACCCCACCGAATTCGGTTATTTTTGTCCGACTTCAATTCTACCTATGCGACCCATTCAAATGGTTGACACCCGCAGTCAGTATCACCGGATCCGATCCGAGGTTGACCAGGCCGTTCTGGACGTACTGGAAAGCTCGGCCTTCATCGGAGGCAAACCGGTTCAGGCCTTTTCTGAGGAATTGGCTGCTTATCTGAAAGTGGCGCATGTGATCCCTTGTGCGAACGGTACGGATGCACTCCAGATCGCCATGATGGCGTTGGGGCTTCAACCAGGCGATGAAGTGATCACGCCTTCTTTTACCTATATCGCAACAACCGAGGTGATTGCCTTACTTCGTTTAACACCCGTATTTGTGGAGGTAGATCCCCAAACATTCTGTATCGATCCTACTTCCATCCGAGCCGCCATTACGCCACGTACAAAGGCCATTGTGCCTGTTCATCTGTACGGTCATGCCGCCCCGATGGAGGAGATCTTGCAAATTGCCCGCGAACATGATCTTTTTGTGATCGAGGATAATGCCCAGGCCATCGGTTGCGATTATCAGTTTTCTGATGGTCGTGTTGCCAAGACTGGCACCATGGGTCATATCGGCTGTACTTCTTTTTATCCCTCAAAAAATTTAGGCGCCTATGGCGATGGGGGGGCGATATTCACAAACGATACTGAATTAGCCGAGAAGTTGCGAATGATCGCTAACCACGGACAGCGGAAAAGATATTACCATGAGATCGTTGGGTGTAACAGTCGTTTGGATTCCATTCAGGCCGCTATTCTCCGGATCAAACTGCGGGAATTGGATGGCTACAACCAGGCTCGTCAAGCTGTAGCTGACCAATACGACAAAGCTTTTGCTGGTCATCCCCAGCTAACTACGCCATTCAGGGCATCTTATTCCAAACATGTGTTTCATCAATACACGTTGAAGTTGGCAAAAGGTGTCGATCGGGATGGGATGGTAAATTTTTTGTCAGATCGTGGTATTCCTTCCATGATTTATTATCCCGTACCTGGTCATCGACAAGATATGTTCGCTTCATTCGGGTCTGCTTCCCTGAACTTGCCTGTCACCGATGCTCTCACCGAGGCGGTGATTTCCCTGCCGATCCACACGGAAATGGAGGCCGATCAATTGACATACATCATCGAATCTGTTTTAGCTTATTTGAATTAATATGATTTACGAACAACTTCTTCGTAAAGAGAAAAAGCTGGCTCTGATCGGACTTGGTTATGTGGGTTTGCCGATCGCTTTAGCATTTGCACGTAGGATCTCCGTAATCGGTTTTGACATCAATGCCCAGCGCGTTGAGTTAATGAAGCAGGGGGTCGATCCAAGCAATGAACTGGAGCGGTCCGAGTTTGAGGGTTGTGATATTGAATTCACCGACTCGTTGGAGGTTTTGAAGCAGGCTAGTTTTTATATCGTTGCGGTGCCTACGCCGGTCGATGAACACAATGTGCCGGATCTGACACCGGTGCAGCGTGCATCGGAGACCGTGGGAAAAGTGTTGAAGAAAGGGGATTATGTAGTTTTTGAGTCGACTGTTTATCCCGGATGCACGGAGGAAGATTGTCTGCCTATCATGGAGAAAATCTCTGGTCTCAAGATGGGAATTGATTTCAAGTTGGGATATTCTCCGGAAAGAATCAATCCGGGTGACAAAGAACATACCCTTGCCCGCATCATCAAGGTAGTCTCCGGCTCTGATGCTGAGTCGCTGGACCAGATCGCAAAAACCTATGAATTGGTGGTGGATGCAGGGGTGCATCGCGCCTCTAGCATCAAAGTGGCGGAGGCAGCCAAGATTATTGAGAACACACAACGCGATCTGAACATTGCCTTGATGAATGAACTATCGATCATATTCGATCGGATCGGGATCAATACCTATGAGGTATTGGAAGCGGCGGGTACCAAGTGGAATTTTCTGAAATTCCAACCCGGTTTAGTCGGCGGACATTGCATCGGTGTGGATCCTTATTACCTGACGCACAAGGCCAAGGAGTTGGGATATCATTCAGAGGTGATCCTGGCCGGCCGGAATATAAATGACAGCATGGGCAGGTATGTTGCCAATAAAGTAGTTCAGCATATCATCCGCCATATCGGTGACCCAAGGCAGGCCCGCGTACTAGTGAAGGGCGCCACCTTCAAAGAGGACGTTAGTGATATACGAAATTCAAAAGTGTGTGATGTGATCAACGGGCTGAAGGAGTTTTTCCTTCAGGTGGATGTTGTCGATCCGCATGCCGATTCAGCGGAATTAATGCACGAATATGGATTTGGCTTGACAGAAGAGGTGGGCCGTGAATATGATGCCGTGATCATACCCGTTCCCCACAAGGCCTACCGAGGATTGGATGATGCCTATTTTGCCTCTATTACCAAGCCGCATGCGATGATCGCGGACCTGAAAGGGATCTATCGAAACCGAATTAAGAGTCGAAATTATTGGAGTTTATAATGCAGATCGAAACCACATCTATTGAAGGATTATTCATTTTAACACCTCGGGTGTTTGAGGATGCACGGGGTTATTTTTTTGAGTCTTACAACGAATCAGTCTTTATCGAAAAAGGTATTTCTTGCCGCTGGGTGCAGGATAATCAATCGTCTTCGTCTAGAGGTGTGATCCGTGGTTTACATTTTCAAGCACCACCTTTTGCACAGGCTAAACTTATCCGTGTGTTGCAAGGCGTGATCCTGGATGTGGCCGTTGACATACGAAAAGGATCGCCAACCTATGGTAAGCACATAGCAATCGAATTATCGGCCGAGAACAAAAAACAGTTTTTGATCCCCCCGGGTTTTGCACATGGTTTTTCTGTGCTCTCTGAGCGGGCGGAGGTGCTCTATAAATGTGATGGCTTTTATAATAAGTCTGCTGAGGGCGGATTATACTTTGGCGATCCTGCTTTGGGGATCAATTGGATGATTTCTGAATCGGAGGCTATCATTTCAGAAAAGGATCAGGTACTGCCGCTGCTGACCGATTTAACATCACCCTTCTAATCGAATGAAAAAGCTAACGATAGCTGTTACCGGTTCGCAGGGTCAATTGGGTCGTTCGATCCATGAACTTGCAGTTGACTATCCGGAATTTCAGTTCGTGTTTTTATCACGATCCGATATGCCGATTCATCATTTTGAGCTGGTGCGTAATTTTTTGGCGGGGATCAAGCCGGATGTGGTGATTAACGCAGCGGCCTATACAGCGGTGGATCGGGCAGAACAAGAGAAAGACCTGGCCTATCAAGTGAACGGGGAATCAGTTGGGGTATTGGCGGCCTGGTGTGCTGGCCATGGGGCTCGGTTCATTCATGTTTCAACGGATTATGTGTTTGACGGGGAGTCTGACAAGCCTTATGTGGAGACGGATGCTACGGGGCCTCAATCCGTATATGGGGCTTCTAAACTGGAAGGGGAGAAGCAGGCGTTTCAATTTTGTCCGAACAGCATCGTCATTCGGACTTCCTGGGTGTTTGCCCCGTTCGGTAAGAATTTTGTTCGCACGATGTTGGGACTCCTCCAAGAGAAGGAATCGATCCGTGTGGTGAACGATCAAATAGGTTCACCAACATATGCTCCAGACCTAGCCAGGGCCATACTCGATATTTTGCGATCCGGAAAATGGGTTGCTGGCATTTATCATTTCAGCAATGCGGGCAGGATCAGCTGGTTTGATTTCGCAATTGAGATCCGAGCGCAGATCGGGGCGACTTGCAAGGTCGAAGCTATACCGACATCTGATTATCCTACGCCTGCGAAGCGTCCACGCTTTTCTTTACTGAATACTGATAAAATCAGCGAGGTATTTGGATTGAAGCCTCGGGATTGGAAGGAGGCGTTGCGGGAATGTTTAGGGAAGCTCCGTTGATCAATGATTACCAGGCTGGTCCTCTGATTCATAGAGAAAGAACCAATTAAGCTGAATCAGCATCATCGATATCAGCAGCATTTCTACAAAGGTCCAATAATTCGAGGAGGGGAGTGTGATCCACACGTAAATGAGTCCGCAGATCAAATTCGCCAGCAGGATAAAAAAATAGGTTTTTCCCATGAACCGATTCATGTGGAGCCAGCCGAGTAAAATAGAACGCAACCATTGTAACGGATAGCTTACAATGAGAAGAACGCCCATCAGCGATAGAGAGGTGAGGGCGATGATGAAAAACTTGGTGACTGGTTTTCCTTGGTCGGACCAATCCATGAATTCTACACAAAACTCATTGGTCAGAAAAAAATGGCTGTGTTGGAGAGCAGGGCCAGGGCAATGATGCTGAAGAAATGAAATCCGATGTAAATGTAATCGCGGCGTCTCAAGGGGCAGGTGTTGAGGTAGGGATCATTTGGCGAAAAAAGTAGAACGACCAGCGGATGCTGGTCGTTCTAAGTTGACCCATAAGGATTCGAACCTTAACAGACAGAACCAAAATCTGTAGTGCTACCGTTACACCATGGGTCAATCCGAAGAGGTTGCAAAAATAGTGTGGAGCGATGTTTCTCCCAAACATTTTCGGAAGGGATTTACGCAGACTGTACCAGGTAGTATGTCTTTTTACCTCGCTGAACCAGGATGAATTCATTGTGCAGGAGCTGCTGCGTATTGATCAAGATGTCGGCAGTCTCCACCTTTTTCCGGTTGATGCTGATCCCCCCGGCCGCTACCATTTTTCTAGCTTCTCCTTTACTGGGCAAGATCCCGGTTTGGGCAAGAAAGCTGACTACGTCGATCCCGTTTATAAGATTGGAGCGATCCAGCGAGCAGGTAATGACCCCTTCTATCGCAAGGAGGTCTTCGCGACTTAAAGACTCTGCCGGAGCGGACTGTTGGGCAAACAGTTTTTCCGTTGTCAATAACGCCGTTCGCAACGCTTCTGATCCGTGTACATACTCTGTAAGTGCAGCCGCCAGATTTTTTTGAAGCGTTCGTTTGGAAGGGTTTTGATCGTGTTCCATCTCCAGATTCGAAATGGTGGTCTGGTCAAGGAAGGTGAACAGGCGTATCCATTTTCGGGCGTCGGCATCACTGGCGTTCAGCCAAAACTGATAGAACTGGTAAGGGGATGTTTTTTCGGGCGACAGCCAGATGTTACCAGTCTCCGTCTTTCCGAATTTTCCGCCGTCGGCTTTGGTAACCAAGGGGGTAGTAAAAACGAATGCCTGCGCGCCTGATTTACGGCGGATCAGTTCCGTTCCGGTGGTCATATTGCCCCATTGGTCGCTTCCCCCCATCTGGAGTTTACAATTCTTATGTTGGTGGAGCCAGTAAAAATCATATCCCTGCATCAACTGGTAGGCAAACTCGGTATAGCTGATCCCTGAGTCCCCTTCGATACGTTTTTTCACACTGTCCTTAGCCATCATGTAATTGACAGTGATGTGCTTACCGGTATCGCGTAGAAAATCAATGAAGCCGATCCCTTTGAACCAGTCATAATTGTTAACCAGTTCGGCGGCATTCGGTTTTTCTGCAGAGAAGTCTAAAAATTTCTCGAGTTGGGCACGTACACCTCGAATGTTGTGGTTGAGGGTTTCCTCATCCAGCAAATTTCTCTCCTCACTTTTACCGCTTGGATCACCGACCATCCCGGTAGCCCCTCCGATCAGGGCGATGGGTTTATGGCCGGCTTTTTGCAGGTGAACCAATAAAAGGATGGGGACTAGGCTTCCGATGTGGAGGCTGTCGGCGGTAGGGTCAAATCCCACGTAGCCGGTGGTCATTTCCCGGTTCAGTTGGTCTTCGGTGCCGGGCATGATGTCCTGTATCATGCCTCTCCAACGTAGTTCTTCGAGCAGGTTCATGCGGTTAATACGATGATTTACAGTTTTCTAGCTGGGAAACAGCTTTATAGACGTCAAAAGTAGGTTAGTTTGCTGAGAGCTCCTTCAAATGGATTTTGTCAGTAATTTTGAGTAGTCTCTCCAATGTCCTTTCGCTTATCCTTGTTCGTTGTAAACCAATGACATGAGTTTGAAAAACATCTTTCTCCTAGTATTGTCGAGCCTGTTGGCGGTTACGACTTATGGTCAGTTTCGAAAATACTCGAATGAATTTCTGAATATCGGTGCCGGTGCTCGTGGATTGGCTATGGGAGGTGCGCAAGTAGCTTCCGTACAAGATGGTACAGCGGGGTATTGGAATCCGGCGGGTTTGATTGGCGTGGGGGAAGACCCACAGATCAACCTGATGCATGCTTCTTATTTTGCCGGTATCGGCAAATATGATTATTTGAATTTCGCCAAATCATCGTCTGATAAAAAGCGCGCATTGGCGGTAACGGCCTTGCGGTTTGCGGTCGATGATATCATGAATACACTTTTTCTGGTGGAGCCGGATGGTTCATTGAATTATAATAATATCCAGGCTTTTTCTTCGGCAGATTATGCCTTTCTGATTTCCTATGCGCAAGAGTTGAAAACAAAAAAAGAGGGCCGGTCCTTGCGATTCGGTGCCAATGCCAAAGTCATCCATCGTAGTGTGGGCAAGTTTGCCAAGGCTTGGGGATTTGGAGCGGACCTTGGTTTGCAATACAGGAGTTCTACTTGGCAATGGGGGATCGCGGCGAGGGATGTAACCACCACGTTCAATACTTGGTCGTTTCGGTTCACGGATGCCGAGAAAGAAGTATTATACTTGACGAACAATGAAATACCTGTCAAGTCCTCGGAGTTGACCGCACCTCGATTGGTACTGGGTGTGGGGCATCGGCTTTCGCTTGGTCAGAAAACAAATCTATTAGCGGAACTGAATGCTGATCTTACGTTCGATGGGCGTCGCAATACGGTGTTCAGTTCGAATCCGGTGAGCGTAGACCCGAAGATGGGTTTGGAGCTAAGCATCAAGGATCAATTTTTCTTGCGGGCGGGTGTAAATAATTTTCAACGGGCTTTGGCAGATGGTGACACCTTGAACCAAAAGCGAGTATGGATCTTTCAGCCAGGTGCCGGTGTCGGATTCCGTTTACAGCAGGCAACGATCGACTATGCTTTTATCAATCTAGCCAATCAATCCAATCCGTTATTCACGCATGTTTTTTCGTTTCGATTAGACATAAAGCCTAAAAAGAACCGGCTGGCAGTTGATTAAAATCCTTCCATCCATGAAACGTTTTTTATTTTTTGTACTCTTGACTTGGTCTGGATTCGTTCAGGCTCAATCATTCAATAACGAGTGGATCGATTATAACAAGACCTATTATAAGTTTTTTGTTGGTTCAAATGGTTTGTATCGGATCAATCAGTCGGTATTAGCTGGATTGGGTATTGGGAGCACACCGGCTGAACATTTTCAGTTATGGCGAAATGGGGAGCAGGTGCCCGTATTTACATCCGTGCCAACCGGTCCGCTTAGCACGACTGATTTTATTGAGTTTTACGGAGAGATGAATGATGGCCGACCGGATAAGATCATGTATCGGGTAGCAGATCATCAGTTGAGTGATAAATGGAGTTTGGAGACCGATACGGCGGCTTATTTCTTAACGATCAATCCCACTGGTAACAATTTACGGTTGACGGCCACTCCTAATAATCTGGTAGCTGGAGCCACACCGGAACCATTTTTTTATCACACGCAGGGGGTTTACTACAGACAACGGATTAATCCGGGCTATGCGGCGATCGTGGGATCTGCTGTATATTCTTCTAGTTATGATCAGGGGGAGGGTTGGACATCCACGGATATTGGTCAGGGTACGGTCCGCTCAGAAAATTTGACCGGACTTTTCCCATTTACCGGTGCTGGGGCCAATACGCCGATCCTGCGGGTAAATGCGCTTGGGAATGCACTGAATCCTCGTCGGTTTACCATTTCGGTGAATGGGACTCAGTATGATGACGTTACCATGGATTATTTTGATTATGTGCGGCGTATGGTAGCTATTCCGGTAACGGCATTTGCGGGTGGAACAGCTGCGGTTGAGATACGAAACATGAATACTTCGAGTGATCGCATGGCGTTGGCGCAAATCGAGTTGCTTTACGCTCGTCTGTTCAATTTCGGAGGTGCGAATCAGTTTGCGTTTCAACTTTCCGGTTCGACGTCTGGGAATTATCTGGAGATATCAGGATTCAATCATGGTGGTGTGGCACCGATTTTATATGACTTGACCAATGGTCAGCGCTACCTCTGCGACATCGCAACTTCAGGTGTGGTAAAAGTGCAGTTGTTACCGGCATCTGGTGTTCGACGGTTACAGTTGATGTCGCAGGCGACGGGTATTCCCCAATCGGTCACTTCGGTTACGCAACGAAATTTCGTTAACTATGGTTTGCTGGCGAATCAGGGAAATTATCTCATGATCTCGCATGCCTCATTGATAGGTAATGTAGGAGCGACCAGTCCGGTCGAGGACTATCGGGCTTATCGTAGTTCATCGATTGGTGGAGGGCATACTGCCAAGTTGTATATGATCGATCAGCTGATTGATCAGTTTGCATTTGGGATCCGATTGCATCCGTTGTCAGTCCGAAACTTCATTCGTTACGCACGTGTCACTTTTGCAGCACCGATTAGGAATGTTTTATTGATCGGGAAAGGTGTGGAGTATGTTTCAAACAGAAATAATTTGGCGAATCCGGATCTGAACAAGCTCTCGTTCATTCCAACGTTCGGTTCACCCGCCTCTGATATCTTATTAGCCGCCGATGCGGGATTGGATGTACGGCCGAAAGTTCCCATTGGACGCTTATCTGTAATTAATGCAGAGGAAGTTCGTTATTACTTAGATAAGTTGATTCAATATGAACAGCAATTAGTTTACCAGTCTCCATTGATCAGTGAAAAGGCGTGGACGAAAAATGTGGTGCATGTCATTGGATCTGGGGATGGCACCCTGGGAGATTTACTTACAACTTCGATGAATGGCTTCACGAATATTATAAAGGATACCTTTTATGGAGCCAATGTGCATACGTTCAGTAAATTAACAACCGCCCCTGTAGAGCAAGCGAATTCAGCAAGGATGTATAATTTATTTGAACAAGGGATAGGCATGCTCACGTATTTTGGTCATAGTTCCGCGAGCACACTGGAATTTAACTTGGATAATCCGGACAGTTACAACAACACAGGGAAGTATCCATTATTCGTGCTTCTTGGCTGTAATGCTGGTAATTTTTACACATTCAATCTGCAACGGCTTTTTTCTAGAGAGACCATCTCCGAAAAGTTTGTGCTAGCTCCACAAAAGGGAAGTATAGCCACTATTGCCAGCACAGGATTGGGTATCGTTAATTATTTAGATATATACCACGGAAATACCCTTAAAGCGGCCTCTAGTTCAAAGTATGGCGGTTCCATCGGGTCAATAATGCAAAAATCCATCTCAGATGTATTTGACCTTACGACCCAAGATGACTTTTTTGCGCGTTTCCATTGTGAACAGTCCACGCTGCATGGAGATCCGGCATTGACACTCAAAGGAGCCTCACCGAAGCCAGACTATGTAATTGAAGACCAACAGGTGCGTATAAGCCCGAGTTTTGTATCGGTGGCTGATGCTAGTTTTTCAGTGGAGGCGGCTATTCTAAATTTGGGTAAGGCTTTGAATCGAAATGTAGTAGTCGAGGTAAAACGTACATACCCAGATCAATCTACGCAGGTTATCTTGCGCGATACCATACCGGGGATCCGGTTCTCGGATACAGTTCGTTATAACATACCCATTCAGGCGCTTCGAGATAAGGGCTTGAATAGGATATCAATCTGTGTGGATCCAGATAACGTCGTAGAAGAGTTGTATGAATCCAACAATTGCATAACAAAGGATGTGTTCATTTATGAGGATGAAGCTCGTCCTATTTTCCCCTACAACTTTGCAATTGTCAATACACGGAATATCAAATTATCAGCTTCTACGGCGAACCCATTCGCTCCCTTAAAGCAATATAGAATGGAGATCGACACGACTATGCTTTTTAATTCTCCATTTAAAGCAAGCCAGACTATCTCCAGCATCGGCGGACTGCTAGAGTTTGCGCCGAACTTAACTTTTATTGACAGCACTGTTTATTACTGGCGCGTGGCTCCATTACCTTCAGGAGGGGAGCCGATATGGAATTCCTCCTCATTTTTATATAAGTCAAATTCCTCGGCTGGATTTGGCCAGTCGCACTATTACCAACATCAGATATCGGAGAAAAACCGGATTAACCATACCCGAGGCGCCTGGAAATTTGATACTGTCCAAAACACGCTTATGGTATACAATGGGGTGTGGGTTACGGCTGTCACTCAAGACGCTGCCATGTCCATCTCCGTCAACAATGAGCCGTACATACGGCGCACTTGTTATTGGTCTCTTGTATTTAATGTATTTGATAAAAAATCTTTCAAGCCCTGGAAAAATGCTGTGTTGGGTACGGGGGGATTGTATCAAAGCCTGAACCCAGGATGTTCTCCTTCACGCATTTGGAATTTTGAGTACAGTAATGATTCTTCGGGTCGTAGAAAGGCCAGGGAGTTTTTGAGTCAGGTTCCAGATAGCAATTTGGTTGTATTTCGTCTAGTTGCCATTAACGGAGTTCCTTTCGAATACGTTGATCGTTGGAAGGCGGACACACTTGTCTATGGATCAGGAAACACGCTTTATCATGCTCTTCGGGCTCAGGGGGTAAATGTGATCGACTCCCTGAATGATTTTAAAGTTTTAAGTGCTGTATTTGTAAAAAATAATGCTTCTTATCCTGTTCGTCAGATCATTTCACAGGGAAGATATGATGCGATTAGCTTACCAGCGACCTTTCAGACAACTGATTCTACCGGCACTGTAACTTCTCCTGTTTTTGGTCCGGCAAAGGCGTGGAACCAAGTTCGTATAAATGCACAAGGCGATAATCCGGCCGATTCTGCATTTATACAAGTGTTGGGCGTCCGTGCCAATGGGAATACCAGTGTACTTTATGAAAATCCTGCAACAGTTACTCCTGTAGATATCAGTTCCATTTCAGCTTCTCAGTATCCATACTTGAAGTTGCGTTTATTGACTAAGGACACCAGCCTGTTCACACCTTATCAGTTATCCAACTGGCAGTTGTTGTACGATCCGGTTCCAGAGGGTGCTTTATTGCCCAATACTGAATTTCAGTTTTCAGACACCCTGGATTTAGGGGAGCCGCAGCATTTAAAAATTCCATTTCGGAATGTTAGCCAGGTCTCATTTGACAGTCTCCGCCTTAAATTGCAGGTTATTGATCGTATGAATGTTACACATGCGATCCCTTTACCACGTTTGAGGGCCTTGTCGGCTAGTGACACTGTGCTTGTCAAGTCCTCAATACCGACAGCTTCTCTTCCCGGATCAAATATTGCATTACTGGATGTTAACCCCGATAATGATCAGCCCGAGCAGTATCATTTCAACAATGTGTTAAGTCGAAACTTTTATATCCGCCCCGATAGCATTCAGCCAACGCTAGATGTTACTTTTGATGGCATCCATATCCTGGATCAAGACATCATCTCGGCTAAGCCCATTATTCGGATGCTGTTGAATGATAATTCCCGATGGATGTTATTAAATGACACGGCTTTAATTTCAGTGCAGGTTCGTTATCCCAATGGACAATTGAAGAGATTTTATTTCCGAGGCGACACATTACAATTTATTCCTGCGACCAGTGTGCCAATTGCGAACAATCAAGCGGAGATAAACTTTGCTCCATATTTCTCCACAGATGGTGAATATGAATTGATTGTCACTGCTAAGGACCGTAGTGAAAATAGCGCTGGGAATTTATTTTACAAGGTCGCATTCAAGATTATTAATAAGCCGTCTATTAGTAACCTAATTAATTACCCAAATCCATTCACCTCCCAGACTGCCTTTGTATTTACGCTTACCGGCAAGGAGCCACCCGCTCAGTTCAAGCTCGAAATATTAACCGTTACCGGTCGTGTTGTTAGAGAAATTACTCAAGCCGAGTTCGGCCCGTTGCGTATTGGTCGGAACATATCTGCGTATCGTTGGGATGGAACGGACCAATTTGGAGAGCAGTTGGCAAACGGCATTTATTTATATCGGGTGGTGACACACCTGGATGGTAAATCGCTTGATTTGAATCCTAATCAACTCACGGAGCGATATTTTTCCAGAGGATATGGAAAAATGTATCTCATGAGGTAATGATGCCGTTAAACGCATTTATCTGGAGTCAATTGTTTCTGTAGTTTTGCAGCGTGTCAAGGATATCTATTGATTTATCGTCCGGCAGTCTCAAAAAACAAGAAATTGTTGTTGGAATTGATTTGGGGACTACGAACAGTTTGATCGCTTGGATTGATCCAAATACCAAGACACCCCAGATCATTCCAGCCCCTAGCGGGATCCCTACCGTTCCTTCCTTAATACATATCGATTCCAGTGGCAATATGAAAATTGGGGAATCAGTACGGGATATGATCTCCACCGATCCAACATCGGTGGTGTATTCTGTAAAGCGGCTTATGGGGGTGACCCAACAGGATATTTTATCTGATCCCGATCGCTATCAATTTGCCTATCCCATCCGTTTTTCAAATCTGCCCTCGGGGGTACAAATCGCTTTAGGACCCAATGGATTCACGCCCGAACAGCTTTCTGCAGAAATCCTTAAAGTACTAAAGCAGAATGCAGAATTACATTTGAATCAGCCGGTTCAAAAAGCAGTGATTACCGTACCGGCTTATTTTAATGACTCACAACGTCAAGCTACGCGTGAGGCTGGCCGTTTGGCGGGCTTAAATGTATTGAGGATTATCAATGAGCCTACGGCTGCCAGCTTGGCCTATGGTATTGGAAGAAATGATTCTGGAACTCGAAGGGTTGCTGTTTATGATCTTGGTGGTGGAACTTTCGACATTTCCATACTTGAAATAACATCTGGGATCTTTGAAGTATTATCGACCAATGGGGACACTCATTTGGGGGGGGACGATTTTGATCGGAAAATTGCAGCTTATTGGGCAGCAGAAATGGGGATGACTGATGAATTCGTTGTCGAGCGGGCCGGTGAAATTCGAGTCATGGCCGAGCATGCTAAATGTTTTTTATCAACCCACGACTTTTTCACTGGCACGATAGGTAATTATCGATTGACTTTATCAAGAGAAACTTTTGTGTCATTGATAGACTCCCTAGTCTCACGTACTATAATCTCCTGTCAGCATGCATTATCTGATGCTGGTTGTTCTGTTGACAGCATTGACGAAGTGGTACTGGTCGGAGGTTCGACTCGTGTACCCGCAGTGGTTGATCGAGTGGCTGCATTTTTTAAAAGGCCGGTGCGTCATCATATAGATCCAGACCAGGTGGTAGCGTTGGGGGCTGCAGTACAAGCTGATATCCTGGGAGGGCACAACAAAGATCTCTTGCTACTGGATGTTACGCCTCTATCACTTGGAATTGAAACAGCAGGCGGGCTGATGGATGTTTTGATTCCCAGAAACAGTAAAGTGCCCTCACGAGTTACTCGACAGTACACAACCCAAAAAGATGGTCAGAGTGGGATTCGCATATCCGTATTCCAAGGCGAGCGAGATCTGGTTCGAAACAATCGAGAATTGGCGACGTTTTCACTCAGGGGAATTCCGTCCATGCCCGCCGGTTTGCCCAAAGTACAGGTATCTTTTCAAATTGATGCGGATGGAATTTTAAAGGTCTCGGCGAAAGAATTAAGAAGCGGATTGGAACAGTCCATTTTGATCAATGAAAAATTAGGACTGGATGACAATACCGTAGAACAAATGATTGATGAATCCATACAGCAGGCCGAGGCGGATAGATCAGACCGGCTCTGGGCAGAACTGAAAGTAGAGGCGGAGCAACTGTTGGATCAGACCATTTCTTTTTTGGAAAAAAACAAGGCACACATAAAGTCTGAAGAATTAGTTTTCATTCAACAGGCGTTGAATTCAATGAAACTTGCCATCAATGTTGCCGACCCTACGGCGTTGAGATTGTGCATGGATGAATTGGATGCTAAGGCCCGGCCTGTAGCAGAACGAGTGATGGACCTTTCGGTTGCCGAAGCACTGAAAGGGCGTCGATTATCAAATCTTGATTCAGAGTAGTTTGATATTTATCAACTGCGCACGATAGTTTAATTTCATACTTGGTGCCGTTTGATTTGGATTTCCCCTTATCTTCGCCCTCCCAAAAGGAGGTATACCATGCTAATCATCGACTCAAAAGACTGCGAAAACATCGACAAGGCGCTGAAAAAGTACAAAAAGAAGTTCGAGAAGTCCAAAACTCTTATCCAACTTCGTGAGCGCCAGAGCTTTACCAAGCCATCCGTCAAACGCCGGGGCGAGGTTTTAAAAGCCGTTTACAAGCAGCAAATCGCTAGTGGAAAAATCGATGTATAACATCTGATTATCAATAGATTATTTTCAAAAGCCACCTTCTGGTGGCTTTTTTATTTTCTGCCTAACTTGTGACCATGCCTGATCAGCACTCGATTGTCCCTTATCAGTCGTTTTTGGAATACCTAAAGTTTCAGAAGCGTTTTTCCGCGCATACGATCCTGGCGTATTCCACCGATCTGCAGCAAGGCTTCGATTATTTCCGATCCGCCTATGGGGTAGGGGACCCTGCTGCGCTTTCGGCTGCCATGATCAGAAGCTGGCTGGCTGATGGGAAGGCAAACGGACTCAGTCCCCGATCCCTCAACCGAAAAATCTCCACCTTCAAGTCCTTTTTCAAGTACCTGGTCCGCCAAGGCAATCTCTCCACCAGTCCGATGTCTACCATAACCTCTCCAAAGACATCGAAACGCCTGCCAGTTTTTATCAAGGAGGAGGAAGCATTGCAGCTTCTCAAAGGACTACAGGCCGGGTCAGATAGCTGGGAATCACTCAATGCACAAACGATCCTTACCCTGCTTTATTCCACCGGCATCCGACTCAGTGAGTTGATCGGACTCAAACATGAACAGATCGATATCGGACGCGCTTCGCTGAAAGTTCTCGGTAAAGGCAATAAAGAACGGGTACTGCCGATCAGCCCCCACCTGCAAACGGTCCTACAGCAATACCAACAGATCAAGAGGGAAAAATTCGGAGACGCACAGGGGACGGTTTTAGTCACCGATAAAGGCAAACCGCTGTATCCTAAATACGTTTGGAACCTGGTCAACAAATACCTGGGCGGAGCCACTACGCTGGATAAGAAAAGTCCCCACGTGCTCCGACACACCTTCGCCACCCACCTGATGAACCAGGGGGCCGATTTGAATGCTGTCAAGGAGCTGCTGGGTCATAGCAGCCTGGCCGCCACGCAAGTCTATACACACAATACAATTGGGAAGCTCCAGGAAATTCATCGAAAAGCACACCCAAAATCCTGACCGTCATACTTGGAAGTGGCATTTTATCGTTGTAAATTGGATGTGAACTCGAATCATTCTATCCAAACCTGAAAAACCTTTTGTATGAACCGATCTATTCAATCCGTGCATTTTCACGCCGACAAAAAACTCATTGAACACATCGATCGTAAACTGGAAAAACTAGAACAACAACACGACCGGATCATTCAGGTCACCGTATTCCTGAAACTCGACAACATCGTGCATCACATCAAAGACAAAGTAGCCGAGATCCGAGTACATGTACCCGGACGAGACCTCTTCGTGAAATCCGTCAGCAAGTCTTTTGAAGAATCCTTCGATACCGCCCTCGATTCCATGGTCAATCTGGTGAAAAAACAGAAAGAAAAACAGTCGGCCTGAGGGAGATCGGGTAACCGATTGAACCCTCGTTCGTTGCCGTGGAAAAATCCTCCGCACAAAATTTTTCTGAAAACCAATTTCCCCTACCTTTGCCTTCCCAAAAATGGGGGTAGTTCTTTATTGATATTAAGGCCGTTCCAAGTCGCGATGGAATGGACACACCGGAGGATCCAGCACCGGTTGTTAGGATATTGCCACCTTAGCTCAGCTGGTAGAGCAACTGATTTGTAATCAGTAGGTCGCCAGTTCGATTCTGGCAGGTGGCTCAGCGGGTAAGTAGCCAAGTGGCCAACGGCAACAGACTGTAAATCTGTCCTCTTCGGAGTTCGGTGGTTCGAATCCATCCTTGCCCACACACTATCCGCGTTCCGAACGGCCAGAACAAGAAAGAATATCAGCGGGAGTAGCTCATTTGGTAGAGCGGTAGCCTTCCAAGCTTCAGGTGGCCGGTTCGAGCCCGGTCTCCCGCTCCAAGGAGTCTGATTCGGTGATTGAGCCATGGCTTGATACCTGATGCGCCGGACACCAAAAGCCGTTGTAGCTCAGGGGTAGAGCACTTCCTTGGTAAGGAAGAGGTCGTGAGTTCAATTCTCATCAACGGCTCCAAAACAAGAATTATAAACAAACATAAAACACCCAAAAACCGATAACAATGTCAAAAGAGACCTTTAAGCGGGACAAACCCCACGTCAACGTAGGTACCATCGGCCACATTGACCACGGAAAAACTACCCTGACGGCTGCGATCACCACGATCCTAGCAAGCAAGGGTTTTGCGCAAGCAAAGAAATACGATGAGATCGATGCGGCTCCGGAAGAAAAAGAGCGCGGTATCACCATCAACACCGCTCACGTGGAGTATCAGACGGATAACCGTCACTACGCACATGTGGATTGCCCCGGTCACGCTGACTATGTAAAGAATATGATCACGGGTGCTGCCCAAATGGACGGCGCTATCCTGGTTGTAGCTGCGACCGATGGTCCGATGCCTCAAACGAAGGAGCACATCCTCCTGGCTCGTCAGGTAGGTGTACCTAAGATCGTTGTATTCATGAATAAAGTTGACCTGGTTGACGACCCTGAGTTGCTTGACCTGGTTGAAATGGAGATCCGCGACCTGCTGACCTTCTACGGATTTGATGGTGCGAACACACCGATCATCAAAGGTTCTGCTATCAAGGCGCTCGAAGGAGATGCTGATGGCGTGAAGCAAGTAGAAGAGCTGATGGCGGCTGTTGACAGCTACATCCCACTGCCTCCCCGTCCTGTTGATCAACCGTTCTTGATGTCTGTAGAAGACGTATTCTCGATCACTGGTCGTGGTACGGTTGCTACCGGTCGTATCGAGCGCGGACGTATCAAAGTTGGTGAAGGTGTTGAGATCGTAGGTCTCATCGATGCTCCGTTGACTTCAACTGTAACTGGTGTTGAAATGTTCCGCAAGCTCCTCGATGAGGGAGAAGCTGGAGACAACGCCGGTCTGCTGTTGCGCGGTATCGAGAAAACCCAGATCCGCCGCGGTATGGTTATCGTAAAACCCGGTTCGATCACTCCGCACACCGAGTTCAAAGCTGAGGTGTACGTACTGAGCAAAGAAGAGGGTGGACGTCACACGCCATTCTTCAATAAATACCGTCCTCAATTCTACTTCCGTACCACAGACGTGACCGGAGAGGTAGAACTGGCAGCCGGAACAGAAATGATCATGCCTGGTGATAACACCCAGATGACCGTAAAACTGATCCAGCCGATCGCTATGGAAAAAGGTCTGAAATTCGCGATCCGCGAAGGTGGCCGTACCGTAGGTGCAGGACAGGTGACTGAGATCATCAAGTAAGCTTGTTTCGGAAATTCCGAACGCAAAAGCTTGCAAATCAATAACATACAAAGTACTTGGGGTCATACCCAGGTACTTTGTTGTTCATAAAACTGAACCTGAACGGGCATAGTTCAATGGCAGAATAGCGGTCTCCAAAACCGTTGATGGGAGTTCGAATCTCTCTGCCCGTGCGAAACGAAAAACATGAAAAAGATCACGAACCATTTTCAGGAGAGCATCCGCGAACTGACGGAAAAAGTAAGCTGGCCCACCTGGACACAACTGCAGCAATCCACCATGATCGTGCTGGCGGCTACGCTGGTCATCACCTTCGTTGTATTGCTGATGGATTCCGGTATCGGAAACGGATTCAAGTTCATCTATAAACAATTGTTCTAATGGACAACACCGTACAAACCGAACCGATCGCCTCTGCTGAAGCCAATACCAAATGGTATGTACTTCGTGTGATCAGTGGAAAGGAGAAGAAGGTCAAGGAATACTTGGATAAGGAGATCGCCCGCAGTGGTTGGAGTGAAGCGGTGAAGCAGGTTTTTCTTCCTGTTGAAAAAGTTTATAAAGTTGCCAGTGGTAAGAAAGTTGTGCGGGAGCGCAATTACTATCCTGGTTATGTGATGATCGAAATCTCGTCCGGTAAGCTTAGTGATGACCTTCGTGACTTGATCAAGAACACGACCAACGTTATTCATTTCTTAGGCAAGGATGATCCCATCGCGCTGCGCAAAGCTGAAGTGAATAAGATGCTCGGCAAAATGGATGAGATGGCCGAAGCTGGTGGAGTGAGCATGATCGAGCCTTACATCGTAGGAGAGACCATCAAGATCATTGAAGGACCTTTCAACGATTTCAATGGTGTGATCGAAGAAGTAAATGACGAGAAAAAGAAACTCAAAGTAACGGTCAAGATCTTCGGCCGTGCCACACCGGTGGAACTGAGTTATATGCAGGTCGAAAAGATCAGCTGATCTTACGTCTTGTATCTCAACATACTGCAGGCCCGTTTCCCAGCGAAACGGGCTTTTTTTCTTCCCCTATAAAAAAAGACTGATTTCCTTTGACGAGTCGCCCTGGCCATCTATCTTTGCACCCCCAATTTGTTCTTTAACAACCGCTCCGGCGGTCTTGAGGAATTTGGAAGATCCGGTAGTTCGCCTCGGTGGATGAAAGGTCGTTTGAACCAATAAATCAAAAAAGATGGCAAAAGAAATCAGCGGCTTTGTAAAGCTGCAATGCAAAGGCGGCCAGGCCAATCCGGCTCCGCCCATCGGTCCTGCACTGGGTTCCAAGGGTATCAACATCATGGAATTCTGTAAGCAATTCAATGCCAGGACCCAGGACAAGCAAGGGAAAGTACTTCCCGTCCTTATCACAGTTTACACCGACAAGAGTTTTGATTTCATCATCAAAACCCCGCCCGCAGCTGTTCAGCTGATGGAAGCGGCCAAGATCCAGAAAGGGTCCAAGGAAAGCAACCGCGCCAAAGTCGGCAAAGTTTCCTGGGACCAGATCAAGCTGATCGCGGAGGACAAGATGCCCGACCTGAACTGCTTCACTATGGAAAGTGCCATGAAAATGGTTGCCGGTACAGCACGCAGCATGGGCCTCAACGTAGAAGGAAAAGCTCCCTGGGAAAATTAATCGATGACCGATCCGGTTTAGGCCGGTGATCAAAACGAATCAACATGGCATTCATCAGCAAAAAACGCAAACAGGCCGACACGAAAGTGGACGCCAACAAAGCATATTCTCTCAAGGAAGCATCTGCATTGGTCAAGCAAGTGACCACCTGCAAATTCGATGCTTCAGTAGACCTGCACATCCGTTTGGGTGTGGATCCAAAAAAAGCAGATCAGGCAATTCGCGGAACGGTAACCCTTCCACACGGAACCGGTAAGACCAAGCGCGTGCTCGTGCTCTGCACACCCGATAAAGAATCCGAAGCAAAAGCTGCCGGAGCCGATCACGTCGGACTGGATGAGTTCGTAACCAAGATCGAAGGTGGCTGGGTAGATATCGATGTGATCATCGCTACGCCCGCCGTCATGCCTAAGATCGGTAAGCTCGGTAAAGTGCTCGGTCCACGTAACCTCATGCCCAATCCCAAAACCGGTACTGTTACCAATGATGTAGCAGGTGCCGTCAATGATGTAAAAGGTGGTAAGATCGCCTTCAAGGTCGATAAAGTCGGTATCGTTCACGCGTCCATCGGTCGCGTTAGCTTCTCCCCAGAGAAGATCGAGCAGAACAGCCAGGAGCTTCTCAACGCCATCATGAAGGCTAAGCCTTCTTCCTCTAAAGGAACCTACTTGAGAGGAATCAGCATGGCCAGTTCCATGAGCCCCGGCATTGCCATTGACACCAAAGCATTTGTTCACTAATCGCCTAAAAGACGATTCAACTAAACGTCATGACTAAAGAACAAAAAAACGAAGTGATAGAACTGTTGAAAGGCAAGTTCTCTCAATACAATAACTTTTATGTGACCGATACCGAGTCACTCACAGTAGAGCAGATCGGCAAACTGCGTCGTGCTTGCTTCAACAAGAACGTCGAGATGAAGGTGGCTAAGAATACCCTCATCAAGAAGGCGCTGGAGTCGCTGGATAATGACCGCTATGCCGGTATGTATGATTCACTGCATCAGGTGACCGCCCTGATGTTCTCCGAGAATCCCAAGGAGCCTGCTATGATCCTTAGCTCTTTCAGAAAAGAGACTAACGGTGACAAGCCCGTGTTGAAGGCTGCTTTCATCAATGGCGATGTATACTCTGGAGATAATAGCCTCAGCGCCCTCACGAAGATCAAGACGAAGAACGAGTTGATCGGAGAGGTGATCGGTCTGTTGCAGTCACCGGCCAAACGCGTACTCGCTGCCTTGTTGCATCACCACGAGAAGCAGGGAGCAACCGCTGCGGCCGAATAAAACGATTTGGTTCATTCCAAATAAATCGCTCATGTGTCGGATGAGCTTAAAAAACCGGCGAAACAATTTTTTTAAAACCGCCGTCGGAGCGTAAGCTGTGAAGACGGTAAAAATGAAAAAACAATGGCAGACATCAAAGCCCTTGCGGAAAGCCTGGTTGGCCTTACCGTGAAAGAAGTCCAGGAACTGGCAGATTTTATGAAATCCGAATACGGCATCGAGCCAGCTGCTGCTGCAGTTGTGATGGCCGGTGGTGGAGATGGTGGCGGCGGTGCCGCTGCTGAAGAGAAGACCGCCTTCAATGTTATCCTGAAGAGTGGTGGTGCTTCCAAACTGAACGTCGTGAAGGTTGTGAAAGACCTGACCGGACTCGGACTCAAAGAAGCGAAAGACCTGGTTGACGGTGCACCCAAGCCCGTTAAAGAAGGTGTTTCTAAAGCTGAAGCCGAAGACATCGCAGCCAAGCTTAAAGAAGCTGGTGCTGAAGTGGAGATCGCTTAATTCGACCTACACACAACGCATAAGCCCCGACTGGTTCGGGGCTTTTTTATTTTATGTTCAAATAGGGCCGGATACGAGCGATCCATTGACTATCCAATACCTGAATATTCAATAGCTCATCGAAAGATTTGAACGATCCATGCTGTTCCCTATACCGAACGATCACACGAGCTTTTGCAAATCCGCAATACGGATGACGGCCAAGCGTATCGATCGAAACGGTATTCAGATCCAGTTGATGCACCGATCCCACTGCATCATCCTTCAACCAGGGACGAATTCGTTGAAAAACTGAATCGGGAAATTGATACGTTTCACCGACCTGATCAGGGCTGATAAATCCTCCCAGTCGTTCTCTGTATCGGATAATCCTTCTGGCATACCCCGGCCCGATTCCGGGCAAGGATTCCCAGGCTGCTGAGTCGGAACGGTTGAGATCCAGTATCGGCCTCTTCTCAGCCTTAGATCCGAACGGATTACTAGAACCCGTTTTAGGAAGCTGATTATTTCGGGTTTGTTGATATTCCTGGTGTGCAGGACTGGTTTCAAGTTGAATAAAGGGGGCCAATCGTTCATAGTCGGTTAACCGTAACCCCCAGATCTTTTTCAAATCCTCTTTTTTGCGAAATCTGCCACCCTTGGATAGATAATTTTCAATGGTGCGGGCAGTTCGAGCCGGTAATCCCATCACTATCCAGTCCGCTGCATGGGTTCGATTTGGGTCGAACCTACTGAGCGTCAATGGAATATTCGCAGCATTTCCCCCAGCCCTTGTAGGATTCAAACTATTTTCAGCTATTTTATTGCCGGGTGCAGGGGGTAGGGGCCGGCTCGGAAAATAGGAGGCCAAACCATAGAAACCGAATAGTAAACTGATCAAAAACAACAGTCCCCATCGTTCAGACCGGTTGAAACGAAAAAATTTTTGAAGCCTCCGGGAAGTCATACTCAAATATCGACTTCATGCATGCGGGTCAACAACCCACAAATCGGGCTGTATTCCAAGATTTTGTGACCAAACTTTTCTTGTTGAATCCCCGTCTTTCCCTACCTTTGCCATCCTTTATTTTGGCCAAATCTATTTTGACATTCTTTTCTCGTTGTAAGTAATTCATTTACAGGGAATTCTGTTCTTTTCAGTCCAGAATCTCCAACGATCAAGGTATGTCCAAAACGTTGTAAAACCGGTTTCGACTATGTCAGCTGCGAAAATGAACACCCGTATCGATTTCGGAAAGATCAAACATCTAGCGGACACCCCCGATTTGTTGGAGGTGCAGATCCAGTCCTTCAAGGAGTTTTTCCAATTGGAAACAACCCCTGACAAACGTAACATCGAAGGATTGTTCCGTGTATTCAAAGACAATTTCCCGATCACTGACACGCGTAACATATTCGTGTTGGAGTTCTTGGATTATTTTATCGATCCGCCCCGTTACACCATAGAGGAGTGTATGGAGCGTGGTCTTACTTATGCCGTTCCGCTGAAAGCAAAATTGCGTTTGAGCTGTAACGACGAGGAGCACGTCGATTTCCAGACCATCGTACAAGACGTATTCTTGGGTAATATACCGTACATGACCCCCCGTGGTACATTCGTGATCAACGGTGCCGAGCGCGTCGTCGTATCACAGCTGCACCGTTCTCCGGGCGTATTCTTCGGTCAATCCATCCATCCGAACGGAACCAAGATCTATTCCGCTCGTGTGATTCCTTTCAAAGGTGCTTGGATGGAATTTGCGACCGACATCAACAATGTGATGTATGCGTACATCGATCGCAAGAAGAAGTTCCCGGTCACTACACTGCTTCGTTCCATCGGTTATGAAACCGACAAAGATATTCTTGAGCTCTTCGGTATGGCGGATGAAGTGAAAGCCGAAAAGAAAACCCTTGCCAAGCATGTAGGCAAGCGTCTCGCGGCCCGTGTGCTCCGCACTTGGGTGGAGGATTTCGTGGATGAGGATACCGGTGAGGTTGTTTCCATTGAGCGTAACGAAGTAGTGATGGAGCGAGATACCGTTTTGGATGAAGCGGCCATCGAGACCATCTCCGAGATGGAAGTAGCTAGCGTATTCATCCAGCGTGAAGACGTTGGTGGTGATTATGCGATCATCTACAATACCCTGAATAAGGATACTTCTAATAGCGAGCTGGAGGCGGTTAAATTCATCTATCGTCAGCTCCGTGGCGCGGATGCACCGGACAATGAAACGGCCCGCGGCATCATCGACAAATTATTCTTCAGCGATAAGCGTTATGATCTCGGTGAGGTGGGTCGTTACAAGATCAACCGCAAATTGAACATCGATCAGCCACTGGAGAAAAAGACATTGACCAAAGAGGACATCATCCTCATCATCAAATACCTGGTTAAACTGACCAACGGTAAAGCGGAGATCGACGACATCGATCACCTCAGTAACCGTCGCGTTCGTACGGTGGGTGAGCAGCTCTATGCACAGTTCGGTGTCGGACTGGCCCGTATGGCCCGTACCATCCGCGAGCGGATGAACGTACGTGACAACGAGGTGTTCACGCCGGTTGACCTGATCAATGCGAGAACATTGTCCTCCGTGATCAACTCATTCTTCGGAACCTCTCAATTGTCGCAGTTCCTTGACCAGACAAACCCACTTTCTGAAATCACCCACAAGCGTCGTATCTCCGCGCTCGGACCAGGTGGTCTCAGCCGGGAGCGTGCCGGATTCGAAGTACGTGACGTACACTATTCTCACTACGGACGTTTGTGTACCATCGAGACGCCGGAGGGACCGAACATCGGTCTGATCTCCACTCTTTGCGTACACGCCAAGATCAATGATATGGGCTTCATCGAAACACCTTACCGTAAGGTGCACGATGGTAAAGTCAATATGAGAGAACTCACCTTCCTCAGCGCAGAAGAGGAAGACCTGGCCAAGATCGCACAGGCCAATACGCCATTGGACGAAAAAGGAATTTTTCAAACAGAGAAGGTTGTCAGCCGTGAGACGGGTGACTTCCCCATCTTGGATAAAAAAGATGTCGAATTCATCGACGTGGCACCGAACCAGATCGTTGGACTCAGTGCATCACTGATTCCCTTCCTGGAGCATGATGATGCCAACCGTGCCTTGATGGGATCGAACATGCAACGTCAAGCAGTACCATTACTTCGCCCCGACGTACCAGTTGTTGGTACCGGCCTCGAAGGAAAAGCTGCCCGCGATGCGCGTATCCAGATCCACGCAGAAGGAAACGGTGTGGTAGAGTTCGTGGATGCCAACGAGATTCATGTTCGTTACGATCGGGATGAAGCAGAGAAGTTGGTCAGCTTCGAAGACGACCTGAAAATTTATCGACTCACTAAGTTCATCAAGACGAATCAGGAAACCTGTATCAATCTTCGCCCCGCTGTAAAGAAAGGGCAGAAGGTGAAGCGCGGTGATTTCCTTACTGAAGGATATGCCACACAAGGCGGAGAACTGGCGCTTGGTAAAAACCTGAAAGTGGCGTTCATGCCTTGGAAAGGTTACAACTTCGAGGATGCCATTGTGATCAGCGAACGCGTCGTGAAAGAAGATCTGTTCTCCTCTGTTCACATTTCCGAATATGAACTTGAAGTGCGTGATACGAAACTGGGCGAGGAAGAACTGACGCCAGATATCCCCAACGTTTCAGAAGAAGCGACTAAGGATCTCGACGAGCATGGTATCATCCGTATCGGTGCCCAGGTGAAAGAAGGTGATATTCTGATCGGTAAGATCACTCCGAAAGGAGAAAGCGATCCGACTCCGGAAGAGAAACTCCTCCGTGCAATCTTCGGCGACAAGGCCGGTGATGCGAAGGATGCCTCCCTGAAAGCTCCGAACGGGGTTGAGGGCGTGGTGATCGGCAAGAAACTCTTCCAACGCGCAAAGAAAGATAAGAACGGTAAGCTTCGCGAAAAAGCAGCTCTCGAGAAGCTCGAAAAAATGCACGAGAAGAATGAAAACGATCTCAAGGATGTATTGATCGAGAAGTTGAGCACCTTGTTGAAAGACCATTCATCTTCCGGTGTCAGCAACAACTTCGGTGAAGTACAGATCGCCAAAGGTGCGAAGTTCACCGATCGTCAACTGCGTGGACTGGACATCGCCAACGTGAATCCGCTGGGATGGACAGGAGATGCCAAGGTCGATGATCGCATCAACACCCTGCTGCATAACTACAACATCAAGTACAACGAAGAATTGGGCCGTTACAAGCGCGAGAAATTCAACATCAGCATCGGTGATGAACTCCCTGCAGGTGTATTGAAACTGGCGAAGGTTTACCTGGCCGTGAAGCGTAAGCTCAAGGTAGGGGATAAGATGGCCGGTCGTCACGGAAACAAGGGCATCGTTGCCAAGATCGTTCGTGCCGAGGATATGCCATTCCTCGAAGACGGTACGCCGGTTGATGTGGTACTGAATCCATTGGGCGTACCTAGCCGTATGAACCTGGGTCAGATCTACGAGACCATCCTGGGGTGGGCCGGACAACGTCTGGGTATGAAGTTTGCGACACCAATTTTCGACGGTGCAACTGTTGAAGAGATCGGTGATTACTGTAAGCAGGCTGATATCCCGATGTTCGGTCATACTTACCTGTATGACGGAGAGACCGGCGAGCGTTTCCATCAAAAAGCTACCGTGGGTGTGATCTACATGATCAAGCTCCATCACATGGTCGATGATAAAATGCACGCACGTTCGATCGGGCCATACAGTCTCATTACCCAGCAGCCGTTGGGTGGTAAGGCACAGTTCGGTGGACAGCGTTTCGGGGAAATGGAAGTGTGGGCACTCGAGGCTTACGGTGCTTCCAATATCCTGCAGGAGTTGTTGACCATTAAATCGGATGATATCATCGGACGCGCTAAAACATACGAGTCGATCGTAAAAGGCGATAACGTACCACGTCCGGGTGTGCCTGAATCCTTCAACGTACTTCTCCACGAATTGCGTGGATTGGGACTTGATCTTCAATTCGATTAATCGAGCAGAAACATCTAATCATTAGCAGAATCCAAAATACTCAATACGAACATGGCAATCCGCAAAGAAAATCGCCCCAAGGCCAGCTTCAGTAAGATCACCATCGGACTGGCCTCGCCCGATGTAATTCTGGAACGCAGCTTCGGTGAGATACTGAAGCCTGAAACCATCAACTACCGTACCTACAAGCCAGAACGGGATGGTCTGTTCTGTGAGCGCATCTTCGGTCCGGTGAAGGATTTCGAATGTGCTTGTGGCAAATACAAGCGCATCCGTTACAAAGGCATCGTGTGTGACCGATGCGGGGTGGAAGTGACAGAGAAAAAAGTACGCCGCGAGCGCATGGGTCATATCAAACTCGTTGTGCCCGTTGTACACATTTGGTATTTCAAATCACTTCCCAATAAGATTGGTTACCTCCTCGGGGTGAGTTCCAAGAAATTGGAAACCATCGTCTATTATGAGCGGTACGTTGTTATCCAGCCCGGTATCCGCCAGGATAAAGGACAGAACACAGGCGACCTGCTCACAGAAGAAGAATACCTTGATATCCTCGACACACTGCCGAAGGAGAATCAATATCTGCCTGATGAGGATCCGAATAAGTTCATCGCTAAAATGGGTGCAGAGGCTGTTCATGATCTGCTCGCCCGCATCGACTTGGATCAGCTCTCTTTCGACCTGCGTAACGCCGCAGCCAATGAAACTTCACAGCAGCGTAAAGCCGATGCACTCAAGCGTTTGAGTGTAGTGGAAGCTTTCCGCGACGCGAATACACGTATCAAGAACCGTCCCGAGTGGATGGTGATGCAATACATCCCTGTTATCCCACCAGAGTTACGTCCCCTCGTGCCCCTGGATGGCGGACGTTTCGCGTCCTCTGACCTCAACGACCTTTATCGTCGTGTGATCATCCGTAACAACCGCTTGAAGCGATTGCTGGAGATCAAAGCGCCAGAGGTGATCTTGCGCAACGAAAAACGTATGTTGCAAGAGGCGGTAGACTCGCTGTTCGATAACAGCCGCAAATCCAATGCCGTAAAAGCGGAAGGTGGACGTGCCCTGAAATCACTCAGCGACGTATTGAAAGGTAAACAAGGTCGCTTCCGTCAGAACTTGCTCGGTAAGCGTGTTGACTATTCCGGTCGTTCAGTGATCGTTGTAGGACCCGAACTGAAACTCCATGAGTGCGGACTGCCCAAGGACATGGCTGCAGAATTGTTCAAGCCATTCATTATCCGCAAGCTCATTGAGCGTGGTATTGTTAAAACAGTAAAATCAGCCCGTAAACTCGTTGATAAGAAAGAAGCAGTCATCTGGGATATCCTTGAAAATATTTTGAAAGGGCACCCTGTGATGCTGAACCGCGCCCCAACGCTACACCGTCTTTCCATTCAGGCTTTCCAGCCTAAATTGATCGAAGGAAAAGCGATCCAACTGCACCCGTTGGTAACCTCGGCTTTCAACGCCGACTTCGACGGTGACCAAATGGCCGTACACGTTCCCCTCGGCCATGCTGCCATCCTCGAGGCTCAAATCCTCATGCTGGCTTCGCATAACATCTTGAACCCACAGAACGGAACCCCGATCACCCTGCCTTCACAGGACATGGTGTTGGGTCTCTATTACATCACCAAAGGCAAGAAGAGCACGCCAACCGAAAAGGTACGAGGAGAAGGAAAAACTTTCTACTCTGCTGAAGAGGTGATCATTGCATACAATGAAGGCCGTATCGACCTGCACGCTTGGATCAAGGTGAAAGGCAACATCCGCAATGCTGATGGCTTGCTGGAGCATAAGCTGATCGAAACAACTGTTGGACGTGTGCTGTTCAATCAGAACGTACCAGCCGAGGTTGGATTCGTGAATGCACTGCTCACAAAGAAAAATTTGCGTGAGATCATCGGTGATATCATCAAGATCACCAACGTTCCGAAAACTGCTAAGTTCTTGGATGATATTAAGCAACTTGGATTCCGTACGGCTTTCCAAGGTGGACTCTCCTTCAACATCAATGATCTGATCATCCCCGATACGAAGGAAGAGATGCTTGATAATGCGAAGGTTGAAGTAGATGAAGTGTGGGATAGCTACAACATGGGCTTGATCACAAACAACGAACGATACAACCAGATCGTCGATATCTGGAGCCGCGTGGATACCCGTATCACTGAAACCCTGATCCGTGAACTCAGTAACGATCGTCAGGGATTCAATTCGGTGTATATGATGTTGGATTCCGGTGCCCGTGGATCGAAACAGCAGATCAAACAGCTCGCTGGTATTCGCGGACTGATGGCTAAGCCCCGTAAGTCAGGTTCTACCGGAAGCGAGATCATCGAGAACCCGATCCTCTCCAACTTCAAAGGTGGATTGAACGTATTGGACTACTTCATCTCAACGCACGGTGCTCGTAAAGGTCTGGCAGATACCGCCTTGAAAACGGCCGATGCCGGTTACCTGACCCGTCGTCTGGTAGATGTGGCACAAGACGTTGTGATCACGGAAGAAGATTGCGGTACACTGCGTGGTATTGCAACGACTGCACTGAAAGATAATGAGGACGTCATCGAGCCACTGAGCGATCGTATCATAGGTCGTACTTCATTGCACGATGTATATGATCCAGTAAGTGATATGCTGCTGGTATCTGCCGGAGATGAGATCACTGTGGACATTGCGAAGCGAATCGAGGATTCTGGTATCGAATCGGTCGAGATCCGTTCCGTACTTACTTGCGAGAGTAAGCGCGGCGTATGCTCCAAGTGCTATGGTAAAAACCTGGCGACCGGAGCCATGACTCAAAAAGGAGATGCTGTTGGTATCATCGCCGCTCAGTCGATCGGTGAGCCTGGTACGCAGCTGACCCTCCGTACCTTCCACGTAGGGGGTGTGGCAGGATCCGCATCTGTTGAATCAACCTTGGTTGCCAAGTTCGATGGTACCATCCAGTTCGACGGACTTCGTATCGTTACCACTTCAAACAATGACGGCGAAAAAAGTCAGGTTGTCATCGGTCGTACCGGTGAGGTGCGTATCGTAGACCTGAAAAATGACCGACTGCTCATCACCAATAACATTCCTTATGGAGCGACCTTGCAGGTGAAAGACGGTCAGAAAATCAATAAGGGTGATGTGATCTGCTCATGGGATCCGTTCAACAACGTCATCGTGGCTGAGATCAACGGTACCATTCACTTTGAGAATGTTATCGATGGAGTCACTTACCGCGAAGAGTCGGATGAGCAAACCGGACACCGTGAGAAGGTTGTTATTGAAACCCGCGACAAAACCAAGATCCCATCCTTGTTGGTTGAAGGCAAGGAGAAGAAATCTTATAACCTGCCAACAGGAAGCCATATCATCATTGAAGAAGGCGATGCGGTGAAAGCTGGTCAGGTGATCGTGAAGATCCCACGTGTACTGGGTAAACTCCGTGACATCACGGGTGGTCTGCCACGTGTAACCGAGCTCTTCGAAGCGCGTAATCCAAGCAACCCTGCTGTTGTGGCAGAGATCGACGGAGTCGTTACGATGGGTAACATCAAGCGTGGTAACCGTGAGATCACCATTGAAGCGAAAGATGGCGTACAGAAGAAGTACCTGGTGCCATTGACGCGTCAGATCCTGGCACAGGATGGTGACTTCGCAAAAGCCGGAACTCCGCTCAGTGATGGTCAGATCGCTCCGATCGATATTCTTGCGATCAAAGGACCGTTCGCCGTACAAGAGTACGTGGTGAACGAGATCCAGGAAGTATATCGTTTACAAGGGGTGAAGATCAATGACAAACACATCGAGGTGATCGTTCGTCAGATGATGCGTAAGGTCAACATCGTGGATCCGGGTGATACTCGCTTCCTCCAAGACGACCTGGTCGATAAATTCGAATTCGTCGATGAAAATGACTTCATTTACGATAAGAAAGTTGTTACCGAAGTGGGCGACAGCAGCCGCATGCGCAAAGGCCAGATCGTAACACTGCGCGAAGTGCGTGAAGAGAATTCCATCCTTCGCCGCAACGATCAGAAGCCGGTTGAATACCGCGATGCGATGCCTGCAACCTCTTCACCAACCCTCCTGGGTATCACAAAGGCCTCACTGGGTGTACAGAGCTGGATTTCGGCTGCTTCCTTCCAGGAAACGACCAAGGTTCTTTCCTCTGCGGCCATCAACGGTAAGGCAGATGAGATGCTCGGTCTCAAGGAGAACGTCATTACCGGTCATCCAATCCCGGCCGGTACCGGTCTGCGCGAGTTCGATCGAATGATTGTGGGCAACAAAGAAGAATACGAGTTGCTGCAGATCACGCGCGAGGCCATGGTTTTTGATGAAGAAGAGTAATGAATCTTCCAAATACTGAAAGAGCAGGCAATTGCCTGCTCTTTTTTTGCTGTTAAGCCTTTCCTAAACAACCCCTCCTGTATGGAGAATTGAGCATAAGCGCATTATTTTGTAAAAAATCGGAATTATGAATCGTGGTGCTATTATCTGGAATATTGCTCTTACCCTACTTTGCGGGTATCTTGTCTACAATCAACTCAATTCGGGTAGTCGAAGAGCTACTTCGGCATCAGGCTCAGCTAGCGCAGCTACGGGCTCTTTTCGAATGGCCTACTTCGAAATGGATTCCATCGCGGCCAATTTTGATATGGTGAAGGACCTGAAAACAGAAATGACCAAACGTGAAGATGCAATCAAGGCTGAGCTAGATCGACTGGGTAAAAGCATGCAGCAGAAACTTAGTTATTATCAACAGCAGGCCAGCTCGGGCTCCCTTACACAAGAACAAAGTGATGCCGCCAGCAGGGAAATGAGAAGTCTGGATGATAATTTGAAGAGCCGTCAACAATCACTTGAGTCGGAGTACAGCGATTTTGTGTTGCGTCGTCAGAATGAGATCAAAACTACCATCGAAGAGTTCCTTAAGGAGTATAATGATGACAGCCAATACAGCTACATCGTTTCTTATGAGCCCGGCCTCTTCTATTATAAGGATACCGTTCACAACATCACCCGGGATCTGATCGAGGGACTGAACAAGAAGTTCAAGGCAAAGAAATAATCATGTCGCCCTACGCCCGCTTCTTTCAGGAGCTTCCCGGTTTGCGGGTGGCGGTAGTGGGGGATCTTATGCTGGATACCTATTTCTTTGGTCAAGTTGACCGGATCTCTCCTGAGGCACCCGTACCCGTAGTAACACAGCTCCATCAAGAAGAGCGGATCGGGGGAGCCGGTAATGTTGCTTTGAATCTCTCGGCCTTAGGGGCTTCGGTACAATTGATTTCACTGGTGGGTGATGACGAGCCCGCACAGATCCTAGTATCGCTTCTACGACAATCAGGCATCGGAACAGATCTGTTGCGAGTAGATGATAAGCGTCCCACCACCCGAAAAACAAGGGTGTTGGATCGAAATAAGCAGTTGCTTCGGCTCGACCAGGAGTCAATCCAAGAAGCATCTGAATCGGTGCAGGAAGAGTGGCTGACACAGATCGAATCGTATCTGCTAAAAGAGCAACCTCAACTTCTCATTTTTGAGGATTACAACAAAGGCGTGCTCTCCACCAAAATCATCCAACGGCTGGTCAGTATTTGCAAGGAAATGGGTATCGTAACGGCTGTAGATCCCAAGAAAGAGAATTTCTTTTCCTATCAGGGGGTGGATCTCTTTAAACCGAATTGGCGAGAGGTTTCAGATGCACTCCAGTTCAATGCCGTTCCAGATCTGATCAAGTTGAAAGAAGTTCACCATTCCCTTCATGAAAAACTAGATCATCAGGTATCGCTGATCACACTTTCTGAACGTGGGGCATTTTATCAATCCAGCGATCAGGCGGAGTGGTTGCCCGGTCTGCCCAGAAATGTAGTTGATGTTTCAGGTGCCGGTGATACAGTGATTGCTGTAGCCTCCGCAGCTTACGCACTCACAATGGACCCTACTTGTATGGCTAACCTGGCAAATCTGGCAGGAGGAATCGTTTGTGAGCAAGTAGGCACCACGCCGATCGATCCCATGAAGTTGCGGTCAGAAGTTGTCCGATTGGGATGGATCTGATCATCTGCAGGATTGAAAATTGTATTTTAGACCTGGAAGCTATTTCTACCTAACATGGATCAAGCCTTAAATCTTTCTAAAGTTGCCGTTATTGTTGCCGGAGGTGTTGGACTTCGTATGGGAGCTTCCACCCCAAAGCAATTCCTCGAGCTCGAAGGCAAATCCCTCTTAACAAGAACGGTAGAGACTTTTCTCCAGAGCTATTCAGACATGCGGGTTGTTCTTGTATTGCCCGAATCACATCTGGAATTAGGCCGGGATATCTGTAAAACCATAAACGGCGCTGAGCGAATTCAATTTGTACCGGGAGGAGAAACAAGATTTCACTCTGTGCAAAATGGACTGAGACAGATCAAGGATCCTTCCATTGTTTTTGTGCATGATGCCGTTCGATGTTTATTGTCGGTTTCCTTGATCCAGCGTTGCTACGAGCAAGCAATACGACTCGGTTCAGCGATTCCGGTTATCCCTTCAACCGATAGCATTCGACTGGTAGAGGGCGAAAGCAGTCACTCTATTGCCCGTAGCAGCGTAAGATTGGTTCAGACCCCACAAACATTTCAAAGTGATATTTTATTGCCAGCTTACGAGGCAACTTATATGGCCGACTTTACTGATGAGGCCAGTGTAGTTGAGTTTACCGGGGAGCGCGTACACTTGATCGATGGAGAACAACATAATATCAAGATCACCGGACCGATGGATTTATTGGTCGCTCGAGAGTATTTGCGCTCACTTACGTCATGATTTCATCCAAGCTATCCAGGCAGGCAGTCGGTTGATCTGTAACCAGCCATAGATTTCTTTTGCTGAACCGAATC